>NZ_NEJM01000005.1:0-360771 GCF_002113725.1 Pseudomonas sp. B23(2017) | reverse complement strand
ACAGCTACAACGGCTATGAAACGCCAGTAGCCATGGAGGAAAAGCTCAAGGCAGCGGCATGAACCTTAACCGGTGTCCAAAATTACTTGACCAGATCAAGGCCGCTCCTACACCGACCGCATCGGTTTCAAGCCATGCGCTGTACCTGGGAGCAACTGTCTTGCTCAAATTCCAAAAGGTGGCGCGATTTGTGTGGGAGCGGCCTTGTGTCGCGAAAGGGCTGCAAAGCAGCCCCAGCAATTTCAACTGTTGCGCATCAACCCTGGGGCCGCGTTGCGGCCCTTTCGCGACACAAGGCCGCTCCCACAGGTACAGCGATAACCTCGAGAGCAATGCTGTACCTGTGGGAGCTGGCTTGCCGGCGATGAGGCCAGTCGACTCTACTTCAATGCCAGGTGATATCCCCGGCCTGTCGGTGGAACAGCAACTCTGTCAGGGCCTTGGTCATCTGAACATGATGTACCGCATTGACCAACATATTGATGCCGGGCTCGCCGGCGTTGGCGCAGATGAATTCGTCCAGCGTGTCTTCGATGCCAGACATCAGCTGAAGGGTGTGGATCAGAGCTTCAACCGAGGGCATGTCCTGGTTGATGGTGTAGAAGGGGCGGGACGTCAGTTTGACGGGTGGGTCGGGGACGAGCTTTTTCATTATGTAATTCCAGCTTCTAGAGGAATGGAACTACCACCGGAATCTTTCTCATGGATTGAAGGTGGCAGCCGTACGCGGGTGTGAGAAAGCCGAGAAGAAGCTAGCAAAGACCCGGCCAGGCGAAAGCCCGCCCACGTACGGCCACCATAGAGGTGCTGCTAGCTTATCTGTCGGGTTCTCATGCCCGGTCACCAAAGCGACCCGAAAACGTTATCCGTGAGGTGTTTCCCCGACAACAGCGATAGTTCGGCAGCGCGCGTAGGATAATTCCCAAGCGGGTCGTTTCTGAAGTATTTGGATTTATGTTCAGAAATGTCTTACAGGCGCTGAAAATCTTGTGACGAACACCTGCAACCCACCCCCCGTTTCGGGGAAAACCGCTGGGGAATCCTCCCCAATCTGTTTCGTTTGCCGCTGCAACCAACTGAAAACAAAAGCAATCCGCTCCTGGCATACACCTTGCTCCAGCTCCACGCAGAGATCCTGTGTCCCGGAGGTGCAGCATGTCTATGCCACTCAAAGGCCCCATCCTGTCATCACTCGTTCTGGCCTTGCTCGGCTGGGAGTCGACCAGCGAAGCCGCCGTGCAGTGCCAGCGCACCCTGGTCGCCAACGTGGTGGCGCTGGACCAGCCACTGATGTTCAACCGCCTTGGCGCGCAAAACGCCAACGGCATGATGTTCGCCCTGCGCGAGGATGTGGTGGACGACAAGATGGTCCCCCTCAGCAGCGGCGGGGCGGCAGTACCGGGCAAGGTCACCCTGCGCCCGGACAAGCGCCCGCGGCCCATCGTGCTGCGGGTGGCCGCCGGTGAATGCCTTACCGTCAACCTGACCAACCTGCTCGACTACAAGGCCAACCCCAACAAGCACGGCATCGAGGCCGAAGAGGCTGAGGGCGAAGAGGAGGGGCCGGAGCTCGAAAACGAAGCCGCCGAAGGCTTCGTCGCCGACGAGCAGGTGGCCGAGCGCATGGTCGGCTTCCAGGTCAATGGCATGCAGGCGGTCAACAGCATCGCCGACATTTCTGCCTACACCGGGCGTAACGGCAACTTCTTCGTCAGCCCTGGCAGCACGCGCAGCTATACCTTGTACGCCGAACGCGAAGGCGCTTTCGCCGCTACCAGCAAAGCCGCCACCTTCGGCGGCGAGGGCACTGCGGGTAACGTTGCCAACGGCCTGTTCGGCCAGGTAGTGGTGGTGCCCAAACTCGGCCGCACCTACCGCAATACCCTCACCGAAGAAGAAATGCGCCTGGCCACCACCGGCCGTACCGCCACCGGCCAGCCGGTGATCGACTACGAAGCCCGCTACCCACAAATGCAGCCCTGGATCGCCGAAGGCAAGGCTGGCAAGCCGATCATTGCCATGGTCGACGGCAACCAGATCATCAACAGCGAAACCGATGCCATCGTCATGGGCCCCAACCCCGATGGCAGCTTCCCCAAATCCACCTATCCGCTGGAAAGCCTGGGCAAGCGCAACCCGGCGTTGCCCAACCGCCTGGAGGCGTTCCGTGACTTCGCCTCGCAGTTCGCCGACGAGGTTGCCGGCACCCAGGCGTTCCCTGGCTACTGGGCGGACCCGGTGATGGGCCACGTACTGGAACCCACCCGCGACTCGTTCATGATCAACTACGGTTCCGGTGGCATGGGCGCCGAAGTGGTGGCCAACCGCCTGGGCGTGGGGCCGATGCATGACTGCCTGTCGTGCGCCTATGAGGAGTTCTTCCTCAGTGCGCACACTGTCGGTGACGTCGGTACCTTGGTGGACGTGCCGGCCAACGTCGGCCTGGAGCACATCCGCCCTGGCGAGGTACCACCGGCCAGCGCTGTCGGGGTCAAGGCCAGCATGGCCCTGTTCCCGGCGGAACCGGCCAACGTGCACCACAGCTACATCGGTGACTTCACCAAGTTCCGCAACACCCACAACGGCCATGAGCAGCACATCTTCCACCTGCACGGCCACCAGTGGCTGTTCAACCCCAATGACGACAATTCCGACTACATCGATGCCCAGGGCATCGGCGCGGGGGTCGGCTACACCTACGAAATCGCCAACGGCGGTTCGGGCAACCGCAACCGGGTGGCGGGCGATGCCATCTACCATTGCCACTTCTACCCGCACTTCGCCCAGGGCATGTGGGCCATGTGGCGGGTGCACGACGTGTTCGAGGAAGGCACCCGCCTCGAGGTGAGCGGGCAGGGCGAGAACGGCTTCCACAGCACCCCGTTCGCCCTGCGCAGCGGCAAGCCGGCGGTTGGCGCCCGGGCCCTGCCCGATGGCGAGATCGTTGCCGGCACGCCGATCCCGGCCATCGTGCCGCTACCTGGCAAGGCCATGGCTCCCATGCCAGGCAAGGTGGTGGTGGTACCGAAGCTGTCCGAAGCGCTGGTTGCCGCCAATGATGACGACGACGAGCCCGAGGAAGAAGAGGATGAGGAGCCAGCCAACCAGGCGCCCGTTCGCAAGGCCATCGGCTCGCTGGCGCTGGTCGACCGCAGCGACGCCAACCGCAACGCCGACGGCACCTTGAAAAACCCTGGCTATCCGTTCTGGATCGGCGGCATGGAAAGCAGTGTGGGCAACCGCCCACCAACCCCGCCACTGGACATGCTCGACCCGGCCATGGCACGCCAGCTCAAGGAAAGCGGCAAGGCACTGTGGGCCAACCTCGACCCGAACCAGGTCGATGGCTGGGATGGCGGCCTGGGGCGCCATGCGCTGGACGGCGTATCCGCCGGCGGCGAGGCCGAAACCACCACCACCAAGCTCGATTTCACCAAGGTGGTACACAAGGCCAAGCCGATCTACCTGCCCGAAGAGGGCACCGATGTCGAGCAGGCGGCCATGCAGTTCCACGCCCTGGCCGAACACCCAAGCTTCGCCCTGATCCCCGGCAGCCAGCCGGTGGCCAAGGCGTTCCGCACCAACGGCGCCCTGCCGACTGCCGGCGCGCCGTTCTACGAGCCGTGCATGGATGACCGGGGCAAACGCCTGACCCAGTCTTCCGGGGTAGGCGAGTACTTCAGCGGCGAGAGCCTGTCGGGCCTGAACTTCCGTGGCGCCTCGGCCTTCACCGCCGACCGCCCACGCATCTACAAGGGCGCCAACATCCAGTTCGACGCGGTGTACAACAAGGTCGGCTACCACTTCCCGCAGGCCCGCATCATCGCCCTGTGGGAAGACGCCTGGCCGGTGATCACCAAGCAGCGCCCGCCAGAGCCGCTGGTGATGCGCATGAACACCTTCGACTGCACCATGTACCAGCACACCAACCTGATCCCGAACATCTATGAGATGGACGACTACCAGGTGCGCACCCCGACCGACGTGATCGGCCAGCACATTCACCTGCCCAAGTGGGACCTGACCGCCGCCGATGGCTCGGCCAACGGCTGGAACTACGAAGACGGCATCCTTTCGCCCGGCAGCGTGGTCGAGCGGGTGCAGGCCATTCGTGCCTACAACGGCTGCACCCAGGGCGATAGCCGCGACGGCACCGCCGCCTGCCCGCAAGCCCGGCAGCACCCGTACTTCGGCCGCTTCGGCCGGGCCGACTGGCTGGGCGCACGCACGGCCATGCAGCGCTGGTTCGCCGACCCACTGGTGAACGTGTACAACGTCGACCGTGGCCTGGGCACCATCTTCACCCACGACCACCTCGGCCCATCGACCCACCAGCAGCTTGGGCTGTATGCCACCGTATTGGCCGAGCCGGCCAACTCCACCTGGTACCACGCCGAAACCGGCGAGAAGCTGTACAACCCGGCCACGCGCCAGGACGGTGGCCCGACCTCGTGGCAGGCGGTGATCCAGACCGGTGACCACGATGGCGACGGCAAGAACGACAGCTACCGCGAGTTCTTCCTGGAATACAGCGACTTCCAGCACGCCTACGAGGCCGGTGTGTACGTCGGCGCCGGGCCGGACGGCATCCCCAATGCCCAGTCGTACCCGGCCACCGCCGACAGCTTCCGCTACGCCATCAACCCGCCGGTGCGCGGCAAGGCGTCGAACCTGCTGGAAGCCATCGTCGAGGAACGCGGCGGCATCAACCCCGGTTGCCCAAGCCGGCCCTGCCCGCAGGCGATCTCGGTGGATGACCCGGGCATGTTCGTCGTCAACTACCGCAACGAGCCCCTGGCCCTGCGTGTGTACGACCCGAACAAGGTCGGCCCGGACGGCAAGCGTGGCATGCAGGCCGACGGCCTGGCCGGCGACCTGAGCTACGCCTTGCAAACCCGTACCGACCGCGCCATCCCGGCACTTAACCTGGCGCCCTCGGCGATCACCTCGGCGGTCGGCCCCACCGGCGGCACCACGCTGTTCCCGCCGCACATCAACGTGGCCGGCAGCGAACCGGGCGACCCGTTTACCCCGATGCTGCGCACCTACTCCGGTGACAACGTACGCCTGCGCATGCACGCCGGTGGCCATGAAGAGGAGCACAACATCACCTTGCATGGCGTGAAGTGGCTGCAGAACGGCACCGGCTACGGCAACAGCTCCAACTCGGGCTGGAAGGCATCGCAGATGATCGGTATTTCCGAACAACTGGGCTTCATGGCACCGGTGTCGATGATCTCCAGTTCCGCAGCCACCAACGGTGACTACCTGTATTCGCTGGATGCGGCCCTGGAGGGCTACTGGAACGGCATCTGGGGCATCATGCGTAACTACACCGCGCAGCGTGCCGACCTGTTCCCGCTGCCCAACAACCCGCAGCCGGTGGCCATGCGCAACACCGTGAACTTCGATGGCATCTGCCCGAAAACCACGGCCAACCCCAACGGCATCGGCAGCCGCCCCACGGTCAAGCGCAGCTACGAAATCGTCGCGGCACTGGCCAACGACATCCTCGAGAACCGCAACGGCGTCAGCATCAACGACCCGGCCGGTGTCGGCCAGCATGTCGGCGGCCCGCTCAAGGCCAACGGCGGCACCCTGGTGTTCAACAGCCGCAAGACCGCCATCCCGCTGGTCAGTGGGGTAGACCCCGAAGATGGGGAACCCTTCACCATCGGTGGCCACAGCGCGCCGCTGCACGACCCGACCGCGATCCTGTACGTGCGCAAGGCCGACCTGGACGCCACCACCGGCAAGCTCAAGGCGGGCGTGCCCGTGGAGCCGCTGGTGCTGCGCGCCAACGCCGGCGAGTGCATCAGCATCACCCTGGAAAACCGCCTGCCACTGGTGATGCCGGACCTGCCCAGCACTGCGGTGATGCACAACGTGGTCAAGCGTGACCGCTTCGACAGCGAGGGTGCCACCGCCTTTGCCAACAACCTGATGCGGCCGTCCAGTCACGTGGGCCTGCATGCCCAGCTGCTGGCCTACGACATCACCAAGTCCGACGGCGCCAACGTCGGCCTCAACCCGGTGCAGACCGTGGCCCCGCGTGCCGGCACCAGCGGCGCCTGGCCGACCCGTACCTACCAGTACTATGCCGGCCACCTGGAGCGTGAAGGCAAGCCGGTGTCGCAACTGGGCCGCACGGTGGACAACATCAACACCACGGCCATCGAGTTCGGCGGCCTCAACCTGACCCCGTCGGACTTCATCAAGCAGCCGCAGAAAGGCCTGGTGGGTGCCATGAGCATCCTGCCGCAGACCGCCACCTGGACCGAGGACACCGCAACACGGGCCCAGGCTACGGTCAAGGTCACCGGCCAGCCGGACTACCGCGACTTCGTCACGGTCTGGCAGCGTGCGCTGAACATGCGCTGGGCCGACGGCCGCCCGGTGGAGGGCATCAATACCGAAGGCAACGGCGCCGCTGGCGACCCGCAGGACAACGGCAACATGGCGGTCAACTACAAGACCGAGCCCCTGTGGCTGCGCTTCGGCATGGCCCCCGACTCACCCTTCGGCCGCGCCGCCGGCCTGGGCTTTGGCGATGTGCCCAACGCCCACATGGCCTACGCCAACGCCCTGGTCGGCGGCGACCCGCAAACCCCGGTGCTGTACGCCAAGCCCGGCCAGCCAGTGCGCAACCATATCGTGATGCCCAGTGGTGGCAGCCGCGGCATGGTCTACCAGCTGGATGGCCACTTGTGGCCGCTGCACAACTACCAGGCCGAGAAGAACGACGTGGACGGCTACCCGCTGAGCCTGCCCGGCATCGGCTCGGTGCGCTTCGGCTACAACCCGATGGCCATGTACATCGGGGCCCAGGAAAGCGTGCTGCCGGCCGCGCACTTCAGCTTCATGCTGCCCAGTGCCGGCGGTGCCAACGCGGTGGCGGGCGACTACCTGTTCCGCGACTACGCCGCCTACGGCAACCTCTCGGGGCTGTGGGGGATCTTGCGGGTGACCAATGAAGCGCCGCCGGCAACGGCACCGGCGCAGTGACGGTAAATGGGGGCGCGAACATGAACAAGAAGACCCGCCTTGCATACATGGGGGTAGCACTGGGGGCTGTGCTGATCGGCCTGGGCGTGGCCTATGAAAGCCTCTGGTGCGATCCGCGCGAGTATTTGCAGGGCTCTGACGACCCGCAGGCCCCGCACCGGCTCAGCCGCGACGGCGTAACCGTGGAGTTCGAGGCCCGGCCGCTGGCGGGGGGCGAGCTGCAGGAGGGCAGCTTCGCCAACATCCGTTTCAAGGTCAGCGACCAGGCCAGTGGCCAGCCGCTGTCGGGCATGGCCCCAGGGGCGTGGATCGACCCGACGCAGTCGGCCCCGGAGGGCGACCGCGACCAGAGCTGCAAGGCCCGTGTCGCGCTGTTCCTCAAAAGCAGTATCGGCGCCCGGCCTTTGCTCGACCTGAACAGCTACTTCCTGTTGATGATGAACAAGGACGCCAGCCTGACGGTGATCGACCCGACCGTATCGGTGGGCGGCGTGACCAGCACCATGGCCCGCATCGACCTGCCTGGGCGGCCCATGGACTGGGTGGCCACCGGTGACGACAAGCTGGTGTTCGTGTCCATCCCGGAGCGCGGCAAGGTTTCGGTGATCGACACCGAAACCTTCACCCGCGTGGCCGACCTGAACGCTGGCGACCAGCCCCTGCGCGTGGCCCTGCAGCCGGACCAGCACCGGTTGTGGGTAGGCAACAACAGCAGCGATCCGGCCAAGGGCGGGGTAACGGTGATCGATGTACCGGGGCGCAACACCCTGAAAACCTTCAATACCGGCGGCGGGCACCACGAAATCGCCTTCAGTGCCGACTCGCGCTACGCCTATGTCAGCAACCGCGACAGCGGCACCCTGAGCGTCATCGACATCCCGGAAATGCGCCTGGCCAAGACCATCAAGGTTGGCCCGCACCCGCTGTCGGTCAGTTATTCGGCGTTGTCCCAGGCGGTGTACGTGGTCGATGGCGAGGAGGGCAGCGTGCGCGTGTTCGATGCCCGCAACCACCAGCTGCGCCACACGGTCCAGGCCGCCCAGGGCCTGGGGCCGATGCGCTTCAGCAGCGATGGCCGCTACGGCATCGTGCTCAACACCCTGGAGAACCAGGCCCTGGTGATCGACGCCAGTACCGACAAGCTGATCCACCAGATCCCGGTGGCGGCCGAACCGTACCAGCTGACCTTCACCAAGGGCTATGCCTACGTGCGCGGCCTGGCTTCGCCGAAGGTGAGCATGATCAACCTGGCCAGCCTGGGCGAAGGGCGTTCGCCGATCATCCAGGGCTTCGAGGCCGGCCCGGCGGCGCCACGCCAGGCCGGTGACCTGCCGCTGGCCCAGGGGCTGTCGGTGTCGCGTGACGACAATTCGGTGTTCGTGGTCAACCCGGTGGACAACACCACCTATTTCTACGCCGAAGGCATGAACGCACCGATGTCCGGCTACAACAACCGTGGCCACCAGGCCCGCGCCGCCATCGTCGTCGACCGCAGCCTGCGCGAACTGGCGCCGGGCGTGTACGGCTCGACGGTTAAGATGCCCGCTGCCGGCAAGTTCGACGTGGCCTTCCTGCTCAACCAGCCGCAGATCATCCACTGCTTCAGCACCGATGTGGCCGCAGCGCCGAATGCCGGCAGGCGCAAGGGCGCCCACGCCGAGTTCATCGGCCTGGACCGGCCGTTGTCGCAGCACAGCGCCGTTACCGCGCGGGTGCGCATCGTCGGCGACGACGGCCAGCCGCGCCTGGGCCTGAGCGACCTGAGCCTGCGCTACTTCCTGGCGCCTTCGTCGATGCCGCAAAACCTGCAACTGGAGGAGGTGGGCGAGGGCATCTATCAGGCAGCCCTGACCCTGCCCGAAGCCGGCGCCTGGTACCTGCACGTGCAGTCGCCGTCGCTGGGGCGCAAGTTCGCCGAGGAAAACTACACCAGCCTGCGCGTCCTGCCGGCCGCATCGTCCACCGTTTCCGAGAATGACGTGAGGAATCTGCGATGAACGCCAAGCATGCTTGCAAACTGTTGGCTCTGAGCCTGGCTTTGGCCGGCAACCTGGCCCAGGCCCATGGTGGCCACGACCACAACGGCCACGCCGAACAGCCGCCGGCGGCGCGCCAGGAAAAGGCCAGCGTGCGCTTTGCCGATGTCTCGCTGCTGAACCAGGACGGCATGCCGGTACGCCTGGAAAAAGACCTGGTGGGCGACCACCTGGTGGTCATGGGCTTCATCTACACCAGCTGCACCACGGTGTGCCCGGTGGTGTCGTCGATCATGGGCAAGGTCCAGCAGCAGCTGGGTGGCCGGGTAGGGCAGGACATTCATCTGGTGTCGATCAGCGTCGACCCGCAACGTGACGACGCCAAGCGCCTGCAGGACTACGCCAAGGCCTTCCAGAAGGGGCCGGGTTGGAGCTGGCTGACCGGCACGCCGTACGCCATCAGCGAAACCCTCAAGGGCCTGGGCAGCTTCAGCGCCGACCTCAGCCAGCACCCGCCGCTGATTTTGGTGGGTGACGGGCGCACCGGGCACTGGACGCGCTACTACGGGTTCACCGACCCGGCAGTGCTGATCGACGAAATCAACCGCCTCGGCGCCCGCCGTGTGCATGCCAAGAGCACGGCCATTGCCGACCATCACGAGGTGCAACCATGAGCCAGGTAAGCAACCGCCGCGTTGGCATGCGCGGTTTTGACTGGCTGGTGCTGGGTGGCTGCCTGTGGATCCTCGCCTCGGTGGCGTTCGCCCATGACGGCCATGCCCCGCAGGCGCCAGAACCGCAACCGGCCCCGCAGGCGATGACCAGTGGCGGCGGCACCCGCGATGCCCAGACCTGGTTCACCGACACTGTGCTCAAGGACCAGAACGGCCGCGAGCTGCGCTTCTACAGCGATGTGCTCAAGGACAAGGTGGTGATGCTCAACGTGATCTTCACCCACTGCACCGACGCCTGCCCGCTGATTACCCGCAAGTTGCGTGAAGTGCGCGAGACCATGGGGCCGCAGGTGGCCAGCCAGGTGACCTTCGTGTCGATCAGCAGCGACCCGCTCAACGACACCCCCGAGGTGCTCAAGGCGTTTGCCGAGAAGCAGGGCGTGGATGGGCCCAACTGGTTGTTCCTGACGGGTGACAAGGCCAATGTCGACCTGGTGCTCGGCCGCATCGGCCAGTTCCTGCCCAGCCCCGAGCAGCATTCGACACAGCTGATTGCCGGCGACGTGGCCGGCAAGCGCTGGAGCAAGATCCGCCCGGATGCGCCGCCTGCGGCGATTGCCCAGCGCATGCAGTTGCTGGCACTGCCTTTGGCAGGGCGGTGAGCATCATGCGATCTCTGCGGCATTGGCCTCTGTGGCATCTGCCACTCTGGGAACTCACTTTGTGGATGCGGTCTTTGTGGGAGCGGCCTTGCGTCGCGAAAGGAGCGCGCAGCGCTCCCCGTTATCTGGGTTGGTGCAACTATCGCTGGGGCTGCTGCGCAGCCCTTTCGCGACGCAAGGCCGCTCCCACAAAGGCCGCTCCCACAGGGCTTGCGATCTGGTTGGCGTTCGTGCTCGGCATGGCACACTTTTCTTCTGCCTTTGCCCTGGACCTGACCGAACATGAACAAGCCGGCAAACACCTCTACCGCGAAGGCGTCTCCAGCAGCGACGCACAGCTGCAAGCCCGTGTCGGCGCCAGTGACATGACGGTCCCCGCCAGCGTGCTGCCCTGTGCCAGCTGCCACGGTAACGATGGCCGCGGCCGCGCCGAAGGGGGGGTACGCCCGCCCAGCCTCGACTGGCAGCGCCTGGCGCAAGGCCAGGGCGAACGCGAGGTCAACGGCCGCCGCTATCCGGCCTACACCGACAGCAGCCTGGCCCGGGCCATTCAGCAAGGCCTCGACCCGGCTGGCAATCGCCTGGACCCGGCCATGCCACGCTTCGAGCTGACCCTGGCCGACCAGCGCAACCTCACGGCCTACCTCAAGCGCCTGGCCCAGGAGCGCGACCCCGGCGTGGAGGAGGGTGTGCTGCGCCTGGGCACCTTGCTGCCGGCATCCGGCCCGCTGGCCGAGGCCGGGCAGGTGGTGCGTGCGGTGCTGGAAGACGGCCTGACGCAACTCAACCAGCAGGGTGGCATCCACGGGCGACGCCTGGAACTGGTAGTGCTCGACCCGGGCGCCGACCCGGCGAGCGCCGAACGGGCACTGCAGCAGTTGCTGGAGCAGGAGCGGGTGTTCGCCCTGATCGCGCCATTGGTACCCATGCTCGACCAGCGCCTGGCAACCTTGCTGGCGCCACACAATGTACCGCTGATCGGCAGCACCCCACGCAGCGGCGGCAGCCCACAGATTTTCGACCCGTTGCCCGGCTTGCCCGCGCAATTGCTGAGCCTGGCCGGCCACGCCCGCGCAGCGCTGGGCCTGGCAGCGGGCGACCTGCGTGTGGTGTATGCCGGCAATGAACATGCGGCGTTGGCCGAACAGGTGCGCGAACGCCTGCAGCAGCAGGGCTGGGCAACACCTGCGGCCCAGGCCTTTGCTGGCCATGCCGTGGACGGGCAGGGCATTGTCTTCCTCGGCCGTGCCCAGGCCTTTGCCGAACTGGCTTCGGCGCTGCAGTCAGCCGGCCGCCAGCCATACCTGTTTGGCGCCTCCAGCCAGGTGACCGGCGCCGTGGCGCGCTTGCCCGAGTTCTGGTCGCAACGGGTGTTCCTGGCTTATCCCTACGTGCCCGAGGACTGGACCGAACAGGGCCTGGCGACCCTGGCCGGCCTGCAGCAGCGCCAGGGCCTCGACCCTCGCCAGGCGTCGTTGCAGGTCAACACCCTGTGCGCCCTGCGCCTGTTGAGCGAAGCGTTGAAGCAGACTGGCCGTGACACCAGCCGCGAGCAGCTGATTGCCGCGCTGGAAGGCCTGCATGATGTGTCCACCGGCCTGACCCCGGCCCTGGGCTTCGGCCCCGGTCGCCGCCAGGGCATGGCCGGTGCCCATGTGGTGGCGGTGGCCCTGCCCGGGCCGCGCTTTACCGCGGTCACCCCGTACCGGCCACTGCCGGACAGCCCTTGAGCGGAGGTTGCCATGCGTGTTCTGTTGTTGTGCCTGTTGCAGGTGCTGGCCAAGGCAAGCTGGGCCGATATGCCGGCGGCGCGGGTCAACGGTGTGGAGATCGAGACGATGCGCCTGGAGCGCTATTTCAGCGAATACCTGGACGCCCAGGGCCGCGCGGTGGCCAGCATCCGCAACCCGAACCTGTACCAGCGCCTGCGCGATCAGGCACTGGATGAACTGATCGACAAGGAGCTGTTGTGGCAGGAGGCCCAACGCCTCGGCATAGCCATCAGCGACGAGCAGGTGTCGGCGCATGTGGGCGACATCGAGGCCGCGCTTGGCAGCCCGGCAATTTTTGAGCGGCGGCTGGCGGAAGCGGGCTTCGATAGGGCACAGTACAATGAGTACACCCGGCGCGAGCTGGCCGCGCAGCAGGTGTACGCCCAGCTCAGCGCGGTCGCCGCGCCCAGCGAGGCCGAAGTGGAGGCATTCTATGATGCCAATTCGCAGAACCTGCAAGGAGTGCAGCAACAAAGTGACGAGCCTTCGGTCATACGCGAACAGGGCCTGGTCCTGGCCAGGGCCACGCTCATCGGGCAGCGGGAGGCGCAGGCGCGCCAGTCCGTGCGCCAACGTTTGCGTGCGTCCGCTACCGTGGAGATCGCCGACTGAGGCCCCTGATGGCGTTTCCCCAATGCTGGGGAATTACGAAATGGCAGTGTGCCATCAGTTTCCCCGCATGTGGGGAACGGGGCCGGTGCGCCTGCCCGCCGCGTTGCGGGGATTGATCGGTGCACCTGCAAAATCAATGAGTTACGGTTATTCAGCATGACTATTCACGCCTGGCACGAAGCCTGCTCAAGCCTGTACAGGGGCGCACTTCGCAGACCGGGTAACCGGGCAGTTCTTGGGAGTCGACCTTGGTGAACAGAGTATTGGTAGTCGATGACGAACAGACTCTTGCGCAGAACCTGCAAGCGTACCTGCAGGCGCAAGGCCTGGAAGTTCATGTTGCCCACGACGGTGCCAGTGGTATCGAGCAGGCTGCAAGCCTGGCACCGCAAGTGATCGTGCTGGATTACCGCTTGCCCGACATGGAGGGTTTTCAGGTTCTGGAGACCGTACGCAGGAACAGGCAGTGCCACTTCGTGCTGATTACCGCCCACCCCACCGTCGAAGTGCGTGAGCGGGCCGCCGAACTGGGTGTGAGCCATGTCCTGTTCAAGCCGTTCCCGTTGGCGGAACTGGCCCGTGCAGTCTTCGACCTGATGGGCATCGAGCGCCGGCGCAGGGCCACGGACAACCCGGCTGAAGGGTTCGTCGAACGACGCCAGAACAGGAACGAATCGTTCCCCCTGCAGTTGTACGATGGAAGCTGGGTATTGGCCGACCGCCGCCGCAACGGCGCCAAGCCCCCAGGGCCCGACGACGATCAACTGCTCACAGGGGAATAGCGGCGCCCGCACCCCTGGCCGAGCCAGCCTGCGACGCGCCCCTGAGCGGAGTCGCAGGCCATGCCAGAAGCATTCGATGCAACCCAGGACGCTCCACCGCCTGCACCGGCCTCTTCGCGGGTAAACCCGCTCCCACAGGGGCACTGCAATCCTGAAGATATCGAAAATCCTGTGGGAGCGGGTTTACCCGCGAAAGGGCCGGCACAGGTAAAAGCATATTCTGCCTACCCCCGCGACCTCTTGGCCCAGGCCCGCCTGCAAACCAGCGACGAACGCCTGCTCACCCGTCTGGAACAGCTGGCCGGCGACACCCCCGACACCTTCACCCAGCGCCTGGGCCTGACCCTGCATTACCCGGTGCTGGGCAGCCACCCGCTGCTGGCGAGCACCCCACGCTTCGACAAGGTCAGCCTGGCGATGTGCCTGAAGCGTGAATTCGTGCTGATCGAGCAGGGCGGCCAACTGCTGGGCGTGTTCGCCGACCCCTTCGACCACGCCCGTCTGGCCTGGATCGACGACGTGCTGCAAGGCGCACCGCTGTACCTGGCCCACGCCGCCGACCTGGCCACCTTCCTGGCCCGCCACGAAGAAAGCTTCCACGCCGTGGACGCCCTTGACCACGACGCCGAAACCAGCAGCGAAAGCGACCCGCTGCAGCGCCTGTCGCTGGCCAGCATCAGCGAAGACCAGAGCCGCGTGGTCAAGCTGGTCAACTCCACGCTGTACGACGCCCTCAAACTGCACGCCAGCGACATCCACCTGGGCATGACCGGCCAGGGCCTGACCATCAAGTACCGCATCGACGGTGTGCTAAACGGCGCCGGCAAGGCCAGCGGCAGCGCCTTCGCCGACCAGGTGATCTCGCGCATCAAGGTGATGGCCGAGCTGGACATCGGCGAAAAACGCGTGCCCCAGGACGGCCGTTTCAAGGTTGCCGTGGGCGACCGGCAAATCGACTTCCGGGTATCGATCATGCCCAGCATCTTCGGCGAAGACGCGGTGCTGCGGGTGCTCGACAAGCAGGACCTGTCCGACCGGGTCAGCGGCGTTCAGCTGCAGGCCCTGGGCTTTGCCGAGGAAACCCTGCGCGCCCTGCGCCGGCTGGCCGCCGAACCCTACGGCATGATCCTGGTCACCGGCCCCACCGGCAGCGGCAAGACCACCACCCTGTACGCCATGATCAGCGAGATCAACCACGGCGTGGACAAGATCATCACCATCGAGGACCCGGTCGAATACCAGCTGCCCGGCGTGCTGCAGATCCCGGTCAACGAAAAGAAGGGCCTGACGTTCGCCCGCGGCCTGCGCTCGATCCTGCGCCACGACCCGGACAAGATCCTGGTCGGTGAAATCCGCGATCCGGACACCGCGCAAATCGCCGTGCAGTCGGCGCTCACCGGCCACCTGGTGTTCACCACCATCCACGCCAACAACGTGTTCGATGTGATCGGCCGCTTCAGCCAGATGCAGGTCGACCCCTACAGCTTCGTCTCCGCGCTCAATGCGGTGCTGGCCCAGCGCCTGATCCGCCTGGCCTGCCCGCACTGCGCCACGCCGTGCGAAGTCGACGACGACACCCTGTACGGCGCGGGCCTGACCCGCGAGAACGTGGCCGGCTGGAAGTTCGTCCGCGCCCAGGGCTGCGGCCAGTGCCGCGGCAGTGGCTACCGCGGCCGCAGCGCCATCGCCGAGCTGCTGCACCTGGACGACGACCTGCGGCAGATGATCGTCGAGCGCCGCCCCCTGTCGCAAATCAAGAACCTCGCCTGCCAGCGCGGCCTGCGCTTGCTGCGGGCCTCGGCCCTGGACCTGGTCCGGGATGGCCGTACCACTCTCGAGGAGATCAACCGTGTCACATTCATCTGATCGTGGCGCTTACAGATACAGTGCCGTACTCGGCGCCGAAGGTGCAGGCCTGGGTAGCTGGCACACCAATCACCACCAATGGCTGGGCAGCCGCGACTTTACCTGTGATGCCGCCCAACCGGCCTGGGAGGCCGCCGTCGATGCCCTGGCCACGCTGCTGGCCGAGCATGCCGTGCGCGGTGCCCAGTTGCGGGTGCTGCTGTCGGCCCGCTACAGCCGCTTCTGCCTGGTGCCCTGGAGTGATGCCATCAGCCACCCGCGCGAACTGGACGCCTACGCCCGGGCCTGTTTCGAAAACCTCTACGGGCAGCCGCTGGACGACTGGCGCATCGTGCTGTCGCCCGAGCCGGCCGGTGCCGCACGCATCGCCACGGCGCTGCCCGAAGCCCTGCTGCAGCGGCTGCAGGCGCTGGGCCGGGAAAGTCACCTGAGCCTGCGCTCGGTGCAGCCGTACCTGATGGCCGCCTACAACCGCTGCTCGGCACAGCTGGAGCAGGGCGACTTCCTGTTCGTCCTGGCCGAACCGCGCCGCAGCGTGCTGCTGCTGGCCGCCGGCGGGGCCTGGCAGCAAGTGCTGGCGCAAGGCTGCGCCGACAGCGACCAGGCCCTGCAAGCATTGATCGAGCGCACCTGCGAGCTGTACGGCGAGCACCTGCCACGGGTCTACCTGCATGCCCCGGGCCGGGGCGAGGTGCCGCAACTGGCGGCGGTGCAGCTGTGCCAGCCGGCCAGCGACGCCGACCCGCTGTGCGCCATGTGGCGGGCGGTGGCCTGACATGCGCCGCCTCGACCTGGAATTCCAGCCCCGGCGCAGCAGCCCGTTGGCCTGGTCGCTGCTGGCCGTGGCGATTGCCATGGTCGCCGGCCTGGTGCTGCTGCAACAAAGCTTGCAGGCCGAGCAGGTCGAAGTGGAGGCCAGCGTGCACAGCCTGGAGCAGCAACTGGGCCGTCGCCCGGCCACTGTCGCACCGCTGGGCAGCGCCGCCAGCCGCGAACAGGCCGAGCGCCTGGCGCAGATGCAAAGCGTGTCGCAGCAGCTGCAACGGCCCTGGCAGCAGCTGTTCGCCATGCTCGAAGCGCAGCCGCAGGACGACGTGGCGCTGCTCAGCCTGGCCCCCGACGCGCGCAAAGGCCAGCTGCGCATCACCGCCGAGGCGCGCAACCTGGAAGCGATGCTGCAGTACCACCAGCGCCTGGAAGCCAGTGCCGAGCTCAGCGATGTGTCGCTGCTCAACCACGAGGTGCTGGCCGCGCAGCCCGAGCACCCGGTGCGCTTCACCCTCACCGCCACCTGGGAGACCGGCCATGCGCGCCCGTGAATCGCTGAACAGCCTGATCCTCCAGGAACGCCTGCGTCGCGTCGGCCCGGTCGGCCTGGCTGCGGTTGCGGTGGGCCTGCTGGCCGTTGGCGTGCTGTGCGGTGGGGTGGTGCCGCAATGGCAGAACCTGCGCGAACTGCGCGCCGCCGAAGCGGACGCCAGCGTGCAGGTCGAGCGGGTCAGGCGTGGCGAGCTGAAGATCGCCATCAAGCCCGAGCAGCAGGCCCTCGACAGCCTGCGCCAGCAACTGCCGGGGCAGCCCCGGGCCAGCGAGCTGATCGAGCGCCTGTACCACCTGGCCAGCGCCGAGCATATCAGCCTGGCGCGTGGCGAATATGCCCTGGGCATCGACCCCAGGACGCAACTGGCGCGCTACCAGATCGTGCTGCCGGTGCGCGGCAGCTACCCGCAGATTCGCGGTTTCCTCAGGGGCCTGCTCAAGCAGTTGCCGACCCTGGTGCTGGAGGACCTGGAGCTGCAACGCAAACGCATTGGCGACAGCGAGCTCAACGCCCGCCTGCGCATGACCCTTTACCTGTCGAGGTCGTGATGAACACACAACGTGCTGTCATCTGGGTTGGCTTCCTCGGCGTGAGCGCGGCGCTGGCCTGGGCCCCGGGTCATTGGTTCGGCGAGGAAGACAGTGTTGCCCCCTTCGCGGGCAAACCCACTACCACAAAATCGGCGGTATCCACGGTCCCTGTGGGAGCGGGTTTACCCGCGAAAGGGCCGGAACAAGCCTCAAGAGATCTCTTCCCAACCCAGCAATGGACCAAACCCCAGGCCCTGGCCACCGTCACCGAACAACCCGTGGTCACCGCACCCGCCGTAGCCGCAGCCCCGACTGCCCCGGCCCTGCCATTCCAGTTCATTGGCCGCATCGGCGACCGCGACGACCTGCAGATCTTCCTGCAGAGCGGCGAAAAACTCTACGTCGTGCGCCAGGGCGACGTGATCGAAGACACCTACCGCCTCGAACGGGTATCGGCCAGCGAGCTGCACCTGGTCTACCTGCCTTTGCATCAGTCGCAGACTTTGTCTGTAGGGAGCGCTCCATGAAGTCGTCAAAGCTGTGCAAACCGGCTCCGTTCCTGCTAGTGGCGCTGTGCGTGGCCATTGCCGGCTGCGGCTCCAACGCGGTACGCAAGGACAGCGACCAGCTGATGAAGGAGGGCCAGTACGAAGCCGGCATCGCCCGCCTGGAAGAAGCCCTGCGCGAGGACCCGCGTGACACCGAGCTGAACATCGCCCTGGCCCACAGCCGCCAGGCCGCGGTCGAAGCGCTGCTGACCCAGGCCGACGCCGACCGCATCCGCCACGACTTCGCCAGCGCCCGCATGGGCTATGGCCGGGTGCTGACCCTGGAGCCGAACAACCGCCGCGCCCAGGAAGGCATCCGCCAGCTGGAGCTGATCCGCACCCTCGACGAGCGCGTGGCGCTGGGCCAGGCGGCGCTGCGCCAGGGCGACCTGTTCGGTGCCGAGCGCTACATGCGCGAAGTGCTGCGCCTGGACCCGCAGAACCAGAAGGGCATTGCCCTGCGCAGCGACATCGAGAACGTGCAGGCGCGCACCGCGCAACCGTTCCCGCAGCTGCGCAGCAAGCTGGAGCGGCCGGTGACCCTGGAGTTTCGCGATGCCAACCTGAAGAGCATCTTCGAGGTGCTGTCCCAGGTCGCCGGCATCAACTTCATCTTCGACAAGGACATGCGCCCGGACATGAAGGCCACCATCTTCGTGCGCGAGTTGCGCATCGAGGACGCCGTGGCGCTGCTGCTGGAGCAGAACCAGCTGCGGCAGAAGATCGTCAACGAAAACACCCTGATGATCTACCCCGACTCGCCGCAGAAGACCAAGGACTACCAGGAACTGGTCATGCGCACCTTCTACCTGACCAGCATCGACTCCAACACCGCGCTGAACATGGTCAAGACCATGCTCAAGACCCGCGACGTGTTCGTCGACGAACGCCTCAACACCCTGACCATGCGCGACACCCCCGATGCCGTGCGCATGGCCGAGAAGCTGCTGCAGTCGCAGGACCAGTCCAACCCCGAGGTGGTGCTGGAAGTGGAGGTGATGGAAGTGGCCACTTCGCGCATCCTCGACCTCGGCCTGCAATGGCCCAACACCTTCGGCGTGCTGAGCTCCGACGGCCAGCCGGTGAGCGTGCTCGACCAGCTCAAGGGCATCGACTCCAGCCGCATCAGCATCGCGCCGGCGCCGCAGGCCAAGATCAACGCCCAGGACAAGGACATCAACACCCTGGCCAGCCCGGTAATCCGCGTCAGCAACCGTGAGCAGGCGCGCATCCACATCGGCCAGCGGGTACCGATCATCAGCGCCACCTCGGTGCCGTCCACCCAGGGCCCGGTGATCACCGAAAGCGTCACCTACCTGGACGTGGGCCTTAAGCTAGAGGTGCAGCCCACCGTGCACCTGAACAACGAAGTGGCGATCAAGGTAGCCCTGGAGGTGAGCAACGCCACCCCGCTGGAAGCCACGCGCCAGGGCACCATCCCGGTCCAGGTCGACACCCGCAACGCCCAGACCACCCTGCGCCTGCACGATGGCGAAACCCAGGTGCTGGCCGGCCTGGTGCGCAACGACCACAACGCCAGCGGCAACAAGATCCCGGGCCTTGGCGACATCCCCGGTCTGGGCCGGCTGTTCGGCAGCAACAAGGATGACATGAGCAAGTCGGAGCTGGTGCTGGCGATCACCCCGCGCATCGTGCGCAACCTGCCGTACCAGAGCCCGTCGGACATGGAGTTCGCCACCGGCACCGAGTCGGCCATGCAGGTGCGGCAGATGGCGCCGTTGCCGCCGGCGGATGTGCCTGGCAATGCCCCGGCCACCGATGCCCCGGTGGTGGAAAGCCAGATGGCGATCGCCCCGGCCAAAGGGAGCCCGCGGCCATGATCGCGCAGCGCCGCATGCAGGGCTTCAGCCTGATCGAGGTGGTGCTGACCCTGGCACTGCTCGGGCTGCTTGCCAGCATGGCCGCGCCGCTGACCGAAACCGTGGTGCGCCGCGGCAAGGAACAGCAGCTGCGCGAGGCGCTGTACCAGATTCGCGACGCCATCGACGCCTACAAGCGCGCGTTCGATGCCGGCTACATCGAGAAGCGCCTGGACGCCAGTGGCTACCCGCCGAACCTGCAAGTGCTGGTGGACGGCGTGCGCGATGTGCGCAGCGCCAAGGGCGCCAAGTTCTACTTCCTGCGGCGCATCCCGCACGACCCGCTGGTGGCGGCCAAGGGTGAGGACGAAGGCGGGTGGGGGCTGCGCGCCTACGACAGCAGCCCCGACAACCCGCGCGAAGGCGAAGACGTGTTCGACGTGTATTCCAAGGCCCGCGGCAAAGGCCTGAACAACATCCCCTACGGGCAATGGTGACAGCCATGAAACGCAGCAAAGGCTTCACCCTGATCGAACTGCTGGTGGTGCTGGCGATCATCGCCACGCTGATGACCATCGCCATGCCGCGCTACTTCAACAGCCTGGAAAGCTCCCGTGAAGCCACCCTGCGCCAGAGCCTGGCGGTGCTGCGCGAGGCGCTGGACCACTACTACGGCGACACCGGCCACTACCCCGACTCGCTGGAGCAGTTGGTGGAGCAGCGTTACCTGCGCAACACCCCGATAGACCCGATCACCGAGCGCAGTGATGCCTGGCAGCTGGTGCCACCGCCCGAAGGCGTGGCCGGCGGCGTGGCCGATATCAAGAGCGGTGCCACAGGGAGGGCGCGCGATGGCAGCCTGTTCGCGGAATGGTAAGGCCGACGCCGGCTTCACCTACCTGGGCGTGTTGCTGCTGATTGCGGTCAGCAGCGTGGCCCTGGCCGCCACCGGCACGCTCTGGGCCAGTGCCGCCCAGCGTGACCGCGAACGCCAGCTGTTGTGGGTGGGCAGCCAGTATGCCCAGGCCCTGCGCAGCTACTACCGCGCCTCGCCGGGGCTGGCCCAGTATCCGCAGGAACTGGCCGACCTGCTGCAGGACAACCGCTTCCCGCAGGCCAGGCGGCACATTCGCCGGCTGTACCCAGACCCCATCACCAACAGTGACGATTGGGGCCTGCTGCGCTCGATCGATGGCCGCATCACCGGCGTGCACAGCCGCTCGGACGCCACTCCGTTCAAGCGCAGTGGCTTCAGCGCCGAATGGAGCGGTTTCGATGGGCTGGAACATTACAGCGACTGGCAGTTCGTCGCCGAGCAGGCCTTTACCGAAAGTGCCGGTGGCGTGCAGACCCATGCCGGCCCGGGAGACACGCCATGAGCCGCCTGGCCGCGCTGTGCCTGGGCCTGCTGCTGGTGGCAGTGCTGGCCACCTCGGCCAGGGCCGGGGACGAGGACGAGATGCAAGGCTTCATCGTCGACAACACCATCTCGCACATCGGCCACGACTTTTACTACTACTTCGCCGACCGCCTGCGCGCCACCAGCCGGCTTGATTTCAACCTGGTGGTGCGCGAACGCCCGGATGCCCGTTGGGGCAGCCTGGTCACCGTGGAATTCGAGCGTGAGGTGGTGTACCGCCGTTTCCTGCCGCCGAACATCACCGAGCTCAAGGACGAGGCCGTTGCAGCAGCCGACCTGGTCAAGCAGCAAATCATCCAACGCAAGTTGCAACGCCTGCTGCAGGACACCACCGATCTGGAGAGGGACGAGCTATGAAGTACCACATACCCCGTTGCATCGCCGCCTGCCTGTTTGCCAGCGCATGTGCCGCCCAGGCCACCGAGCTGGTGTACACCCCGGTCAACCCGGCCTTTGGCGGCAACCCACTCAATGGCACCTGGTTGCTGAACAACGCCCAGGCGCAGAACGACTACGACGACCCCGACCTCAAGGACCGCTCCTCGGCCTTTACCGGCACCACGGCCCTGGAGCGCTTCAGCAACCAGCTGGAGTCGCGGATGTTGTCGCAGTTGCTGGACAACATCAGTAACGGCAACACCGGCAGCATGGCGACCGATGCATTTCTCATCGACGTCATCGACGATTCCGGGGCCTTGAGTATCAAGGTCACCGATCGCGCCACAGGAGAAGTTTCGATCATTGAGGTCAGCGGCCTGAACCCTTGAGGGGGCAAGGCTATTTGTTGGGGAGAGAACACCATGAAACGTCTGCTGAGCACGCTGCTGATCCTCACCGCCCTGGGTCTGCACGGTTGTGGCCTGCGCGAACCGATGCCCGCCGAACAGGATTCGGAAACCCCGACCCTGACCCCGCGTGCCTCGACCTACTACGACCTGATCAACATGCCACGGCCCAAGGGCCGGTTGATGGCGGTGGTGTATGGCTTCCGCGACCAGACCGGGCAGTACAAGCCGACGCCGGCCAGCTCGTTCTCCACCAGCGTCACCCAGGGCGCGGCAAGCATGCTGATGGACGCCCTGAACGCCAGCGGCTGGTTCGTGGTGCTGGAGCGTGAAGGCCTGCAGAACCTGCTGACCGAGCGCAAGATCATCCGTGCTTCGCAGAAAAAGCCCGACGTGCCGGAAAACATCATGGGCGAGCTGCCACCGCTGCAGGCCGCCAACCTGATGCTGGAGGGCGGCATCATTGCCTACGACACCAACGTGCGCAGCGGCGGCGAGGGGGCGCGCTACCTGGGTATAGACATCTCCCGCGAGTACCGGGTCGACCAGGTGACCGTGAACCTGCGCGCGGTGGACGTGCGCACCGGGCAGGTGCTGGCCAACGTGATGACCAGCAAGACCATCTATTCGGTTGGGCGCAGTGCGGGGGTGTTCAAGTTCATCGAGTTCAAGAAGCTGCTCGAGGCCGAGGTGGGGTACACCACCAACGAACCGGCGCAGCTGTGCGTGCTGTCGGCGATCGAGGCGGCGGTGGGGCATTTGCTGGCGCAGGGGATTGAACGGCGGCTGTGGCAGGTGGCGGGGGATGCGGGGGAGGGGCAGGCTACGGTGGACAAGTACCTGAGCCAGAATCAGCAGCCTGATTGAGCTTGAGGGTCTCTTCGCGGGTGAACTCGCTTCTACAGGGACAGCGCTGGCCTCGGGCTTGGAGGTCAGATTGATCCACCGAGCGCCAAGTCAAGGTCGGCCTGGGTCATGGTCGTACGGATTCAGGTTACGGCGATGTTTGCGTGGAGTGGGACAAAATGCTTCTACCCGTTTTAGCAGCTTGCGGATTGCGTCGCTACTGACATTTCTGGCAGCTGTCATATTTAACAGAGTCTGATTCAATTCTGTTTCAACCAGAATTGGCTCGGGATCGAAAATGAAGCGTTTACTGACCACCTTCGTGACATCTGCTGCTTTTTTGTTTGCCGAGGTGGGTGTTTGCGCGCCAATCCGAAGCCCGGAACAAGACGAAGTGAACGTATTGGCTTACTGGACGCCGGAAAACATGAAATTGGCCGAGTCGGCGGTCGGTGGCCCAGCCAATCCGGTCAATGAGGTACTAACAAAATACGGGGATAGATTTGGCTTCATCAAAGTAACTCAAGCACATACAGACAAACTGGGTCGTCGTGCGGGAGTTCTGTTCTACGTTTCCACAGACGGCGTGCCCCAGCACTGCTCGGCCACGGTGCTTGACGCTCCGAAGGGTGACCTGGTGCTTACTGCCGCGCATTGCGTTGTCGAGAGGGGATGCAACTGGAAGGGCATGGCACTTTTTGTACCAAGTTATGATGGCACAGCAGCAGAGTCTCAGCGCACGCCCTTGGGACGCTGGCCTGTTCATTATAAATACATTCCGGTTGAAGACGCTTATGCACGCGTAGATAGCGACCTGGCAATTGTCAGTGTCTTTCCTCAGCAAGGCATGTCGTTGCAGTCCAAGCTTGGTGGTGCGAGCAAGCCATATATATCGGAAACGGAGGAAAAATTACCTAACGGCGAGATCTGGAGTTACCCCGGCGTTAACTACAGCGGCGGTGAGATGCAAAGATGCGTGTCAAGGCTGGAACCCATAGTGAACTCGACCGGTATAAGCACACCTAATTGCGCGACCATGTCTGGCAGCAGCGGAAGCGGTTTCAGAATTGTGGAAGAAGACAGCGATTGGGTCGCCGGGGTTGTACATGGCACTGGTATTTCATCGCGACTGCGCGAAAGCACGTTCGATGGCCTCTATAAATTGGCAAGCGGTGCCAGTGAACAGGCTTCTGAATGTTCAGCCCCATGAGTGCTGAGCATTTGAGGGAAAGTAAAAGGGCCTCTTCGCGGGTGAACCCGCTCCCACAGGTACCGCGTCAACTCGAAGCCAGCGCCGTCCTTGTGGGAGCGGGCGCGCCCGCGAAACAGGCGACGCGGAGGATGGCACCGGCTTTGCCGGTGTTCGCGGGCTTGCCCGCTCCCGCAGGTACCGCGTGATCTCAAGTGCGACGCCGTCCCTGTGGGAGCGGGTTTACCCGCGAAGAGGCCGTTGCAGGCGACACAACATGGTGATCACTGCTGATTCGCCGGCCGGTAATGAGTGAGAGGCGGCAACGGAAGTGTTACTGCACATTCCCTTCGCTTGAAACGCTTCCCCGACACCGGTAGTCTTTGCCCGCTGCTGTAAGTCCAGCAGCCGGGTTTGGTAGCCCGCGATCAATCACAAGCGCCCGCTCTGCGATACAGTTGGCGCTTTTTTGTGCCCGGCTGTTTCGTTTTATGGCGGCTGTGCGTAGGGCGCCTCCGTGCGCGCCGGTTTCCTTGATTCCCGGTCTACCAACCTGCGTACAGCCGTCACCATCTCGTTTGGTAGCGATTTGTGGCGGCTCCAGTGAATCAAGGCGCGACACAATGACAAAAGGCTTACCCGATCCTCCCGTACGCGCCACCACGGCGTTCTCCAGTTTCTCCACGTGCGAATGCAGCCATCTGCCGTTGTTTGCCGTGCGTTCGGGGGTGGACTACGAAGATGCGCTGGTACATCTGTCCACGCTGCTCAAAGGCGCGTTTGCGACCAATCTCAAGGCACTGGAGCTGGCCAAGGGGACCTGTCGTGATCTGTTGTTGAGCAATGACCATGGGCTGGATTCGGCCAAGGCGGTGGTGGAGGCGTTGCTGGATGGGGTGGAGAGGCAGCAGCTGGTTGGGCGGAAGACGGTGCCGGGTGTCTGACGGGCGCTTGGGCTTTGTTTGATTCAAGCGGCAGCCGTGATTGACCTTGAGGGCCTCTTCGCGGGTGAACCCGCTCCCACAGGTACAGCGTGATCTCAAGTGCGACGCCATCCCTGTGGGAGCGGGTTTACCCGCGAATGGGCCGGTGCCGGTGTCTGGCGGGCACCTGGGCTTTGTTGAAATCAAGCGGCAGCCGTGATTGACCTCGATGGCCTCTTCGCGGGTGAACCCGCTCCCACAAAGCTTGTGCAAGCTTCCAGATCTTGGGCAAGGCGGCGCTCCTGCGTCTCCCTTTACGTAAACGTCACCATATGCCACCTTCTACCTCAGCCTGATGACGGCCAGGGATTTCTCCCGCACACTGCGGAAAATTCCCAAGCCCGTTCCCCGCCACCTTGCGGGGCACAGCCGGAGTAGAAAATGGCGCGACAACTAATAACAAACGCCCACGACCCGCTGCACGAATCCCGCCAGGCCCGCCTGAGACTGGCCAGCGAAGGCGAGCTGCCAATGGGCATGCTGCGCGACGAGATCGATGCCTCCTGGCGCCGCAGCCTGGGCCATGGCCTGGACTGCCTGCAGGGCGAGCAGGTCGGTCTGGGCCTGGAGCAGGGCCACGACCTGCGCATGCTGCTGGAGCGCAACCGCCTGCTGGTCGACGCCGTTACCCCGGAACTGGACTACCTGGTCGCGCGCCAGGGCAAGGCCGGCATCGTCATCCTCGGCGACGCCCAGGCCAATGTGCTGGCCATCGAAGGGCAGAAGCACGTGCTGCAACGCGAAGGCCTGCGCGACCTGCACCCGGGCAGTTGCTGGAGCGAATCACTGCGCGGCACCAACGCCATCGGCACGGCAGTGGTGGAAGGCCGGCCGACGCTGATCAACTGCGGCGAACATTACCTCGACCGCCTCAGCCCGTTCTCCTGCACTTCGGTACCCCTGCGCGACCCGCGCGGCGAGGTGATCGGCGTGCTCGACATCACCCGTGAAGGGGTGATGGCGCAACCACAGGACAGCCTGTCGACGCTGATGCTGGCGGCCGGCAACATAGAAAGCCGCATGTTCGGCCTGTGCCACCCGGAGCAATTGGTGCTGGCCTTCCACAGCCGCCCGCAATACCTCAACAGCGCCTGGCATGGCCTGCTGGCGCTGAGCCTGGACGGTGAAGTGCTGGCTGCCAACGACAGTGCCTGCCAGCTGTTGCAGGTGCCGCGCCATGAGCTGTTGGGCCGGCGCAGCAGCGACCTGCTGGGTGAACGGTCACCGGCCTTTATCGCCCGCCTGTGGCAGGGCGGGGTGAGCAGTGTGCAAACGGCCAAGGGCGAGTTCTACTTCCGCGCGCTGCAGTTGCCGCGCCATGGCCGGGTCAACGGCAGCACGCCGGTGGGCAAGCCGGCGCCGGGCAAGCAGGCGCCAGCCCTCGACGCCCTGGCCGGTGGCGACCCGCGCCTGGCGCGCAACCTGCGCATGGCCCGCCAGGGGCTGGGCAATGGCCTGCCGGTGCTGCTGCTGGGCGAGACCGGTACCGGCAAGGAAGTCGTCGCCCGGGCCCTGCACCAGGCCAGCCCGCGCGCCGACAAACCGTTCGTGGCCGTCAACTGCGCGGCCATCCCCGAAGGGCTGATCGAGTCCGAACTGTTCGGCTACCGTGAAGGCGCATTCACCGGTTCGCGCCGGGGCGGCATGGTCGGCCGGCTGATGCAGGCCCATGGCGGCACGCTGTTCCTCGACGAAATCGGCGACATGCCGCTGGCGCTGCAGGCGCGCTTGTTGCGGGTACTGCAGGAACGGCGCGTGGCACCACTGGGGGCGGGCGACGAGCAGGACATCGATGTGGCATTGATCTGTGCCACGCACCGCGACCTCAAGCGCCTGGTGCAGGAGCAGCACTTCCGCGAAGACCTTTACTATCGGGTCAACGGCGTGTCGCTGCGCCTGCCGGCACTGCGCGAGCGCGATGACCTGGCGGCGATCATCCAGGGGCTGCTGGACAAGTCCGATGCCCGGGGCGTGACCTTGGACCCGGCCCTGACCGCGTTGCTCGAAGGCTTCGACTGGCCGGGCAACATCCGCCAGCTGGAAATGGTCGTGCGCACCGCGCTGGCCATGCGCGAGGACGGCGAGCAGGTGCTGACCCTCGACCACCTCACCGACTGCCTGCTGGACGAGCTGGCCAGCGGCACCGCGCCTTCCGGCAGCCTCAAGGACAACGAGCTGGAGCTGATCCGTGGGGCCTTGGCGCGCCATCAGGGCAACGTGTCCGCGGCGGCCGAGGCGCTGGGTATCAGCCGGGCGACGCTGTACCGCAAGCTCAAACAGTTGCGCGGCTGACGTGGGCGGCCTGTTCGCCCGGCTGGTGGAATCCAGCGACCCTGTGCTCATGCGCCAGGCGTTGGCCTGGCTGTATGGTTTCGTGCGCCCCCATCGACGTGCCATCGGCCTGTTGCTCGGTTTGTCGCTGGGCGCCTCGTTGCTGGCGCTGGCGCAACCCTGGCTGGTCAAGACGCTGATCGACGAGGGGCTGTTGGCCAAGGACTACCAGACCCTCTGGCACATGGCCGCGATCATGATCGGCGCGGGCCTGCTGGGTACCGTGCTGGCCGGGGTCAACCGTTACCTGCACACGCGCTTGTCGGGGCGCATCCTGTTTGCCCTGCGTGACGACCTTTACCGCCACCTGCAGCAGCTGTCGCCGACGTTCTACGGGCGGCGGCGCATCGGCGACATCCTTTCGCGGCTGGATGGCGATGTGGCGGAAATCCAGCGCTTTGCCGTGGATTCGCTGTTTTCGGCGGTGTCGGCGGTGATCGGCCTGGTGGGCGCGGTGGTGTTGATGCTGATGCTGTCGTGGCAACTGTCGCTGCTCCTGGCGCTGCTGGTGCCGATCGAAGTGCTGTGGCTGCGCTGGATGCGGCGCAAGGTGGAGCGCGAAGTACGCAACCTGCGCGAACGCTCGGCGGATGTGTCGTCGTTTCTGGTCGAAACCCTGCCGGCGATGAAGTTCATCCAGGCCGCCGGCCAGCAAGGCCGCGAGGCGGGGAGCCTGGACCAGCTGGGCCAGGGCTACATGCGCCAGCTGCTCAAGGTGCAGGTGACCGAATTCTTCACCCAGGCCATCCCCGGCACGCTGACCTCCTGGTGCCGCGCCTGCGCGTTCCTGGTCGGCGGTTGGTGGGTAATCCAGGGCACTTGGCAACTAGGTGCGCTGATCGCCTTTTCCACCTACATGGGCATGGCGGTAGGGCCGGTGCAGAGCCTGCTGGGCCTGTACGTGGCGGTGCAGCGCATGGCGGTGAGCCTGGGGCGGGTGATGGAACTGAAGCAGGAGGCCGTGGCCGTGCGCCCGGCAGCCAACCCGCAGCCGATGCCCGACGGCCCGGGCGAATTGCGCCTCGAGGGGGTGAGTTTTGCCCATGAAGGGCGCCAGGGCGCGGTGCTGAACGATGTGCAGGTGTGCGTGCCGGGTGGCCTGAAGGTGGCCATCAGCGGTGCCTCGGGGGTGGGCAAGTCGACCCTGATCGACCTGCTGCAGCGCTTCTACGACCCGGACGCCGGGCGCATCCTGCTGGACGGCACCGACCTGCGCGAACTGGACCTGGCCGCGCTGCGCCGGCGCATTGCGGTGGTCAGCCAGGATATCGTGCTGTTCCGCGGCACCCTGGCACAGAACCTGGCCTACGGCGTGCCCGAGGCCAGCCGTGAGGAGCTGGAGCGGGTGGTGCGCCTGGCGCGGCTGGACAGCCTGGTCGACAGCCTGCCGCTGGGCCTGGACGGCCTGCTGGGTGAGCGTGGCCAGCAGTTGTCAGGCGGGCAGAAACAACGCATTGCCATCGCCCGCGCGGTGCTGCAGGCGCCGGCGATCCTGGTGCTGGACGAGGCCACCTCGGCGGTGGACGAAGCTACCGAGCGCGAAGTGATCGCGGCCATCGACCAGCTGTTCGCCGGCCGCACGCGCATCCTGATCAGCCACCGTGCTTCGACCCTGGCCGATGCCGACCTGCACTTGCAGCTGCACGCTGGCCAGTTGCAGGTGCTGCCCGAGGAGGTGATCAAGCATGGGCACTGACGTGCGTGTTGGCGTGATCGACAGTGGTTGCACGCCGGAGCAGGCCAGCGCCTTGCTGGGCGCGCGCCGCTTCTGGCTGGAGGACGGCCAGTTGCGCGAAGGTGACATGCTGCCCGACCAGCTTGGGCACGGTAGCGCGGTGCTCGCCGGCTTGCAGCGGGAGGCCGGGCCGGTGCCCGTGCTGCTGGCCCAGGTTTTCGGCGCCCAGGCCAGCACCAGTGCCTTGCAGGTGGCGGCCGCGCTGCTGTGGCTGGTGGAGGCGGGGGTTACGTTGGTCAACCTCAGCCTTGGCCTGCAGCAGGACCGGCCTGTGCTGCACCAGGCTTGCGCCGAGGCTTTGGCCGCGGGTGTGCTGTTGTGCGCCTCCAGCCCGGCCCAGGGCGGGCCCGTGTACCCGGCCAGCTACCCCGGGGTGATCCGGGTTACCGGCGATGCCCGCTGTGCGCCGGGCCAGTGGTCCTGGCTGGGTACCCGGCAGGCGGACTTTGGTGGTTATGTGGGGGCGGGCGGCAGGGCGGGCGCGAGCCTGGGCTGTGCGGCCCTGAGTGGCAGGATCGCTGCGTTGCTGCGTGATGAGCCGGGCATGGGCCACCCGCAGGTTCATGACTGGTTGCGCCACCACGCGGCGTTTGCCGGCCCCGAGCGACGAGGTGCCGGCCATGGCTGAACCACGCATTGTGGTGCTGGGGGCAGGCCCTGCGGGTGCGGCCACGGCCATTGGCCTTCGGCGGCTGGGCTATGCGGTGACGGTGGTGTCCGAGTGGCGCCGGTTCGCGGCGGTCGAAGGGGTTTCGCAGCGGGTGCTGGACGGTCTGCGCCACGCCGGCCTTGGCGGGGCGTTGCGCCAGGCGGCGATGCCGGCGACTCGGCAAGTGCACTGGAACGGCCAGCAGCTGCACCTGAATCAGGAGTTTCTGCTGGATCGGCAAAGGTTTGACCGGGCGCTGCGCGACGACCTTCAGCGTGCGGGTGTGAGCGTGGTCGAGGGGCGGGTGCGTGAGGTGGTTCGCGAAGTCGGTCATGGCATTCGCCTGGACGACGGGCAGGTACTGCAGGCCGATTTCCTGGTCGAAGCCCGAGGCCGCCAGGCCCCGCTGGCTGCCGACCGACTGCGCGGGCCGGAGACGGTCAGCTTGCTGAATGTCTGGCAGGCCGCCCCCGGGGCGCCCGCGTCGGCGGTGGAGAGCCTGGCGGATGGCTGGGCGTGGATGGCGCGCCTGGAAGACGGCCGCTGCTACTGGCAAGTCACCCTGGACGCCGCAGGGCTGCCGGGCAAGGCCGGGTTGGCGGATTATTGCGCGGCGCGGCGAGCCGACAGCGCGCTGGTGGCCGAGCTGTTCGATGCCAGGGCATTGGCGCCGGCAGAGGTGCATGCGCGCAGCAGTACCGCGATTCTGGCCGGTGAGTGCGTCGGGCAGGACTGGATACGCGTGGGCGATGCCGCGATGGCCGTTGACCCACTGTCGGGCAACGGGATCTTCCAGTCGCTGTCTTCGGCGCTGCAGGCGCCGGTGGTGATCAATACCTTGCTGCGCAGGCCCGAGCGGGCCGGGTTGGCGCGGCAGTTTCACCAGCAACGGATCGAACAGCTGTTTTTGCGTTTTGCCCGGATCGGGCGGGATTTCTATGGGCAAGAGCAGGGGCGGGTGGGGCAGCCGTTCTGGGCGCGGCGGCAGGATTGGCCGGACATGCAGGCATTGCACGTGGCGCCGGACTGGAGCGCGGTGAGGGTCGAGCGGCGGCCGGTGTTGCGTGACGGGCTGGTGGATGATGCCGAGGTGGTGGTGACGGCGGATCAGCCGTTGGGGGTGTGGCATTTGCAGGGGGTGGAGCTGGCGCCGGTGGTGCGGGGGCTGCGTAGCGGCCGACCTCTCGAGGCAGTGTTGTCAGGGCTGCCAGGGGAGCAGCAGATGATGGTGCGGCGGTGGTTGTTGGAGCAGGGCTTGGCTTGAGATTGCCGGGGCCGCTTTGCGGCCCATCGCGACACAAGGCCGCTCCTACAGGTCCGGCGATGCCCGTGATGCTTGCGCAGTACCTGTAGGAGCGGCCTTGTGTCGCGATGGGCTGCGCAGCAGCCCCAAGATTTCGAATCAGAAGAAAGTCCCGACGATCAGCTGCATATAGGTCCCGGTATCCCGCCCGCCCAGCTGCGTCCCGCCATTGGCCGCGCTGCGCTCCGGCTTGTAGAAACCTACCAGCGGGCTGATCAGCAGGTGGTCGTTGACCATCCATTCCACATACAGGTCCAGCTCCCGCCCGCCCAGGTTGCCCTGGTCGGTGTCCAGCGTATCGAAGTCGAAGTACAGCGCGCCGACGGTCAGGTTGTCCCGTGGTTTGCCCTTCAGCGCCACGTGGTGCACCTGGCTGTTGCTGTTGAACGGCCCGGCATAGTTGGCTGCCACCTCACCCTGGAACCAGGTGCCATAGCCACGGCTCAGGCCATAGAACAGCGGGTCGAAGTCTTCGGAAAAGCGGCTGTAGCGGTAGGTGGCGGTGGGGGACCAGGGCAGTTCGGAAAAGGTCCAGTTGCCTTCCAGGTACCAGGCGTTCTCCCGCCCGCCGGTTTTGTCCTGGGTCACGTACTCGGCGGCCAGCTCCAGGTCTTTCACCCCCAGGTTGCCACGCCCGCGCAGGCTGGCGGTGTCCATGCCGTCGCGGTGTTCCAGGCCCATGATCTGCGCGTAGCGCTGGTCCACGTCGAGGCCGCGGATCCAGCTCAGGCCGACGGTGCCGGCGTCGGCGACGTGCTCCAGGTTGGCCACTGCCAGCGAGGTGTCGGCCTGGTAGTGGTTGTCGGACTTCAGCCACATCAGGTCGCTGCGCCAGCCTTGCTTGCCGCCCAGGCGCAGCACGGCGGTGCGGTCGAAGGCCTTGCGTGCGGCCAGGTAGTAGGCGCCGCCGCGGTCGAAGTTGGCGCCCAGGTCGACCTTGCCCAGGTTCACCGGGTCGCCCTGGATCAGGAAGCCGTCGCCCAGGGTCACCACCTGGCGGCCGCCGGAAATGTCCACGCCGTCTTCGCCCAGGGCCGGGAACAGGTTGGCCGAGCGCCAGCCCAGGTACAGGTCTTCGATGGCGGTGCGGCGCTCGTCACCCAGGGTCAGGCCGGCGGCATCGCCGTCGCCCCAGGTGGCGGAGCTGAGCAGGTTGAAGGCGCCGTAGAGCGCGCCGCTGTCGGCCAGGGCCTGGCTGCCGCTGAGGCCATATTTGACGTAGCCTTCCTGCCAGGCGGTACTGCCGGGTTTGCGGTTGCCGGCCAGGTTGAAGCTTTCGTCGCTGTGGAAGGCGCCGAACAGGGCTTCGAGGTCGGCGTTGAGGGTGGTGCCGTCGTGGTTGTACAGCTCGTAGGCCTGGGTGACCGGGGCGGCGAACAGCAGGGCCAATGTGCAGGCGAGTTTGTGCCTCATGGTGTGCTCCATGTTTTTGTTGTTGTTTTCGGGTTGCCTGTGCCGGCCTCTTCGCGGGTGAACCCGCTCCCACAGGGACCCACAGTGTTCAGGCCTGTGGTGATCCTGTGGGAGCGGGTTTACCCGCGAAAGGGCCGGTACAGGCTGAAGATCAGAGCTTGATCAACACCGATTTCAGCTCGGTGTAGTGCTCGATGGCAGCCGCCCCCATCTCACGGCCGACGCCGGACATCTTGTAGCCGCCAAAGGGCAAGGCAGGGTCGAGGGCGCTGTGGCAGTTGACCCACACCGACCCCGACTTGATGCGTGGGATCATCCGGTGCACGGCGGCCAGGTCGTTGGACCAGATGCTCGCACCCAGGCCATAGGGGTTGTCGTTGGCCATGCCGATCACTTCGTCGATTTCATCGAACGGCATCGCCACCAGCACCGGGCCGAAGATTTCTTCCTGCACCAGGCGGTGGCGCTGGTCGACATCGACGATCACCGTTGGCTTGACGAAGTAGCCCGGCCCGAAGCCTTCGCCACCGCAGGCGATGGTCGCGCCCAGCTCGCGGCCAAGCTCGATGTAGCCGGTGACGCGGTCCTGCTGCTTGGCCGAGATCAGCGGGCCCATCTGCACTGCCGGGTCCAGGCCGCTGCCCAGCTTCATGCCGTTGGCGATGCCGGCGATGTCGGCCACCACGTTGTCGAAATGCTTGCGGTGCACGTACAGGCGGGACCCGGCACAGCACACCTGGCCCTGGTTGAAGAAGATCGCCGTGGCCGCGCCGGCGGCGGCTTCCTGCAGGTTGGCGTCGGGCATGACGATGGTCGGCGACTTGCCGCCGAGTTCCAGGGTGACGCGGGTCATGTTGTCCATGGCCGCCTTGCCGATCAGCTTGCCGACCTCGGTGGAGCCGGTAAAGGTCAGCTTGTCCACGCCGGGGTGGCGGCTGAGTGCGGCGCCAGCGTTCAGGCCGGTGCCGGTGACCACGTTGAACACGCCTGCCGGGTAGCCGGCTTCGTCCACCAGCTCAGCCAGCTTGAGCACGCTCAGCGGTGTTTCGTCGGCGGGCTTGAGCACTACGGTGCAACCGGTAGCCAGGGCCGGGCCGAGCTTCCAGCAGGCCAGCAGCAGCGGGAAGTTCCAGGCGACGATGGCGCCGACCACGCCCACTGCCTCGCGCCGCACGAAACCATGGAACTGGTCGTTGGGCATCAACGGCATCGAGGCTTCGACGGTGCTACCCTCGATCTTGGTGGCCCAGCCGGCCATGTAGCGCAGGAAGTCGATGGCCAGTTGCACGTCCATCACCTGGGCGACGGCGGCGCTCTTGCCGTTGTTCAGGCATTCCAGTTCGGCCAGCTGGCGGGCGTCGCGCTCCATCAGGTCGGCCAGGCGCCACAGCAGGTTCTGCCGATCGCGTGGGCGCAGGCGGCTCCACGGCGAATCATCGAAGGCCTGGCGCGCGGCGCGCACGGCGCGGTCGACATCTACGGCCTCGGCGGCGGGCACTTCACCCAGTACCTCGCCAGTGGCCGGGTTGCGGAACGACAGGGTGCGACCGCTGGCGGCGTCCTGCCAGTCGGCGCCGATGCGCATCTTCAGCTTGCGTTCGAGAAAGGCGCGGGTGGCGGGCAGGATGGGCAGTTCGGAAAGCATGGGACGGTGCCTCTTGTCATTGGATGTGACAGGCATAGGCGCAATGGGCGTGCCAAGGTCGGTAGATGGCCGCAAGCCGTTGAACGGGTTGGGTTTTGTCCTGGTGCAAGGTTGGGATTGCAGGGTTGCGCTGTTGCACATTGAGACGGTGTGAGACGGTGGTGAAACAGTGGCATCAAGGGCCAATCGCCGGCAAGCCAGCTCCCACAGGTTAACCACTGCCTTGAAGGCCTGTGCTGTACCTGTGGGAGCTGGCTTGCCGGCGATTGGCCTGCGCAGCAGGCCCTTGTCTCAGGATGAAACACCCTGTCGCGAAATGGCACGCTGCAATTGGCCATGCCTGTTGCTGGCCAAGGCTCGAAAACCGGCTAATAGGTTGAAAGAAAACACTTTTACACCACCTGGCACAGTTCCTGTATCACAACCGTCACATGCACACCTGCTGTACCAAAGCGTGCGAAAACGATAAGAACAACAACCGTGGAGGTCTGACCTTGAAGACGACTCGACTCCGGCGGCATGCGGGCAAACTGGCGCTGGTCGCCGCCGCGCTGCTGAGCACCCAGGCCATGGCGGCCGAGCAGGGCCCGAGCCTGTTGCAGAACAAGTGCATGGGGTGCCATATCCCCGAAGGCAACGACACCTACAGCCGTATCAGCCACCAGCGCAAGACGCCGGAAGGCTGGCTGATGAGCATCGCCCGCATGCAGGTGATGCATGGCCTGCAGATCAGCGACGACGACCGCCGCACCCTGGTCAAGTACCTGGCCGACAAGCAGGGCCTGGCGCCCAGCGAAACCGATGGAGTGCGTTATGCCATGGAGCGCCGGCTGAATACCGTCGAGCAGTTCGACACCCAGCTCAGCGAAACCTGTGGCCGTTGCCACTCCGGTGCCCGTGTCGCCTTGCAGCGGCGCCCGGCCAAGGAGTGGGAGCACCTGGTCAACTTCCATCTCGGCCAGTGGCCGTCCCTCGAATACCAGGCCCAGGCGCGTGACCGCGACTGGCTGCCGATCGCCCTGCAGCAAGTGGTGCCCGACCTGGCCAAGCGCTACCCGCTGGAAAACGCGGCGTGGGCCGAATGGCAGAAAGCCAGGCCCAAGGCCGATGCGCTGCCGGGCCAGTGGGCATTCAGCGGCCACATGCTGGCCAAGGGCGATGTACGCGGGGTGATGAGCGTCACGCCTGACCAGGGTGACACCTTCAAGGTCGAGGTCAAGGGCGCTTATGCCGACGGCACGCCGTTCAATGGCAGCGGGTCGGCGATCCTCTACAACGGCTATGAATGGCGTGGCAACGTCAAGGTCGGCGACGCCAACCTGCGCCAGGTGTTCGCCGCGCTGGATGGCGAAATGAAGGGCCGCATGTTCGAGGCCGAGCACGATGAGCGTGGCCTGGACTTCACCGCGGTGAAGGAGGGCAAGGCGCGCCTGCTTGCAGTACAACCGGCGTTCATCAAGGCCGGTGGCGAAAGCGAGATCACCTTGGTCGGCAGCGGCCTGGCCGGCAAACCGGACCTGGGCGCTGGCGTGGAAGTGACCGAGGTGCTGGAGCAGACCCCAACCCTGGTACGGGTGAAGGCCCGCGCCGCGGCCGATGCCAAACCCGGCCAGCGCGAAGTCGCCGTAGGGGCGCTCAAGGGCGTCAACCTGGCGGTGTACGACAAGGTCGAGGAAGTGAAAGTGGTGCCGGCGTTCTCCATCGCCCGCATCGGCGAAAACGGCGCCTCGGTGCCCAAGGTGCAGGGCCGCTTCGAGGCCGAAGCCTGGGGCAAGGACGCCAATGGCCAGCCGCTGCGCATCGGCTACCTGCCGGCCAGCTGGAAGGTCGAGCCGTTCAACGAGCGTGCGGTCGAGGACGAAGACGTCAAGTTCGCCGGGAAGATGCAGGCCGATGGCGTGTTCGTGCCAGGCGGTGCCGGCCCCAACCCGGAGCGCAAGATGATGACCAACAACGCCGGCAACCTGAAGGTCATCGCCACCCTGGCCGACGGTGGCCAGACTGGCGAAGGGCACATGATCGTCACCGTACAGCGCTGGAACAACCCACCGCTGCCGTAACGGCAGGGGGCTTACGGTTTTCCAACGGATCGATTATCGGAGGTCGCCATGGGCGCGCTACTGAACCTGGTCGAACGCAACCTGCATGAAGTGCAGGTCGACGCTGACCGCATGCTGTTCCATATCCCCAGCAGTTCGCTGTTCACCGCCGACGCGGTGACCGGCGGCATCATCGACACCCTGCGCCAGCAAGGCTGCTCGGCCGAGGAGCTGATGCAGCGCCTTGGCCAGCAATTTGCCGGCAGCGATATCCAGGACACCCTGCGCGAGCTGATCGCGCTGGAACTGGTCAGCGACGGCTCGCCGCTGACCCCGGAAATCGCCCTCAAGCAGGTCGAGCGCACGGCGCTGAACACCGTGGTGCTGAACGTCAACACCGGCTGCAACCTCAGCTGCACCTACTGCTACAAGGAAGACCTGGACAAACCGTCCGCGGGCAAGAAGATGAGTACCGCCACCGCCGAGGCTTCGGTGGAGATGCTGCTCAAGGAGTCGCCCGACGAGCAGCGCTACAGCGTGGTGTTCTTCGGTGGCGAGCCGCTGTCCAACCGGCCACTGATCGAGCACATGGTCGCCTACTGCGAGCGGCGCTTCGCCGAGGCCGGCAAGCAGGTGGAGTTCATCATGACCACCAATGCCACCTTGCTCACCGAAGAGATCATCGACTGGCTCAATGCCCACCGCTTCGGCCTGTCGATCAGCATCGACGGCCCCAAGACCGTGCACGACCGCAACCGCATCACCGTGGGCGGGCAGGGCACCTATGACGTGGTGCGGCGCAAGGTCGACATGCTGCTGTCGCGCTACCACAGCCGCCCGGTGGGCGCGCGGGTCACGCTGACCCGTGGCATCACCGACGTCGAGACCATCTGGAACCACCTGTTCAACGAACTGGGCTTCGCTGAAGTCGGCTTTGCCCCGGTCACCTCCGGCGACATGGCCAACTTCAACCTCACCGGCGAAGAACTGGTGCAGGTGTTCGCCAACATGAAGGCGCTGGGCCGGCGTTACCTGGAGGCTGCGCTGGAGCACCGCAACATCGGCTTCTCCAACCTGCACCAGCTGATCACCGACATCCACGAAGGCCACAAGAAGGCCCTGCCGTGCGGCGCCGGGCTGAAGATGCTGGCCGTGGACCATGAGGGCGAGCTGAACCTGTGCCACCGCTTCACCGGCTCCAGCCTGCCGACCTTCGGCAATGTGCACCAGGGCGTGAAGCAGGCGCAGCTCAACGACTTCCTGTCGCAGCGCCTGGACCGCAGCAACACCGGCTGCGACAGCTGCCGCATCCGCAACCTGTGCTCCGGCGGCTGCTACCACGAAAGCTATGCCCGTTATGGCGACCCGCAGCACCCGACCTACCACTATTGCGAACTGATGCGCGACTGGGTCGACTTTGGCATCGAAGTCTACAGCCGCATCATGGCCGCCAACCCGGCCTTCATCGATCGCTACATCACCCCGCGGAAGGCGCACTGACATGAAGCACTTGAAGCCCCTGAACAACAAGGCGCGCATCCTCGAGCAGGCCGCCGCCGAAGACCGCGTCGAAGAAGTCATGGCCATGAGCGCAGTGGCGGGCTGCACCGCCACCACCGACCCGGGTTGGGAAGTGGACGCCTTTGGTGGCGTGAGCTCGCTGTGCCAGCCGATGGAGGCCGACCTGTATGGCTGTTCCGACCCTTGCTGGTGGCCGGCCCAGGTGCCGGACATGATGAGCACCTACCAGGACTGGAACGCCCAGGCGAGCAACTCGGCGGAAGACTGGCGCAACCTCGGCACCGTGTTCCCGAAAGAAAAGTGACCGGCCCAACAAGAATGACAAGGGGAAACCGCATGAAAGCTGGACGCTGCGCGTCACTCGCGCTCACCATCGCCGCCACGGCCTGTGCCGGGCTGGTACAGGCCGCCGACACCGGGCCGGCGCTGAAGGCTGGCCACGAATACATGATCGTGACCAACTACCCGAACAACCTGCACGTGGTCGATGTGGCCAGTGACACGGTGTACAAGAGCTGCGTGATGCCCGACAAGTTCGGCCCCGGCACCGCGATGATGGCGCCGGACAACCGCACCGCCTACGTGCTCAACAACCACTACGGCGACATCTACGGCATCGACCTGGACACCTGCAAGAACACCTTCCACGCCAACCTGTCCAGTGTGCCGGGTGAGGTGGGCCGGTCGATGTACTCGTTCGCCATCAGCCCGGACGGCAAGGAAGTGTACGCCACGGTCAACCCGACCCAGCGCCTGAACGACCACTACGTGGTCAAGCCACCGCGGCTGGAAGTGTTCAGCACCGTCGATGGCCTGGAGGCCAAGCCGGTGCGCACCTTCCCGATGCCGCGCCAGGTGTACCTGATGCGTGCGGCGGACGATGGCAGCCTGTACGTCGCCGGGCCGGACATCTACAAGATGGACGTGAAGACCGGCAAGTACACGGTGGCCTTGCCGCTGCGCAACTGGAACCGCAAAGGCTACAGCGCCCCGGACGTGCTGTACTTCTGGCCGCACCAGAGCCCGCGCCACGAGTTCTCGATGTTGTACACCATTGCCAGGTTCAAGGATGACAAGCAGGACCCGGCCACCGCCGATCTGCTGTATGGCTACCTGAGCGTCGACCTTAAGACCGGCAAGACCCACACCCAGGAATTTGCCGACCTGACCGAGCTGTACTTCACCGGGCTGCGTTCGCCGAAAGATCCGAACCAGATCTACGGCGTGCTCAACCGCCTGGCCAAGTACGACCTCGAACAGCGCAAGCTGATCAAGGCGGCGAATCTGGACCACACTTACTACTGCGTGGCCTTCGACAAGAAGGGCGACAAGTTGTACCTGGGCGGCACCTTCAACGACCTGGCGGTGTTCAACCCGGATACGCTGGAAAAAGTGAAGAACATCAAGTTGCCGGGTGGGGACATGTCCACCACCACGCCGCAGGTGTTCATCCGTTAAACCGGTGTTGCTTTCTTCGCGGGTAAACCCGCTCCCACAAGGATCTCTACAAGGGCTTAATGTTGTGCGGTCCCTGTGGGAGCGGGTTTACCCGCGAAGAGGCCCGCTCAATCAACACAAGAACAACAAGAGACCGCCCATGCCCCAGCCAAGCTACTCCCAGGGCAACCAGGACAAACCCCTGCTTACCCAGTGCATCGGCGACGCCTTCGACACCACCGTCGCCCGCTTCCCCGACCGTGACGCCCTGGTCGTCCGCCACCAGGCCCTGCGCTACACCTGGCAGCAACTGGCCGAAGCCGTCGACCAGCATGCCCGTGCGCTGATGGCCCTGGGCGTGCAGCCCGGTGACCGCCTCGGTATCTGGGCACCCAACTGCGCAGAGTGGTGCATCACCCAGTTCGCCAGCGCCAAGGTGGGCGCGATCCTGGTCAACATCAACCCGGCCTACCGCTCCAGCGAACTGGACTACGCCCTCGGCCAGTCCGGCTGCCGCTGGGTGATCTGCGCCGACGCGTTCAAGACCTCCGACTATCACGCCATGTTGCTGGGCCTGGTCCCGGGCCTGGCCGGCGGCCAGCCGGGCGCCCTGATCTGCGAACGCTTCCCCGAACTGCGCGGTGTGGTCAGCCTGGCCGTCGCGCCACCGCCGGGCTTCCTGGCCTGGCACGACCTGCAGGCCCGTGCCGCGGCCGTCAGCCGCGAAGCCCTGGCCGAGCGCCAGGCACAGCTGCACTGCGACGACCCGATCAACATCCAGTACACCTCGGGCACCACCGGTTTCCCGAAAGGCGCCACCCTCAGCCACAGCAACATCCTCAACAACGGCTACATGGTCGGTGAAAGCCTGGGCCTGACCGAGCATGACCGGCTGGTGGTGCCGGTGCCGCTGTACCACTGCTTTGGCATGGTCATGGCCAACCTCGGCTGCATGACCCACGGCAGCACCCTGATCTACCCCAACGACGCCTTCGACCCACTGGCCACCCTGCGTGCGGTGGCGGAGGAAAAGGCCACTGCGTTGTATGGTGTGCCGACCATGTTCATCGCCGAACTGGACCACCCCCAGCGCGGCGAGTTCGACCTGTCGAGCCTGCGCACCGGGATCATGGCCGGTGCCACCTGCCCGATCGAAGTGATGCGCCGGGTTATCGGCGAGATGCACATGGCCGAGGTGCAGATTGCCTACGGCATGACCGAAACCAGCCCGGTGTCGCTGCAGACCGGCGCCAGCGACGACCTGGAGCGCCGCGTGACCAGCGTCGGGCGCACCCAGCCGCGGCTGGAGAACAAGGTGATCGATGCCGATGGCAACATCGTGCCGCGTGGCGAGATTGGCGAGCTGTGCACGCGGGGTTACAGCGTGATGCTGGGCTACTGGAACAACCCCAAGGCCACGGCCGAAAGCATCGATGAGGACGGCTGGATGCACACCGGCGACCTGGCGGTGATGGACGAGCAGGGCTATGTGCGTATTGTCGGGCGCAGCAAGGACATGATCATTCGCGGCGGCGAGAACATCTACCCGCGCGAGCTGGAGGAGTTCTTCTTCACCCACCCGGCGGTGGCCGATGTGCAGGTGATTGGCGTGCCGTGCAGCAAGTACGGTGAAGAGATCGTGGCCTGGGTGCGGCTGCACCCGGGGCATACGGCCAGTGCGGAAGAACTGCGCGAGTGGGCGAAGGCGCGGATAGCGCACTTCAAGGTGCCGCGGTACTTCCGCTTTGTCGATGAGTTCCCGATGACGGTGACCGGCAAGGTGCAGAAGTTCCGCATGCGCGAGATCAGTGTCGAGGAGCTGTCTGCCGGGTGATGTGTTGCCTGTACTGGCCTCTTCGCGGGTAAACCCGCTCCCACAGGTACTGCACAGGCTTCAAGGGCAGTGGAGAACCTGTGGGAGCGGGTTTACCCGCGAAGAGGCCAGCACAGACAGCGGATGACCTCAGCCTTGCAACAGCTCCGGGCTGTTGAAGTTGCTCAACCTGCGATCATCGTCACTACATTCCAGCCCTTGCACCGCTTCACGCAGCAAGGCCTTCTGCAAACTCCGCTCGCCCGCCGCCCAGGCCTGCTCCAGCACCGGCAACACCCGGCGTGGCAGCACGCTGAACATCGGCTGCCAGTACCCACCCTGGCGCACCATGGCCGCACTGTCGCTGGTCACCGCCAGCCGCAGCAGGTCCTCGATCAATCCCCGGTCAACCAGCGGTGCATCACAGGCCAGCAGCACCACCCATTCATGCCGCGCCACCTTGAGCCCGGCAATCACCCCCGCCAACGGCCCGGGGTAGTCCGCCTCGGCATCGCCCACCAACTGGTCGGCATACGCCCGGTAGGCCTGCTGGTTACGGTTGCAGGAAATCACCAGGTCATCGCTGAGCGGCCGTACCACGCGCTGCACATGCGCCACCAGCGGTTCGCCCTGCCAGTCGACCAGGCCCTTGTCGCGGCCGCCCATGCGCTGTCCACGGCCACCGGCGAGAATGAGGATGGAGCAGGGGGGAAGGGCATCAGACATGAAAAAGGGTTCCGGGCAGTCATTGCCGGGAACCCTCCCATTTCACGCGGGGCTTGTCCAGTCAGCTTTCGCTGGTCACGGTCTGCGTGTCGGCATTACCCGCCTGGCGTCGCCCGGCAAGGCGCATCACCACCACGAAGAACACCGGCACGAACACCACTGCCAGGGTGGCGCTGAGCATGCCGCCAATCACCCCGGTGCCGATCGCCTGCTGGCTGGCCGAACTGGCGCCGCTGGCGATGGCCAGTGGCACCACGCCCAGGATGAACGCCAGCGAGGTCATCACGATCGGCCGCAGGCGCAGGCGCGCGGCCTGCACGGCGGCGTCGGCGGCATCCACGCCCTGGTCGACCAGGCTCTTGGCGAACTCGATGATCAGGATGGCGTTCTTCGCCGACAGGCCGATCAGGGTGATCAGGCCGACCTTGAAGAACACGTCGTTGGGCATGCCGCGCAGGGTCACCGCCAGCACCGCACCGAGCACGCCCAGCGGTACTACCAGCAGTACTGCGGTGGGGATCGACCAGCTTTCGTACAGCGCTGCCAGGCACAGGAACACCACCAGCAACGACAGCGCCATCAGCATCGGTGCCTGGCTGCCGGACAGCCGTTCCTGCAGCGACAGGCCAGTCCATTCCAGGCCGGCACCGGCCGGCAGCTGGGCTACCAGGCGCTCGATTTCGGCCATGGCTTCGCCCGAACTGTAGCCGGCTGCCGGTTCGCCGGAAATCGACACCGCCGGGTAGCCGTTATAGCGGGTCAGCTGCACCGGGCCGCTGACCCACCTGGCCTGGACGAAGGCGCCCAGTGGCACCATCTTGCCGCTGTCGTTGCGCACGTGGATCTTCAGCAGGTCTTCGACCTGGCTGCGCTGGTCGCCTTCGGCCTGCACCACCACCCGCTGCATGCGGCCCTGGTTGGGGAAGTCGTTGACGTAGCTGGAACCCACGGCCACGTCCAGCACCGAGCCGATATCGGCAAACGACACGCCCAGGGCATTGGCCTGGCGGCGGTCGATTTCCAGCTGCACCTGCGGGCTTTCCGCCAGCGAGGCTTCGCGCACGTTGGTCAGCACCTTGCTCTTGCCGGCACTGGCCAGCAGCTCGTCGCGGGCGGCCATCAGCTCGGCGTGGCCCATGCCGCCGCGGTCCTGCAGGCGGAACTCGAAGCCGGTCGACTCGCCAAGGCCGTCGATCGGCGGCGGCAGCACGGCGTAGGCCACGGCGTCCTTGAGCTGGGTGAAGGCCATGGTCGCGCGGTCGGCAATCGACTGGGCGCTGTCGTCGGCACCGCGCTCGGACCAGTCCTTGAGCGTGGTGAAGGCCAGCGCTGCGTTCTGCCCACTGCCCGAGAAGCTGAAACCCAGGATCAAGGTGGTGTTACCCACGCCGGGCTCTTCGGCGTTGTGCGCCTCGATCTGTGCCGCCACCTGTTCGGTGCGCATGCGGCTGGCGCCAGGCGGCAGCTGGATATCGGTGATGGTGTAGCCCTGATCTTCGGTGGGCAGGAATGCCGTGGGCAGCTGGCTGAAGCCATAACCCAGCACCGCCAGCAGCAGCGCGTATACCAGCAGGTAGCGGCCGCTGCGCTTGAGCGCCTGCATCACCCAGCGCTGGTAGCCGTTGCTCATGCCCTCGAAGCGGCGGTTGAACCAGCCGAAGAAGCCCTTGCGTTCGTGGTGCTCGCCCTTGGCCACCGGCTTGAGCAGGGTGGCGCACAGCGCCGGGGTCAGGCTGAGGGCCAGGAACGCCGAGAACAGGATCGACACTGCCATCGACAGCGAGAACTGCTGGTAGATCACCCCCACCGAACCTTGCATGAAGGCCATGGGCAGGAACACCGCCACCAGCACCAGGGTAATGCCGACGATCGCGCCGCTGATCTGGCCCATGGCCTTGCGCGTGGCCTCCTTGGGCGGCAGGCCTTCCTCGGCCATGATCCGCTCGACGTTTTCCACCACCACGATGGCATCGTCGACCAGGATGCCGATGGCCAGCACCATGCCGAACAGGGTCAGCACGTTGACCGAGAAGCCCATGGCCAGCATCACGGCGAAGGTGCCCATCAGGGCCACCGGCACCACCAGGGTCGGGATCAGGGTGTAGCGCAGGTTCTGCAGGAACAGGAACATCACCGCAAACACCAGCAGCATGGCCTCGAACAGGGTGTTGATGACCTGCTCGATCGACACCTTGACGAATGGCGAGGTGTCGTAGGGGATGTCGTACTTGACGCCTTCGGGGAAGTAGCGCGCCAGGTCCTGCATCTTCGCCCGCACCAGGGTGGCGGTTTCCATGGCGTTGGCGCCCGGCGACAGCTGCACGCTGAAGGCGGTGGCCGGCTTGCCGTTCAGGCGCGTGCCGTACTGGTATTCCTGGGCACCGATCTCGACCCGGGCGACATCGCCGATGGTCACCGTGGAACCGTCCGGGTTGGCACGCAGGACAATCCCGGCGAACTCCTCGGGGGTGCTCAGCTGGCCCTTGACCACCACGTTGGCGGTTATTTCCTGGGTGCCACGGGTGGGCAGGTCACCAATACTGCCGGGGGCCACCTGGGCGTTCTGCGCGGCGATGGCCTCGGCCACGTCGTTGGGCGTGAGGTTGAAGCCGATCAGCTTGCGCGGGTCGATCCAGATGCGCATGGCACGCTCTGAACCATACAGCTGGGCCTTGCCGACGCCCTTGAGGCGGCGGATTTCGTCCATCACGTTGCGCGCGAGGATATCCGACAGGGCGGTTTCGTCGAGCTTGCCGTCTTCGGAGGTGAGGGTGGCCAGCAGCAGGAAGCCGGTGGAGACCTTTTCCACCTGCAGGCCTTGCTGGGTCACCGGGCGCGGCAGGCGCGACTCGACCACCTTCAGGCGGTTCTGCACGTCGACCTGGGCCAGGTCCGGGTTGGTGCCCGGGGCGAAGGTGGCAGTGATGGTGGCGCTGCCCAGGCTGCTCTGCGACTCGAAGTACAGCAGGTTGTCGGCGCCGTTGAGCTCCTGCTCGATAAGGCTGACCACGCTCTCGTCCATGGTCGCCGCCGAGGCGCCCGGGTACACGGCGTAGATTTCCACCTGCGGCGGGGCCACGTTGGGGTATTGGGCCACCGGCAGCTGCGGGATGGCCAGGGCACCGGCCAGCAGGATGAACAGGGCGACCACCCAGGCGAATACCGGGCGGTCGATGAAGAATTGCGGCATGAATCAGGCCCTCACTGGCCAGTGTGCTGTGCGATGGGCGATGCCCCTGATGCATTGTCGACCTGCACCTGGTCACCGGCCTTGACGTGTTGCAGGCCCTCGACCACCACTCGCTCGCCGGGGGCCAGGCCTTCGCTGACGATCCAGCGGTCGCCCTGGGCGCTGCCCAGTACTACCTGGCGGTCGCTGACCCGGGCCTGCGGGTCGACCACCAGCACCTTGGGCACGCCAGCGCTGTCGCGCAGGATGGCGCGCTGCGGCACGCTCAGGCCCTTGGGCTGCACGGCCTGCTCCAGGCGCACGCGCACGTAGCTGCCGGGCAGCAGGTCGAGGTCCGGGTTGGGGAACTCGCTGCGCAGGGTGATCTGGTTGGTGCTGGGGTCGACGCTGATGTCGGAGAACAGCAGTTTGCCCGGCAGCGGGTAGGTGCTGCCATCGTCCTGGATCAGCGTGGCCCGGGCCTGGCCGTCACCGACCTGCTGCAGCTCGCCGGCACGCAGGGCACGGCGCAGGGCGTTGAGCTCGCGGGTCGACTGGGTGACATCGGCGTGGATCGGGTCCAGCTGCTGGATGGTCGCCAGTGGCGTGGTCTCGTTCTGCCCGACCAGCGCACCTTCGGTGACCTGGGCGCGGCCGATACGGCCGGAAATCGGCGCGGTCACGGTGGCGTAGCCGAGGTTGAGGCGGGCGCGTTCCAGGGCGGCCCTGGCCTCGGCCACTGCGGCATCGGCCTGCAGGTAGCTGGCCTTGGCGTTGTCGTATTCCTGGCGGCTGACCGCCTTGTCGTCGACCAGCTCGCGGTAGCGCTGCTCCTGCAGGCGTGCCTGGTACAGAGTGGCTTCGGCCTTGGCCAGGGTGGCGCGGGCGCTGTCGTGGTCGGCCTTGAACGGTGCCGGGTCGATCAGGAACAGCACATCGCCCTGCTTGACGTCGCTGCCTTCGCGGTACACCCGCTTGAGCACCACGCCCGCGACGCGCGCGCGCACTTCGGCGGTGCGCGGCGCCAGGATACGGCCGCTGAGCTCACTGCTGATGGCCAGTGGCTGCAGTTGCAGGGTTTCCACCCGCACTTGCGGGGTGGGGGCCTGTTCTTCCTGTTCGGCGCTGTCGTCGCAGCCGGCCAGGGACAGGCTCAGGAACGCCAGAAGCGCCAACGGGCGCAAGCGTGGGGGGAGGGTAGTAGACATACGGATCTTCCGATGATGACCACCGGTATGCTACGGCAGGCGTTCCTTGGGTGGCTGTTAATACCTGTAGGACGAGTGTGAAAAAGTGTGAAGAACAATCCTGCCGACCTGTAGGGTTCTATATTCTGCGTGTACCTGTACCGGCCTCTTCGCGGGTAAACCCGCTCCCACAGGGACCGCACAGCATCTGGAACCTGTGCAGTCCCTGTGGGAGCGGGTTTACCCGCGAAGAGGCCGGCAAGGCCTACCACAACCCAGACTTACAAGCACCTATGCCGAATATTTTCCTGGTCGAAGACGACAGCGCCCTGTCCGAGCTGATCGCCAGCTACCTGCAACGCAACGACTTCCATGTCCAGGTGATCGCCCGTGGCGATCATGTGCTGGACGAGTACCGCCGGCAAAAGCCCGACCTGGTCATCCTCGACCTGATGCTGCCTGGCATCGATGGCCTGCAGCTGTGCCGCCTGCTCCGCCAGGAGTCGCAGAGCCTGCCGATCCTGATGCTGACCGCCCGCGACGACAGCCACGACCAGGTCCTGGGCCTGGAAATGGGCGCCGACGACTACGTGACCAAACCCTGCGAGCCGCGTGTGCTGCTGGCCCGCGTGCGTACCCTGCTGCGCCGCAGCAGCGTCAACGAGCCGCGCCTGGACAACGATTTGATCCTGATCGGTGGCCTGCGCATCGACCTGGCCGAGCGCACCGTGACCTGGCGCGGCGAAGAGGTGGAGCTGTCCAGCGGCGAGTACAACCTGCTGGTGGTACTGGCGCGCAATGCCGGCGAAGTGCTGAACCGCGACCGCATCCTGCAGCAACTGCGGGGTATCGAGTTCAACGGCACCGACCGCTCGGTGGATGTGGCCATCTCCAAGCTGCGGCGCAAGTTCGACGATAACGCCGGCGAAGCGCGCAAGATCAAGACCGTGTGGGGCAAGGGCTACCTGTTCAGCCGTGTCGAGTGGGAGTGCTGACCGCCCATGCTGAAGATTCTGGTGCGGCTGTACCTGGTGATCATCGTTGCCTATGCCGGTGCACTGTTGTTCATCCCCGACACCATCGTCGGCCTGTTCCAGGACCGCTTCATGGCCTACAACCTGGACCAGGCCAAGGGCGTGCAGTCGCTGATCGTACGCCAGTTCCGTCAGGCCCCGCGTGAGCAGTGGCCGGCGGTGGAGCAAGAGCTGGCCAGTGATTTCGCGCCGTTGGAACTGCAACTGCTGCGCATGGACCAGGCCGACCTGAGCGAGGACGAGCAGGCGCGCCTGGAGCACGGCCTGTACGCCGTGCGCATCGCCGAATGGGGCTACTACGAGACGGTGCTGGCGCCGCTGGACAAGGAATGGCTGGTGCGCCTGCACTCACCGCCAGACCCGCTGGATATCAACGTGCTGTCGTGGGGCGTGACCGTACTGATCGGTGCAGCCATGCTCGGTTGCCTGCTGCTGTGGGTATGGCCGCACTGGCGCGACCTGGAGCGCCTCAAGGAAACCGCCCGGCGCCTGGGCCAGGGGCAGATGGCCGAGCGTACGCACATCTCGCCGCACTCCAACATCGGTGAACTGGCCGGGGTGTTCGACACCATGGCCAGTGACCTGGAGCGCCACGTGAACCAGCAGCGCGAGCTGCTCAATGCGGTGTCGCACGAGTTGCGCACACCGCTGACCCGGCTGGATTTCGGCCTGGTGCTGCTGTTCGACGAAGTGCCGCCGGCCAGCCGCAAGCGCCTGCTGGAGCTGGTGGGGCATGTGCGTGAGCTGGATGAGCTGGTGCTGGAGCTGTTGTCCTACAGCCGCCTGTACAACGCCGACCAGGCCCGCGAGCGGGTCGAGGTGTCGTTGCTGGAGCTGGTCGACAGCGTGCTCGGCGGCTTTGCCGAGGAGCTCGATGGCCGGGGTATCCAGTGGGAGGTGCGGGCCGAGGGGGATCTGCCGCGTTTTGTGCTGGACCCACGGCTGACGGCACGGGCGGTGCAGAACCTGGTGCGCAATGCCATGCGTTACTGCGACGAGAGCCTGTTGCTGCGCTTGCGCCTGGAAGACGATGGCGCCTGCCTGGTGACGGTGGAGGATGACGGGATTGGGATTCCGGTGGAGGAGCGCGAGCGGATTTTCCAGCCGTTCTACCGCCTGGACCGTAGCCGCGACCGCAATACCGGCGGGTTTGGCCTGGGCTTGGCGATCAGCCGGCGGGCGATCGAGGGGCAGGGTGGCACCTTGACCGTGGCGCAGTCGGCGCTGGGTGGGGCGCAGTTCCGGATTCGCTTGCCTGCCGGGTGATGGGCTGCCTGTACCGGCCCTTTCGCGGGTAAACCCGCTCCCACAAGGACCGCACAGATTTCAAACACTGTAGAGAACCTGTGGGAGCGGGTTTACCCGCGAAAGGGCCGGGCCTGCTAACCCTGGTCCTCCACAGGGGCCGCACAGATTTCAAACACGGTGGAGCACTTGTGGGAGCGGGCGAGCCCGCGAAGAGGCCGGGCCTGCTAATCACTTTCTGCCAGCCGGGCAGACCACAGCACAAACCGGTCCTTGCCACTGTGCTTGGCCTCGTAAAGCGCCTGGTCGGCGCGCACCAGCGCCGTGGTCAGGCTGTCGCCCTGGTTCACCCGGGCGAGGCCGATGCTGACAGTCACCGGGTGCTCGCCCACATCCTCGCGCACCCGTTGGCACAGCGCCGCCACCCGTTGCTCGGCGCCTTGCTGGTCCAGCCCCTGGAAAAAGATCGCGAATTCCTCGCCGCCCAGTCGGGCAAACTCGTAACCGGCCATGCTCGTCTTGATATGCAGGGCCACGCGCTTGAGCACTTCATCGCCCACGTCATGGCCGAAACGGTCATTCACCCGTTTGAAGTTGTCGATGTCGATCATCGCCAGGTACTGCTCGGCCGTGGCCAGGCGCAGTTGGCGGTCGGCCTGGGCCATGAACGAACGGCGGTTGGGGATTTCGGTCAGGGCATCGACATAGGCCTGGTCCAGCAGCACCTTGGACAGGTAGAAGTTGTGCAGCTTGGCCTTGCGCATCTGCAGGTAGCTGTAGATGACCAGGCCGCTGAGGAACACCGCATAGCTGATCAGCATGGCGCCTTCGAGTTCGTCCGGCCCGATGCGGGTGTGGTAGAACGGGTTGAGCACCACCCAGGTGATGGCCATGGCGCAGAAGAACGACCAGCGCCGCACCGGTAGCACCGACACGGCATACAGCACGGTGGAGACCCCGAGCACCAGCCACACCGGGCGCAGGGCCACCGGGATGCCTTCGATCACCAGGCGCATGCCCAGGGTGATGGAGGCGATGAACAGCAGGTTGAGCACATCGAAATGATGGCTGCGACGGGTGAACCGCAGCACCACGGTGAGGGCGCCGAGCAGGGTGATGAACAGATAGGACAGCCAGGTGAAACCCTGGCCGCCGAGGAAGCTGACGATCAGGTCGAAGACCAGCCAGATCAGGATGCTGACGCAGAATACCAACAGGCAGAATGGGCGCATGGCCTCGAATTCGTGCTGGCGGAATTCGGCGCGCAGGGCGGCGGGGGCGACCTGTTTGCGAACGTGGGCTTCGATGGTCTTGAACATCGCTGGGCTCCTGAGAGTACTGCTTTACCAGGCCTGGCCCTTTCGCGGGTAAACCCGCTCCCACAGGCTTCCCACGGCACTGGAAATCTGTGCGGTCCCTGTGGGAGCGGGTTTACCCGCGAAGAGGCCGGGCCTGGAGACTCAATTGGTGGGCAGAACACCCCGGGCCCATGGCCGGTAACGCAGGTCGAACACCGCCTCGGCATGGCACCCGGCGCCCAGCTTCGGCTGGGCAGGCTCAGCCCGAAACGCCTGGCCTGGCGCGCTCACCTGGCGGAACGCCTCGCGCACCACGCCTACCCGGCACGGCAAGGCCTGCTCGTAGCCCTGGCGCACCAACGCGGGCAAGCGCCCGGTCCCGGCGCCATCCTGCCACCACACAGTCAAGCCCAAACCGGCCAGTTGATCCAGCCATGCGGCATTGACCCGCGGTGAGAGTTTGCCAGCGCTGAAAGCGCTGATGTGCAAAGGCTTGTCCAACTGCCGGTTGAAGGCCTGCAACTGTTTGTAGAGGGCATCCCGGCGCTCGGCCTCGCGAAAATGATGGTCGTCCAGCTCCATGGGCAGGTACCAGCCGTCCACCGGCAACTGCCACGCCTGGCGCAGTTGCTGGTACTGGCTGAGCGAGCGCCCCAGCTGCGCCTTCCAGTAGCTATTCAGGCCTTCACCGTCCAGCTCGTCGATGCGCTGGTAATAGGCCGGGTCCATGTACAGCCCCAGCACCAGTTGCAGGCCCTGGGCACGCGCGCTGCGCAGGCTGTCGGCCAGCCAGCCTTGGGCACCGCCGAAATCGCTGTCGCCATAGGCGCTCCACTGCACGATCAGGGTCTTGCCGCCCTGGGCCACGGTGGCGTGCCACAGTTGCTGCCACTGGGCGGGGGTGACATTGGCGTCGCGGTCGAGGGGTTGGTAGAACAGGCGCTGGTCGGCGCTGGCTGGCAGGCACAGGGCAAGCAGGCAGAGGGCCAGGAACGTACGCATCAGAAGGTCATCTCCGCACCGACCAGCACGCCGTTGGCGCGCTCGTATAGATTGCCGCCCAGCGATTGCTGGTATTCGGCACGCACTTTCAGCGAACCGCGGTAGGCGTTGTAGCGGTCGTCATCGAACCACCACTGCCAGCGCACACCAACCCCGGCCCGGGCGTCCTGGCGCCAGTCGTTGCTCGGGTCCTGGCTGGAAAACTCGACAAAGCCATAGGGCATGATGGTTTGCGGCGAGCTGCCCGGCAGCTTCCAGGCGTGGCCCTGCTGGTAGCGCGACAGCCAGGCGTGGTCGCCGGCACGGGTCCACCAGGCGGCGTCGAGGTAGAGGAAGCGCTCGTTCCAGTCGTCTTCATCGACCCGCCAGTCGTTGCGCCAGTCGCCCTGGTCGAGGAACGAGGCGGTGGCACGCAACAGCAGGTCGTTGCTCGATTCGGCGTGGTGGCGCAGGTCGCCCCAGTTGCCGCCGACCTTGGCCGGGCTCAGCAATTGGCCCAGGCTCAGCCCGCGATAGTGCTCTTCGTCGATCTGACGCTGGTGGTACAGCTCGGCATACAGGTTGAGGTTGGCCTGGCCGAATGGCTTGTAGCGCAGACCGACACCGGTACCCATGCTTTGCGCGTAGTCGGTGCGGCTTTGCCCACCGAACAGTACCCGGCCATACACCGACAGGGTGCTGCCGTTGCGGCTGGGCTCTTCGCCCAGGGCGTGGTCCCACATGGCCAGTTGCACGTTCTGCGATTGCGCGCGGCGCGAAGTGCCGCTGCGCTGGCCATTGTCGAGGAACTTGTCGTTGGTCGAGGTGCCGGCCGGCGACCAGGTGCTGGCCAGGGTGATGGTGTCGCGCCGCGACAGGCTTTCGTGGGCGCGGCGCTGGCGGTACTTGCGGGCTTCCAGGCTGCCGTATTCGTCGTCGCCGTCGACCAGGTCCTGCTCCACATCGAGGATGCGGCGCAGTTCGCGGCGCGCCGAAGCACTGTCTTCGGCTTCGTCGTAGCGCAAGGCCAGCGTCTCGCCAAGGCGGTAGTCCTCGGGGAAGTCGTGGGTGGCGCGCTCCAGGTAGGGGATCGACTGGCGGCGCTGGGCCTTGTCCGTCGAGCTGGCCAGGCGCATGCCGTAGTCGGCGCGGTAGCGTGGCTGGTCGGGGGCCAGGCGCACGGCTTCGGCCAGCCAGGCGCTGCTCTGGGCACTGTCGCCAGCCAGTTGCGCGGTGCTGGAGGCAGCGTAGTAGTGGTCGGCCCGCGGGTTGTGTGCCAGGGCCTGGCGCTGGAAGCCCAGCGCGGCCTGGTAATCGCCTTGGCGCTGGGCGATGGCGGCACCCAGGGCCCAGTCGTCGGCGCTATCGTGTGCGGCGGCGTCCCAATAGCGCCGGGCCGCTTGTGCGTCGCCGGCGTTCAGCGCGCCACGGGCGGCGGTGAGGCGGGCGTTGTCGGTCCAGGCGCTGTCCGGCTGGGTGCGCCAGATGGGCAGGGCCGCTTCGGAGTCGCCAGCGGCTTCCAGGGCATAGGCCAGGGGCAAGCGGCTCCCGCTGTCGCCCAGGCGCTCGGCGGCCTGGTAGTAGACCACCGCTTCGCCGGGCTGGTCGGGCATGGCGCAGCGGCCCAGGGCGCGGTACTGGCCAGCCTCGCTCGGGGTGGCCGGTACGGCCTGGCGCACGGCATCGCACTGGCCAGCCTCGGCCAGGCGGCCGAGCAGCTGGGCCCGGGTACTGGCGTCGACCCGAGGGATCAGGCCGAGCATGCGGCGGCTGTCCAGCGGCCCGTCGTTGCGCGCATACAGGTTGCCCAGGCGCTGCAGCAGCGAGGGTGCAAGGCGGCCCTGGTGGCGGTCGTAGGCCTGCTCCAGCAGTTGCCGGGCGTGTTCGCCATGGCCCTGTTGCATCAGCAGGAAGGTGGCTTGCTCCAGTGCGGCCATATCGCCGCTCTGCCGATAGCGTTGCTCCCATTCGGCGGCGGTGCGTGGTTGCGGGGGCTGGGGCGGGTCGCCGTACAGGCGTTGCTTGAGCACGGCATAGGCCCTGGGGTCGGTGCTGGCGGTGCAGCCCTTGAACTGTGCGCGCGCCAGCTCCGGGTCGCGGCGCGACAGCCAGTCGACGGTTTCCAGGCAGGGGCGTTGCAGTTCGTTGCTCAGGCGCTGTACCAGCGGCGCGTCGTCGCCTTCGCGGGCCAGCTCCCACAGTTGCTGGCGCTGCTCGGGCTGGTTCAGCTGCGCGGCGGGCAGTGCCTGCAGCCAATGCCGGGCCTGCTGGTTCTGGCCGACGGCGATGGCGCGGTTGGCCATGGCCAGGCGGGCCTGGTTGGCTGCTTCGGGGGAAGGGGCGCTGGGCAGCAGGGCGTTCAGCCCTTTTTCATCCACCTGCTGGATATAGGCATTGGCCAGGCGCTGCCAGTCTTGCGCAGGCAACTGGCCTCGGTCGGCCAACGGCTGCAGCTGTTCGATGGTTTCCTTCCAGTTGCGCAGTTGCTCGGCGAAGTTGGCCCGGGCCAGGCGCAGCACTTGGCCGTCCCCCTGAGGCGGCAGATGGTTGAGCCAGTCCAGCGCCTTGGCGGCACCACCGAATCTGGCCAGGCTCAGGCTATAGGCCTGCCACAGACGCACCCGGTGGGTGCCGTCGCTGCTGGCCAGCCATTGTTCCACCTGGCTGGCCGGCGGCGGGTCTTGTTCGATCCAGGTCAGGCGCAGTTCAAGCAGGGCGTTGGCGTATTCAGGGCTGTCGCCCAACTGTTCGGCGAGGGCTTCGGCCTCCTTGTAGCGGCGCTGGTGAGCCAGGGCCTCCACCAGCAGCGCGCGGGCTTCGTCGTTGTTCGGCACCCGGCCCAGCACGTGGCGGGTCAGGCGTTCGACCTCGGGCCAGTTGTCCTTCTTCGCTTCGCGGTAGCTGCGCTCCATGAACGGGTAGCTGGTGAACCGCTGAAAGTCGGTCATCGGCGCCGAAGCGGCGCAGGGCAGGGCGGCGGAGCACAGCAACAAGCCAGTGAAGGTGAGGGAAAAGCGCGGCTTCATGCCACCTCCCGGGTCAGGTCAAAGGCGGCCTGCTGTTCGCTGGCCTGTTCGATCAGGGCCTGCTGCAGCACCTGCTCGGTGATGATGCCGCGGGCAATCAGGTGCTCGCCGAGGCTCTGGTGTTCCGGGTCGAAGTCGATCAGCGCCTGGTTGAACAAAGTGACCGGGACCATGCCGCGCACCTGCAGCAGGGCGCCGAGCATCACCTGGTGGTGGCTGACCTGTTCCAGCAGCACTTCGTCGTCCTGGTGGCGCTCGAGGATGGCCAGCATGTCGCGGGTTTCCGGCTTCTGCCAGGGGCTTGGGTAGTGGTAGCGCAGGCCCAGGGTCACCCGGCCCTGGGGCGCCAGGCGGGCGCTGACCGGGCGCTTCAGGTGGCGGCTGATTACCCCCAGCGATACCTGGCTGACCGGGCTTTCGCTGGCCAGCACCAGCGTGTCGCCGTCTTCGGCCACCGGCAGCACGCCATAGTGCGTCGCCAGCTTGCGCGGCAGTTTGGCGATCAGCTGCGGGTCGAGCTTGAACGGGTTGAGCGGTGCCCAGGGCAGGTCCATCTGCTCGGCCAGGGTGGCGACCAGTTGTTCGCTGTTCAGCCAGCCGCGCAGCAGCAGCTCGCGGCCCAGGCGCCGGCGTACCGGGCTGGTGATCGCCTGTTGCAGCTGTTCGTCGCTGATCAGGCCCTTGGCCACCAGGCGTTGGCCCAGCGGCGTGCGGGCGGGGGCGGCGATGGCGGGGAATTCGTGAGTGGTCTTGTCCCAGGCCACGCGCCGCGAGTCACCCATTTCCATCACCTGGCGCAGGGCACGCAGGTTGGCGAAGAAGTTGACGAAGTTGCTCCACATCATCCGCGGTGCCGACAGCAGCCCTTCGCCGATGCCATAGAAGCGTGTGACGAACCACGCGCGCTGGAACAGGCGGTTGAACAGCATCAGCCCGTTCAGCCACAGCAAGGTGGTCAGCAGCCAGCTGTCGCTGAGGATCGACATGAAGCGCCACGACTCCGGCGCAATCACCGTGACCAGCCACATGGCCAGCAACACCAGCAGCAACAGGTTGACCAGGAAACTCAGCAGGTAGGCGAACAAGCCGCGGCGGTCACGCCAGAGGAAGTAGTTGAGCGCGCCCTTGCGGCTCCAGCCGAGGTTGCTGGTGCCCTGGAACACGATGCCGACGATCCACCGCGACTTCTGCCGGATGGCATGCTGCCAGTCGCGCGGGAAGTGCTCGCGCACGCAGATCACCTGGGAGAATTCGCGGCTCATGCCCGGGCGCCATTCCTGCTTCAGGGTCAGCGCCGGGTCGGTGATGGAGTAGCGGGCGAAAATGCACTTCATGCCCTTCTGCTTCAGGCGGAAGCCGATGTCGTAGTCTTCGGTGAGGCTCTGTACGTCGAAGGCGATGCCGTCGCCGTCCTCGAGCAGCGCACTGATGGCGCGGCGGCTGAAGCAGGTGCCGACCCCGGCGCTGGGCACCTGGCCGGTCAGGGCCTCGCGCACGATCACGTCCTTGCCGTGGTTTTCGGCGAACTCGTCGACATAGTGGCCGGCGGTGAAGCCTTTCCATTCCGGTGCGTAGGGGTACACCGGGATCTGGATCATGTCCTTGTTCGGCAGCAGGTAGTTGAACAGGCGCAGCTCCATGGGCGAGATCACGTCTTCGGCGTCGTGCAGGATGAAGCCGGCAAACTGGATGCCGGCGTCCTGCTGGAAGCGCAGCAGCGCGTCGATGATGTTGTTCAGGCAGTCGGCCTTGCTGGTGGGGCCGGGGCGAGCGCAGACCACCTTGTGCACGTTGGGGTAGTGCAGGCACACCGCGTCGACGTCGGCCTGGGTTTGCGGGTCGTTGGGGTAGGTGCCGACGAAGATCTGGTAGTTCTCGTAGTCGATGGTCGAGGCTGCCAGGCGCGCCATCTCGCCGACCACGCCCACTTCGTTCCAGGCCGGGACCATGATGGCCAGGGGCTTTTCTGGTACCTCGAACAGGCGTTTTTCGTCGGCTTTTTCGTACTTGTCGTAGATGCGAAAGCGCCGGATCAGCTTGCGGCCCCAGTAGCAAAGGTCGATGAACAGGTCATCCAGGCCCAGCAGGAACATCAGCGTGGCCAGGACGATCGCGAGGATCTTCAGGCCGAACAGCACATAGGTGAGAAAATCGATGAATGCCAGGCTCATGTGCCGGTCACCGGCAGGAAGGGGTGGGCCATCGTCTATATCCTCGTTCGATTCCCTGGACGAAGTTGTACGACTTGTCGCCGTTTGTACTGGATAGATACAAGCAGCCGAACGCGGGGTTGTCCAAATTTCAGACTTTTTCTTGTGGGCCACTTCTTGTAGCTTTACAGGTCGTTTACCCAGGGAGCTGAACATGCAAGGCAAGGCACGCAAGATCGTCCAGGCCATTCTTTACGAAGCCATCGCCGTCGCCTGCGTGGCGCCCGCGCTGGAGCTGGCGTTCGGTGCCGGCATGGCGCAGTCGACCGTGCTGTCGGTGCTGATGTCGGGCATCGCGATGAGCTGGAACATGGCCTACAACTGGGTGTTCGAGCGCTGGGAAGCGCGCCAGCACCGGCGTGAGCGCACTTTCCTGCGGCGCCTGCTGCATGCGCTGGGCTTCGAGGGCGGGCTGGTGCTGATCCTGCTGCCGCTGGTGGCGTACTGGCTGGATGTCAGCCTGTGGGCGGCATTGCTGACCAACCTGGCGTTGTTCGTGTTCTTCTTCGCTTACGCGTTCGTCTTCCAGTGGGGCTTCGACAAGGTGTTCGATGTGCCGGTTTCGGCGCAGCAGGCGAAGTGTTGACTTTGTGCCGCACTACCGGCTAAGTTCCTACCCCATGAATACTTTCCAGCACGTCAACGCCATTATTATTACCGCCATTATCAGCTTGGCGGGCTAGCGCGTACGTGCACCGAACCCGCCCTGGAGGCGGGTTTCTTCTCTCTGACTCCTGGGCAACGTGAACACAGCCAAGGAGTCATCGATGACCAGCTTCGTCAGCCCTCGTTCTACCGTCACCCCCCAGCAACTGCTGTCGGAGCAGGTGCGGCGCATTCTTGCCGCCCCGGTGTACGACCTGGCCATCGAAACGCCCTTGCAAGCTGCGCCTGCGTTGTCTGCCAGCCTGGGCAACCAGGTGTTGCTCAAGCGGGAAGACCTGCAGCCTACTTTCTCGTTCAAGATCCGCGGTGCGTACACCCGCCTGTCACGCCTGAGTACCGTGCAGCGCGAGCGCGGCGTGATCACCGCCTCTGCGGGCAACCATGCCCAGGGTGTGGCCCTGGCGGCATCGCACCTGGGCATGAAAGCCACCATCGTCATGCCTACCACCACGCCGTCGCTGAAGGTGGAAGGGGTGCGTTCGCGTGGTGGCCATGTAGTGCTGCACGGCGAGAGCTTCCCCCATGCCTTGGCCCATGCGCTGAAACTGGCCGACAGCGAAGGCGCCACCTTCGTGCCACCGTTCGACGACCCGGATGTGATCGCCGGGCAGGGCACCGTGGCCATGGAGATCCTGCGCCAGCGCCCGGGGGCGCTGGACGCCATCTTCGTGCCGGTGGGTGGCGGTGGGCTGATCGCTGGCATTGCCGCCTATGTGAAGTACCTGCGCCCTGAGGTGAAGGTGATCGGCGTCGAGCCGGAGGACTCCAATTGCCTGCAGGCTGCCATGGCGGCTGGTGAGCGGGTGATCCTGCCGCAGGTCGGCACCTTCGCCGATGGTGTGGCGGTGGCGCAGATCGGCGCCCATTGCTTCGAGCTGTGCCGGCACTTCGTTGACGAAGTGGTGACCGTGAGCAGCGACGAGCTGTGCGCGGCGATCAAGGACATCTATGACGATACCCGCTCGATCACCGAACCGTCCGGGGCGCTGGCCGTGGCCGGGATCAAGAAGTACGTGGCGCGCGACGGCGTGCAGGGGCAGACCCTGGTGGCGATCGATTCCGGGGCCAACGTCAATTTCGACCGCCTGCGCCATGTGGCCGAGCGTGCCGAACTGGGCGAGCAGCGCGAGGCGATCATCGCTGTCACCATTCCGGAACAGCCAGGCAGCTTCCGCGCCTTCTGCCAGGCACTGGGCAAGCGGCAGATCACTGAGTTCAACTACCGCTATTACCCCGGCAAGGAGGCGCGGCTGTTCGTGGGTGTGCAGACACACCCGCTGCACGACCCGCGCGACCAATTGCTGGCCAGCCTGCGCGAGCAGGGCTACAGCGTACTGGACCTGACCGACAACGAACTGGCCAAGCTGCATGTGCGCCATACCGTTGGCGGCCATGCCGCGCCCGGCGCTGACGAGCGGGTGCTGCGCTTCGAATTCCCCGAGCGCCCGGGGGCCTTGCTGGGCTTTCTGGAGCGGCTTGGCAAGCGCTGGAACATCAGCCTGTTCCATTACCGCAACCATGGTGCGGCGGAGGCACGTGTATTTGCGGCGCTGGAAGTACCGGGGGATGAGTTGGCGGGGTTGCCGTTGGCGCTGGATGAGATGGGGTACCGGTACTGGGATGAGACCGACAACCCGGCGTACAAGCTGTTTCTGGGTTGATACGCAAACCTCATGCAGCCTGTACGGGCTTCTTCGCCGGCAAGCCAGCTCCCACGGGTGTAGCGTTGATCTCGAGGTTGTCGCTGTGCCTGTGGGAGCGGCCTTGTGTCGCGAAAGGGCCGCAACGCGGCCCCAGGATTGATGCGCGATAGTTGAAATTGCTGGGGCTGCTTTGCAGCCCTTTCGCGACACAAGGCCGCTCCCACAGGGGATCGCGCCAACTTTTAGAATTTGAGCAAGACAGTTGCTTCCACATGGCCAGCGTCGCCCTCAAGGCATGCACTGGACCTGTAGGAGCGGCCTTGTGTCGCGATGGGCCGCGAAGCGGCCCCTGGGTTTCAGCATTAGTGCATGAATTGCCGGGGCTGCTTTGCAGCCCATCGCGACACAAGGCCGCTCCTACAAGGTTTTGTGTGTGCCGGTAGATTGGCTCAGCGCTCACGCATGAAGAAGCCGGCAACGAATTTGCGGAAGGTTTCCAGGCTCTTGAAGTCGGCGTAGCGCTTGAAGTTCTCGGTATCCGGTTCGGGGCCGATTGGCTGCTCCAGCAACGATACCGACAACACCCGGTCCTGGTCCGAAGTCATTACCAGTTCATCCATCACCTGGCCGCCGATCACCGGGCGGCGCATCTGTACTTTCACACCTTTGCCGGCCATCCAGTCGACCAGCGATACCAGGGCCTTGAGCGGCTCGCGCTCTTCGTCGCGATACACCGGGAACAGGTGGGCGCGGGACAGCACCGGTACGCTGGCGACATGGATCAGCTCGTAGTAATGGCTGCCGGCACTGGTCGGTGAATAGAGCATCAGCGCCAGCAGTGGCCCGTTGGTGCGGTTGCCGCCCCAGTACAGGTGGTGGCCCTGGAAGTCGAAGCCGTCTTCACTGCGGTTGTTGAACAGCTTGCGCCCTTTGATCTGGTCCACGCAGTCCAGCAGCAGGCCGTGGCGGCGGTGGTTGCCGAACACCGTGGCTTCGCGCAGGCGGGACTTGAGCATCATCATGTGCTTCATGTCCAGGCGGGTTTCCAGGTAGTTGCTGGCGGGCACCCGTTCCAGCAGCGGATAGCGGCTGGCAACGCTGCGCAACTCGGCAAACTGCCCGGTCAGGTCCTTTTTCAGGTGCGTGGCATACAGGTTCAGGCCGCTGGTCTCGATCCAGGTCAGCAGCAGTGACAGCAGGCGCTGTTGGTCGCGCCGCTCGCTACCATCGCCGCCGGCACCGGCGGTGCCGCTGCGAAAATCGCCGATCAGGCGCAACGGTGTGTCAGGCGGCAGCCAGGCGGCGGGTGGCGCGGGGTCGTTCTCGCGCTCGGCGGCTTCCCGCTCGTCCTTGGTGAACGGGCAGCCGGGCGCGTGTTCGGCGGTACCCGGGTTGTTCTTGAGAAACAGCGTACCGGTGCTGCCGTTGAGGGTGACATTGAGTACCGGCAAGGCATCGTTGCGGCAGTCGCAGGCCAGCCACTGGTTGGCGTTGCGCACCTTCATCAGCAACTGGTTGGCCTGCAGCAGGCGCGGGCCGGCGAGGCTGCCGGTGGCAAAGCCGACCAGCAGCTCCTCTTCTGCAGGGGTCAGGCTACGGACCTGTGCGGCGGTTTTGTCGATGATTCGCATGAAGCAGCTCCCAGCTACGAGCCCCAAGCTTCAAGCAAAGTCGCGCCGCTTTCAACTTACCGCTCAGTTGCCACCGAACATCTTCGCCGCGCGGGCGCGAATTTCGTCGGGGGTCAGGTCCTCTTTGTGGGTGGAAACGAACCAGATATTGCCGAACGGGTCTTTCAGGGTGCCGCTGCGGTCGCCGTAGAACTGGTCGGTCAAGGGATGCAACTGGGTGCCGCCGGCGGCCAGGGCCTGGGCGTAGACCTTGTCGCAGTCTTCGACATACAGGTGCAGGCCCACGCCTGTGCCGCTGAGCTTCTGGCTGGCGGTGAGGCCGCCTTCCATGTCGCAGGGGTCGCCCAGCATCAGCGACGAATCACCGATTTTCAGCTCGGCATGGCCAACGCGGCCGCCAGGGGCATCGAGGCGGAACATTTCCACTGCGCCAAAGGCCTTCTTGTAGAACTCGATGGCCTTGGCGGCGTCATTGATGGCCAGGTAGGGCGTGATGCTGTGCTGGCCTTCGGGAATGGGTTTGGCTGCCATGTTCGACTCTCCTTGGAAGTGGGCGCCGGTTGGCGCCCTGTTGCTTAGAGTCGTTTGCGCGGATGGAAAATCGACAGGGGTGATAGACCGATTCTCTATAAACGCGGCGGTCAGAAGATGTAGTCGGTGGTCAGGAAACTCGACTGCCGGTTGCGAATGATCTCGCTGATCAGTTCCTTGTTGGCCTCCTGGAAGCGCGTTGCGACCAAGGTGCGGATCGAGAACACACGCAGGGCGTCATGTACCGACAGGGTGCCTTCGGCGCTGTTCTTGCGGCCGTTGAACGGGTAGGTGTCGGGGCCGCGCTGGCATTGCGCGTTGATGTTGATGCGCCCGACCTGGTTGGCGAAGATGTCGACCAGGCTGCCGATGGTCGCCGGGTCATTGCCGAACAGGCTCAGTTGCTGGCCGTAGTCGGAGTCCAGTACATAGTCGATCACCGTCTGCAGGTCGCGGTAGGGCACTACCGGCACCAGCGGGCCGAACTGCTCCTCGTGGTACACGCGCATGTCGCTCTTCACCGGGTACAGCACGGCCGGGTAGAAGAACGAGCCACGGCTGTGCCCACCACCTTCGTTGAGCACGCGTGCGCCCTTGGCAGTGGCGTCGGCGACCAGGCCGTCGAGGTAGTCGACCTTGCCGGGCTCGGGCAGCGGCGTCAGGGCAACGCCTGGCTCCCAAGGCATGCCGGGCTTGAGCGCGGCCAGCTTGCGCTGGAACTTGTCGAGGAAGGCATCGACCACGTCCTCGTGGACGAACAGGATCTTCAGCGCCGTGCAACGTTGGCCATTGAATGACAGCGCACCGGTGACGGCCTCTTCGACGGCGTTGTCGAGGTCCACCTGGGGCAGCACGATGCCCGGGTTCTTGGCATCCAGCCCAAGCGCGGCGCGCAGCCGGTGCGGGCGCGGGTGCAGCTTCTTCAGGTCGCTGGCGGCCTTGTGCGTGCCGATGAAGGCGAACACATCGACCTTGCCGCTGGCCATCAGCGCGCTCACCGTTTCCCGGCCACGGCCGTAGATGACGTTGATCACCCCCGGCGGGAAGCTGTCACGGAAGGCTTCGAGCAATGGCCGAATCAGCAGCACGCCGAACTTGGCCGGCTTGAACACCACGGTGTTGCCCATGATCAGCGCCGGGATCAGCGTGGTGAAGGTTTCGTTCAGCGGGTAGTTGTATGGCCCCATGCACAAGGCCACGCCCAGTGGTGCACGGCGGATCTGGCCCAGCGTGCCCTGTTCCAGCTCGAAGCGGCTGGAACGGCGGTCGAGGTCCTTGAGGGCGTTGATGGTGTCGACGATGTAGTCGCAGGTGCGGTCGAATTCCTTTTCCGAATCCTTGAGGTTCTTGCCGATCTCCCACATCAGCAGCTTGACCACGGCCTGGCGCTGTTCACGCATGCGCGCCAGGAAGGTCTCGACATGCTGGATGCGCTCGGCCACGCGCATGTTCGGCCAGGCGCCACGGCCTTTGTCGTAGGCCTGCACGGCGGCATCGAGGGCGGTGAGCGCGGTGTCGGCATCGAGCAGCGGGGCGCTGCCCAGCACTACCTGACGCTCATCGTTGCCTTCCTTGAGCCAGACCGGGCTGCGCACCGTGGCCAGGGGGCCGTCCCAGCGCCTGAGCTCGCCGTTCACCAGATAGTCGCGTTGTTCCAGGGGGGCTTCCAGGCGCCAGGTTTCCGGGATGTTCTCGGCGCTGGGGAAGAGTGAATCGAGCAGACGGTCCATGGGTACTGCACCTCACATTGCTGGGCGGGTTTCAAGCCGGGGTGAATCGCTTCAGCTAGGAGCATGCACCGGCCACCGGAAAAACACCAGTCTGGCTTAACATGGCGGCAAATGCCTGCCTGTTGTGCAGGCAGGCACCCGGGGGCGGTCAAAGCGGGAGGTTGAACAGGTCGTACGGTGGGTGCGTCAACCATTGCTGACGCAGGGCGGGGTCTGCCTCGATCAGGGCCAGGCGCCGCCAGAACTCTGCACGGGCTTGCCTTGGGTGGGACAGGAACGGTTCAAGTTCAAGCAAGGGCCTGAGGTCGCGCCGATACTGCAGCGGCAAACGCTGCCACAGGGCCAGTTCTGCCGGGCCGGTCTGTTCGAAGAATTCCTGATAGTCGCTTGCGCATACCATCAGGTCCACCTGATGCGCAGCGTTGTAAGCCTCGATCTGTGCAACCACGGGGGCGCCCAGCCATTCGCTTTCCAGGCGCAGCGCCTCTGCGACCGGCCTTGGCACGGTGAAACCGTCTGGCAGCCGCAGCAACTGGTTGTCGGCAATATCCACGATGATGGGCTCGATCATCTGGTCCAGGCCTTGCGGCAATTCGCTGAGCGCACAGTCGTTCAGGAACAGCGTCCTCAGGTAGGCCAGGCCGCGCAGGTCCGGGGCCTGCAGCAGTGGGTTGCCCGAAAGGTCCAGTACTACAAGCCCGGAGCAGCGGTTCAGTGCCTGCTGGGCCTGGCTACTCCAGGTAATGCGGTTGCCTTCCAGATCCAGCCAGGCGAGGCGCTCAGGGTTACCCAGGCGGGGCACGGTGTCGAACCGGCAGTCCGCCAGCAGCAGGCGATTGAGGTTGGGGAAGCGCTCGTAGAACCCGGTTGGCAACTGGCTGAGCGAACGGTTGTAGCTGAGTGACAGGTGCTGCACATGGGTGAAGTCGTCTGGCAAGGCCAGGCTGGCCAAGTCCTGGTTGTCCAGCTCCAGGCCGGACAGGTCCAGGCTGTGCAGGCTGCCACCCCCTTCAAGCGCTACGGTCGACAGCCGCCGCCAGGCGTTGAGGATGGGGCGGATGGCCAGGTGCCGCTGGTGCGGGCGCTGCGGATCGGGCCGGGCCCATTCATGCAGGTCGCGGCGCAAAGTATCCAGACGCTGCTGCAGGTCGTGCAGCCGCTGTGTGGGTGAGCGAATGTCATCGACGTACGGGTTGTCCTCGTCGTTGCCGAGCCAGTTTTCGAATTCCCAGTCGGTGGCGTCGGGGAACAAGCGCCGATAGGCCCCGGCCAGCGAGCCTGCCAGGCGCGGCTGAGGCGGTTCGGGGTCAAGCGGCCGACCGCCGCGCAAGCTGCCCATGGGCTTGCGCAGCAGCGCGCGATGACCCCAGAGGCGTTGGGCCAGTGTCTGTCTGTGCAGGTCGACCCAACCCCGTACGCGCTGGCGTAGCGAGCTGCCATCGGCCGTCGGGATACCCAGCGTATCGCGATGCGAGCGTGGCAGTGCCTGCTCTATGGCACGGCAGAGGTCCGGATCAAGCGGTCCAGGTGCAGGGTGCTCGCCCCGGTCGACCTCATAGCCTTCGGCCGTTTTGATCACACGGCGCAGGGTGCTGGCCTGGTCGCTGCCGACATGCTCCAGCAAAGGGCCTTGGGGGCTTGCGCCATGCAGCTCCAGGCGCAGGTCCGCAGGCCAGTCGGGCATGGCATCCAGGGCGCTGAACAGCAGGCGTTCGCTGTCGCTGCTGGCCCGGGCTGGCTGAAGCACGCCCTCCAGGGCGCGTACCAGGGGCAGCTCGCTGTGCACCTGTTCCAGTGCCTGGCGAACCTGAATGGGTAGCTGACCCTGCTGTTGCCAGGCGAGCAATTCAGCCTCGCCCAGTGGTGTCAGCACACGCGTGGCCAGGGCAGGGGAAAGCCGCGGATAGGCAGCGAGCAGTTTCTGCGTTGACGGGGTGGTGGGCGCGCTGCCGTTGTAGAGGTGCTCGAACAGGCCCGGTGGGGCCCTGTCGGCCAACGCCTCTACCTCGGCCTGTGCCGCCATGCGTTGCAGGGCATCGAGCAACAGCGGGGGCGTTGCTCGGCCTTCCAGGTGCACCCGGCGCAACTGCGCGGCGTCGATGCCGCAGAGGCGGCCGGCTTGCGTCAGCTGTTCTGGCGTGAAAGCGGCATATGCAGGGCCGAGGCGGCGCGCCAGCTTCGCGAATGGCCACTGGCCGGGCTGTTCATGCTGGCCGCGCCAGGCACCTTGGGCATTGTGCGTCAGCGGTGGCTGCCAGGCGTCGGGCGTGTCGGGGTGAATGACCCGCCATTGCTGCAGGTCGTGATCGAAGCGTTGTTCGAAGAGCTGGCCGTCCATGCGGATGAAATACCGTCCCTGATACAGGTACTGGCCAAGTGCATTGGGCTGCAGGGTTTCGGGCAGTGTCACGGCACTGCGGTAGGGGGCGAGGTCTTCATTCCAGAGTCGGTAGCGCCCGTCGTTGCCGCGTACTTGCTGCAGGCTTTCCATCAACGGGCTGTTGAACAGCTTGGGCACGACCTTGCCCGCTGCCACGAACCCTCCGATCAGGGCCAGGTTCAGGCCAACCGCCTCCAGGTGGCGTAGTGCCAGGTGACGGTCGCCTTCATGCCAGGCCTGGTAGCCCTCGAAGGCCTCGCCGAGCAGTTGGCAGGCAGTGACGGCCAGCATCAGGGTGCCTGCACCCGGAACGAAGAACGCGGCAATACCGAGTGCATCCAGGCCAAGGCTTTCCCATTCCTCCAGGCGCCTGGTTCGCGCGTTGGCATCGGCCATTGCTGTCGGGACCGCCAGCAGGCTGGCTTCGTGCTTGAGGCGGGCCAGGTGCAGGTCCTGGTAGTGGCCGAAAGGCTCGGCCGTGATGGCCACGCGTGTGGGGCGCAGGTCCGCTTGCACTGCGCGCTGCCAAGGGCGGTCAAAGGCCGTGTTGCCCGTGGCGTCGAGGTTCTGCTGCAACAGGTCGAGAAAGTGCGTGCGTTGGTCCTGCCTGATGTACGCCGTGAAGGCTTGGCGGGCGTCGGGCTCCAGCAGCAAGGTCGCCAGCGTGTCGTGTACCGCGTCCAGGTTGCTGCATTGACGCAGGGCCGGGTCATGGCCGGGCAGGTACAGCGCCAGCCCCGCACTGCCGGCATCGATCAGCATGACCTCGTGCAGGGGCGTGCCGAACAGCGCCAGTTGCCAGCACCTCACGGCACCACCCTGCAACAGCTGTTCGACCTGATCGCGCGTGCTGCCGTCAAGCAGGTGCCGCAGATAGGCAAGGTCGGCCGCCAGGCGCAGGCGGTCTTTCTGAACCCTGATGGCCAAGGCTCGGGTAGCGGGCTGGGCAAGGTGTTGTTCCAGGTGGGCCTGGTAAGCCTCACCCAGGTCTAGGTCACGGCACTGTGTGGCGAAAGCGGCCGGCTCAAATGGCAGCCGTTCCACCTGATAGTGCTCCGACTGCAATGGAAAGTGCGCGACGGGTGATTGCATGCCGAAGGGGGCGGAGCCTTGCACCAGAATCGGCGTCACCTGAATGTTGTCGCCCAGGGCAATGGCACTTTCAGCGGTGAACACTTCGTCGCTGGCGAAGTTCTGCAGGGCGGCCTGTAGCAGGTTGTCGCGACGATGGCGGTAAAGATAGCGCAGGGCGGCCCAGTGCCAGTTGCGCTCGACCCGCAGCAGTTGGCTATTGCGCAGCGGCGCGTGAAAGCCTTGTTCGGCAAGACGCCGTTGCAGCAATGGCTCGGCGAATTCAGTGATCTGTTTCAGGCCTTTGAGCGAGCCGGCCAAGGCTGCTTGCGCCTGCATCAGGCGCGCCTGGCTGGCATGCACTGTGTCACGCAGGTCGGGGGCAGCATTGGCGAACCAGTCCTGCGCCCTCCACGGGACGATCTGGGTTCGCTTCAACGCGGCCCATTGATTGGGCGTTACCTGGCGCGCCCAGTGCGGCAGCTGCGCCTCGAGCAAGGGTTGATGAGGGTTGATGGCTGGCATGTCGATGCTCCTTTCATGCAAAGAGGGGGCATCAAACGGTATTTATCGATAGCCAAGTGGTAATGGGATAACGCGGTTGGATATATGGCCTGCGGTTGCCTGCTGATTCCGTGACAAGCGTGTAGTATCCAGGCGCATGGCAGCGGCGAGCGGGGTGAGGGATGATCGAAGTATCACGGTTCTGGCGCGACCCGGCGTTGCCCTTTGTCGAAGCCCGGAGGGTAGGGGACGGGCGCCAGGTGTGCTACGCCGCGCATTCCCACGAGAGCTTTTCCATCGGGGTGATCACGGGTGGGCGCAGCACCTACCTGTACGGTGACCAGTGCATCGAGGTAGCGGCTGGTGCCACGGTATTGATGAACCCAGGCGTGGTGCACGCCTGCAACCCCATCGCCGGGGAGCCATGGTCCTACCTGATGTTGTTCGTCGACATGCCCTGGTTGCAGGCGCTGGGGTTTGCCTTGCCGGCCCAGGCGTGGAGTAGCTCGCCGGTATTGTACCGGTGCCTGTTGCAGGCCTTTGCCGACCTGTTCGACGCCAGTGTGCCGGACCGCGAAGGCCGCCTGGCGGCACTGTTTGGCGCACTGCCGGGTTTGCTTGGCGGTAATGCCAGCGTGAACGACGAGGGCAACCCGCGACTGGACGCGGCGGCAGCGTTCATACGCGCCCATCGTGGCGACCCGCTGAGCCTGGACGACATCTGCGCGGCCTGCGGCCTGTCGCGTTCCTACCTGATTCGCGCGTTCCGCCAACGCTTCGGCCTGACGCCGCATGGCTACCTGCTCGACCAGCGCGTCCAGCTGGCCAGGGCGCAACTGCGCCAGGGCCGGGCAATCGCCGAAGTTGCGCAGGAGGCCGGGTTTGCCGACCAGGCGCACCTGCAGCGGGCCTTCAAGCAGCACCTGGCGGCGACGCCGGGGCATTACCGCAATGCATTCGGCTGAATTGCCATTTTGGCTGTGATGGCCCTATCGCCGGCAAGCCAGCTCCTACAGGTACAGCGTTGCTCTCGAGGTTGTCGCTGTACCTGTGGGAGCGGCCTTGTGTCGCGAAAGGGCCGCAACGCGGCCCCAGGATTGATGCGTGACAGTTGAAATTGCTGGGGCTGCTTTGCAGCCCTTTCGCGACACAAGGCCGCTCCCACAGGGGATCGCGCCACCTTTTGGAATTTGAGCAAGACAGCTGCTCCCACAGCCGGTGCAGCTAGCCTTGAATGACCAGATAAACCGCGCTGCCCACTAGCAGCACCGCCAAGCCTCGATTCAGCAGGCGCATGTGCCGTGGGTTGCCCAGGTATTGGCGAACCACGCTCCCGGCCCACGCCCAGCTGGCCACCGAAATGAAACAGATCGGCCCGTAGATCCAGGCAAACAGCCACAGCAACTGCTGCTCGCCGCCGGTGTAGGCACCCACCCCGGCCACCGCTGCCAGCCATGCCTTGGGGTTGAGCCATTGCATCGCCGCGCCGTGCCAGGCCGAGGGGGCCTGAGCGGGATGGGCATTGCCCAGCTGCCCATCGTCGCTGGCCAGCTTCCATGCCATGTACAGCAGGAACGCCACGCCGCCCCAGTGCAGCAGCAGGCCCAGCAAAGGCCAGCGCAGCAACAACTGATGCAGGCCCAGGCCGACCAGCACCAGCAACAGGCAGAAGCCCAGCGTGGCGCCAGCCACATGCGCCAGGCTGGCACGCAGGCCATGACGGGCACCGCTGCCCAGCGCAACGATGTTGACCGGGCCGGGAGAGATCGAGGCCGCCAGTGCGAAAGCGGCCATGGACAGGGACAGGCTCATGAAGGGGATCCGTTTGGTTGAGGGTGGCCTCCATGCTCGGGCATCGATAGCCTGCGGTATTGAAGAAAAGTACCTCACGCCCGGCCAGCGCATTTTTGTGTAGGAGCGGCCTTGTGTCGCGATCGGGCCGCACAGCGGCCCCCGGGTTTCAGCAGCGCTGCATCATTAGCTGGGGCCGCTGTGCGGCCCGATCGCGACACAAGGCCGCTCCTACAAGGTTGTTACAGGTTTTGTAATAGTTTTGCGCTATTACGGAGAGCTGCTGTACTTGTAGGATCGTTTTCCCAATTTGCTATCCAGGTCCATATGAGCACCTTCGCGGAGCCCCCCAGTCCCCGGCCTTCAAGGCCTTCCTTCTCCCGTCCTCGTGACGCTGCCCTCGTGAGTACCCGCTAATGGAATGGCTAGCCGACCCCACGGCCTGGCTGGGCCTGTTGACGCTTATCGTCCTCGAGCTGGTGCTGGGTATCGACAACCTGGTGTTCATCGCCATCCTCGCCGACAAGCTGCCGCCGCATCAGCGCGACCGCGCGCGGGTCATTGGCCTGAGCCTGGCGCTGATCATGCGTCTGGGCCTGTTGGCCAGTATCTCGTGGATGGTCACGCTGACCGCGCCATTGTTCGAGGTGTTCGACAAGAGCTTCTCCGGCCGTGACCTGATCATGCTGTTCGGTGGCGTGTTCCTGCTGTTCAAGGCCACCATGGAACTGCACGAGCGCCTGGAAGGCCATGTGACCCAGGCCAGTGGCGCGGTGCGCCACGCTGCGTTCTGGCCGATCGTTGCGCAGATCGTGGTGCTCGATGCGGTGTTCTCGCTGGACGCGGTGATTACCGCGGTGGGCATGGTCGAGCATTTGTCGGTGATGATGATCGCGGTGATCTTCTCGATCGGCATCATGATCGTTGCCAGCAAGCCGCTGACCCGCTTCGTCAACGCCCACCCCACGGTGATCATGCTGTGCCTGGGCTTCCTGATGATGATCGGCTTCAGCCTTACCGCCGAAGGCCTGGGCTTCCATATCCCGAAAGGCTACTTGTACGCGGCCATCGGCTTCTCGATCCTGATCGAGCTGTTCAACCAGCTGGCCCGTGCCCGCCGCAAGCGCAGCCTGCAGCAGCACCGGCCGCTGCGTGAGCGCACCGCGCATGCCGTGCTGCGCCTGCTGGGTGGCCGCCGGGTCGAGGCGGACGAGGTGGGCGAGGAAATCGCCGACCTGGTCGAAGGCGGTGAGGAGCAGGTGCTGTTCGACCGCCGTGAACGGGTGATGATCAGTGGCGTGCTGAACCTGGCCGAGCGGCCGATCCGCACGGTGATGACCGCCCGCGCCGAGGTCGATGTGATCGACCTGGCGCAGCCGGCCGACGCCATTGCCCAGGCCCTGGCCAATTCGCCGTACTCGCGCCTGCCATTGATCCGCGATGGCCGCGTGGACGAGCCGCTGGGCTTCGTGCACAAGAAGGAGCTGCTCAAGGAACTGCTGTCGGGTAGCCAGCCCGATCTGGAAGGCATGGCCCGGGTACCGCTGAACCTGCTGGAAAGCTTCAGCATCCTCAACGCCCTGGAGCAGATGCGAGGCCAGTCGACGCACATCGCCTTCGTCGTCAACGAGTTCGGCGACTTCACCGGCCTGCTGACCATGACCGATATCCTCGAGTCGATTGCCGGCGAGCTGCCGGATGCCAGCGAGGTCGAAGGCCCGGGCATCGTCCAGGAAGGTGAAGGCTTTGTGGTCAGCGGTGCGTTGAACCTGAGCCAGGTGCAGGCGCGTACCGGCTTCAGCGCCCGCGCCACCGAGGACTACCAGACCCTCGCGGGCCTGGTGATGAGCCTGCTCGACCGCCTGCCCATGGTGGGTGACCGCCTGGCCTGGAATGGCTGGACGCTGACCGTGGAGGCGGTCGAGGAGCGGCGGGTGCGCCAGGTTCGGCTTACACCGAGCGGCGACGTTGACGCAGCAGGTGCTTGAAGCCCTCGATCACCAGCACCAGCACCGCGGCCCAGATCGGCAGGTAGGTCAGCCACTGATCCGGGCCGATGGTTTCGCCCAGCAGCAGCGCCACACCCACCAGCAGCACCGGTTCGACGTAGCTGAGCAGGCCGAACAGGCTGAATGGAAGCAGGCGGCTGGCCAGCACGTAGGCGATCAGGGCCGAGGCGCTGATCGCCCCCAGGATCGGGATCAACGCATACAGCCCGGGGTGTGCCTGCAGATCGGCAGGGGACAGCGGGCCCTGGATCACGAAGTACAACGCCCAGGGCAACAGCAGGCACATGTCGCACCACAGGCCGCCCAGGTGTTCGGTGCGGCAGCGCTTGCGCAACACGAAGTAGATCGGGTAGCCGATCGTCACCACCAGGGTTTCCCAGGCAAAACTGCCATGCTGGTACAGCTCGTGGCCCACGCCCAGCGCGGCGCAGGCCACGGCCACCTTCTGCAGGCGTGACAGGCGCTCGCCATACACCAGCCGCCCGGTCAGGACCATGGCCAGCGGCAGCAGAAAGTAGCCCATCGACACTTCCAGGCTGCGCCCGTGCAGGGGTGCCCAGAGGAACAGCCACAGCTGCACGCCCATCAGCCACGATGTGGCGACCATGCCCAGTAACAGCAGCGGCGTGCGTTTTACCCGGGCAAGCAGTTCACACACCCGTTTCCAGTCTTTCGAGACAAGCATGAACAGGGTCAGGCAGGGCAGCGTCAACAGGGTGCGCCAGCCAAAGATCTCTTCGCCATCGAGCGGCGTGAGCAGAGAGGTATAGAAGTACATCACGGCGAACAGACAGGACGCCATGACCGACGAAAGAATGCCTTTTGACACGAATGCCTCGAATAGGGAATTGAGCGGGTGGATCAGCCGCGCATGATCTCAGGGGGCGCGGCTTGCGGCAACCGCGACGCAGCCGGGCGTGCCGCCAGCGCCTCGAGGAATTGGGCAGCCGGCATTGGCCTGGCGAACAGGTAGCCCTGCTGGAAGTCCACCTCGTGACGGGCCAGGTAGTCGCGCTGGGCTTCGGTTTCCACGCCCTCGGCAACGATGCCCAGGCCCAGCTTGGCCGACAGCTCGATGATGGTCTCGAGGATGTGTACCGACAGCGCGTCGGCACCGATCATGGCGACGAAGCTCTGGTCGATCTTCAGGTAGTCGACCTTGAACTGGCGCAGGTAGTTGAGGCTCGACTGGCCGGTGCCGAAGTCGTCCAGGGCAATCTTCACACCCATGGCGTCGAGCTTTTCGAACAGTTCCAGAGCCACCGGCGTGGCCTCGATCAGCTTGCGCTCGGTAAGCTCCAGGGTCAGCACCACCCGGCCTGGCGGGAAGTGCTGGAGGAAGGTGCGGCAGTCGTCCAGCAGGCTGAAGTCGCGGCAGTGGTCGGCAGTGATGTTGATGCCGATATGGAAACCGTCCTCCAGCAGCCCGGCATAGGGTGCCAGGTTCTGCGCGGTGTGCATCATCAGCGCACGGGTCATGGCGACGATCTGCCCGCTGTGTTCGGCGTAGGGGATGAACAGGTCGGGGCGTACCAGGCCTTCGCGCGGGTGGTTCCAGCGCATCAGCACTTCGGCGCCGGCCCAGCGGTAGTCGCCTTTGCGCACCACCGGCTGGAAGTACGGCAGGAACTCGTCGGCCTCCAGGGCCCGACGCAGTTCGGCACGGGGCGAGGTGGCGCGGCGAACCTGCCAGCGGCACACCAGGGCGGCCACCGCGCCCAGTACCAGCAGCAAGCCGAACAGGGCGGGGTAGTGGCTGCGCCACAGCTGGCCCTGCTTGTCGGCGCCGTAGCCGCCATGCACGCTGAACGGGTAACGGGTCGAGCCCAGCTGCACATTCGCGCTGGCCGCGGCAGGGGGCACGCCCTTGTGCACGATGCCATCCTTGCCCAGCCAGGCATCGCCCACGCGGATCTGCAGCTCTTCATCGGGGCCGATCAGGCGCAGCGCCGTCAGCAGGTGTTCGCCATCCACCGTACTGATCGCGCCGCGGTCGCCATCGCTGGCCCGATACACCAGCAGCGGGTGGCCTGGGGTGACCGAGTTGCCATCCATCAGCCACAGCTTGCCGTCGATGTAGTCGCCGGGGTTGACCGGCTCGTCGAATGCGCCGAACAGCGACGTGCAATAGAGGGTGTTGTGCCGGAACAGGTTGGTCGAGCGCACGAAGGCTTTGCGCGTGACCTGGGCGCGCAGCATGAGCTGGGCCTCGTCGCACGGGCTGTCGACAAGTGGCAGCAGGGCATTGGCAGCGCTGGACAGGTTGTCGAGAATGCGCTCGACGTGTTCCACCACCTGGCGGGCGGTGGCCTGGCTGCTGGCCTGCATTTCGCGCTCGATCTGCCAGTTCATCACGGCCAGGCCGCACGCCACCGGCAGCACGCCGACGACCCAGGGCAACAGGGTGCGCCAGCCGAAGCCGGCGCGGCGTTTGACGGTAAGGGGCATGCTGACCTGATCTGTAGGAAGGATTACGAGAGGATAGCCGCTTGTCGGAAGCCGTGAGCAACTAAAGCGCGACAAACCATTTTACGCAATGTAGAATCGATTTACGAATACAACAATAAGGTCCTTCGATACCGAAGGATCAAGCCCGCCGAGAATGGGTCCATATGACATACCATGGGTTCAAGCTGATAATAGGTGACTTCCTCGCCCGCAGCGTGCGGGGTATCCCGTGCTCACCGCCGTTTCCGTGCCACATCCCACGCAATCAATAATTTTTCGCTGCAGATGAGGACACGAACATGGCTGATATCTTCGACAATCCAATGGGCCTGATGGGCTTCGAATTCATCGAACTGGCTTCGCCGACCCCTGGCGTACTCGAGCCGGTATTCCAGATGCTGGGCTTCACCAAGGTGGCTACCCACCGTTCCAAGGATGTGCACCTGTATCGCCAGGGTGACATCAACCTGATCCTGAACAACGAACCCAAGAGCATCGCCTCGTACTTCGCCGCCGAACACGGCCCGTCGGTATGCGGCATGGCGTTCCGCGTGCGCAACGCCCACGAGGCCTATGCCCGCGCCCTCGAACTGGGCGCCCAGCCGGTGGAAATCGAAACCGGGCCGATGGAGCTGCGCCTGCCGGCGATCAAGGGCATCGGCGGTGCGCCGCTGTACCTGATCGACCGTTTCGAGGAAGGCAGCTCGATCTACGATATCGACTTCAAGTTCATCGAGGGTGTGGATCGCAACCCGGTGGGTGCCGGCCTGAAGATCATCGACCACCTCACCCACAACGTTTATCGCGGGCGCATGTCGTACTGGGCCGGCTTCTACGAGAAGCTGTTCAACTTCCGCGAAATCCGCTACTTCGACATCAAGGGTGAGTACACCGGCCTGACTTCGCGTGCCATGACCGCACCGGATGGCATGATCCGTATCCCGCTGAACGAAGAATCGTCCAAGGGCTCCGGGCAGATCGAAGAGTTCCTGATGCAGTTCAACGGCGAAGGCATCCAGCACGTCGCCTTCCTGACCGATGACCTGCTCAAGACCTGGGACGCCCTCAAGGGCTTCGGCATGCGTTTCATGACTGCACCGCCGCAAACCTACTACGAGATGCTCGAAGAGCGCCTGCCAGGTCACGGCGAGCCGGTAGATCAGCTGAAAGCACGCGGCATCCTCCTCGATGGCGCCTCCCAGCCTGACGACAAGCGCCTGCTGCTGCAGATCTTCTCCGAGACCCTGCTCGGCCCGGTGTTCTTCGAGTTCATCCAGCGCAAGGGTGACGACGGCTTTGGCGAGGGCAACTTCAAGGCCCTGTTCGAATCGATCGAGCGCGACCAGGTACGCCGTGGTGTGTTGAGCACCGACTGATCCCGAGAGTACCGCCGTCACGATTCGATGGCGGCGGTATCAACCCTTCTTCTTGCCCGAAATGGTCAGGCCCAGGTACATGATGAACATGCTGGCGACCCCGACCAGTACCAGCGAGGGCAGCACCTGGTGAAGGGATAGGCGAAACTCCTGGGCGGCGTACCCTTTTGGGTAGCCGCCGATCACCATGTAGCCATATTTCTGGGACACCGTTCGCTCGGTGAATTCGGCCTGGGAGGGGCGTCGTGCGTCGCGGCTGTCTCCCTCGCTCCAGATATACAGGTCGTTGAACTCCAGAAGCAATGTCAGCCCGTCCTGGAAAGCACGCAGTTCGTCACGCAACTGCCGACCGTATGCGGTTGCGATTATCCCGGGGTCGCTGTGCGGTCTCTGGATCTTGATGATCGCCGCGTTAGGCGACGATGGCGCGTCGAATGCCAGCTCCGTCTGCCGTCCGGACAGGGCAAATGCCGAGTTATACGCCAAAGGGTCCATGTCCGTCGCACAATAGGCTTGTTGGTCGCGGGTGAGTATCAATGAGCGAAGGTGCGGGCTGTTGGCGACTCTCTGCTCCAGCGTACCGAGCGCTTCGTCACAGGGCTTGCCTGCCAATGGCAGGATCAGGTCCAGATCGCCTTCCATGCGGCCCAGTGCCTGGTCGATGCTGAAAATCGCCTCCTGAACAGAAACCTTGGCATTCTCTTCAAGTTTTCTTTGCAACTGATAGTCCATCATCAGTAACCCGGATAGCACCGGTATTGCGCCGATGGACAATATCAGCAGTAGTTTCCGCCAGTTGATGCCGACACTCGGTATTGCTGCCATAGGACCGCCGCTCCGTTGAACCTTGCTGTTCGGGTTGAACAGGCCAGCGCTGATCCTATGTGCTTGATGACGCCCCCGGCTGTAGGCCAAAAGTGTTGCAACCTCACAGAAAAGCGGAACCTCGTTGTCGGCTTTACTTCAGCTTGGCGAGCACTTTTTCGGCCAGCTGGGCTGTGGAGGCGGGGTTCTGCCCGGTGATCAGACGATCATCGGTCACGACGAACGGTTGCCACGGGTCATCATGCTTGCTGTAGTTGCCACCGCGCGCGCCCAGCTCGTTTTCGGTCAGGAATGGGACCACTTTGTCCAGTTCGACCAGTTTCTCCTCGGTATTGGAGAAGCCGGTCACCTGACGGTCCTTGAGCAACAGGCTGTTGTCGCTGAGCTTGATGTTCAGCAGCCCGACAACACCATGGCAGACCGCTGCGACTATGCCCTTGTTCTCGTAGACCCGGCGTGCCAGGTCTTGCAACGGCTGGTTGTCGGGAAAGTCATACATCACCCCGTGCCCGCCGGTGTAATAGATGACGCGGTACTCATCGGCCTTCACCTGGCCAGGGCTCAAAGTGTTGCCCAGGCGGGCCATGAAGCGCTTGTCGTCATACCACTGCCAGTCCAGCTCGGGGGCCATTTGCAGGCTATGCGGGTCGACGGGTACGTAGCCGCCCAGCGGGCTGACATAATCGACCGTATAACCGGCTTTCTCGACTTTTTCGACAAAGTGCACGGCTTCCCCCAGCCACAACCCGGTCGCCCGTTTGAGGGTCGGATACTTGGCTGTATTGGTCAGCACCACCAGCATTTTCTTGCTCATGACCACGCTCCCGTCGGCAACCTGAATGGGCCGTTGCTCCCTGGCCCGAGGGAAAACCTAATGAGCATAGCTCTCAGGTGCAAGTACGCCATATTGCGTGGCGTGTGTTGTGCTACCGTGAACCACATTCACGGGGCGCCCGAACTTTTCCTGAACCATGCTGGAGTCACGATAGTGGTCGAAAATGGTACGCCGCGCGAGCCTGCGTCGACGGTCATTCTGCAGGCGCCTGTACTGGCACCGATCGACCCCATGGGCGAACGGATTGCACAGTTCGACTGGGGGCGCACATCGCTCGGGCCGCTGCCGCGCTGGCCGGCCTCGTTGCGCATTGCCGTCGACATGATGCACTTGTCACCGTTCCCGTGTGCCGTGGTCTGGGGGCCAGACCTCAACGTTGTCCACAATGCTGGCTACCGGGCGTTGCGACCGGTTGCCCCGGATGCATTGGGCATGGCCTTCGATGCGCTGTGGAGCGATGTATGGCCGGCGATGGGGCCGTGGGTGTTCAAGGCGCTCGAAGGGCACTCGAGTTTTGTCGAGGACCCACCACTGCGTGTTGGCTGCGGCGAAGGCGGGGAGCCGTTGTGGTATGCGTTCGGCTACACACCGTTGCGCGATGAACTGGGCAACGTGGCAGGTTTTCTGCACGCGGTGATCGAGACCACGGCCAGCGTCGAGGCGCACCGCCACTGGCGCGAGCAGGCGCAAAGCTTCGAGCAGCAGGTCGAGCGCCACCTCGTGGAGCGCGAGCAGTTCTGGCAGTTGTCGCGTGATGCGATGATGACGGTTACGCCCGAACTGAAGGTGCATGCCGCCAACCCCGCCTGGTACCGCATTCTGGGCTGGGCCGAGGAGCAGGTACAGGGTGTTCCGGTATTGGACCTGGTACATCCGGCCGATCGCGCCGAGGTTGAGGTGGCGGTTTCCGGGTGCCTGCAATACCGCAATGCCGAGCAGATAGAGACGCGCCTGCGTCACTGCGATGGCCATTACCACTGTTTTCGCTGGAGTGCGCGGTTCGATGGCAGCCTGCTGACTGCCGTTGGCCGGGACATCACCGAGGAGCATGAAGAGGCCGCGCGTCAATCCGAAGCCCTGATGCGCAACAACGAACGCCTGGAAGTGGTTGGCCAGTTGGCCGGGGGCATGGGCCATGAACTGAACAACTTGCTGTCCGGCATCGGCGGCAGCCTGGAGTTGCTACAACGGCGCCTGCAGGAAGGACGGCTGGAGCGCGTGGAGACCTATGTCGAGGTGGCGCGTGATTCGGTGCAGCGTGCCATGGAGCTGACCCATCGATTGCTGGCGTTTTCCCGTCATCAACCTTTGGCGCCCAGGCCGCTGGATTTCAACCGGCAATTGCGCTTGAGCGAACCACTGCTGCGCAGCACGCTGGGCGCCGAGATGCGTTTGCACTGGCAGCTGGATGTCACGCCGTGGGCGGTGAACCTTGATGTTTCCCAGCTTGAAAATGCCTTGATCAATCTTTGCACCAACGCCCGCGAAGCGTGCCTGGATCGCGGCAATGTCACGCTGCGCAGTGTCAACCAGCGGCTGACGACGTGTTTCCCGGATGAGGGCGGCCTGCCGCCAGGCGACTACGTTGCCTTGCATGTGGAGGATGATGGCCGCGGCATGCCGGCGGTGGACATTGCCAGGGCCTTTGAACCGTTCTTCACCACCAAGCCGGTCGGGCGTGGCTCAGGGCTTGGCTTGTCGATGGTGTATGGGTTTGTCGGCCAGTCGGGGGGCTACGCCTGGATCGAGTCGGAGCCGAACCAGGGCACCAAGGTCTGCATGCTTTTCCCAAGGTGCCATGACCCGCTACCCGAGGCGCCCGCGCTGGTGCAGCGCTCGCAGCGCCTGGCCGGGGGGCAGCGCCTGTTGCTGGTCGATGACGAGCTCGGTTTGCGTGCGGTGATGCGCGAGTACCTGACCGAGCGTGGTTTCGAGGTCATTGATGTGGGCGACGCCAATAGTGCGCTGGAGCGCTTCCGCCATGACGGCCCGTTCGACCTGGTAATCACCGACATCGGCTTGCCGGGTGGTTTCAGTGGCCGCCAGGTGGCCAAGGCCATGCGCATGCAGCTGCCGTTGCAGAAGATCCTGTTCATCACCGGCTATGCGGGTCAGCCGATCGAAGCGCAGTTGCTCGAGCAGCCGGGCACGGCATTGATGAACAAGCCGTTCGCGCTGGCGGACCTGGTGGATGAGGCGCTACGCATGCTGGAGGAGTGAAGCGGTTCAGGGCTTACCCAGTATCTGGGTCACCTGGGCCTGCAGCTGCTTCAGCTCGAAGGGCTTGCAGATCAGGTGCATGCCCGCCTCCAGGAAACCCTCGCGGGCCATGGCCGTTTCCGCATAGCCGGTGATGAACAGTACTGGCAAGCGTGGCCGCAAGTTGCGTGCAATCTCGGCCAGCTGGCGGCCATTCATGCCGGGCAAGCCGACATCGCTGACCAGCAGATCCACCGGTTGTGTCGACCGCAGTACCTTCAGGCCTTCGTTGGCGTCGGCGGCACTGTGGCAGGCAAAGCCATCCTCGCGCAGGGCCTGGCATAGCAATTGGCGTACATGCGGGTCGTCCTCGACCACCAGCACGTGATTGCCCTGGTAGCCTCGCACGGGCTGCACGGGGTTGACCGGTGCCTGGTCCTGGTCGACATGGCGCGGCAGGTACAGGTCCACCCGGGTGCCTTGGCCGATCTGGCTGTGCAGGGTGACATGGCCGTGGGATTGCTTGCTGAAGCCGTACACCATCGACAGGCCCAGGCCGATGCCCTGGCCGATCGCCTTGGTGCTGAAGAACGGCTCGAAGGCATGCTCCAGCGTGCTTTGCGCCATGCCCTGGCCGTCATCGACGATTCGCAGGCGTACATAGTCGCCGGCGCACAGGGCACCGCCGGGGAATTGCCCGGCGCCGATGTGCTGGTTACTTGCCTCGATGCGCAGCTGGCCGCCACTGGGCATGGCTTCGCAGGCATTGAGCAGCACGTTGTCGAGGGCTTCCTGCAACTGCTGGTCATCGGCTTCGACCGACCACAGGCCCTTGGCGATTTGCACGTGCAGGTTCACGGCCGGGCTCAGGCAAGCCTTCAAACGCTTGGCCTGGAGCAGGTCGTGCAGGTCGACCTGCTGGCTGTGCAGCGATTGCCGGGAAGAGAAAGCCAGCAGGCGGTGGGTCAGGCGGGCGGCGCGCGACACCGCCTCGCGGCCCATGCGCAGCACGTTGTCCAGGCCGTCGCTGCGGCCCTGGCGCAAGCGCCGGTCGATCAGCTCGAAGCTGCCGCCAATGCTGGTGAGCAGGTTGTTGAAGTCATGAGCGACCCCCCCGGCCAGTTGGCCGATGGCCTCCATCTTGCGCGTCTGGTGGCGGGCGAACTCGCTGCGCTGCTGGTCTTCGCCGGGAGGCGCGGCCTGGGCGTCAAGGCGTTGCTGCAGGTCCTGCAGCTGGTCGCGCGCCAGGTACTGCCGGCGCCGGTTGCGCAGGGCGGACTGGGTCGTGTGCAGCAGCTGGGCGTTTTCGAACGGTGCGACCAGCAGGAACAGGTTGCCTACCGGGTGGTTGGTCGAGCCCTTGGCCGCTTGGCTCCCTTGACCGAGCAGCACGATGGGCAGGTCCGACCAGCACGGTTGCTGGTCGATGAATGCCTGCAGCAACGCGCTTGGGCCCTGTTTGAACACTTGCTCGGCAATGATCGCCAGGCCCGCGCCTTCGGCCAGGCAGGCTTGCAGGTTGGCCAGGTCGACCGCGCACAGGCTGTCGATGCCCGCAGAAGCGAGCAGGCGAGCAGTATCCGCGGCTATTGGCGGGGGCGCCAGGATCAATGCACGTTCGTCCAGCGCCAACGAACTGGCCAAAACGACTCTCCTGCAGGGTGGTCTGATATCCACTGGACCTTGGGCACAGCCCCAGGGTTCAACAAATTTTCGGACGTTGCCTACAGACCCTGTTGCAGCACGGGGTCGTCCGGGTTCTGCCGCTCCAGTTCGGCCAGCAGTACCTGCACGTTCTGCAACTGGCCGGTTTCCTTCCAGTACTGGATCAGCAACACCCGTGCCCGGCGATTGGCCGGCTGGCGGCTGAGCACGGTTTCCAGTTGCTTTTGCGCGGCGTCGAGTTGTTCCAGTTCATGCAGGGTGACCGCCAGTGTATAGCGGTAGTCGGCGTTGTCCGGGTCCAGTTCGACGGCGCGGGACAAGGCCAGCAAGGCGTATTCGCGCTGCTCGTGACGGTTCAGCCAGAGCCCCAGTTCGTACTGCAGAAAGGCCGAGTCGGGGCTCAGCGCCAGGGCTTTGCCCAGTACCTGACGCGAGGCGTCGTGATGGCCCTGGCGTTCCAGCAGGCGTACCTGGGTCGCCAGTGCGTCGAGGTTGCCTGGCGCTACCGTCAGGGCCCGCTGCAGGGCTGTGGCGGCCAGGGTGTAGTCGTTTTCGTGCAGGTACAGGCGCGCCAGGTGGACCTGGGCGTCTGCGTCTTCGGGTTGTTGCTCCAGGGCCTGCTGGTATTGCTCCAGGGCGACCTGCAGCGGGCCGAAATACAGGCCGATGTCATCCGGGGCAAGGCCGAGCAGGGCATCTACCGCGGCAAAGCGTACGCTTTGCTCGTCGTCATCCAGCAGCGGGCCGAGTACCAGGCTGCGCTGCGCCGCCGGCAGCAGGCGGCGGATGCCGGCAATGGCTGCACGGCGCACCAGCGGGTCGGCATGTTCCAGGTCCTGGCGGGCGAGTTTCAATGCCTGGGGCGAAGGGTAGTTGGGCAGTTCGGCATACAAGGCCGCTCGGCGGATGGGTGGCAGGTCGGTGCGCTGCAATTGTTGGTACAGCACCCGTGCAGCGCCAGGTTGGCCCTCATGAGCCTGGCGCAGGGCCTTGGCGTAGCTGTGCGCGGGCAGGGTTGGCGGGGCTGGCGGAGTGTCGCGCCACAGGTAGCCGAACAGGGCCGATACCAGGATCAACAGCAACAGGGCGATCAGGTAGCGGTTGCGTCTGGGCATCGGACGATCCGTGGCGGCGGGAAGGGCAGAGCTTGGGCTAGCCGGGGGGTAAATGCAACCAGGTGCCTGTCTCGACATTTTCTGCGCCTGTGAGACCGAGCGCCGCCCGCGCGGCGCATCGCCGGCAAGCCAGCTCCCACATCTGTTTCGGGCCAGTCTCTTCTGTGCCTGGCGCGCGCGACCCCTTGTTTGTACGACACGATATCGAAGGTAGCGCTTGGTTTCAGGTTCGGAAATGTCTTACGACGCCTCAGTTCGGTGCGAGTTGAAAACGGCAAGGCCTGGCCCTCATGGTCCAGCCACCGATTCAGGCGAGCTTTTCCTTCACCGTGAAATCCACTTCCAGATCGGCATTGGCCAGCAGATTTACCATGGCATCCAGGGAAAACTTGTCAATCTTCCCATTCAACAGCTCACTCAAGCGCGGTTGAGTGACATGTAGCCGACGCGCCGCATCCTTCTGAGGTAGATCCCAGGCACGCACCGTCTTGACCAAAATCCGCATCAACTGCGAGCGCAGCCGAAGGTTGTCGGCCTCTTCTGGCGTATCAGCCAACGCGTCCCATACAGATGCCGAGCGTTCATTCGCCATTGTTGATCACCTCTCAGTCCAGCGACTTGAAACGGGCTTTCGCCACATCAATATCGCGCTTATCCGTCTTTTCAGTTGTCTTGCGGAATGCATGCAGGACATAGACAGCTTCCGGGCGGTTCACAACATAGAACACGCGAAAAGCACCGTCTTTACACTTGATGCGGATCTCCCGCACACCCCGCCCCACATTCTCCATCGACTTCCAGTCGGTAGGTTCTTCACCGGACTGGATCAAGTCCAGCTGATACCCAGCCCGCTGCCTCGCCACTGGTGGAAACCTGCGCACATCATCCTTGCTGCCGCCTACCCATTCAATAGGCTTCTGACCGTCCCACATGCCGCATATCCCTTCGCCATCGCTCCAATCGCCAGCTGCGCTTGCGCCTCATGCCTCACCCGTGTATTTGGTCATGCCGCTGCACCTTTCTGGCGTACATGGCAATGCACAGATTCCAGGAGCCTGCACACAAATTATATCGATACCGATATAACATCAAGCCTGTAAATGTCCATTATCGACACCGACTAAAACAGAAAGGAATGGGCAACAGAAGTGAGGCAAATCACCTGAAAAGGCGAGCCGAGGACATTAAACCTGGTGTGCTTCCCAGCCAAGACAGCACCTTCCGACAGGTGCTGTAGGATAATTCGACAGGGCGTTCGAACTGAAGCATTTGGTTTCTGGTTCGGAAATGTCTTACAGCTCTAGAAGCTAGGCGAGGGCTTTGCCCTCGATCGCCAGCAAGCCAGCTCCTACATGGTCCGCACCAACTTCAAGGCATGCACAAGCAAGCTTCCACAGGTGAACCACAGGTCTCAAAAGCGGTGGAGTACCTGTGGGAGCTGGCTTGCCGGCGATGCGCCGCGCGGGCGGCGCTCGGTCTCATAGGCGCTGAAGATTCAGAGGCATGCACCCTGCACACACCCTCAATCAGCATAAAAAAGCCCCGCGGACCAAGGCCAGCGGGGCAAACGGTTGGGGGAGGAGCCAACCAAAGGAGTCGTTGAAACGGGTGTATCAGCGCGCGCTGGCTACAGTCTCCGGTTGCCAGCCGCCGCCCAGGGCCTTGTAGATGGAGACGATGCCGCGGTACAGCTCGACCTCGCCCTGGGCTTGAGCATCTTCGGCGCTCAGCCGCTCACGCTCGGCATCGAGCAGCACCAGGTAGTCCACCGTACCCTCGCGATAACGAATCGAGGCCAGTTCCGCCGCCTTGCGGCTGGCGTCGCTCTGGCGCATCAGCGACAGCAGCCGCTGCTGGGTCTTGTCGTAGTCGCTGAAGGCGTTGGCCGATTCTTCCAGGGCCAGCAACACCTGCTGTTCATAGTTGGCCAGTGCCCCTTCGGCATCGGCCTTGGCACCGCGCAGGCGGGCGCGCACGCTGCCCAGGTCGAAGGCCGCCCAGGTGATGCTCGGGCCCAGCGCCCAGGCATTGGCTGCCGAGGAGCCGATCTGCGAGCCACGGGCAGCGGTAAAGCCGAGGAAGCCGCTGAGGCTGACGCGGGGGAACAGGTCGGCCGTGGCCACGCCGACGTTGGCGGTGGCAGCCGCCAGCTGGCGTTCGGCGCTGCGGATGTCCGGGCGGCGGCGCAGCAGTTCACCCGGGTCACCCACCGGTAGCGCCTTGGCGATGGCCGGCAGGGCCTTGGGCGACAGGTCGACGCTGAGCGCCTCGGGGCGCTGGCCGAGCAGGGTGGCGATGCGATGCCGGGCCCGCGCCTGTTCCGCCTGCAGTTGCGGCACGGTGGCTTCGACCCCGGCCAGGCGCGCGTCGGCCCGTACCACGTCAAGGTCGTTGCCCACCCCGGCATCGCGCAGGGTTTCGGTGATGGCCCGCGATTCCTGCTGGGTCTTGAGGTTGGCCAAGGCGATCTTCTCGCGCAACTGCGCGCCGCGCAGCTGGCCGTAGGCATCGACCAGCTCGGCGATCAGGCTGACCTGCAACTGCTGCAGGTCGGCCGCGGCTACCGCTTCCTGGGCTTCGCTGGCTTCGATCTGGCGCTGGATGCGGCCGAACAGGTCAAGCTCCCAGGCCATGTCCAGGCCCAGGTCATAGCGTTCGCTGTTCACCCGTTGCGTGGTCTGGCCGGGGACCTGGCCCTTGCCGAGGTCGCTGCTGGCGCGGCTGGTGACCACCGGGAACTGGTCGTTCTCGGCGTCTTCACGGATCGAACGGGCCGACTTCAGGCGGGCGAAGGCCACGCGCAGGTCACGGTTGCCGTCCAGCGAAGCCTGCACCAGCTGGTTCAGTACTGGGTCGTCGAACTGCTTCCACCACAGGCTTTCGAAACGGCTACGGTCGTAGGCCTTGGCCTGTACATCGCTGGCCAGCTGCGCAGGCTCGGTGGCCGGCGCCTGGTAGTCCGGGCCTACCGCGCAGGCCGCCAGGGCCAGCGCCAGCAGGCTCGGGGTCAAGGGTTTGAGCAGGTTCATGCATGGCTCTCCAGCGAGTGGGCGCGTTCGGCCTTGCGGGCCTGGCGACGCTCGACGAAACGGCGAATCAGGAAGAAGAACACCGGGGTCAGGAACAAGCCGAACACGGTCACGCCGATCATCCCCGAGAACACCGCCACACCCATGGCATGGCGCATTTCAGAACCTGCACCGGAGCTGAACACCAGTGGAACCACACCCATGATGAAGGCGATCGAGGTCATCAGGATCGGCCGCAGGCGCAGGCGGCAGGCTTCCAGTACCGCTGCCAGCGGGTCGAGCCCCTTGGCCTGTTCGTCCTTGGCGAACTCGACGATCAGGATCGCGTTCTTGCACGCCAGGCCCACCAGTACGATCAGGCCGATCTGGGTGAAGATGTTGTTGTCACCACCCGACACGATCACCCCGGTGATGGCCGACAGCAGCGTCATCGGCACGATCAGAATCACCGCCAGCGGCAGACTCCAGCTTTCGTACTGGGCGGCAAGCACCAGGAAGGCCAGCAGTACGCACAGCGGGAACACGAACAGCGCAGTGTTGCCCGAGAGGATCTGCTGGTAGGTCAGGTCGGTCCACTCGAAGGTCATGCCGTTGGGCAGTTCCTCTTTCAGCAGCTTCTCGATTGCAGCTTCGGCCTGGCCGGAGCTGTAGCCCGGTGCCGCGGCGCCGTTGATCTCGGCGGTGATGAAACCGTTGTAGTGCATCACCCGGTCAGGCCCGGAGGTGTCGCTGACCTTGAGGAAGGTCGCCAGCGGGATCATCTCGCCGAGGTTGTTGCGCACCTTCAGCTGGCCGATCTGCTCGGCATCGAGGCGGAACTGCTGCTCGGCCTGGACGTTGACCTGGTAGGTACGGCCAAAGCGGTTGAAGTCGTTGGTGTACAGCGAGCCCAGGTAGACCTGCAGGGTGTCGAAGATGTCGGTGATCGCCACGCCGTGGGTCTTGGCCTTTTCCCGGTCGATGGCGGCATCGACCTGCGGCACGTTGACCTGGTAGCTGGTAAACAGGCCCGCCAGTTCCGGCACGTTGTGGCTCTTGGCGATGATGTTCTGGGTTTCCTTGTACAGCGCCTCGTAGCCCAGGTTGCCACGGTCTTCGATCTGCAGGCGGAAGCCGCCGATGGTGCCCAGGCCTTGTACCGGCGGTGGCGGGAAGATCGCGATGTAGGCGTCCTGGATGTCGGCGAACTGGGCATTCAGTGCAGCAGCGATGGCCGCCGCCGACTGGCTCGGGTCCTTGCGCTCGTCGAACGGCTTGAGCGGGGTGAACACGATGCCGCTGTTCGGGCTGTTGGTGAAACCGTTGATCGACAGGCCCGGGAAGGCTACCGAGTCGGCCACGCCAGGCTGCTTCAGGGCGATTTCGCTCATGCGCTTGATCACTGCTTCGGTGCGGTCGAGGCTAGCCGCGTCAGGCAGCTGGGCGAACGCTACCAGGTACTGCTTGTCCTGGGCCGGTACGAAACCGGTCGGGGTGGACGAGAAGCCCAGGTAGGTCAGGCCCATCAGGCCGGCATACACGAACAGGGCGATGCCGCTGGAGCGGATGACCCGACGCACGCCGCCGACGTAGCGGTTGGAAGCGCGGTCGAAGAAGCGGTTGAACGGGGCGAACAGCCAGCTGCCCAGCAGTTTTTCCAGGAACCGCGAGAAACGGTCCTTGGGCGCATGGTGGTCCTTCAGCAGCACGGCAGCCAGGGCCGGCGACAGGGTCAGCGAGTTGAATGCCGAGATCACTGTGGAAATGGCGATGGTCAGGGCGAACTGCTTGTAGAACTGCCCGGTCAGGCCGGAAATGAACGCGGCAGGCACGAACACGGCGCACAGCACCAGGGCGGTGGCGATGATCGGCCCGGTCACTTCGCCCATGGCCTTTTGCGTGGCCTCCAGCGGTTTCAGGCCCAGGCCGATGTTGCGTTCGACGTTTTCCACCACGACGATGGCGTCGTCCACCACGATACCGATGGCCAGGACCAGGCCGAACAATGACAGCGCGTTGAGCGAGAAGCCGAACAGGTGCATCACGGCAAAGGTACCGATCAGCGATACCGGCACGGCCATCAGCGGGATGATCGAGGCACGCCAGGTCTGCAGGAACAGGATGACGACCAGCACCACCAGCACCAGCGCTTCGAACAGGGTGTGTACCACGGCTTCGATGGAACCACGGACGAACACGGTCGGGTCATAGACGATGCTGTAGTCCATGCCCTCGGGGAAGTCCTTCTTCAGCTCGGCCATCTTCGCCCGCACTTCGTCGGAGATCTCGATGGCGTTGGAGCCTGGACGCTGGAAGATCGGGATGGCCACCGCCGGCTGGTTGTTCAGCAGCGAACGCAGGGCGTACTGGCTGGAGCCGAGTTCGACCCGGGCGATGTCCTTCAGGCGGGTGATTTCGCCATCGGCACCGGCGCGGATGATGATGTTCTCGAACTCTTCCTCATTGACCAGACGACCCTGGGTGTTGATCGACAGCTGGAAGCTGGTCGAACCCGGGGCGGGTGGGGCGCCCAGCTGGCCGGCGGCCACCTGGCGGTTCTGTTCGCGGATCGCAGCCACCACATCACTGGCGGTGAGGTTGCGCGAAGCGGTCTTGTTCGGGTCCAGCCACACGCGCAGCGAGTAGTCGCCCATGCCGAACAGCTGCACATCGCCCACGCCGCCCAGGCGCGCCAGCTCGTCCTTGATGTTGAGGATGGCGTAGTTGGACAGGTAGAGCATGTCGTAGCGGTTGTCCGGCGAGGTCAGGTGCACGACCATGGTCAGGTCGGGCGAGGCCTTGTCGACGGTGATACCGATGCGGGTCACTTCCTCTGGCAGCTTGGGCTGGGTACGGGTGACGCGGTTCTGCACCTGCACCTGGGCGTTGTCCAGGTCGGTGCCCAGGGCGAAGGTGATGGTCAGCGTCAGCTTGCCGTCAGCAGTGGACTGGGAGGACATGTACAGCATGTTCTCCACGCCGGTAATCGCCTGCTCCAGTGGCGCGGCGACGGTTTCGCCGATGACCTTGGGGTTGGCGCCGGGGAAGTTGGCGCGCACCACCACCGTGGGCGGCACCACTTCGGGGTATTCGCTGATCGGCAGCTGGAACAGCGAGATCGAACCCGCGATCAGCAGCACCAGCGACAGCACCGCGGCGAAGATTGGCCGGGTAATGAAGAATTTCGAGAAGTTCATCGGTGTGGTCCCTTAACCGCGTGGCGCCTGGGCGCTGGCGACTTTCACGTTGTTGCCCGCCACCTTCGGCGCCGGGTTGCTGGCCTCCAGGGCCTGGCGCTGCTGGGCGAGGGCGGCGAGGGTCTGTTCGCTGGCCATCGGTGTCTCTTCCGGGGTGACCGGTGAGCCAGGGCGCACACGCTGCAGGCCCTTGACCACGATGCGGTCGTCCTTGCCCAGGCCGCTGCGCACGATGCGCAGGCCTTCCAGCTTCGGCCCCAGCTCCACGGCGCGGTAGGCGGCCTTGTTGTCCTTGTCCATGACCAGCACGAACTTCTTGCCAAGGTCGGTGCCCACGGCTTCGTCGTTGATCAGCACGGCCTGGTACTGGGCGCTGCCCACCAGCTTCAGGCGTGCATACAGGCCTGGGGTGAACTGGCCGTCGCTGTTGTCGAACACGGCACGGCCCCGGATGGTGCCGGTGCGCGGGTTGACCTGGTTGTCGACGAAGTTCATCTGGCCCAGGTGCGGGTTGCCGGTTTCGTTGGTCAGGCCCAGGTACACCGGGGTGCTCTGGCCGCGCTGGCCTTCGCGGGCCAGCTGGGTGTACTTGAGGTAAACGCGCTCGTCGGCGTCGAAGTAGGCGTAGACCTTGTCGGTGGAGACCACGCTGGTCAGCGGGGTGACATCGGCGGTAACGATGTTGCCGGCGGTGAACTGGGCGCGGCTGACGCGGCCGCTGATGGGCGCGGTGACACGGGTGAAGCTGAGGTTCAGGCGTGCCAGGTCGAGCTGGGCCTGGATCGCGTCGACCCCGGCGCGGGCTTCGGCGGCGGCGCTGCTACGCGATTCGGCCAGTTCTGCGGAAATGGCGTTGCTGTCACGCAGGCGTTCGCCACGGCGGGCTTCGTTGGCGCTGCGGATGGCGGTGGCCTTGGCTTGCTGTAGCTGGGCTTCGAGGCGGCGGACGTCTGCCTGGAACGGGCGTGGGTCGATCTGGAACAGCAGGTCGCCTATCTTGACCTGGGCGCCTTCAGTGAAGGCCACCAGGTCGATCTGGCCGGAGACCCGCGGGCGAACCTCGACGGTTTCCGGGGCTTCGAGACGGCCGGTGAACTCGTCCCATTCGTTGATCGGTTGCTCGATCACCTTGGCCACACTGACCTTCGGCGCGGCGGGAGCCTGCACGGCGTCGGGGGTTCGACCGCAAGCGCTGATCACCACCACTGCCAGGGCAGCGAGGGGGAAGCGCAAGGGTTTGAGTGATTGTTCCATGGAGAACTCCGCCAATGTATTAGTAGTGGGCGGAGTGTGAGTGTCTTGCGCGTGATGCACGAATCGAACGGGGCGAAGGTTATTATCACGATGAATGATATGTGTGAGTCGTTCATCGATTTGCGGCATGGTTGGGATTTCTGGGGCTGCGTTGCAGCCCATCGCGACACAAGGCCGCTCCTACAGCTTACGCGTTCCCCTGTAGGAGCGGCCTTGTGTCGCGAAAGGGGCGCAACGCGCCCCCGGCAATCTCAGCTCGATACGCGGAACCCATGGGTGCCATCGCGCTCCAACTGGGCAATCAAGCCGAACTCCCAGTCCAGATACCCCTGCATCGCCTCGTGCGGGTTGTCCGTCCCTTCATAAGGCCGGCGATAACGGTCGGTACGCGCCACGGCCAAGCGCGTTTCGCCGCTCTCCAGCGCCTTGCCCGCCGCAATCCAGCGCGCCGTTCCGCCGTCCAGCACGTACACCGGGGTTTGCGTCAGTGCCTGCAAGTCCAGCGCCGCAAAGCGCGCCAACAGGCTGCTGCCGCAGGTCAGCACATAGCGCTCGGCTATCGGCAAGCGCTCCAGCACCTGTGGCAACTGCGCGCGAATCGCCCAGTAAGCGCCTGGAATGTGCCGTTTCACATAGTTGGCACTGCTGGTGAAGTCCAGCAGCACGGTGCCTGGCGCTTGCAGCCAGTCATCCAGTTCCTCGACACCGATTTCGGTCACCGCTGGCAACACCGGCTGCGGCGCCTGCCACTCGCCGGCTGCACTGAAGTCCGCCGCTGACAAACCGTCCAGCACTGCCACCTGCCAGCCCATCTGCGCCAGCCACGAAGCGCTCATGTTGGCCCGCACGCCGTCATCGTCCACCAGCACGATGCGCGCCCCGCGTACGCTGGCGACATGGTCGGTTTCCTGCACCAGCTGCCCGCCCGGCACGCTGCGGCTGGCCGGCAGGTGGCCCTGGGCGTATTCCTCGGGCGTGCGCACGTCGAACAGGTAGGTGGTGCGGCTGGTATCAGCCTGCCAGGCGGCCAGGCCTTCGGGTTCCAGGCGGGCCACGCCGGCGCGGTCGGCCACGCTGCGCGCGCGCTGTGCGGCATCGGCACGGGTGCTGTCGGTAACCTCGGCGAAACGCCGTTGCTGGCCGTGGGCCAGGGTTTGCCCGGCCAGGGTCCAGCCAATGGTGCCGTTGCGCAGGGCCGCCACCGGGTTGGGGATGCCGGCGTTGACCAGCGACTGGGTGCCGATGATGCTGCGGGTGCGCCCGGCGCAATTGACGATCACCTGGGTGGCAGGGTCGGGCGCCAGCTCGGCCACCCGCAGTACCAGTTCGGCACCCGGGACGCTGATGCCACCCGGGATGCTCATGGTCTGGTATTCGTCGAAGCGGCGGGCGTCGAGCACCACCACATCGGCCTTGGCATCCAGCAGCGCTTGCACCTGTTCGGCTGCCAGCGATGGGGTGTGGCGCACGCTTTCCACCAGTTCGCCAAAGGCCTTGCTTGGCACGTTGACGTCGCGGAACAGTTCGCCGCCTGCTGCGCGCCAGCCGGCCAGGCCACCTTCGAGCAGTGCCACATCGCTGTAGCCCAGTGCCGTCAGACGCTGGCCGGCCTGGGCCGCCAGGCCTTCGCCGTCGTCATACAGGGTGATGGCGGTGTCGCGCCGGGGGACCCGGGCAAACACCTCCAGCTCCAGTTTCGACAACGGAATGTTGGCGGCGAACAACGGGTGTGCCTGGGCGAACGGGTCTTCCTCGCGTACATCGATCAGCGCCAGTTCTTCATGGGCCAGCAATGCCCGACGAATGTCGTGGAAGGCGCGGGTGGCTACGGTACTCATGGGGCAGGGTTCTCTTTGGACAGGTCCCAGATATTGGGCAGAAGGGTGTTGGAATAGCCGGAAATGAACGGTTTCTCGCTGCCGTCGGGCAGGTACACGGCACGGCTGACGGCGCCGATGTTGGCGCCATACACGTGAATGCTGATCGACACCTGGTCGGCGAAGGCGTTGCTGACCTGGTGAATATCACCGATGCGCGGCGATACGGCCTCCACGTGGCCGGGGTCGATGCGCACCGGCTCGCCTGCCGGCAGCAACGTACCGTGCTCGCTACGGACAAAGCCTTGCGAGTATTCGGCGCCGCGCAACATGCCGATCAGGCCCCACACCCGGTGGTCGTGGATCGGCGTCTGCTGGCCTGGCCCCCAGACGAAACTGACGATGGAAAAGCGCTGGCGCGAATCGCAATGCAGCAGGTATTGCTGGTAACGGGCCGGGTCCGGCTGCGCCAGCGCCTCGGGCAGCCAGTCGTCATGGGCGACCAGGCTGCGCAGCAGGCCCTGGCCCTGGTCGAGGAGGGTGGCTTCGTCGGTTTCCCGGTCCAGCAGTTGCGAAAGTGCGTCGATGAAGTGGCGCAGGCGCTCGAGGCGCAGGGGTTGGCTCATGGTTCAGGCTCGGCTGACGGTTTGGTTAAACTCTAGCAAATGCGGTGAGTATTCTTAAAAGTAAAAATATTCATAAGCTAATATGCAAAAAATGCATTTACAGCTTGGCTGATCTGTTTTGAAATGGGCGCAACGAACAGCAAGCCCGCGATTACCCCACGAGACCGCACGCGCGGATCGGCCTTATGTACCTCGACGGTACCTGGAGACGAACGTGCGATACCTCAAGCAATTGGCCGCCGGTGTGCTGGCCAGCTCCCTCAGCCTGGCGGCCGCCGCGCAAACCCTGGTGGTTGGCGACCAGAGCTTCAATGCCCGCGCCGTGATGGAAGCGGCCGGCGTGCTCGACGACCTGCCCTATACCCTGGAATGGAAGCAGTTCACCGCCGGCTCGCCGGTGGCCGAGGCGCTGAACGTGGGCAGCCTGGACATCGGCCTGCTGGGCGATGCGCCGCCGTTGTTCCTCGGTGCGCTGGGTGCGCCGATCAAGGTGATTGCGGTCAGCCGGCAGAACCTGGAGGGCGTGGCCATCCTGGCACGCAAGGACTCGAACATTCACCGCCTCGAAGACCTGCGTGGCAAGCGTGCGGCGATCTGGAAGGGTTCCTGGAGCCAGCAACTGCTGTTCAGCGCGCTGGACAAGGCAGCGGTGCCGCGTGACGCCCTGGAGCTGCGCTACCTCAGCGCCCTGGATGCGTCGCATGCCCTGGATGGTGGTTCGGTGGATGTGATCGCCACCTGGGAACCCTATGTCACCCAGCAGGAGCGCCAAGGCGCCCGGGTGCTGGCCACGGCCGAAGGGCTGATCCCGGCGCAGAGCTTCGTGGTGGCCAATGCCAAGGCGGTGGAGGCCAAGCGGGCGCAGATCAGTGATTTTCTCCAGCGCCTGAAGAAGGCCCGTGACTGGACCCTGAGCGACCCCGCCCACACCGAGGCGTATGCCGATGCCTGGGCCAGGCGCACCCGTGCCGACCGCGACATCGCCCGGGCCTGGTTTGCCAGGGCGCGTACCGATGTGGCGGCACTGAACCCGCAGGTGATCGTGGAGGCGCAGAAGACCGTGGACTTCTTTGCCGGGCTGGGGCTGATCAAGGCCTACCCGGCGGCCAGCCTGTTCGATACCTCGTTCGCGGCGGCGTTCGAGCACTGATTACGCCTGTACCGGCCCTTTCGCGGGTAAACCCGCTCCCACAGGGGGCAGTGCAGCACTCGAATACTGCGCAATTCCTGTGGGAGCGGGTTTACCCGCGAAGAGGCCGGACCAGCCACCACCATTTCCGAGGAATACCCATGACCACCCGCAAGATCAAGCTCGGTGCCCTGACCATGGGCTGCGGCGGCCCTGGCCGGCACAACCTGTGGCTCGACCCGGAGCTGCCTGCCGACGCCAGCGTCAATATCGACTGGTACATCGACATCGCCCGCCAGGCCGAGGCGGCGTTGTTCGACCTGATGTTCATCGTCGACAGCCAGTACATCACCCCCGGCTCGCCGTCCCATTACCTCAACCGCCTGGAGCCGCTGACCCTGCTTTCGGCGCTGGCGGTAAGCACACGCCACATCGGCCTGGTCGGCACCCTGACCACTTCCTACAACGAACCCTTCAACGTCGCCCGCCGCCTTGCCTCGCTGGACCTGATCAGCAAGGGCCGCGCCGGCTGGAACGTGGTCACCAGTGGCGACGCCGGCACCGCCGGCAACTATGGCCGCGACGAGCACTACGACTACGACACCCGCTATGCCCGCGCCCAGGAGCACGTCGCGGTGGTGCAGGGCCTGTGGCGTTCCTATGAAGACGGCGCCTTCCCGCGCAACCGGGCCACCGGGCAGTTCCTCGACCCCAGCCGGATGCATGCCCTGAACCACAAGGGCGAGCACTTCTCGGTGGTGGGGCCGTTGAACATCCAGCGCTCGCCACAGGGCCAGCCGGTCATCTTCCAGGCCGGCGATTCGCAGCAGGGGCGTGACCTTGGGGCCGCCACCGCGGATGTTATCTTCACCCACGCCGCCAGCATCGAGCAGGGCCAGGCGTTCTACCGTGATGTGAAAGGCCGCGCCGCGCGGCTGGGGCGTGACCCCGAGCAGTTGCTGGTATTGCCCGGGGCGGAGATCTATGTCGGCGACACCGACGAACACGCCCGCGAGATCGAGCGCCATTACCACCAGCAGGACCACAGCTTCGAGCTGGCGCTCAAGGAGTTCGGGCGCAACTTCGGCTGGCACGACTTCAGCCAGTACGACCTCGATGCGCCATTCCCGCAAGAAAGCCTGGAGCACGCGCGCAGCAGCTTCTTCACCAACGCCAGGCGCATTGCCGACCAGGCACGGGAGCAGGGCTTGAGCTTGCGCCAGGCGGTAGAGTTCGGTCGCCAGTTGCGGCCGGGGGCCTTCGTCGGTTCGCCGGCAACGGTAGCGGCCAGAATGGCCGAGTGGTTCGAGGCGCGGGCGCTGGATGGTTTCAACATCTATATCGGCCACCCCGGGCAGTTCCGCCGCTTTACCGAGCAAGTGGTGCCGCTGCTGCAGGAACGCGGGGTATACCGCACTGCCTACGAGGGCACCACCCTGCGTGAAAGCCTGGGCCTGGCCATTCAGTGAATGCTCGAGGCCAGTTCGAAGATCGGCATGTACATCAGGATCACGATCAGGCCGATCAGCAGGCCGATGAAGGTCATCAGCAGTGGTTCGAACAGCTTGACGAACCATTCCACCCAGCGGCCGATTTCCTGGTCATGGAAGTCGGCGCAGCGCTCCAGCATCTCGCCCAGGTTGCCGGACTGCTCGCCGGCCCGTAGCAGGCGCAGCGATACCGGCGTGACCAGTTGCCCGGCCTCCAGCGCGTCGGACAGCGGCAACCCTTCGCCAACCCGCTGGCTGGCGTGCTCCAGGCCCTGGGCCGCCGCGCTGCCGAGCAGGCCGCGGGCCATGCCCATGGCGGTGAGGATGGGGATACCGCCTTGCAGCAGGATGCCCAACGAGCGGTAGAAGCGCGCCAGTTCGTACATCATCAGGCGTTGGTGCAGTGCCGGCAGGCGCCGCAGCTGGCAGGCCGCCCAGCGCCGCACCCGTGGCTGGCGGCGCAGCAGCCACAGCGCCATGACCACGCCGAGGGTGCCCAACGCCAGTGGCAATTGCTGGGCATGCAGGAACAGGCCGATCTGCATCAGCAGCCGAGACAGCCAGGGCAACTCGGTGCCCATGCCCTCGAATACCTGGCTGAAACGCGGCACCACGTAGCCAAGCAGGAACAGCACCACGCCACCACCCACCAGCAATAGCAGCAACGGGTACACCGAGGCGCCCACCAGCTTCTGCCGTACCAGGTCCAGGCGCTGGCGGTAGCTGATGTAGCGGGCGAGGGCGTCGCCGAGCGCGCCGGTACGCTCGCTGGATTGCACCAGCGCCACGTACAGCGGCGGGAATACCCGTGGCTGCTGGCCCAGGGCCTGGGACAGCGAGCGGCCTTCGTACAGTTGGCGGACCAGTTCGGCGAGCACTTTGCGCGTTGCCGCTGCGGGGGCCTTTTCCGCCAGGCTCTCCAGCGCGTCGATCAGCGGCAGGCCGGCGTTGAGCAGGGTCGAAAGTTCCTGGCTGAACAGCACCAGGTCAAAGCTTGCTTCGCGGCGCCAGGCCATGCCGCGCAAGGCGCCGCCGTGGCCACGCAGGCTGAGCACGCGCAGGCCCTGGTCCTCGGCCTGGCGGCGGGCCTGGTCGGCGTCCTCGGCGTCGATCTGCAACTGCACCACGCCCTGCCTGCCCAGGGCCTTGAGGCTGTAGCGCATGGCCGTTCTCCCTACTGCCAACTGGTGATTTCGGCGTTTTCCCCGTCGCCACCGGGCTGGCCGTCCTTGCCCATCGACAGCAGGTCGTACTCGCCGCCGTTCTCGCCGGGTTGCCGGTAGATGTACGCGCGGCCCCACGGGTCTTGCGGCACGGCCTTCTGCAGGTATGGGCCGGTCCAGCGCGCTTCGCCACTGGGGGCGATCACCAGGGCCTGCAGGCCTTGCTCACTGCTGGGGTAGTGGCCGACTTCGAGGCGGTACAGGTCCAGGGCCTTGCTCAGCCCCTCTATCTGCGCCCGCGCCACCTTGGCCTCGGAGCGGCCGAGCTGGCTGAAGTACTTGGGCGCGACGATACCGGCCAACAGGCCGAGCACCACCAGCACCACCAGGAGTTCGAGCAGGGTGAAGCCACGTTGAGGGTTGGTTCTGCGCTGCATGGTGAAGCCCTCCGCTGCATGGGGACAAGCTTTTGCAGGCTCCATGCAACAGCCGTGCACGCCTGCGCTGGCGCCTTGCACCATGCGGTACGCAAAGCGGCACAGTGCTTGCGTCGTGGTCATCGACCTCGGGTTTTCCGGGGTATATCCCCCAAATTTGGGGGTACCACGAAGAGGCGACCGACATGCGTGGACTCATTCTCGGTTTGATCTGGCTGGTGGCAGGTGCTGCCCAGGCCGATGTGTACATTTCCATCGACGCCAAAGGCAGCTACATACTGACCAACGTCCATCGACCCGGGCGCCTCTATGAAACGGTGATCAGCGAGCCGAAGGCCCAGGCCGGCCCGGCCAACGCGCAGCTCATCACTGGCCGCCCCTACGCCAAGCTGGTCGCCGCCGCGGCGCGTACCCACGACGTACCCCCGGCGTTGCTGCATGCGGTGATCAAGGCCGAGTCCGGCTACAACCCCAAGGCCCGCTCACCGGCGGGCGCGGTGGGGCTGATGCAACTGATGCCGGATACCGCCCGCGAGATGGGCGTGGAAAACCGCCTGGACCCGGAAGACAACGTGCAGGGCGGGGCCCGCTACCTCAAGCGCATGCTCAACTTGTTCGACAATGACATCACCCTGGCCGTGGCGGCCTACAACGCCGGCCCCGAAGCTGTGCTGCGCCGTGGTGCGGTACCGCCGTTTGCCGAGACCCGGCGCTATGTACCGAATGTGCTGCGGGAGTACCGCAGGTTGCAGGGATTGACGGGTGATTAGCCTCTGTAGCCCCATTCGAAGCTAATGCGGCCCCTGTGGGAGCGGCTTTAGCCGCGAAGAATCCAACGCGGTGCATGGCACCGGCTGCGCCGGTGTTCGCGGCTAAAGCCGCTCCCACAGGGACCGTGTCAGCATCTGGATTTTTGCAAGGCAGGTGCGTTCAATACCGGAAACAAAACAATACCCTTCGGCGGATGCCACCAAGCTGACCCGATGGTTTCCCCAACTCTGGGCTATAACCTTCTGAAGGTGCCCAGTTGTGGAGTCCGCCATGGACATCGCCCCTCGTTCCGACGCTATTGAAGTACCCGCCGGTAACGAACTGGCCACCCCACGCAAGCCGTTCAACCTGCTGCGCTGGTACGCCTGGGTCAGCCTGGCCATCATCCTCTCGGTAGCGCTCGGGCTGGGGTTGATTTCCAGCCGTTTCATCATCGACGAGAGCATCGAGCGCGATGCCTTGCTCACCGCGCAATTCATTACCTCCATCGCCGATGCCGAAGTGCGCCATGTGTCGATCCCCAATGTGCGCACCATGGGTGAACTGCTCGACCCGCGCATCGACCGCGCCAACCTGCTCGATGTCGACCCGGACGCCCGGCGCAGGGCGCGTGGCGAGTTTCTCGACCACATCGCCCACCTGCCCGACATGCTGCTGGCCAACATCTATGCCCCGGACCGTACGGTGATCTGGTCCAGCAACCCGGCGCTGGTCGGCAAGCTGATCGAAGGCGACCAGGATCTGGAGAAGGCCTTCGAATACAAGATGCGAGTCTCGGCCAGCTACCACAACTTCGAACAGGCCCGCGCCGAGCAGAAGTTCATCATCCCACCCGAGCAGTTGTTCATCGAGAACTACATTCCGCTGTTCGATGCCGATGGCGAGCAGGTCACGGCGATGGTCGAGATCTACAAGGAGCCCCATGACCTGATCGTGCGCATCGAGCATGGCCTGATCCTGATCTGGCTGGCGATCACCGTCGGTGCCGGGCTGGTCTACGTCGGCCTGTACGGCATCATGCACCGCGCCGCGCGCCTGCTGTCGGTGCAGCAGAAGCGGCTGATCAGCAACGAAACCTACGTGGCACTGGGCGAGGTGTCCTCGGCGGTAGCCCACAGCCTGCGCAACCCGCTGGCCAGCATCCGTTCCAGTGCCGAGCTGGCCCAGGCGTTCGACGACGGCCCGGCGCAGCGCAATGTCAACGACATCATCAGCCAGGTCGACCGCATGTCGCAGTGGATCCGCCAGATGTTGCAGTCATTGCGCCCGCTCAACGATGAGGCAGTGGCGGTGGATTTGCCGCTGGCATTGCAGGAAAGCCTGCAGACCTACGCGGTGCTGCTGGCGCGTGGCGGCGTGAGCCTGGACCTGCAACCGTTACCGGCGGTGCAGGTGCTGGGGCACCCGGTGTTACTGCGGCAGATTTTCAGCAGCCTGATCGCCAACGCCCTGGAGTCGATGGAGCAGGGTGGGCGGTTGCGTGTCGAGGTGGTGCGCCATGACCGGCGTAACCTGACCCTGCGCCTGTCCGACAACGGCAAAGGCATGAACGAAGAGCAGCAGCGCATGGCCTTCCGGCCTTTCTTCACCACCAAGCAGGGTGGGTTGGGCGTGGGCCTGGTGTTGGTGAAACGCATCATGGAACGCTTCGGTGGCAGCGTCCGGCTCAGCAGCAGTGAAGGCCATGGCACCCGGGTTTCGTTGAGTTTCCGGCTGATGGAATCCTGATAATTTACATTGATAAATATTCGTATCTTGCTGTTTATAAAGGACTTATGTTTTTGGGGTGAAAATCCCCAAATGTGGGGGATTATCCTCCATGCGAATCTAGGAAAATTCATTAACCTATTGATTGTAAACAACTAATCAAATCACTAGGGTGGCTGGCTGGGTTCTTGCAACGTGACAGGCGGAGCGCAACACACGACAAATGGCAGCTGCGGCTGCACGGGTGGAGTGCTATCAATTGGCTACTGTTCGTCGCCTTGATTGCATTTCTGAACGGACGCCCTGCGCGGGAAGCACGCGATGCAGATGCTGGATAATGAAGTGCCAGACAAGGCCAGTACTACCGCCAGCGGTGTGGCCGTGCCATTGCGCGAATTCAACCTGCTGCGCTGGTTCTCGGTCATCAGCCTGCTGATCATCGCCTCGGTGGCAGGCGGGCTGGGTTATGTGTCGACGCGTTTCGTGGTGCGCGACAGCGTCGAGCGCGATGCCATGCTCACCGCCCAGTTCATCCAGGCCATGGCCCAGGCCGAAGTGCGCCATTCGCAGTTGCCGCCGGGCACCACCATGGGCGAGTTGCTTGACCCGCGCCTGGACCAGCAGCACCTGCAGTTCACCCCGGACCTGGCTGAATCTACCCGGGTCGAGTTCCTCGACCATGTCGAGCACCTGCCGGACACCTTGCTGGCCAATGTCTATGCACGCGACCGCACCATCGTCTGGTCGACCAACCGGGAGCTGATCGGCAAGCGCATCGAGGCCGATGGTGACCTCGACCGCGCCTTCCGCTCGCGCAAGGCGGTGTCGGCCAGCTACCACCAGGCCGACGATGACCGCGAAGAGCAGAAGTTCCAGCGTGAGCCGCGCTACCTGTTCATCGAGAACTACATCCCGCTGTTCGACAGCCAGGGCGAGCAGGTGCTGGCGATGGTGGAGATCTACAAGGAGCCGCAAGACCTGGTGCGGCGCATCCAGCGCGGCTACGTGCTGATCTGGGCCTCGACCCTGGTGGGCGGGGCGCTGGTCTACTTCGGCCTGTTCTGGATCGTGCGCCGCGCGGCGCAGCTGCTGCACCTGCAGCAGGATCGGCTGGTGGCCAGTGAAACCTATGTGGCCCTGGGCGAGATGTCCTCGGCGGTGGCGCATAGCTTGCGCAACCCGCTGGCGAACATTCGCTCCAGCGCCGAACTGGCCCAGGAAATCGCCAACCCCGCGGCGCAGAAGAACATCACCGACATCATCAGCCAGGTCGACCGCATGTCGCGCTGGGTGCGTGACTTGCTGGTGTCGCTGCGCCCGACCAGTGACGACGCCGAGGCCGTGGACCTGGTGACGGCCATCGAGGACACCCACCTGGCCTTCGCCCAGCAGATCGAACGCAACGGCGTGCGCTTCTGCTACGAAGGCCCCGCGGCACAATGGGTGGCCAGCCAGCCGCTACAACTCACGCAAATTCTCAACACCCTGTTCTCCAATGCCCTGGAAGCCATGCCCGAAGGCGGCATGCTGCGTGCCCAGGTCAATGTGCAGGATGGGCAGCGTGCCGAGTTCGTCCTCAGCGATACCGGCAAGGGCATGAGCCAACAGCAGGAACGGATGGTGTTCAAGCCGTTCTACACCACCAAGCAGGGCGGCCTCGGCGTAGGCCTGGCCCTGGTCAAACGCATCATGGAACGTTTTGGCGGCTCGGTCAGCCTGAGCAGCCGCGAAGAGGAAGGAACCCGCGTCAGCCTCACATTCAATATCGCAGCGGGAGGGGACCATGGAGCACAGCATCCTGGTAGTCGAGGATGATGAAATTCTCGCCGACAATATTCGCACCTACCTCAGCCTCAAGGGCTTCGAGGTCACCGTGTGCCACAGCGCGGAACTGGCGCTGGAGCAGATCAAACGGGGCCAGCCCGATGCGGTGCTGACCGACAACTCGCTGCCGGGCATGAGCGGGCACGACCTGCTGCGTACCTTGGTGGCGCAGGTGCCGGACCTGAAAGTGATCATGATGACCGGCTACGGCAATGTCGAAGATGCCGTGCAGGCAATGAAGGAGGGCGCCTTCCATTACCTGACCAAGCCGGTGGTGCTGGCCGAGCTCAAGCTGACCCTGGACAAGGCACTGGCTGCCGAGCGCATGGAGCGCACGTTGTCGTTCTACCAGGAGCGCGAGGCGCAGAAGTCCGGGTTGCAGGCGTTGATCGGCGAATCACCGACGATGCTCACCCTCAAGCACACCCTGCGCCAGGTGCTGGATGCCGAGCGGCGCATGGCCAGCGACGACTTGCCACCGGTGCTGATCGAAGGCGAGACCGGTACCGGCAAGGAGCTGGTGGCCCGCGCCCTGCATTTCGATGGTTCGCGCAGCAAGGGGCCGTTCATCGAGTTCAACTGTGCCTCGATCCCGGCCAACCTGCTGGAGGCCGAGCTGTTCGGCCACGAGAAGGGCGCCTTTACCGATGCCAAGGAGCGCCGGGTGGGCCTGGTGGAGGCTGCCGATGGCGGCACCTTGTTCCTCGACGAGATTGGCGAGATGGACCTGGTGCTGCAGGCCAAGCTGCTCAAGTTGCTGGAAGACCGCAGTATCCGCCGGATCGGCGCGGTGAAGGAGCGCAAGGTCGACCTGCGGGTGATCAGCGCTACCAACTGCAACCTGGAGCAGATGGTGCAGCAGGGCAAGTTCCGCCGCGACCTGTTCTTCCGCCTGCGCATCATCGCCCTGAAGGTACCGCGCCTGTATGCCCGCGGGCAGGACGTGCTGCTGCTGGCGCGGCATTTCCTGGCCCATCATGGCCGGCGTTATGGCAAGCCGAACCTGCGTTTTTCCGCCGAGGCGGAAAACCTGATGCTTGGTTACAGCTGGCCAGGCAATGTGCGCGAACTGCGCAACATGCTGGAGCAGACCGTGCTGCTGGCACCGAACGAGGTGGTGCAGGCGCATCAGCTCAACCTGTGCATGACCCTGATCGACGAGCCGCTGGTGCAACAGGCGGCGCCTGCGGTGTTCGAAATGCCCCGGCACGAACCCGAGCCCGGCACCAGCCTGCCGGACATGGAGCGCGACCTGGTGTGCAAGACCCTGGACCGCACGGACTGGAACGTGACCAAGTCGGCGCGCATGCTCGGGTTGTCGCGGGACATGCTGCGTTACCGGATCGAGAAACTGGGGCTGACCAGGCCGGACAAGCGCCAGTGGTGAGGGCCCCCTTGTGGGAGGGGCATTTGTAGGAGCGGCCTTGTGTCGCGAAAGGGCCGCAACGCGGCCCCGGGATTGATGCGCAACAGTTGAAATTGCTGGGGCTGCTTTGCAGCCCTTTCGCGACACAAGGCCGCTCCTACAGGGATTGTTAGAATTTGAGGGCATTGATCAACGCTGATTATCGGCTGCTCCCTGCCGCCCGGTACCTTCCGAGCCACTGCCATCCATACCCGGCAAATCCCGGTTGTCATTCTGTTCAGCGGGCGGGCTGTCCGGGTCGTTGCCTTTTATGCGTGGGTCGGTGTCCCGCGGCATGGGCTTTTCGATCGGGTTGAGGGTGCTGTCCGCGCCCGGCTTGGGCGCCGGGTTGTGCGGGTCGTCGGGGTAGGTGGGGCCGGTGCCGGCAGCGATGGCCAATGGCGCGGCGAGCAGGGCAATCAGCAGGATGCTTGAGCGGGGCATGGCAGGCTCCTTTGCTTCTGGTAGGGCTGATACTTCCGTTCGGCCCTACCCGAAGCTTCAAGGTGCCATTACCCCGATCAACGGTTACACCACCAGCGACAGCAACATGATGAAGATGATGCCGACGATCGAAAGGATGGTCTCCATCATGCTCCAGGTCTTGAAGGTTTCCGCCACGGTCATGTTGAAGTACTGCTTCACCAGCCAGAAACCGGCGTCGTTGACATGGGACAGGATCAGCGAGCCGGCGCCGGTGGCCAGCACCAGCAGCTCACGGTTGACCCCAGGCACCAGGTCGATCACCGGTGCGACGATGCCCGCGCCGGTGATGGTGGCGACCGTCGCGGAACCGGTGGCAATGCGGATTACCGCCGCTACCAGCCAGGCCAGCATGATCGGCGAAATCTCCGCCTGCACGGCCATCTGCCCGATCACGTTGCCCACGCCGGTGTCTACCAGCATCTGCTTGAAGCCGCCGCCGGCACCCACGATCAGCACGATCGCCGCGGTCGGTGCCAGGCTCTGGTCGAGCATCTTCATGATCTGCTGGCGGTTGAAGCCACGGGCCGAGCCGAAGGTGTAGAAGGCCAGCAGCAGGGCAGCGAGCAGGGCGGTGATGGGGTGGCCGATCAGGTCCATCCACTGGCGCACGATGTGCTCGGCTGGCAGCACCACGTCGGCGAAGGTCTTCAGCAGCATCAGCACCACCGGCAGCAGCACCGTGACCAGGGTGATGGTGAAGCTTGGCAGGTTGCCCTGGTCGGACTCCTTGGCGATCTGGTCCATCAGCTCCTGGGACGGGGTGCCCGGGATGTAGCGGGAAATGAAGTTACCGAACAGCGGGCCGGCGATGATGGCGGTAGGCAGCGCCACGATCAGGCCATAGAAGATGGTCTTGCCGATGTCGGCATGGAAGATGCCGATCGCCAGCAGCGGGCCCGGGTGCGGGGGCACCAGGCCGTGCACTACCGACAGGCCGGCCAGCAGTGGAATGCCGATCTTGATCAGCGACACGCCGGAGCGCCGGGCGACGATGAACACCAGCGGAATCAGCAGCACGAAGCCAATTTCGAAGAACAGCGGGATGCCCACCAGGAAGGCGGCGAACATCATCGCCCAGTGCACGTTCTTCTTGCCGAAGGCACGGATGAGGGTTTGCGCGATCTGGTCGGCCCCCCCGGAGTCGGCCATCAGCTTGCCAAGCATGGTGCCCAGGGCAAGCACGATGCCGACGAAGCCCAGCACGCCGCCAAAACCGTCCTGGAACGATTTCATGACCTTGGCCACCGGCATGCCGGAGGTCAGGCCAAGGAAGCCGGCCGCGATGGTCAGGGCGACGAAAGGGTGGACTTTGAAGTGGGTGATCAGCAGGATCAGCCCGACGATGGTAACCAGCGCGTCGAGCAGCAGGAAGGTATCAGTAGCCAGTCCGAACATGGTTTGAAGGCCTCGGTCTTATCGTTGTTTTGGCGTAGCTTTTTTGTAACTTTGCTTGCGCTTATGGGGCAGGGTAGCGCTGTCTTGGGTGGGCCGGGAAAGCCGCCACGGTCAGGCGGTTTGTGCCAGGCCCGGCTCACCGCGGCCCTTTAGCCAGCTGTCCACCGCTTCGGCAAGCGCTTCGATGGGCTGAGTGGCGTCAAGTGCCAGGGTCAGGGGTTCGCCGTGTGGCGCCTCGAGGGCAGCGAACTGGCTGTCGATGAGGCTCGCCGGCATGAAATGCCCGGGGCGGGCCAGCACGCGTTTTTCCGCCTCGGCGGGTGACAGTTCGAGGAACACGAACACCAGCCCGGGCATGGCATCGCGCAGGGAGTCGCGATAGCGGCGCTTGAGGGCCGAACAGGTCAGGATCGGACGTTCCCCGGCCTGGGTCGTGGCTTGCAGCTCCTGACCAAGACGCACCAGCCAGCCGGCACGGTCGCTGTCGTCCAGGGGGATGCCAGCGCTCATCTTGCGGATGTTTTCGGCAGGGTGGAAAGCGTCGCCTTCGATCAGGCGGCCGCCGCTTCGGGCGGCGATGGCAGCGCCGATGCAGCTTTTGCCGCAACCGGCCACGCCCATCACCACGATGGCGGACAGGGGAGAATTCATCAGTACCTCCTGCGGGTGAGATAGCGCTGTCTCGTCGTCGACGAACAGCAACCTCCCCGGTGTTATTGATCTTGTCCTTACGCAGTATGGACGCTTGGCGGCGAGCGCGCGGTGGTTGCTACCAAAGATTACATTGCCTGCGTCCTGAGACAGCGCTACCTTAGTGGCCGTTCCCTTTCCTTGCAAGTAGTAAAATTACAACATCCATGTCCCGCACCGGCTCCCGCACCACAGGTCGTCCCACCCTGGCAGAAGTTGCCAGGCTTTCCGGGGTTTCCCCGATTACCGCCTCGCGCGCCCTGCGTGGGGTCAGCACGGTTGCGCCGGAGCTGGTGGAAAAGGTCGTTGCTGCCGCAGCGAGCCTTGGCTACGTGGCCAACCCGGCGGCCCGTGCCTTGGCGTCGGCGCGCAGCCAGTCGGTGGTGGTGTTGATCCCGTCGCTGTCCAACCAGCTGTTCATCGATACGCTGGAAGCCATTCATGAGGTCATGCGCCCGCGCGGGCTCGAGGTGCTGATCGGCAACTATCACTACGATCTTGCCGAAGAAGAGAACCTGATCCGCAATTACCTGGCCTACCAGCCCTGCGGCATGCTGCTGACCGGTTTCGAGCGCAGCGAGGCATCGCGGCAGATGCTGGCAGCCAGTGGCGTGCCCTGTGTGCACATGATGGAACTGAATGGCGAGGCAGGGGCGTTGTCGGTCGGCTTCTCGCAGCAGCAGGCCGGGCGCGCCGCGGCCCGCCACCTGATCGAGCGCGGGCGCAAGCGCCTGGCGTTCATTGCCGCGCAGCTCGACCCGCGGGTGATGCAGCGTGCCGAAGGGTTTCGCCAGGCGTTGGCCGAGGCCGGCTTGCAGGCGGCCGAGCTGGAAGTGCTGGCGCCGGAGCCTTCTTCCATTGCTTTGGGCAGCGCGTTGTTCAGCCAGTTGCTGCAGCAGGCGCCGGATGTCGACGGTATCTTCTTCTGCAACGACGACCTGGCCCAGGGCGCGGTGCTGCAGGCATTGCGCCAAGGGGTGGAGGTGCCGCGGCAGGTGGCGATGGTCGGTTTCAACGACCTGCCGGCTTCGGCGCACATGGTGCCGCGGCTGACCTCGATTCGCACGCCTCGGGCCGCCGTGGGGCGCGGTGCTGCGCAGGCGTTGCTGGCGTTGCTCGATGGCAAGCGGGTGCCGAATGCGCAGCAGGACCTGGGCTTCGAGTTGATGGTGCGGGAGAGTTCCTGAGCCCGGACGCTTGCCCATCCTGGTCAAGAAGCGCGCTCCGTACTATGAATGCATTAATTACAAGGTGATAGCACTGTGCTTGCATGGCGCTAACGGCGATCTATGCTCAGGACACCGCGCATACAGGAGCCCGGCGTCATGTTCGATTTCCACCGCAAGTCCGATCTGGTCGAGATCCAGCGCAGTCATGAGGCCTTGGCCAGCTTGCAGGCCAAGCTGGCGGCGATCAGCCGCTCCATGGCAATGATCGAGTTCACCCCCGACGGCACGATCCTCGATGCCAATGAGCGCTTCTGCCAGGCCATGGGCTACAGCGCCGAGGAGTTGCGCGGCAAGCACCACCGGCTGTTCTGCGACCCTGGCTACGCGAAAAGCGCCGAATACCAACAATTGTGGCGTGAACTGGGGCAGGGCAAGGCCATCAGCGGTACCTTCGAGCGCATCGACAAGGCCGGACGCGAAGTCTGGCTGGAAGCCAGCTACATGCCGGTACTGGACGAGCAGCGCCAGGTCACCAGCGTGATCAAGGTGGCATCCGACATCAGCCAGCGGGTGATGGAGGAGCACGAGAGCGAAAGCCTGCTCAAGGCCATCAGCCGCTCCATGGCGGTGATCGAATTCACCCCGCAAGGCCGGGTGATCAAGGCCAACCAGAACTTCCTCGACACCATGGGCTATCGCCTGGACGAGGTGGTCGGCCGCCATCACGGGCTTTTCTGCCTGGCGCATGAGCGCGAATCGGCCGAGTACCGCGAGTTCTGGGCTTCGCTCAACCGCGGCGAATACCATTCGCACCGTTTCGAGCGCGTCGACAAACATGGCCGGACGGTCTACCTGGAGGCGTCCTACAACCCGATTTTCGACAGCAAGGGCCGCTTGTACAAGGTGGTGAAGTTCGCCAGCGACATCACCCGCCAGGTCAGCACCCAGCAAAGCGCCGCCGATGCTGCCCATGCCAGTTCGGTGCAGACCGATGCCTGCGCGCGCAAGGGCACCGAGGTGGTACAGCAGGCGGTACAGGTGATCGAGCAGATTTCCCATGAACTCAACGACGCGGCCCGCAGCATCGATGCGGTGAGCAAGCAGTCGGATGTGATCGGGCAGATCGTGCTGACCATCCGTGGCATTGCCGACCAGACCAACCTGCTGGCTTTGAACGCGGCCATCGAGGCGGCCCGCGCCGGCGAGCACGGGCGCGGTTTTGCCGTGGTGGCCGACGAGGTGCGCAGCCTGGCGGCGCGAACCAGCAAGGCCACCCTGGAAATCGTCGATGTGGTGCGGCAGAACCATGACCTGTCGCTGTTGGCCGTGGCCAGCATGCAGTCGAGCCTGAAACGCACCGATCATGGCGTGGCGCTGGCCAATGAGGCCGGCACGGTGATCATGGAAATCCAGCAGGGTTCACGGCACGTGGTAAACGCCATTAGCCAGATCAGTTCGACGCTGCAATTGCATTGAGTGCATCGCCCAGCTCGTCCAGCAGGGTCTCCAGGCTGGCTTGCAATTGCAGGCGCAGGTCAGTCGTCGGCAGGCCTTGGCCTTGGGCCTGTTCGATGGCTTCGCAATCGTGGACCAGCGTGCGTACCTTGAGCATCTTCGCCCCGCCCTTGATCCGGTGAGCCAGTGCGCGCACAGCCTCGCCGGGGGCATCTGCTGCCAGTGCGCGCAAGGTCGCAAGGTCTTCGCTGACGCTTTGCGCCAGCTGTTCCAGCAAATTCCGCGTCAGTTGTTCGTCGTCCTGGGTCAGGTGCCGCAGTTCGCCAAGGTTGAACCCGCTGGCGCGCCGCGCTGGCGGCTGTTGCCGGGGGTGAGCGTGGGGCAGGTGGGCCTTGAGCGTACGCAGGCCAATGGGTTTGAACAGGCATTCGTCCATGCCGCTGGCCAGGCAGCGGGCACGCTCCTCGGCCTGGGCGTTGGCGGTGACGCCGAGAATGCGGCATGCCGCCAGGCCGCGTTCGCCCTCGAGGCTGCGGATGCGGCGGGTCAGTTCGTGGCCGTCCATGACCGGCATGCTGCAGTCGGTGATCACCAGGTCGAAGCGCGCTGCCTGCCAGCGTGCCAGTGCGATTTCCCCGTTCTCCGCCAGCGTGACCCGATGCCCCAGGGTATGCAGCTGCCGCTCCAGCAGCAGCAGGTTGGCGGGGTAGTCGTCGACCACCAGTATGTTCAGCGGGCCGCTGCTGCTTTCCAGCTCCGGGGCGTGCTGTTCGACCTGTACCGGTGCTGCGCACGCGGGCAGCCGCACGCAGACCTGCACCTTGGTACCTACGCCTTCGACGCTCTGCAGGCTCAAGGTGCCGCCCATCAACTCGGCCAGGGTGCGGCTGATGACCAGCCCCAGGCCGGCACCCTGGCGCGCCCGGGGGCCATCGGCCTGGACGAAGGCATTGAACAGCCGGGCCTGGTCGGCTGGGCCGATGCCGATACCGGTGTCTCGCACATTCAGTTCCACTGCCAGGCTGTCATTGTCGGCGGGCGAGAGCAGCAGGCTGGCCTGGACTTCGCCGCGGTCGGTGAACTTGATGGCGTTGCTGATCAGGTTGGACAAGACCTGTTTGAGGCGCAGCGGGTCAGCCAGTACCCAGACCGGCGCAGCGGGCAGCTCGCTGTGCAAGTGCAGGCCTTTGGCCCGTGCATTGCCTTCGAACACCCGTACGGTGGCGCGTACCAGTTCGACCAGGTTGGTGGGCACCGGCTGCAGGGTGATGTGCCCGGATTCGATGCGGGAAATGTCGAGAATATCGCCAATCAGCTCAAGCAGGCCGATGGCCGAATCGTGGGCGGTCTGCAAGGTCTGGGTGTCGCAACGGCCGCCGCGGCTGTCTTCCAGGGCCAGCTCCAGCAGGCCGATCACGGCATTCATCGGGGTACGGATTTCATGGCTCATGGTGGCCAGGAAGGTGCTTTTGGTCTGGCTGGCCTGTTCGGCGTCGTCCTTGGCCTGGCGCAGTTGCTCGAGCAGGCCGCGGCTGAGCGCCAGCTGCGCTTGCAGGGCATGCTGGGCCTCGGTGCGCTGGTTGATCAGCTTGCGCAGGTAGCTGTTCCAGAACACCACCCCGGCCAGCAGCAAGGCCGACAGCACCAGCACCTGCAAGGCCAGGGTGCGGTAGTCGCGCCAAGGGCTGTCACTGACCAGGGTGGTGGTGCGCCAGCGGTTGATCAACTGGTCCAGCTCTTCGGGTGGAATGCTCAGCAACGCCTTGTCGAGGATTGCCTGCAGCTGCGGCTGGTCGGCGGCCACGGCGAAGGCGGCGATGGCCGGGTCGTCGTCGAGCACGCTGGCAATGCGCAGGCGGTCCTTGAATACATGGCTGATGTAGTAGGCGGCATTGATATGGCTGCTCAAGGCGACGTCGGCGGCACCGTTGGCCACGGCTTCCATCAGGCCTAGCGGGTTGTCCACTTCGACCATCCTGGCCTGCGGGTAGCGTTGTTGCAGCACGGCCCGTTGCGGCGAGCCGCGCACCAGGGCGATGCGCTGGCCATCCAGCGCCATGGCCTGCGCCGGTAATGCATTGTCGCTGCGGGTGACCAGCACCCGCGGGCTGACCAGATAGGGGCGGGTATAGCGCAGTTGTTTCGAACGGTCTGCGCTATAGCCCAATGCGCCGATCATCTGTGCATCGCCGCGCGCCAGACGTTCGACCATTGCCTGCGCCGACGGGCTTTCGACCGGCTTGAAATGCAGCCCCGTGCGCAGCGAGATCTGCTTGAGCAGGTCGAGGGTAATGCCACTGGGGCGGTGCTGGGCGTCGTTGAAGGTCAGTGGTGCCAGCGACGTGTTGACCAGCACGCTGATGCTGGGGTTGGCAGCGATCCAGGCTTCTTCTTCGGCGGTCAGGGCGGTGAGGTGGCGTTGTAGCAACAGGCTGGTGTTGCCACTGCTCCAGCGACGCAGGATGTTCAGGCGTTCGCTTTCGCTGATGCGCGCCAGCGCCTTGTCGACCAACTGTTGCAGGCGCGGGTTGTCACTGGCCAGGGCAAAGGCAAACGCCCCGGGGGCAACCTGGCAGAAGTGGTCGATCTTCAGTGTGCCCTGGTAACTCTTGCCAATCGCGAAGTCGGTACTGATGGCATCGCCCAGGTAGGCGTCGGCTTCGCCCAGTTCGACGGCGGCCAGCCCGGCCAGCGTCGAGCGATACAGGCTCAGTTGCGCCTTGGGGTACAGGCTACGGACGCTGCTGGCCGGCAGGTAATGATCGACCATGGCCAGGCGCAGGCCGGCGAGGTCGGGGGTGTTCTTCAGGCTGTGCCCCTCGCGGGTGACGATGACCGGCAGGTCGTCGGCGTAGCTCGCACTGAGGCTGAGCTCTGCATCCGCTGCCTCGAAGGCGTTGGAGCTGCCCAGCAGGTCGATACGGCCGTCGCGTAGCGCAGCGATGGCTTCGTGGCGGCTGTCGTAGCGTCGTACTTCGATGGTGGTACCCAGCTGTTCAGCGATGATGCCTGCGTAATCGGCGCTGAGGCCTTCATAGTCGCGCTGGCTGACATTGATTTCCAGCGGTGGGTAGTCGGGCCGCGAACTGCCAAGCACCAGGTGCTGGCGTTGCTGGAGCCATTGCCGCTCTTCGCTGGACAGCGCCAGCGGGGCGGCGGCGCTGACCGAGCGTGCCAGCAACTGGCGGGGTTCGCTGTTGGCCAGCAGCGCGCCGGAATTGGCCAGGCCGATGACCAGAAGGGCGCTTGCCAGCAGGCGCTTCATTGCCACCGAGCGCTCAATAGACGCTGTTGCGCTTGGCCAGGTCGACCATCTCAACCAGCGATTCGGTCTTGAGCTTTTCCATGATGCGGCCCCGGTAGGTGCTGATGGTCTTGGCACTGAGGTTCATGCAGGTGCCGATATTCTTGTTGTTCTCGCCGCGTGACAGGCGCCTGAGCACTTCCATTTCCCGGTTGGACAGGCTCGCCAGGCGCACCGGCTCGCTTTCCAGCGAGTTGCTGTTGACCGACATCTGCGGGAAGGTCGAGTAGCCTTTGACCAAGGCCTTCAGGGCGAACAGCAAGGCCTCGTGGTCCTCGTCCTTGGTGACGAAGGCTCCGATGCCGGCATCCAGGCAGCGCCGTACATACAGGTCGGTGGCCTGGCCGGTGAGTACCATGATCTTGGGGGCCGGTTCCAGGCTTTGGAGGCGCTTGATGACTTCCATGCCGTCCAGGCCCGGAAGTCCGATATCGAGGATGACCACGTTCGGGCGCAGTCTGCGGACCTCCTGCGTGACTTCACTGCCATCGCCGACTTCGCCGACGACCTGGAAGCGCTCGCGTTCGAGCAACATTTTCAAGGACAGTCGCACTATGGGGTGGTCGTCGACGATCAGCACGGTAGTCATGAAGAAAACTCCTGTCAGGATGTGGTCCGCTTCCTGGATCACTCAGGAATACGTCTGCAAGTAGGGTTATCGGAAGCGCTGCACGATACGACCATTCCCGGAATTTGGTAATGCCGAGTATAGAAGTGTTGAAAGTCCCCGGGCTAGTTGTTGAAAAGTCCTACAAAACGTGGGAAAGACATCACCCTGACAAAGCGGCGATGTCTGTTTTTTTGAATGTTTTGAAGTAGATCACGCGCAGGCGGAGTGTACTTTGCTCACGCGCTGGGTCGAGGCAGGGTTGTTGGCCAGCGCCTGGCCGACGCGTGTCGGGCGTGCCACCAACTGGCCGGTGCAGTTCGGGCAGCGGCCCTGGAAACGGGTTTCGGCGCAGGTGCGGCAGAAGGTGCATTCGAAGGAGCAGATCAGCGCATCAGGGCTGTCACCGGGCAGGTCGGTATCGCAGCACTCGCAGTTTGGGCGTAGGTCCAGCATGGGCATGACTCCTGTTTGCAGGCGGGAAACCGGAGTCTGCTACGCCCGTGGCGAACCTGGCAATGCTCAGTCGCCAGGGCGATAGAGGTGGGCGTGCCCGGCGCGGTACAAGGCCGATTCGGCAAACGGTGTGTCGCCCAGCACATGGCCGACCAGGATCAGCGCCGTGCGCCGGAAGCCCTTGGCCGCGACGCGTTCGACGATATCGCCGAGGGTGCCGCGCACCCAGTCCTGATCCGGCCAGGTGGCGCGATGCACCACCGCCACCGGGCAGTGCGCGCCGTAGTGCGGCAGCAGTTCTTCGACGATACGCGACAGGTGCTTGACCCCCAGGTGGATCGCCAGGGTGCTGCCATGGCGCGCCAGGTCGCCAAGTTGCTCGCCGGGCGGCATCGGCGAACTGTCGCCATAGCGGGTAAGGATAACGGTCTGCGCTACCTGGGGCAGGGTCAGTTCGCAGCCGAGCAGGGCGGCGCTGGCCGCCGTGGCGGTGACCCCGGGGATGATCTGGTAATCGATGCCCAGCGCCTGCAGATGGCGGATCTGCTCGCCGATGGCGCCGTACAGGCTGGGGTCGCCACTGTGTACCCGGGCCACATCCAGGCCTTGCTCATGCGCACTGCGCATGGCGGCAATGATCTGCTCCAGGTGCAGTTCGGCGCTATTGATCACGGTCTCGGCCTGGTGGCCCTCGAGCACGGCGGCCGGCACCAGCGAACCGGCATAGATGATCACCGGGCACTGGCGGATCAGCCGTTGGCCCTTGATTGTGATCAGTTCCGGGTCGCCGGGGCCGGCGCCGATGAAGTAGACCGTCATGGAAAGTCCTTGCAGGAAAGAGGGGAAACGTTCAACAGGCCAGGGCGAGGGTAGCCGGGCCCAGTACCTGGCGCGTCAGCAGCAACCTGGCCGTGCCGAGCCGCTCGCTGGCCAGCGCCAAAGCCGCGCTCTCCGCCACGCCCCAGCAGCCGCAGTGGGCATGGGCAGCGGCGGAGCGGTGGCTGAGCTGGAGTTCGTAGGGTTGCAATTGCGCGGTATCGTACAACACCAAGGGCACGCCGAGGCGTTCGGCCAGTTGCTGCAAGCCGGGTTCGTCGGCCTTCAGGTTGATGCTGGCGATACCGTGCAGGTCGGCCAACGCCAGGCCCTGGTTGGCCAGGGCCTGGCGTAGCAAGGTTTCCAGCGTATCCGCCGGGCAACCCCGGCGGCAGCCGAAGCCGGCGTAGAAGGCAGGCATCAGGCCTGGCTGGAGCGCCGGAACAGCCAGGCGCTGAGCAGGCCCAGGGCCAGCCAGAAGGCGGCGTTGGTCAGCCAGGAGGCCACTTTGAACTGGGTTTCCAGTGCGGCGGGGGCCAGGCTCTCGTGCACCTCGGGTTGCGGCGCACCGATCACATGGGGAATGACCAGCAGCATGACGCCCAGCGCCTTCAGCAACCAGTGGCGGGCGAACACCAGCAGGGCAAGGCCCAGCGCGGTGGCGCTGGCGGTGCCGATCCACCAGGCCTGGCGTTGCCCCAGGTCGGCGGCTGCAGTACCTGGCAGTTCCGGCGGCAGGCCCAGGGTCGGGGCCAGGCAGAACACGGCGAAGCCGGCCAGCCCCCACAGTGCGCCGGTGCCGGCACGCTTGGGTTCGCGCAGGCTGTACAGCGCGGTGAGGATCAGGGCGAAGCCGACCGCGACCACCAGGTTGCCGCCAGTGGTGGACAGCACCCGCTGCCAGCCGTCTTCCGGTGACCAGGCTTCGGCGCTGTGTTCATGGGCCGCCACTTCGCCGGCATGCTCGTGCTGGGCGACCGGGGCCGAGGATTCGTAGGTTTCTGCCTCGAGGATCAGCGGGGCGACCCAGAAGCTTTGCAGCAAGGTCAGCAGCAAGGCCGCCAGCAACCCGCTGAAGCCCGCGGTACGGGCAATGCGTGTGATCATCGGGCGTACTCAGTGGCAGGGGAAGGCGGCGCTGTGGCGGGTGTCGTGGGCGGCGTTGTGCACGGCCTCGATGTGCGAGAAGCCGGCGAAATACACCAGGCACAGGCCCAGCAGGCTGGCGCCGACGGCGATGACGACACGCTGGCTGAGGGTGACGGGGGTGGTGATGCTGTGTTGCTTGGCGCTGGTGACGGGCATGACGCGTTCCTCTGCTTTTTGTGGGCAACGGGCAAGCGCGGCAGCCCCGAGCGTGGCAGCCCAGGGGAATGCAACAGCGCCCGCCCACCGCGGGGTGTTCATGAACGCCAGGCCGGTCTCCGGGCTTGCGAGGAGGAGCCAGGCTCCTGGAAGGCGTCACCTTCCCATGCCGGGTGACCGGGCACAGTGGTACAGACGCTTCGCTCGCTTACCGTTGCGGGGGCAGCACCGGCCTTGTCCGGCCCTGCTGGAGGGCCTGTGACGCACCGGTTTCCCGTTTCACCCCCATCGGGGGCACCTGAACGCGAGGCATAAGGAGACCATGGGGCGGGGCTGCCGTCAATTGCCAGAATCGAGTTTGCGGGCGCTGCGGGTAATCTGTGGGAGCGGCTGAGTTATGTGCAAAGAGAGCGGGCTTGCCGTAATGCCTGTCAGTAACGTTTGCCGGCTTGATTGGGGCTGCTTTGCAGCCCTTCGCGGGCTTGCCCGCTCCCACAGGTTAAGCGCGAGGCTCAGAAAATACGCGGTTCCTGTGGGAGCGGGCAAGCCCGCGAAGGGCCGCAAAGCGGCCCCAATTTGCTTAACTGACTGGCATTAGGGCTTGCCCGCGAAGCGCTCCCGGTCAGCCCCGGGCAAACGCCGCCAGCTTGTCCCCATCCAGCCGGTAGCGCACCCACTCATCCTGCGCTTCAGCCCCGAGCTTCTGGTAGAAGCCGATAGCCGGCTCGTTCCAGTCCAGTACGCTCCATTCCAGCCGCCCGCAATCATTCGCCACCGCTTCGCGGGCAATATGCTGCAGCAATTGCCGCCCGGCACCGTCGCCGCGCTGCTCGGGCGTTATGTACAGGTCTTCCAGGTAGATGCCGTTGCGCCCGAGCCAGGTCGAGTAGCTGTAGAAATACACGGCAAAGCCGATTGCCCGGCCATCGCGCTCGCAAATCAGGCTGTGCACGGTGCTGCCCTCGCCAAAAAGGCTGCGCTCGATATCGGCAACGCTCGCGATCACCTCGTGGCGAGCGCGTTCGTACTCGGCCAGTTCGGTGATGAAGGCCAGGATCTGCTCAGCATCGGCGCGAACGGCAGGGCGAATGGTAAGGCTCATGGTGACGGCTTCCTTGGTCTGGTGGTAGCGGTACAGCGATGTGTATCTACACAATTTAGTGAAACTGTATCGGTCGCAGAGGAGGGCGACTCCGTTAGTGTGACAGCACCCATAAAGAAAGTGGAATGCCTGCCATGCTTGCCTCTGCCGACCTGCTCACCGCCTTCGTGCTGTTTGCCTTCGTGTCCTCCATCACCCCTGGCCCCAACAACACCATGCTGCTGGCCTCGGGCGTCAACTTCGGTGTGCGCCGCTCCATCCCGCACGCCATGGGGATCAGCATCGGTTTCATGGTAATGGTGCTGGCCGTTGGCCTGGGCCTGGGCGAGGTGTTCAAGGCCTGGCCGCCGCTGTACACGGTACTGCGCTACACCGGTGCCGCCTACCTGCTTTACCTCGCCTGGAAGATCGCCACCTCCGGGCCGGTCGGCACAGCCTCGTCCAGTGCCCGCAAACCGCTGGGCTTCTGGGGAGCGGCGGCGTTCCAGTGGGTCAATCCCAAGGCCTGGGTGATGGCAGTCGGTGCAATCACCACCTACACGCCGGCGCAAGGCTATGTGACCAACGTCATTGTCATTGCCGCCTTGTTTGCCCTGGTCAACCTGCCCAGCGTGGGGGTATGGGTGATGTTCGGCAGCGCCCTGCGCAACCTGTTGCAGAACCCGCGCTGGCTGATGCTGTTCAATGTCCTGATGGCCTTGTTGCTGGTGATTTCACTGTACCCGCTGCTGTTTGTAGAATCGGCGTTTTCCTGACCCCGCGAGTACAGCAAGCCGATGCAGTTGATCCCCTGGTCCCACGAATGCGCTGAAGGCTTCACCCTGCGTGGCTGGCGAACCCCGGCCAGTGGCAAGCCGCTGCTGCATTTTCTGCACGGCAACGGCTTCTGCTGCCTTGCCTACCAGCCATTGCTGATGCGCCTGGGCGAACATTTCGACCTGTGGCTCAGCGATGTCCAGGGCCATGGTGACAGCGACCATGGCGGGGTGTTTCGTGGCTGGAACCGCACCGCTGCGCTGGCGGTGGAGGCTTTCGCAGCCGGGCGGGGCGAGTATGGCGACGTACCGCGCTTTGCCGTCGGGCACAGCTTCGGTGGCGTGCTCACCGGCCTGATCCTGGCCAGTGAACCGCAACTGTTCACGCGTGCCGTGCTGCTTGACCCGGTACTGTTCAGCCGGCGCATGCTGGGTGTTATGGGGGTGGCGGCCCTGGTCGGCTTGCATCAGCGTCACGCCTTGGCGCGCAAGGCCGCCAGCCGCCGCAGCCACTGGCCCGACCGCGAGGCAGCCCTGGCTTCGCTGCATGGGCGGGGTATCTTCAAGGGGTGGACCGATGCGGCGCTGCGGGCCTACGTCGAGCATGCCATCGGCGACTGTGGCGAAGCGGTGGTGCTCAAGTGCCGGCCCAGCCGCGAAGTGGAAATCTTCAGTTCCTTCCCCAAGCGCATGTGGGCAAGCCTGACGGCGATCCGCACGCCCACGCGGGTGCTGTACGGCGAGCACACCTACCCCTTCGTGCCCCATTCGGTGAGCCGCCTGGCGGCGCTCAACCCTCAGGTGACCGCCAGGCAAGTTGCAGGTGGGCACTGCTTCATGCAGGAAGACCCGGTCATTGCTGCAGAACAAGTGCTCGGTTTCTTGCAAGGCTGACTGTTCCATGAGTGGAACGATGAATGCCAAACAAGCCTGCTACCGCCTGATTGGCATCATTGATAAGGTTATCTCAACCAAGAGAGGAGCCTTCTCATGAAAACGATTCTGGGTATTCACCGCAGCCCCCACGCCCACTGGGTAGGTGATGGTTTCCCGGTGCGCAGCCTGTTCACCTACGACAACCTGGCCAGCAAGATCAGCCCGTTCCTGCTGCTGGACTATGCCGGCCCTCATGACTTCACCCCGACCAGTGCGCGGCGCGGCGTTGGCCAGCACCCGCACCGCGGCTTCGAGACCGTGACCATCGTTTACCAGGGCGAGCTGGAGCACCGCGACTCTACCGGCGCTGGCGGCTTGATCGGCCCCGATGACGTGCAGTGGATGACTGCTGCCAACGGCATCATCCATGAAGAGTTCCATTCCCCAGGCTTCGCCCGCGATGGCGGTACGCTGGAGATGGTACAGCTGTGGGTCAACCTGCCGGCACGGGACAAGCGCGCAGCGGCTGGCTACCAGACGCTGCTGGCCAAGGACATCCCGGTGGTGGCGCTGGACGGCGAGGGCGGCAGCCTGCGGGTGATTGCAGGTGAATATCGTGGGCATTCAGGGCCGGCGCGAACCTTTACCGCCATGGATGTCTGGGACATGCGCCTGAATGCCGGTGCAACCTTGCAGCTGCCGGTTGCCGCCGGCCGCAATGCGGCGCTGGTAGTGTTGCGTGGCAATGTGCGGATCAACGGCGAGCGCGAAGCCGGCCCATCCAGCCTGGTGCTGCTTGACCGCGGCGGTGAGGATGTTGCCGTCGAAGCGCTGGAAGGTGCCAGCCTGCTGCTGCTCAGCGGTGAACCGATCGACGAGCCGATCGTGGGCTATGGCCCGTTCGTGATGAACAGCCAGGCAGAAATTGCCGAGTCGTTCGACGACTTCCATGCCGGGCGGTTCGGGCAGATGCAGGATGCACGGGGCGGTGCAGCGCATTGATCCTTGCCTGAAAAAGCTGGGGCTGCGTTGCAGCCCTATCGCGACACAAGGCCGCTCCTACAGGGAAGCACGACCCCCTGTAGGAGCGGCCTTGTGTCGCGATAGGGGCGCAAAGCGCCCCCAGCACTCAAAAGCCACGTCCGGATTGAAACCATTGGCATTACTGGCATGATCACCCCATGCCCAAGCTCACCCCCTTGCACGCCGTGCGCCGATCATTGCCCACCCCCGGCCACCACACCTTGTGGCTGCGCTACCGCGCCCCTTACCACTGGCCCTCGACCCTGGCCTTCCTCGCTGCCCGCTGCATCCCCGGCATCGAGACCTGCCTCGACGGCACCTACCGCCGTACCCTGGTAATTGCCGGCCGCCACGCCGTCTTGCACGCCACACCTTCGGGCGGCCAGTACCTGCGGGTCCGCCTTGAAGGCGTCCCGGCCCACGCGCTACCAGGCCTGACCGCCAGGCTGAGGCGGGTCTTCGACCTTGATGCCGACCCCGCGCGCATCAATGCCGAACTGTCCCGCGATCCGCTGATGGCCCGCCTGCTACAGGAGCGCCCGGGCCTGCGCGTGCCACAAGGCTGGGACGCCTGCGAGCAGGCCATGCGCACTGTGCTGGGCCAGCAGGTCAGTGTGGCCGGGGCCATGACCCTGGCCGGCCGCCTGGTGCAACGCCACGGCGTGCCCTTGCGCTGGCCCGCACCGGGCCTGAGCCACGTGTTTCCGGCGCTGCCGGTATTGGCGGCTGCGCAGTTCGAGGATATGGGCATGCCGCGGGCGCGCGCCGCCACCCTGGGCACGCTGGCCAGCGCCTTGCTGGCCGAGCCCGGGCTGCTACGCCGCGGGCAGGTGCTGGATGAACTGCTGCGCAACCTGTGCCAGCTCAAGGGGATCGGCCCCTGGAGCGCGCACTACCTGGCGTTGCGCCAGGCCGGCGCGGCCGATGCCTTGCCGCTGGGCGACGTGGCGCTGGTCAAGGCGTTGCGCCTGCTTGAAGGCGACGACGCCCAGCTGGCACAACGAGCTTTGGCCTGGCGACCGTGGCGAGCCTACGCGGCGCAGCATCTGTGGGCATCGCTGGGGCCTGCCGGCACCGCTCGTCGCTAAGTCTGCCATCGCGTTCGAACACTCGAACTGCGCAGGCAATCTTCCACTAAGGTGCTAGAGGATTCCCCGCATGATCATTGCCCAGGCGCATGGACGCCTGCTCCGGCATGCGCAATATCAATTGGCGCCTCGCCCGACAAAGGCGTACTCACACAACAGGCCATCCCAAAGAGAGGGTCGTACCATGTCGTTGATAGGAGTTTCGATGCTAGAAATGCGGCAGATGATCGAGCAGGCCTGCCTGCCCGACCGTTGCGAAGTCAGCTGCACGGACGGCGCCAACCTGACCATCCGCCTGGGTCAGGGCCAGAGTCTCGACGAGGGCGTGACCCTGAGCGGGGTCCCCCTGCATAGCCTCAACAGTTGCCGCGACCTGGTCAACCTGGTGGGGCAGCTGCACGCGTTGCGTGACAGCCACCCGGCGCCACTCAAGGCGATTGCCTGAGGCGCCTGCCGCGCCCCGGTCAGCCCAGGCTGGCCGGGCGCACATATTCCGGCATCAGGCCGTTGAACCAGAACAGGATCATCGCCACCAGGATGGTCACCAGCAGCAGCAACCCCACCCCCCACACGCAGGTCGCGAACAGCATGGCCTGTTCCTTCTTCAGGCGCAGGAAGGTCTGCAACCCGCCATACAGCAACACACTGGCGTAGGCCGAGGCTGCCAGCAGCGCCGCCAGCGCCAGCCAGCGGATCGGCAGCAAGCCGACCACCCCGGCAAAGAACCATGGCGTGGCGCAGTAGGCGGCAAAGCCGATGCACTGGTTGAGGCTGGGCTGCGCATCGAAACCGCGCGACATCCAGCGGATCATCGTGCCCATCAACATCACCCCGACGACCGTGGTGGCATAGAGCAGGCCAGCCAGTTGCGCAGCGCTGGCCATGCTCAGGCGCACCCGTTCCTCGGCCGCCAGGCTCCAGCCGAAGGTGGTGGTGCCGAAGAACAGGCACACCGCGGGGATCAACGCCAGGGCCAGCAGGCGCGGCAGATACTGCTGCGGGTGGTCTTCCTCGGCCCGGCGAATATCCAGCCAGGCGTCGGCGGGGTGAGTGAAGAGCTTGAGCAACGGACTGTTCATTGGCGTTCTCCGCGTTCTCCGGCAGGCATGGGCCCTTTTGCTATGGAGACATGACGCGCCCGCTGGGTTCAGCCGGGTTGATCGCCGTTGATCGTCTTACAGCAGTTCCAGCAGCAGGTTGAGGCCGCCATCACCGCACTTGCCCTGGTCGCGAACCACACCGTGGTAGCTGCGCCCGTCCCAGACGAAGGCCACGCTGTGGGCACGGTCGACCTTGTCGGGCAGCGGCGGGCAGATGTGCAGGCGCAGGCCCGGGCGGCCTTGCAGGTTGAGGGCGGCGAGTTGGCACTGGCATTCCACGCTTTGTGCCACCGGGCCGAACAGGGTGTCGCGTACGTAATCGAGTTGCAGTGAGGAATTGGGCGCGCGGCAGGGCATTTTCATGGGCGCGCGGCTCCGCTGTGAGGGGTCGGGGAACAGGGCTGGCAGGGCATGGCGGGCTCCAGGCTGAAGAGGGCATGGCATATCGTTTGAAGCTTGCCTGGCCAAGATGTTCAACGTGTTTCATGCGCGTTCATCCTGTTTGCGCCGGGTGGCGGGCCGTTGGTCCGATTCAGCCACCGGCCTTGCGCAAGGTCAGGTTTATCCGCCGTTCACCCAGGCGCGGATGCACGCCGGGCTTGATCGGGAGCACGCCGTGAAAGCGCAAGCGGTCCTCGCCACCCCAGACCAGCACATCGCCATGGCTCAGTGGGATGCGCTGGGTCTTGTCGGCGCGCTGCAGGCCACCGAACAGGAACACCGCCGGCAAGCCCAGCGACACCGACACGATCGGTTGGCCGAAGTCTTGCTCGTCGCGGTCCTGATGCAGGCTAAGGCGGGTGCCCGGCAGGTAATGGTTGACCAGGCAGGCATCCGGCACGAAGCCGTCGAACCCGGCCATGGCCGCGGCGCGGTTGGCCAGCTCGAGCAACACGGGGGGCAGGGCGGGCCAGGGTTTGCCGCTGAGCGGGTCGCAGGGGCTGTAGCGGTAGCCGTGTTCGTCACTGACCCAACCCAGCGAGCCGCAGTTGGTCAACCCTACCGCCATTCGCAGGCCGCCCGGGGTGTGCATGTGCCGGAACGGCGCGGCACGCAGCACCGGGCGCAGGGCATCGAGCAGAGGCTCGATCTCGGCCAGGGCGAAGCCGGGCAGCAGCACGGTGTGGCTGGCCAGGCGTTGCGGCTGGGGGCCGAACAGGTCGAGGTCGGACTGGATCATGGGGCAGGCATCGGTTGGGGTGTGGACCATTGTACTGCGCTTGGCAGGCTTGGCCTATTCGCGGGCATGCCCGCTCCCACAGGGTTGGCGCAGGCTTTGACGGCAGTGGAGTACCTGTGGGAGCGGGCGTGCCCGCGAACAGGTCGGCAAGAAAAGAAGTACTGACAGGAATAAAAAGGAACCGCGGCACCAGGGAGAGGAGCACCGCGGTTCAAGGGGGGAGCGATCTATTGCTGGGTCACGGTGGCCACGTTCGCGCTGCCCAGCTGGCTGATGGTCGCGGTCTGGGTGACACCGCTCTGGTCGACGTACGCCTTGTTGCCCTGGCCTCCCTGGGTCACGTAGGCGACGTTGTAACTGTCAACCTGCTTGATGGTGGCTTCGTTGCCGCCACCGTACAGCTGGTTGGTGTAGCTCTGGTTGCTGTAGCCGGACTGGTCCAGGTTGATGACGTTGCTGGTGCCCTGGCTGTTGCCGTAGGCATAGTTTTCGGTGCCACGCTGGTCGGCGATCAGGATGTTGTCAGTGCCGTTCTGTTCGAAGTACAGCTCGTTGTTCATGTCGTCCTGCTTGGTCTCCATCTGGTTGCCGGTGCCTTTCTGGGTCAGCGTGGCCAGCTGGTTGTCACCGTTCTGGGTCAGGTTGGCGCCGTTGCCATTGCCGTTCTGGTTGATGGTGGCGTTCTGGTTGGTACCGAACTGGCCGCCCATCTTGGCGCCTTTCCAGTTGCTGGCAGTGACGCTGTTGCCATTGCCCTTGGTGTTGATGGTCAGGTTGAGGTTTTCACCGTTCTGGTAGGTGAAATGCAGGTTGTTGCTACCGGTCTGGGTGATGGTGGTGGTCGAGTTGTTGGTCTCGAACTGGTCCGACCAGCTGGCGTTGGCCGTGCCCTGTTGCGACAGGCTGACCTTGTTGTTCATGCCGAAGCTCTGGTCGATATAGCCTTCGTTCAGCTGGCCGGACTGGGTTACCGATGCCTGGCTGGCAGTCTGGTTGTCCTGCCACACTTCCACCGAGTTGCCGCCACCGTACTGGCCTATGCCGATGGTGCCGCCGGTGCCGTCGCGCTGGTCGCCATACGCCCAGTTGCCTTTGCCATCCTGGTAGACCTGGATATCGCCATCGACGTAGCTCAGGTGCTCGGCGGCGGCGTAGTTGTCCTGGCCGGTCTGGTTGATGCTGCTGCTGTTGTTGCTGCCACCAAAGGTCTGCTCGATGAAGGCTTCGTTGCGCTGGCCGGATTGCCAGGTGGTGGCCTTGCTGCCTTCCTGGCTGTCCTGCCACACGGTCGAGGTGTTTTCGGCGCCTTGCTGGGTTTGCAGCGACTGGTTGCCCAGGCCCAGCGACTGGCTGACGAAGGCATCGTTGTAGCTGCCGCTGGCGTGCTGGGTGACCTGGCTGCCGTTCTCGAACAGTTGGTCGGCGTAGCCGGCGTTGTACTGGCCGTTGGCGCTCTGCTGGATATCGCTGGTGCTCTCGGATTGCACCGCCAGGTGGTTGTTGCCCTTGCCGGTCTGGGTCTGGGTGGCCGAGGCGAATGGCGCCAGGGACTGGTTGACTTCGGCGATGTTTTCCTTGCCGTCCTGGGTCTGGGACGAGGTGCTGTCAGCAGCCATGGCCTGACCTGCAAGGGCCAGGACGATAGCGGCACTTAACGGAGCGAGCTTGTACATGGGGGTGCCTCCAGGGCTATCGGTATTGGGTGATCTGAACGTGCTGGCCATTGCCGGCCTGGGTCACGGAGCTGTTGAGGCCAGTGCCGGACTGCACGATGCTGGCGCTGTTGTCGTTGCCGATCTGCTCGATGGCCGCGCTGTTGCTGCTGCCGCTCTGGCGGATCGACGCGCTGTTGCCATTTCCCTGTTGGCTGATGATGGCCATCAGGTCACTACCTTCCTGCAAGATGTACGCTTCCTGCGCGCCACCGGCCTGGACGATGCGGCCCAGCAGGGCCTGGCCGTTCTGGTCGAGTGCGGCGCGGTTGCCCGCGCCTTGCTGCTCGATCACCGCAGCCTGGCCGGCGCCGGCCGGCAGCAGGCGGATGATCACCGGGTCGCCGAGGTCGTTGCCGGGCGCGAGGTCGGCATTGTCCAGCAGGTCGTCGGCCCAGCAGGCCTGGCCCACCAGGGCCAGGCCGAGCAGCAGGGGGTACAGGCGTTTCATTGCAACCTCCGGCCTTTACTGCACGGTTACGTTGACGGTGCGTGTGGTGCCCTGGCTGGTGGTGATCGTCGCCGTCGGTGCCGCAGTCGGGATGATCGTGGTGCTATTGCTCACCGCCAGGCGCCAGCGGCCGGTCAGCGCTACCGTGGCGGTGCCAAGGGTCTGCACGCCGGTAGTGGTGGTAACCCGCACGGTGACGGTGTTGCCGGTGGTGACCGACGAGGTACCGCTGAGGTCCCAGTTGTAACGGTTGTTGGAGCGTGCCGTGACCGTGGCTGCCGTGACCGCGAAGGTTTCGGCGGCGGGCCGTGGCGACACGTTGACGGTGACGGTGGTGGGGTTGGACAGCGCCCCCAGCGAGTCACGAGCCTGGTAGGTGAAGGTGGTGGTGAAGGCGGTGGTCACCGTGGCCGGTGGGGTGTAGGTCACCGTGGTGCCGTCGGTGCTGACTGTGCCCCGACCGGTAGCCGGCTGGGTGAGGGAGGTAGCGGGGACAGTCAGCGGCACGTTGCCTTCCGGATCGGTGTCGTTGGCCAGCACGTTGATGGTCAATGGCACGCCCAGGGTGGCGACGGTTTCCGGGTTGGCGGTTGGTGCCCGGTTGGGCGCGACGTTGATGGTGACAGTAGCCGGTGCCGATTTCAGGCCCTTGGCGTCCACCGCCCGGTAGCTGAAGGTGGCCACCACGGGTTGCGTGGCCCCGGCTGGCGGGGTGTAAGTGACCGAGGTGGTGCCGTTCATCACCACGCCGCCAAGGCCGGTACCGGGCTGGGTCAGGTCGCTGATGGTCAGCGGTACGTTGCCGTCCGGGTCGCTGTCGTTCTGCAGCAGGTTGAGGGTGATCGGGATACCGACGCTGGTGCTGCCGATATCGGCCTGGGCCAGCGGTGGCTGGTTGGCCGCCTCGACCGGTGCGTTGCCGACCACGACCACCGGTTCGACATCGCTGCCGCCACGTGCCGACTTGACCGTGATGGTGGCCGGCGGCTGTGGTACGTCGTTGACGGTCAGGCTCTGCAGCGTGCCTGCCTTGGACAGGCGACCGTAGCCCTGGGCGAGCAGGTCGGGGATTGCCACCTCATCACTGGAACTGGCCTCGATCAGCAGGCGCTTGTTGGCCCAGTCGTAGCGTGCGGTGCTGACCTTGACCACGTCGGTGAGCTTGCTCGACAGCGCGGTCGGCTGAGTGCCGCCGGCGCTGTTGCTGGCGGTGACCACCACCACTGCAGGCGGTGCTTCCTGGCCGAACTGCTGGTGGAAGAACAGCCCGTTGTTGTCGGCGGTGAGGGTGTACTGGCACGGCGAAGGCGGGGTGCCGACCAGGGCAATGCCATTGCGCATGCATAGGCTGGCTGCGCTGGGCGCCTTGGCGAACACTTCCGTGCGGGTGCCGGTGGCATTGCGCGAGTAGGTGGCGCGTTCCAGGCTGACCGGGGTCTGGGCCCGTTGGTCCAGTACCTTGCCTGAAACAGTGAAGGTGTTGGTCTGGATGGTGCCAGCGGGGCCTTGAATGCGCACGAAGTTGGTATTGAAGGGGCTGCCGGTCACCGCCTCGGTGATGTTGGGGTCGCCGATGTAGGTTTCGATGGCGCCGGTATCGGGGTTGACCGCGGTGTAAGGCCCGCCAACACCCTTCAGCCAAGGGCCGATCGCCCCCGCCAGCGCTCCCCGGAAGTTGCCAGGAGCACCAATGCCTATGTCCCGGGTGATGTTGATCGCCCGGCGCCCAGCCGTGGTGACGTTGACCGTCTCCACCCCGTAAGGGTGGGTGATGGTGTAGGTACCGGTACTTGGGACCGAAGCACGGATACGGATGCGGGCGAAGCTCTGCTGGTCACCATCGACCGGGTTTTCAGCGGCGAAGGCTGCCTCCACCCCGGCTACATAGACCTCCAGCTCGTAGCCGCTGTTGCCGACCTGCGGAATGGCGGTTTCAGCCAGGAACCAGAACATCTCTGGCGGCCAGTTGTCCGGGAACACCAACGGCAGGGCATCGTCATAGATGCCGGGCTCGGGCAACAAGGTACACATGTAGGCGGGTGCCCCTGGCGCGCCGGGTGCTCGCGTACTGGTGGCACGGGACTGGCACAGCTCCAGGGACTGGTCGAGGCTGTCCTTGTACCACATCGGATAGCCACCGGTGGCGAAGGTGTAGGGCCCCGGGTCGACATCGGACAGCGCGGCAAACGCGGCGCTGGTAACGGTAAGAGAAAAACCGGCGGCCAACAGCGCACGGCGCGACCAAGTGTTCATGCTGCCTCCTTGAAGGCTGAGCCTTTGTCTGTTCATGGCACCAGCACCACGTCTTCGGTGTCGCTACCGCCATTGGCACTGGTGACCTGCACCTTGGCCGGCGGGATCGGCGACAGGCTGGTGCTCAGCGTCTTCACGGCGCCAGTTCCGCTCAGGTTGCCGATCAGCGCGCCGTTGCCGGTATGTGCGGTGAGCACTGGCGGCGTGGTTTCGTCGCTGGTGCTGGCCACCAGGGTCAGCTCGCCGGTGGACAGGCGGTACTGGGCCTGGGTGATGGTGACCAGGTCGGTCAGCGGCACGTTGGCGGTGGTCAGGCTGCTGGTGGGGATCGCCACGCTGTTGTCGGCGGTCAGCGTCAGGATCGTCCCGGCGGCCGGGTCGAGCACCGACTGGGCGTACCACGCGCCGGTACCGTTGGCCTCGGTGAGGTTCAGGTTGGGTGTCTGGCTGGTCAGGGTGACACTGGCCGGTGGCGGCGGGGCCATCACGAAGATGTCCTGCTGGGCGCGCAGGTCGCCGTTCTCGGTATGCCGCGAGTAGGTGGTGCGTTGCGGCATCAGCGGGGTTGGCAGGGCCACTGCGGAAAGCTTGCCCGAAACCGCGAACAGCTCGGTGCGCAGGTCGATGCCGCCGGGGCCTTCGATGCGCACGTAATTGGTGTTGAACGGGCTGCCGGTCACCCGTTCTTCCAGGTTCGGGTCGCCGATGAAACGCTCGCTGCCTTCGGTGTAGGGGCCGTTGACACTGCGCAGGAACGGCCCGACATCGCCTTTCAGGGCACCGGTGAAATCACCTGCGCCAGCAATGCCGATGTCGCGGGTCATGTTGATTGCCCGGCGCCCGGGCGCAGGTACGTCGAACACTTCAACGCCGTAGGGGTGAGTGACCACGTAGGTGCCGGCGGTTGGCACGTCGACCCGGATACGCACCCGGGCGAAGCTGACCTGGTCGCCGTCGACCGGTTCTTCGGCGGCAAATGCCGCTTCGATCGCGGTGCCGTAGCTGAGGTCGATGCCGCGAGTGGCGTCGACGATGGCGGCGTCGGCGGTGAACCAGAACGCCTCGTCAGGGAAGTTGGTGGGGAAGACGATGGGTTGGGTATCGTCGAACACGCCAGGGGTAGGCAGCAGCGTGCACATGTACGACGGTGCGCCGGGCGCGCCAGGCACCCGCGAGCTGACCGCCTTGGTCAGGCACAGGTCGAGGGTACGACCGTGGCTGTCCTGGTACCAGGCGGGGAAGCCGCCGTTGGCGGGCACATAGGCGCCTGGATCGACAGCGTTCAAGGCAGCCTGCGCCGGGAGCTGGAGCATGCCGGCGAAAATCGCCACTGCCAGCGGGTGGGGTATCGGTCGGTGCATGAGTCATTTCCTCCTGCAAACGGGCCCATGGACTTGGGGCGTCTGGCAGGAGATCGGCAATAGGCGTGCCAAGCCGGAAAAAATGCGCTGCAGCCCTTGCGGGGCAAGGGATCCAATTCTCCTGCAAGGGTATTGGGAGGCGTTTGACGTTGGGCGCCGTGCCCCCAAGGTTGGGGAGTGGGGCAGGTGGTACCGACCCATTCGTGACATCTGTGTGAACGGAATTCCTGTGCGGCTTCGCTGGTGTCTGCGAGTCAAGGCTGCGCGCCCATGCTACATTGCACCGGCCTTTCCATCCTCTCAGGCAAGCCCAGCAATGCAGCCCCTCGACCACTTGTCCCTGAACCTGTTCATCGTCGTCTGTGAGGAAGGCACCATCGCCCGCGCCGGCGAACGCGCGTTCATGGCGCCGTCTGCGGTCAGCAAACGTATTTCCGACATCGAAGCACGCTTTGGCACTGCCTTGCTCAAACGCAGCAAACGCGGTGTGGAGCCGACCCCGGCAGGGCTGGCTCTGCTGCGCCATGCCCAGGAAATGGTCCGGGCCATGGAACGCCTGGACAGCGAGCTGAGCGAGTACGCCGAAGGCGCGCGTGGCCATGTGCGGGTGCTGGCCAATGTCTCGTCGATCATGGAGTTCCTGCCTGAGGAACTGTCGGCGTTCATGCTGGAACACCCGCTCATCCAGGCCGATATCGAAGAGCGCTTCAGCCCCGACGTGGTACGCGGTGTGGCTGAGGGCAGCGCAGACCTGGGCATCTGCCGCAAATCCATGGCGGTGGGCGACCTGGAGTTCGTGCCGTACCGCCAAGACCACCTGGCCGTGGTCGTCGCCGCTGACCATCCCTTGGCAGGGCGCAGCCAGATTGCCTTTGAGGAAACCCTGGGCTACGACCACCTGGGCCTGTCGGCATTCGCCACCCTTAATACCTTCATGCGTAAAAGCGCCGGAGAGTCGGGCCATGAGCTGCGCTTTCGCTGTTACGTGTCGTCGTTCGACGCGGCGTACCGCCTGGTGCAGTTCGGCCTGGGCCTGGCAGTGTTCCCTCAGGAAGCCGTGGCCCGCTATGCGGCGCTGTTCGACCTGCGGGTTATACCGCTGACCGACGACTGGGCACTGGGCGAGTTCGTCATCTGCATGCGCGATCGGCACACGCTGTCGCTTTCGGCGCGGCGCCTGCTGGACCACCTGCTGCTGCGCGCACCGGCTTGGCAGGCGGCGGTCTGATCCATCGTGGCTGACGATGGATCAGACCGTGAAACACGTCTTTTCTGCTCGCCGTCCAGCTCTTAGTCTGGCGCAACGCTTGAGACAGAGAGACCGTGATGACAACAATAACAATCAACGAAGTCGGCATGCGCGATGGTCTGCAGAGTCTGCAGGCGATCATGCCAACAGCCGCCAAGTGCCGCTGGATCGATGCCGCCTACGCCGCTGGCGTGCGCCACATGGAAGTTGCTTCGTTCGTGCCGGCGCGCTTGCTGCCACAAATGGCCGATGCCCGCGAGGTAGTGGCTCACGCCCTCACATACCCGGGCCTGCAAGTCACCGCATTGGCGCCGAACCTGCGTGGGGCCAGGGACGCGCTCGAGTCCGGCGCTCATCGCATCGTTGCCCCCGTCTCCGTCAGCATGGCGCACAGCATGGCCAATGTACGTCGCACGCCCATGGAAATGGTCGAGGAGCTGGGGCGTATGTGCCAATTGCGGACCGAGATGGGCCTGCACGACGTGCAGGTCATGGCCGGCATGTCGGTCGCCTTCGGCTGCACGCGCCAGGGGGAGGTGCCTCTGGCCGACCTCTGTGCGCTCACTCACCAGGTGATCGAAGCGGGCTGCGACCTGGTCTCGCTGGGCGACACCACCGGCTACGCCAACCCGGGCCAGGTGGCGACGGTGATCCAGGCCGTGCGGGCAATTGCCGGTGAGCGGCTGAAGGCCGCGCACTTTCACGATACCCGCGGCCTGGCCCTGGCCAACAGCCTGGTTGCCGTGCAGCAGGGCATTCGCGAGCTCGACGCCTCGCTGGCCGGCCTGGGTGGTTGCCCGTTCGCCCCGGGCGCATCCGGCAACACGGTCACCGAAGACCTGGTGTTCATGCTGCAGAGTATGGGCTACGACACCGATATCGACCTGCCTGCACTGATCGAATCACGCCGTCTGCTGAGCGAAGCGCTGCCGGGCGAGCCCCTGTACGGCTGCATCGCCCGCGCCGGATTGCCGCTGAACTTCCCGGGCGCTGCCCGCCACGCCTGACCTGCTCGAACGAGGAGTAGCACGATGTCCAGACTTCCCTTGGACGGCATCCGTGTCGTCGAGATTTCGCACATGGTCATGGGGCCTACCTGCGGCATGATCCTCGGTGACCTTGGCGCCGAAGTGATCAAGATCGAACCCGTGCGCGGTGACGGCACGCGCCGCTTGCTGGGCGCGGGGGCGGGCTTCTTCCGCACCTTCAACCGCAACAAGCAATGCATCGCCGTCGATGTCGAAACGGCGGAAGGCCGCGACGCCGTGCTGCAACTGGTCGACACCGCCGACGTGTTCATCGAGAACTTCAAGCCTGGGCGTATGCACAAGCTGGGCCTGGACTACGCAACGCTGCGCCAGCGCAACCCGCGGCTGATCTATGCCTCGCACAAGGGCTTCCTCAGCGGCCCCTACGACAACCGCCTGGCGTTGGACGAGGTGGTGCAGATGATGGCCGGCCTGGCTTACATGACCGGGCCAGTGGGCCGCCCGCTGCGCGCGGGCAGCTCGGTGAACGACATCATGGGTGGCATGTTCGGTGCCATTGGCGTGCTGGCTGCGCTCAACGAGCGCCACACCACTGGCACCGGCCGCGAGGTGCAAAGCGCCCTGTACGAGAACTGCGTCCTGCTCGCGGCCCAGCACATGCAGCAGTACGTCGTCACCGGCGAGGCTGCAGCGCCGATGCCCAATCGCATCAGCGCCTGGGCCATCTATGACGTGTTCACCTTTGCTGGCGGCGAGCAGATGTTCGTCGCTGCCACCGGAGAAGGGCAGTGGCATGCCTTGTGCCAGGTGCTGGGGCAGATGGCCCTGCTCGATGACCCGACGCTGGCCAGCAACAACGACCGCGTGTTGCAACGGCCACGGCTGCTGGCGCACCTGGCCGAGGTGTTCGCGCCGTTGGACGCGGGGCAACTGGCGCTGCAACTGGAAGCCAACGGCATTCCTTTTGCACCGATCCGCCGCCCGGAAGAACTGTTCGACGATCTGCACCTGCAGCAGAGCGGCGGAATGGCCGACTTGCAACTGGAAGACGGCAGCCACACGCCGATGCCCTTGCTGCCGCTGTCACTGGACGGCCAGCGCCTGCAGCCACGCCGGGCGATCGCTCGCATTGGCGAGCACACCCGTCAGGTGATGCGCGACCTGGGCTACAGCGATGCGCACATTGCCGAGCTGTGCGCAGCCGGTGTGCTGAAAACCGACGACGCGGCCTGAGGCGGGGTTGAAATGGCGATCTACCAATACGACATGCTCACGCCCAACCTGCACCCGGACACCTTCGTCGCCGAAGATGCCAGCGTGATTGGCGACGTTACCCTCGAGCAGGGCGTCAGTGTATGGCCGCAGGCGGTGCTGCGTGGGGATAACGAACCGATCCGCATCGGCCAGCACAGCAACGTGCAGGAAGGCGCGGTGCTGCATGCCGACCCGGGCTTTGCGCTGACCGTGGGGCAGGGTGTGACCATCGGCCACCAGGCGATGCTGCATGGCTGCAGCATTGGCGATGGGGCGCTGATCGGTATCCAGGCGGTGGTGCTCAATGGCGCGGTCATTGGCAAGAATTGCCTGGTCGGGGCCGGCGCCATCGTCACCGAGGGCAAGGTATTCCCCGATAACTCGCTGATTCTGGGGGCCCCTGCCAAGGTGGTGCGTGAACTGAGCCCTGAGGCCATCGCCGGCATGCAGCGCAACGCCGCCGAGTACGTCGGCAAAGGCCAGGCCTTCAAGGAAAAACTGGTCCGCATCAGCTGAAAAACCTGCAAGCGGCGCCGGCAGAGGCGTCGCTGCTCTCCAATAATTACAAGAATGGAGATCCACCATGGTTGCCATGACCGGCCAACTGGCGCGTGAGCGCAACGACAGCCACATCAATGAACTGCTGCTGTACCGTCGCGTGGCCTGGCGCATCATGCCGCTGGCCATCATCTGCTTCCTGTTCTCTTATTTCGACCGCATCAACATCAGTTTCGCCAAGGCCCAGATGCAGCAGGAACTAGGCCTTGGCGATGCCGCCTATGGCCTGGCCGCGAGCATGTTCTTCGTTGGCTACGTACTCTTCGAAGTGCCCAGCAGCCTGGGGCTGAAACGCTATGGAGCTCCGGCATGGATCTGCCGGATCATGGTGTCCTGGGGCCTGGCGACGGCTGCGCTGGTATTTGCCTATACCCAGTACACCCTCTACTTCCTGCGCTTTCTGATCGGCGTGATGGAGGCCGGCTTCGGGCCGGCGATCCTGTTCTACCTGGCCTGCTGGTTTCCCCGCAAGCACCTGGCGAAGATGAATGGCCTGTGGTTCCTGGCCGTACCGTTGGCTGGCGCGGTGGGTGGCCCGGCGGCGGGTTTCCTGCTGGGGACGATGGACGGCGTGCTGGGCCTGGCCGGCTGGCACTGGTTGTTCCTGATGTCCGGCCTGCCCTGCGTGGTGCTGGGCCTGCTGGTGCTGTGGAAGCTGGACCGCGACATTGAAACCGCGAAATGGCTGAGCCGCGACGAGAAGGACTTGTTGGCGGAAAACCTCGCCCAGGACAAACGTACCGAAAAGCCTGTGCTCGGCTCGATCTGGCGGGTGCTGCTGACCCGTGAAGTGGCGATCATGGCGTTCATCTACTACGTGGTCAAAACCGCGTCCTATGGCCTGAACTTCTGGATGCCGCACCTGATCAAGTCCTCGGGGGTGCAGGACATGCTCTGGGTCGGCGTGTTGTCGGCATTGCCCTACGCGGTGGCCTGCATCGGCATGGTGTTGCTGACGCGTCGCTCCGACCGCACCGGCGAACGCAAGCGCTACCTGGTGTACTGCCTGTTCGCCGCTGCCGTTGGCTATCTGCTGGCGTGCCTGTATTCCGATTCGTCCCTGGCAATGATGGCTGCGCTGGTGCTGGCCACCGCTGGCACCTTCATCGCCATCCCGATCTTCTGGACCATCCCGCAGTCGACCTTCTCGGGCCTTGCGATAGCCACCGGTACTGCGGCAATCAACTCGGTCGGGCAACTGAGCGGCATCGTCGCACCGGTGATGGTGGGCAAGATCAACGATGTCACCGGCAGCACCTACATGGGCATGCTGTCCATCGCACCGCTGATCCTGATCGCTTGCCTGGTGGTGATGCGCTACGTGCGCAACCCCAGAAGCTGATTGGCGCTGAGTCTTCGAACAACAAAAAGAACAAGGCACACCCATGATAATTCTCTCCCGGCGAGCATCGCTGATGCTCGCGGCGCTTTGCTGCGCCTGGCAATCCGCTCAGGCTGCCTTTATCGATGACGGCAGCGGCAGCCTGGAACTGCGCAATTTCTATTTCGACCGCGACTTTCACGGCGCCAGCGCCACGCAATCCCGGCGTGGCGAATGGGCCCAGGGCTTCATGCTGCGCGTACAGTCCGGTTATACCGAGGGGGTGATCGGGCTCGGCCTGGATGCGGCCGGCATGCTGGGGCTCAAGCTCGATTCTTCGCCGGACCGTAGCGGCACCGGCCTGTTGCCGCGCGGCAGCGACAAACGTGCTGCGGATGCCTACGCCAAGGCCGTGGCCACCTTCAAGGCCAGGCTGGCGCAGACCGAGTTGAAAGTGGGTGGCCTTAGCCCGCAGTTGCCGTTGCTGGCGTCCAACAACAGCCGCCTGTTTCCCCAGTGGTTCAACGGCGCGCACCTGGCCAGCAAGGACCTGGACCGGTTTACGTTCACCCTGATGCAGGTGGATGCCACCAAGCTGCGCGATTCCACCGACTATGAGGACCTGACCGCCATGGCGCAACAGGGGGCCTATTCGGCAACGGTTACCAGTGACCGGTTGTACTACGCCGGGGTCGATTATCAGCTGTTGGCCAACCTGACGCTGAGCTTGCACGCCAGTGAACTCGAGGACCTGTTCCACCGCGACTTTGCAGGGTTCAAGTTCAAGGCCGCCCTGGGGCTTGGGGAAGTATTCAGCGAGTGGCGATGGTTCAATGCACGCGAGCAGGGGCGTGCATTGCTTGGCGAGGTCGACAACCAGACGCTCAGCACCAACTTCGGTTATACCGTTCAGGGCCACACGTTCAGTGGTGGTTATCAGAAGGGCCGCGGCGATACGGCGTATGCCTACGTGGGTGGCACCGATACCTACCTGTTCAGCGAGCAGCAGGTCAGCACCTTCGCCCTGGCCAAGGAACGGGCCTGGATGCTGCGCTATGACTACAACTTCGCCGCTTTGGGCATCCCCGGGCTTACCTTCAACGTGCGATATGTGAAGGGCGACCAGGTAGATCCGCAGCGCATCGCCAGCGCCAAGGGCAGGGCGCTGGCAGCCCAAGGTGGGGAAGGGCAGGAATGGGAGCGGACCACGGATATCGCCTACGTGGTGCAGTCGGGCCCATTGAGGAATGTGTCGCTGCGCTGGCGCAACGCGAGCATGCGTTCGAACTTTGCCGATGCGGCGGATGAAAACCGGGTGATCGTGGGTTACACGTTCGAATTCTGAGGTTTTGCACAAGCGGGCATGCTCGCGAGCACCGGCGAAGCCGGTGCCATACACCGCGCTGGATTCTTCGCGGGCATGCCCGCTCCCACAGGCGCTTGCAAAGCGATGCGCCCATAGAAGAACAATGCTGTTATCCAGGTGGTAAACCAGACAAAAATACCGGCCCAGAACGTATGGGACATGTAGTGCCAGCCCTGCAACACCCGGGTAGTGCCGTATACGAACCCGATCAGCAGAATCGCCACCAGTAGCTTGCGGGCATGTGCCCAGCGATAACGCAATGCCACGAAATACAGCGCCAACAAGGTAAACCCGCTGGAAGCATGACCACCCGGCCAGCAGCGGCCATCACCGGCCTTGCCCCACCAGGAGAAGTTTTCGAACCATTCGACCTGGGCCTGCGTACCGCCATACAGCGTGGTTTCCACCGGGCAATACACATTGGTATGGCTTTTAAGGTAGTGAATCACCGTGGTGCTCAGGGCGAACGCCGCCACCACGAACAGCAGGTCGCGGCGGTGGTTGGTGGTAAAGCGTAGGGCCGGTGCGATTCGGGCATTTTCCAGAAACCGTGTCAGGCTCGGTTGCGAACGGTTGGCCAAGCGAGGCCAGATGAACGACAGCAAGCTGCCGATGACCGCCAGTTCACCGGTCCAATCCGGCAGTATCCGTGGCCACTTGTGGGTGACTTTCTCGAACCACTGGTTGTGCAACAGCGGGAACTGGCCGGTGGCCGGGTCCAGTAGCAGGTTGCTGATCCAGCGATCGAGCTCTGTGAGGTCGAAAGCCATGAACACGATAGCGGCCAGCAACAGAGGCAGCAGCAGGTTGTTGCGGTAGTAGGCGGTACGGGGCGGCATGTTCAGAGTTCCATGGCGTCGACGAGTTTGCTCCATTCACTGGCAGCCATCTGGCCTAGCAGCTTCTCTTTGCCATCGCTGCCCTGAGTGATGAACAGGGCGCTGGCATAGCCGTTCGAGCGCGCACTACCAGGCACGTCAAGCGTGCGCTCCAGCTGTTCCATGCACCCACTGTGGCTGACCAGCACCAGGTTGTGGCCGTTTCGCTTGTGGGCAAAGGCGGTCTCGGCAAACTGGCCATCACACTGCTTGAGCCAGCCCTGCGTGGTGATGGTTTTACCGAACATGGCATGTGCGGTCTGCTGGGTACGCACCTCGGGGCTGGCCCATACATCGGCTTTGCCCAGGCCAAGGCGTTGCAGGCCGCGACCTACATCGGCGGCCACCCGGCTGCCCGCGACCGTTATACCGGTTGGGTCACCCAGACAGGCTCCGCGGGAGCGGTCACAGCGCTCGGCATGGCGAAGCACGACAATCACCGAACCTTTCGACCAGTTGGCCTGGAGTTCGCTGTGTTGCGGATGGTGTGTGTTGCCAAGACTGGGGGTGGCAGTGCGGGCATGGGCCCAGGCCGCCGTCACGGTCACTGCCAACAGCATGCACAGTGCTGCGATCAGGACGCCGCGCGAAGGCAGGCGGAAGGTTTGGTACAGCCTCAGGGCCGGGGTTTTGTCGATGATGCCTTGCAGCATGTTGCCACTCCAGTCAGCTCGTTCCATTCGCGAGCGTCGGCACTTTAGGGAGCGGGATGTCAGCGCAGAGTGACCTGGATGTGAAAATTGCCTTGGCCGGATGCGATTTACCGCAGTGGTTCGGTCTGGCTTACGGTAGAGCCGTCAAGCATGAAACCGGTTTCAAAACATTTCTGAACACGCTAAATTGTTCGGCTGTTTTCTTGATGGCCTATCAAGACCACCCCCCATATTGAAAATCAGATGGCGCTTTTCAAGGCCGCACACAGCCGATGAGGATTCGCAATGCCTGACCATGCCCCAGACAACCCGCGCAGGGACTTTCTGCGCAAGACCTTGACCTTGATCCCTGTGGTCACCGTGGCCAGCACGGGGCTTGGCGTGGGTGCCAGTCAGCTGCTTGCGGCCCCGCAACACGAGCCCAAAGTCCCGGCCACGCCGCCAGCGGGCGACTACCAGCCGACGTTCTTCACTGCCGAGGAGTGGGCCTTCGTGCAGGCGGCCGTCTCGCGCATCATCCCGGCCGACGAGCTTGGCCCCGGTGCACTTGAAGCAGGCGCTGCCGAGTTCATCGACCGGCAGATGAACACCCCCTACGCAACCGGCGCACAGTGGTACATGCAGGGCCCGTTCAAGGCCGACGCCGCGCCCGAACTGGGTTACCAGCTGCAACTCAGCCCGCAACAGATCTACCGCCTGGGCATCGCCGCCGTGGACGGCTGGTGCAAGGCCAATTCCGGGCAGGTTTTTGCTGCGCAAGATAGCGCTACCCGGGACCACGTTCTCAGCAAGGTCGAGGCTGGAGAGCTGGTTTTCGACACCGTGCCGGCCAAGGTGTTCTTCAGCTTGCTGGTGCAGAACACCCGTGAAGGGTTCTTCTGCGACCCGATCCATGGCGGCAACAAAGGCATGGTCGGCTGGACCCAGATCGGCTTCCCCGGCGCCCGCGCCGATTTCATGGATTGGGTCGAGCGCAACGAGCCTTACCCGTTCCCGGCTGTTTCGATCCGTGGCGAGAGGGCCTGAGGCATGGCGACCGTGATGAAGAAAGTGGACGCAGTAATCGTGGGCTTCGGCTGGGCCGGCGCGATCATGGCCAAGGAACTGACCGAGGCCGGGCTGCAGGTGGTGGCCCTGGAGCGGGGGCCGATGCAGGACACCTACCCGGAAGGCAGCTACCCGCAGGTGATCGACGAGCTGACCTACAGCGTGCGCAAGAAGCTGTTCGTCGATGTGTCGAAAGAAACCGTCACCATCCGCCATGGCATGAACGACGTGGCACTGCCCAACCGCCAGCTCGGAGCCTTCCTGCCGGGCAAAGGTGTAGGTGGCGCAGGCCTACACTGGTCTGGCGTGCACTTCCGGGTAGACCCGATGGAGCTGCGCATGCGCAGCCACTACGAAGAACGCTACGGGCGCAAGTTCATCCCCGAAGACATGACGATCCAGGACTTCGGGGTCAGCTACGAAGAACTGGAACCGCACTTCGACTTTGCCGAAAAGGTATTCGGTACCTCTGGCCAGGCCTGGACCGTCAACGGCCAGGTCGTTGGCGAAGGGAAGGGCGGCAACCCCTATGCGCCGGACCGTTCCAGCCCGTTCCCGCTGCCTTCGCAGAAAAACGTGGTGTCGGCCAGGCTGTTCGAAAAGGCAGCGGCCAGCCTGGGCTACAAGCCCTACAACCTGCCCTCGGCCAACACCTCCGGCTCGTACACCAACCCGTACGGGGCGCAGATGGGGCCGTGCAACTTCTGCGGTTTCTGCAGCGGCTACGTGTGCTACATGTACTCCAAGGCCTCGCCCAACGTGAACATCCTGCCGGCGCTGCGCCAGGTGCCGAACTTCGAATTGCGGCCCAACGCCCATGTGCTGCGGGTGAACCTGGACGACAGCAAGCGCAAGGCCACCGGGGTGACCTACATCGACGCCCAGGGGCGGGAAGTGGAGCAACCGGCGGACCTGGTGATCCTGGCGGCGTTCCAGTTCAACAACGTGCGCCTGATGCTGCTGTCCGGCATCGGCAAACCGTACGACCCCATCAAGAACGAAGGCGTGGTCGGGCGTAACTTCGCCTACCAGAACATGGGCACGGTCAAGGCGTTCTTCGACAAGGACACCTACACCAACAACTTCATCGGCGCCGGTGGCAACGGCATTGCCATCGATGACTTCAACGCCGACAACTTCGATCATGGCCCGCACGGTTTCGTCGGTGGCTCGCCGATGTGGGTGAACCAGGCCGGCACACGGCCGATTGCCGGCGGCGCCACCCCGCCTGGCACACCGGCCTGGGGCAGCGCCTGGAAGAAGGCCACCGCCGATTACTACACCCACCAGGTTTCGATGGACGCCCACGGCGCCCACCAGTCCTACCGTGGCAATTACCTGGACCTCGACCCGACCTACCGCGACGCCTACGGCCAGCCGCTGCTGCGCATGACCTTCGACTGGCAGGAAAACGACATCAGGATGAACCAGTTCATGGTCGACAAGCTGAGCAAGATCGCCCAGGCGATGAACCCCAAGACCATTGCCGTGCTGGGCAAGAAGGTCAAGGACCACTTCAACACCGCCAGCTACCAGACCACCCACCTGAACGGCGGCGCGATCATGGGCACCGACCCGAAAACCAGTGCGTTGAACCGCTACCTGCAAAGCTGGGACGTGCACAACGTGTTCGTTCCGGGGGCTTCGGCGTTCCCCCAGGGGCTGGGCTACAACCCGACCGGGCTGGTGGCTGCGCTGACCTATTGGTCGGCCCGCGCCATCCGCGAGCAGTACCTGAAAAACCCTGGCCCGCTGGTCCAGGCTTGAGGAGCGATGCGCATGAAGACAATGTTGATCGCAACCCTGCTGGGTGCCAGCGTGGCTGCACAGGCTGCGCCGAATGACGATGCGCAGGTGCGCCAGGGCGAGTACCTGGCCCGCGCCGGCGACTGCGTCGCCTGCCATACCGCCAAGGGCGGCAAGCCGTTCGCCGGTGGGCTGCCGATGGAGACACCGATTGGCACGGTGTACTCCACCAACATCACCCCGGCGGCCAGTGGTATCGGCCAGTACAGCTTCGAAGACTTCGACCAGGCGGTGCGCAAGGGCATCGGCAAGGACGGCAGCACCCTGTATCCGGCCATGCCATACCCGTCCTATGCGCGCGTCAGCGAGCAGGACATGCAGGCGCTGTATGCCTACTTCATGAAGGGCGTGGAGCCGGTCGAGCAGCCGAACAAGGCCACCGACATCCCCTGGCCGCTGAGCATGCGCTGGCCGCTGGCGGTCTGGCGCGGGTTGTTCGCGCCAGAGGCCAAGCCCTGGCAGGCGTCGGCGGCTGCCGACCCGGTGGTCAACCGCGGTGCCTACCTGGTCGAGGGCCTGGGGCACTGTGGCGCGTGCCATACGCCGCGGGCGCTGACCATGCAGGAAAAGGCACTGAGCCCACAGGATGGCGAGCAGTTCCTGGCTGGCAGTGCACCGCTGGAAGGCTGGATTGCCAAGAACCTGCGTGGCGACCACAAGGACGGCCTGGGTAGCTGGAGCGAAGAGCAGCTGGTGCAGTTTCTCAAGACTGGCCGTAGCGACCGCAGCGCCGTGTTCGGTGGCATGAGCGACGTGGTCGAGCACAGCATGCAACACATGAGCGACGCCGACCTGACCGCTATCGCCCGTTACCTGAAGACGCTGCCGCCGAGCAACCCTGATGACCAGCCGCACGTGTACGACAAACAGGTGGCGGATGCGCTGTGGAAGGGCGACGACAGCAAGCCCGGGGCGGCGGTGTACATCGACAACTGCGCGGCCTGCCACCGTACCGATGGCCAGGGCTATACCCGCGTGTTCCCGGCCCTGGCCGGCAACCCGGTGGTGCAGACGGCGGATGCCACATCGCTGATCCACGTGGTCTTGGCGGGGGGCACAGTGCCGGCGACGCACGCGGCACCGTCGAACTTCACCATGCCGGCGTTCGGTTGGCGCCTGAGTGACCAGGAGGTTGCCGAGGTGGTGAACTTCATTCGCACCAGTTGGGGTAACCAAGGGGATGCCGTCACCGCCAGTGAAGTGAAAGCCCTCCGTTAACTGCATCCCTCTGTCTGCACCCCCAATCCACTGTGGGAGCGGGTTTACCCGCGAATGCGTCGGCACATTCAACATCGCATTCGCGGGTGAACCCGCTCCCACAGGGTCTCGTGTTTATATATCTATATATATCAGTCAGTTAAAGCGTATTCTTATTGCATTTGCTACGCATGAATATCGCACACCCGACCAACGGCATGTTGACGAACGCGTGCGATTTTGCTGTATTGAAACCGGTTTCATCGCTATCACAACAATCATAAGGACAGCCCATGACCGACGCGCCTGCCCATGCCCGCGAACGGGTCACCATCAGCGAAGTAGCGCGTGTCGCTGGCGTTTCCAAGGCCACCGTCTCCCGTTACATCGGCGGTGACCGGCAGTTGCTCGCCGAAGCCACCGCCAAGCGCCTGGAAGAGGTCATCGAGCGCCTCGGTTACCGCCCCAACCAGATGGCCCGTGGCCTGAAGCGCGGCCAGACGCGCCTGATCGGCATGCTGGTGGCCGATATCCTCAACCCCTATTCAGTGGCCGTGATGCATGGCGTGGAAACTGCCTGCCGCCAGCACGGCTACAGCCTGGTGGTGTGCAACACCAACCGCGACGACGAGCAGGAGCGTCACCACCTGGTGGCCCTGCAGTCCTACAACGTCGAAGGGCTGATCGTGAACACGCTTGGCCATCACCCCGGCGAATTGCTCAACCTGCAGCGCGACATCCCCATGGTGCTGGTCGACCGCCAGTTGCCCGAACTGAATGTCGACCTGGTTGGCCTGGACAATGCCGACGCGGTCGAGCAGGCCCTCGACCACCTGCAGGCGCAAGGCTACCGCGACATCCTGGCGGTAACCGAACGCCTCGATGGCACCAGCTCGCGCCTGGAGCGGGTGCAAGCGTTCGGCACATCGATCAGCCGGCGCCCCGGCATGCGCCAGCAGGTGCTGGAAATCGGCGCCGGGCTGGATGACCAGCTGGCTTCGTTCCTCGCCGGCAGCGGCCATGGCCCGCAGGCCATCTTCACCTTCAACGGTGTCGCCACCCTGGCCGTGACCCGTGCCCTGCACGAAGCAGGCCGCAATCTGTTCGCGGACGTCGGGCTGATCGCGCTCGACGACCTCGACTGGTACCCCTTGGTCGGCAGCGGCATCACTGCACTGGCCCAGCCCACCGAGCGAATCGGCGTGGCAGCATTCGAGAGCCTGCTTGGCCGCCTGCGCGGCGACAGCGGGGCAGCCCGGCGCATCGACTTCAAGGCCGAGCTGATCATCCGAGGTTCAACCCAGCCACAGTAATCACAGGCAGGCACCTGCGTGCCTGCTGTCAGCAAAAAATGAAACCGGTTTCATAAGGACAACAACAATGCACTCGAGCCCCGTTTCCATCAGCCTCTCCAGCTACGGCGCCGACTTTGTCCGGCAACGTGGCCAGGAGCAGTTCCTTGACCTGCTGGCTGCCGCTGGCGTTACCCGCGTGGAACTGCGCGAAGAACTGTTCACTCGTGCGCCGGACACTGCAGCGCTGGCTGCAGCCATTGCCGCGCTGCGCCTGGAGTGCCTGTATTCCACGCCCCTGGAGCTGTGGACCGCACAAGGCGAGCTTGACCCGCAATTGGCGCAAAAGCTGGAAACCGCCCGCGCCCTTGGCGCGGTAGCGCTCAAGGTTTCCCTGGGCCACTACCATGCGGGCTGTGACGTTGCGGCCTTGGCGACGCTGTTGCCGGCGCACGGGCCGTTGCTGCTGGTGGAGAACGACCAGACCGCGCAAGGTGGACGAATCGAACCCCTGCAGCAGTTTTTCCAGCGCGCCGACGAACTCGGGCTCAGCCTTGGCATGACCTTCGATATCGGTAACTGGCAGTGGCAGGGCGAGCCTGCCCGGCACGCCGCACGCCAGCTTGGTCGCTGGGTGCGCTATGTGCACTGCAAGGCCGTGCAGCGCCGGGCCGATGGCCGCCTGGTAGCCGTCCCGCCAGAGACTGCGGACCTGCAGGAGTGGGCCGAGCTGATGGCCGAGTTCACCCCCGGCGTGGTGCGTGCTGTCGAGTACCCGTTGGTGAGCGACGATCTGCTGGCGCTGACCCGTGCCCAGGTGCGCGACCTGGCGGCGCTGGGGCAGGGCGTATCGAGTGAGGAGCTGAGCCATGCATGAGCATGACGTGCTGTGTTTCGGCGAGACCATGGCCATGTTCGTCGCCGAGCAGGCCGGCGACCTGGCCAGTGTCGGCCAGTTCGGCAAGCGCATTGCCGGCGCCGACAGCAACGTGGCCATCGGCCTGGCGCGGCTGGGCTTCAAGGTCCGCTGGCTGAGCCGGGTGGGCGACGATTCGCTGGGCCGCTTCGTGCTCGACAGCCTGCGCCGCGAAGGCCTGGACTGCTCCGGCGTCGAGGTGGATGCCAGCTACCCCACCGGCTTCCAGCTCAAGGCCCGCTGCGATGACGGCAGCGACCCGGCGGTGGAGTACTTCCGCCGTGGCTCGGCGGCCAGCCGGCTGTCGCCGGCGTTGCTGCGCCCGGGCTCTTTGCAGGCCCGCCACCTGCACGCCACCGGCATCCCGCCGGCGCTGTCGGAGGGCTGCCGGGCGCTGTCGCATGCGTTGATGGACGCCATGCGTGCCGCCGGGCGCAGCATCTCGTTCGACCCCAACCTGCGCCCCTCGCTGTGGCCTGACCAAAGCAGCATGGTGCGCGAAGTCAATGCCCTGGCGGCCAAGGCCGACTGGGTTCTGCCAGGCCTGGAAGAGGGCCGCCTGCTGACCGGCCAGCACACCCCGGCAGACATCGCCGCGTTTTACCTCGACCAAGGGGTGGAACTGGTGGTGATCAAGCTGGGCGACGCCGGTGCCTACTTCCGCAGCGCCAAAGGTGAAGGCCAGGTGGCGCCAGTGCCGGTCAGCCATGTGGTGGACACCGTTGGCGCCGGCGATGCCTTTGCCGTCGGCGTGCTCAGTGCTCTGCTGGAGGGCCACCCGGTAGCCGAGGCAGTGGCGCGTGGCAACTGGTGCGGCAGCCGCGCCGTGCAATCGCGTGGCGACATGGAAGGGCTGCCGCTGCGCCATGAGCTGCAAGCCCACGACCTGCGCAGAAGCGCGTGAACACTTGACCCCGAAACACCTGTTGCAACAAAAACAACAAGCTCAGGAGAAACGAACCATGCAAAGCCAAAGCCTGGCACCTCGCCGCTGGTGGTACATCATCCCGATCGTGTTCTTCACCTATAGCCTGGCGTACCTGGACCGCGCCAACTACGGGTTCGCCGCCGCTTCCGGCATGGCTGAAGACCTGCACATCACCCCCGCACTGTCTTCGCTGCTGGGGGCACTGTTCTTCCTTGGTTACTTCTTCTTCCAGGTGCCTGGCGCCATCTACGCCGAAAAGCGCAGCGTGAAGAAGCTGATCTTTGTCTGCCTGATCCTCTGGGGTGGCCTTGCCACGCTCACTGGCGTGGTCAGCAACGTCTACATGCTGATCGGCATCCGCTTCCTGCTCGGGGTGGTGGAGGCGGCGGTGATGCCGGCCATGCTGGTGTACCTGTGCCACTGGTTCACCCGCGCCGAGCGTTCGCGCGCCAATACCTTCCTGATCCTCGGCAACCCGGTGACTATCCTGTGGATGTCGGTGGTGTCGGGCTACCTGGTCAAGCATTACGACTGGCGCTGGATGTTCATCATCGAGGGCCTGCCCGCGGTCATCTGGGCGTTCTTCTGGTGGCGCCTGGTGGATGACCGCCCGGCCCAGGTGAACTGGCTGAGCGAGCAGGAGAAGGCCGCCCTGGAGCAGGCGCTGGCTGCCGAGCAGCAAGGTATCAAGCCGGTGAAGAACTACCGCGAGGCGTTCCGCTCGCCGCAAGTGATCATCCTTTCGCTGCAGTACTTCTGCTGGAGCATCGGTGTGTATGGCTTCGTGCTGTGGTTGCCGTCGATCCTCAAGCAGGCGGCCAACCTCGACATCGTGCAGGCCGGCTGGCTGTCGTCGGTACCTTACCTGGCGGCGGTGCTGGGCATGGTCGGTGTGTCGTGGGCGTCCGACCGCCTGCAGAAGCGCAAGCGCTTCGTCTGGCCACCACTGCTGATTGCCGCCGTTGCGTTCTATGGCTCGTACGCCCTGGGCAGCGAGCACTTCTGGCTGTCGTACGCGTTACTGGTGGTCGCCGGCGCCTGCATGTACGCACCCTATGGCCCGTTCTTCGCGATCGTGCCCGAGATACTGCCGGCCAACGTCGCGGGCGGTGCCATGGCGCTGATCAACAGCATGGGCGCGCTGGGCTCGTTCGGTGGCTCGTGGCTGGTGGGTTACCTCAATGGCGTCACGGGCGGGCCTGGTGCCTCCTACCTGTTCATGTGCGGTGCGCTGCTGGCCGCAGTGGCGCTTACCGCCGCACTCAATACTTCCCAGACATCCGGCCGGGCCAAGCGCGGCAACTCGCGCCTGGCCATGAACCATTAGGAACCTGTGCAATGAAGAAGCGAATCGTCCTGTACAAACGCCTGTCCGACGACTTGATGGCACGCCTGCAAGAGCGCGTCGAGGTGACCTGGGTGGACACCTCCGGGCCCGATGGCCTGGCGCGCCTGCGCGATGCCTTGCCGGGGGCGCACGGGCTGCTGGGGGCCAGCCTGCGCCTGGACGCCAGCCTGCTCGACCTGGCGCCACAGCTTGAAGTGGTGTCCAGCGTTTCGGTCGGCGTGGACAACTACGACATCGCCGAGCTCAGCCGTCGTGGCGTGATGTTGACCAACACCCCCGACGTGCTGACCGAAACCACCGCCGACACGGGCTTTGCCCTGATCCTGGCCACCGCCAGGCGGGTGGTGGAGCTGGCGAACTGGGTGCGAGACGGGAACTGGCAGGCCAACCTCGGCCCGGCGCATTTCGGCAGCGATGTGCACGGCAAGACGCTGGGCATCGTCGGCATGGGCCGCATCGGCGAGGCCCTGGCCCGGCGTGCCGCGGCCGGCTTCGGCATGCGTGTGCTGTATCACAGTCAGCGTGCCAAGCCTGAGGTGGAGGCGCGCCATGCGGCGCGCCAATGCAGCCTGGACGAGCTGTTGCAGCAGGCGGATTTCGTTTGCCTGACCGTGCCGCTGAGTGCCAGTACCGAAGGCCTGATCGGCGCGCGGGAGCTGGCGCTGATGAAGCCGCAGGCAATCCTGGTGAACATTTCCCGCGGGCGCGTGGTGGATGAGCCGGCGCTGATCGACGCGTTGCGTGCCCGGCGCATCCGCGGCGCCGGCCTGGATGTGTTCGTGCAGGAGCCGTTGCCGGCGCAGTCGCCGTTGTTGCAGCTGGACAACGTGGTGGCGACCCCGCATATCGGCTCGGCGACCGAGGAAACCCGTCAGGCCATGGCGCGCTGTGCGGTGGACAACCTGCTCAGTGCCCTGGCTGGTGAGCGCCCGGCCAACCTGGTGAATGGCTAAAGCCAGATCAACAAACCTGCGCGGCCCCTGTGGGAGCGGGTTTACCCGCGAAGCAGGCAATGCGGTGGATGGCGCCGGCTGCGCCGGTGTTCGCGGGCGCGCCCGCTCCCACAGGTATGGCGCATTCCTTCAGCTGATGGGCACCCTGTGGGAGCGGCCTTGTGTCGCGAAAGGGCTGCAGGGCAGCCCCCGGAGTCAATGCGATTCTGAACGCTGCGCCTGCGCTGGCGCAGCACTCTCCACCGGCTCCAGCGGCGGGTGCTCCTGCGCCGCATGCATCAGGTCTTCGGTCACCCGCAGCTCGGCACCGGTCGGCGAGAAGGTGGTCGAAGCGGTGAACGGGGCCGGGTGCTCTGCCGCCGGGCGCTTGCCACGGCGCCACATGAAGAAGCACACCATGGCCAGGTTGACCACGGCAAAGGCCCAGAACAACCCGGCCTCGCCAAACTCGGTCATCATCGGCGAAATGGCCACCGGCGCCATGGCCGAACCCAGCGAGTTGATCAGCAGCAGGCCTTGGATCATCGGCACCAGTGCATCCGATGGCGCCCGGTCGGCCGCATGGCTGACCGCCACCGGGTACAGGGTGAACACGCCACCACCCAGCAGGAACAGCATCGCCGGCAGCAGGATCGAGTCCGACGGCAGGAACACCGTGACCAGCGACAGCAGCACGCACAGCGCGGCCAGGGCGATCAGCACATCCTGGCGGTCCTTGCGGTCGGACCAGCGTCCGACCGGGTATTGCAGCAGCATGGCACCAAGAATCACCCAGGCCATCATGTTGCCGACCTCGCCCACATCCAGGCCGATGCGCTGCAGGTACAGCGGCAGCAAGGCATAGATGCCGGCAATGGCCACACCCGAACCGAAGCAGCCGACCAGGCCCGATGGCGCAACGCCCAGCAGCTGGCGCGGCTTGAGCGGTTCGACCTGGTCCAGCAGTGGCGACACCCGCGGCAGGATCACGATGGGCAGTACCGACAGGGCGGCGAGCACGCCGGCCAGCATGAACGGTGCGGTGTCACCCATGTGGGTGATTTCGCCAAGGCCGGCCTGGGCGATGACCCCGGCGCCGTAGAAGGCGATCATGTACAGCGCCAGCAGGCGGCCGCGGATCTTGGCGTCACCGGCCAGCAGCAGCCAGCTTTCGATCACCAGGAACACGCCCACTGCCGCCCAGCCGTTGATCAGGCGCAGCACCGACCACCAGGTGACGTCGTAGAACAGGCCTTGCAGCAGGATGGTCACGGCGATCAGCGAGGCGAAGCTGGTATAGGCGCGGATATGGCCGATGCGCAGGATCAGCCGGTCGTTGAAGATGGCACCCAGGGTCAGGCCGATGAAGTAGGTCGAGGAGACCACACCGATGGTGGTGGCCGACTCGCCGGCAGCGCCCAGGCGCAGGGTGGTAAGGGAAGACATGAAGCCGTTGCCCAGGGCAATGATGAACAGCCCGAGCAGGGGCGCCAGCGCCATGGCCAGCAAACGCGGAGACATAGGTACCTCTAGTTGGATGAGCGGAATGAGCGCCTTTTCGGACGCGCACACCGGCTCGACCCGAACGGGGCCGAGGGGCTGCACGGATGTGCCTGGGCTGGATGCGACGCTGCCGGTTGCCACCGTTCAAGGCGACGGGCGAAAAGGAAGCGCGATTCTACGGGCTTGCGCGGTTTTGCCCAAGGGGCTTGGGTGTGCGACGAGACGCCGCAGTCTGTGGGCGACACGAATGCGTCTTGGGCGGACATCCCGGGGCCGCTTTGCGGCCCAATCGCCGGCAATCCCGCAGACTGCGGCATAATGCGGGGCCCACCCCCAAGGAAGGCCCCCATGTTCGCTTCGCTGTTCGCCGTCCTGGCCCCGGTTTTCATCGTCGCCGGCATCGGCTATGCCTGGGCCCGCAAGGGCCTGGACTACCCCACCGAATTCATCGCCCGGGTGGTGATGACCGTCGGCACCCCGTCGCTGGTGCTGTCCACGCTCAGCCGCACCGAACTGGACCCGACCGCCTTTACCAGCATGGCCATGGCCTGCCTGCTGTGCACCCTGGGCATGGCCCTGGCCGGCTTGCTGGTGTGCCGCGCTTCGGGCATGCACTGGCGTGTGCTGTTGCCGGCGTTCATGTTCCCCAACACCGGCAACATGGGCCTGCCGATCAGCCTGTACGCCTTTGGCGAACACGGCCTGGCCCTGGCAGTGGCGTTCTTCCTGACCCTGTCGATCGTGCAGTTCACCCTCGGCATGGCCATTTCCGGAACTGCGGCTTCGCTCAAGGCACTGCTGCGCAACCCCATCGTGATCAGCCTGGCCGGCGCCATGCCGATCATCTTTCTCGATTTCGAGTTGCCGCGCTGGCTGGCCAATACCGCAGACCTGCTGGGCGGCATGACCATCCCGCTGATGTTGCTGACACTGGGTGTGTCGCTGGCCAGCATTCGCCTGCGCCATGTGGGCAGCGGCATGCTGCTGGGCGGTTTGCGCATTGGTCTGGGGGCTGCCGTGGGCTGGGCGGTAGGTGCGGCGCTGGGCATGGGCAGCCTGGAGCGTGCGGTGCTGGTGGTGCAGTCGGCGATGCCGGTGGCGGTGTTCAACTACCTGATGGCGGTGCGCGCCAACCGCGAACCGGAGCAAGTGGCGAACCTGGTGATGTGTTCTACGGTGCTGTCGTTTGCCTGGTTGCCGGTGGTGCTGGCTTGGTGGATGTAAGTCTGTACCGGCCCTTTCGCGGGTAAACCCGCTCCCACAGGTACTGCGCAGGTCTCAAGGCCTGTGATGGACCTGTGGGAGCGGGTTTACCCGCGAAGAGGCCGGCACGGCAAACGGCTATTTCTCCTGCAACCGCCACCCCTGGCTGGTCAGCACCATCGCCCGGGTTTCCTTGAGCGGCGTGTCATTGCTGGCCACCGCCTTGCCCAGTTCGGCAATGCTGGCCTTGACCCCATCATCCCCGGCCCACGCCGGTAACCCAGTGATCTTGTAGGCATAGGTCACATTCGACATCTTCTGCCCGGTCGCCTCGCTCGGTTCACTGAACTGCTCGATGGCAGTGACCTGCGCCTTGCCGAAGCACAGCCCGTTATCCGCCTTGTAATACTTGCGGCCTTCGTCGGTGAGGTCATAGGCGTAGTAGATGTCCGTGCGTGCCGCTTGCCACAGGCGGGCGGGCACCTCGGTGCGCGAGATCTCCTTTTCGCTGACCACACCTACCTGGGCCAGGGCATGCAACGCCTTGTTGGTGCCATGGAGGTCGAAGTCCTGGGTCTTGGTCGGGAATGAACTGATGACGAAGCAGTGCGGGTACTGGGTATCGAGGTAGGCCTGGGCGGCCTTCTGGAAACTGGCCTCGCTGGTGTCCTCGCTGTTCGAGCAACCGGCCAGGGTTGCCAACAGCGCCAGCGGCACGATCTTCCTGTACATGGTGACACTTCCTTGAGTGACAAAGGCAAACGGGTCGTGCGCGATTAGAACCTACGGGCTAGAGCGGCGCAATCATGGCAAGACGGCATCTCTGCATGATCTTCGCTGGCCTCTTCGCGGGTAAACCCGCTCCCACAGGTATTGCACAGTTTTCAAGACCTGTGGTGAACCTGTGGGAGCGGGTTTACCCGCGAAGAGGCCAGTGGCAACAACATCAATCCTGGCTGCGAGTATCGATACTGACCACCACCGACATCCCCGGCCGCAAGCGCCGAGCCTCCGGCTGGTCGGCATCCACGGTGATCCGCACCGGTATGCGCTGGGCAATCTTGACGAAGTTGCCGGTGGCATTGTCCGCCTGCAGCAAGGCGAACTCCGAGCCGGTGGCCGGTGAGATCTGCTGCACGTGCCCATGCAGCTTCAGGTGGTTCAGCGCATCCACGGTAAAACTCACCGGCTGGCCAATGCGCACATCGGCCATCTGGGTTTCCTTCATGTTGGCGATCACCCACAGGGTGTCGGGCACCAGCGCCATCAACTGCGCACCGGAATTGACATAGGCCCCCAGGCGCGTGCCGATCTGCCCCAGCTGGCCGTCGCGCGGGGCGGTGACGCGGGTGTTGTCGAGGTCGATGCGGGCCAGTTCCACGGCGGCCTTGGCGTTTTCCACCGAGGCCTCCAGCGCGGCCCGGTTGACCACCACGGTTTCGCGGTCCTGGCGGGCGATTTCCAGTGCCGCCTTGGCCTGGGCCAGGCTGGCGACCGCAGCGGCTTCGCTGGCCCGGGCCAGGTCCAGGTCGCGCCGTGACACCGAGCCGTCGCTGACCAGCGCCTGGTTGCGGCCGAGGTCGGCCCTGGCCTTGGTTGCCTGGGCGGCGGCATCGCCGATGGCGGCTTGGCGCTGGGCAATGGTGGCTTCGGCACTGTTGCGCTGCTGCAGGTTGTTGGCCAGGGCCGCCTGTTGCTGCTGCAGCTGGGCGATGGCCTGGGCCAGGCGTTGCTTGTAGATGCGGTCGTCCAGTTGCACCAGCAGGTCGCCGGCCTTGACGAACTGGAAGTCATGCACCGGCACATCGACGATATAGCCGCTCAACTGCGGCCCGATGATGGTCACCTGGCCGCGCACCAGGGCGTTCTCGGTGCTTTCGATGGCGCTGCTGAATGGCGGCAGGCGCCAGGCATACAGCACCAGCAGGATGCCGGCCAGGGCCACGCAGGCGAAGCTGATCGACGACAGGATCCGCACCCGCCGCGAACGCACCGGGCTGGTCGGCTCGCTGGGCGGCGTGGCGCCTTCCGGGGTTTCGGCGATGGCAGTGGTGGTCGTGGTGCGGGTGTCGTCGGTCATCGGGTGGGCGCGCCGGGGGTGGAGTCAGGGGAAATGGCCCGGCGTTTGGTGTGCCAGAGCCAGGTACTACGGATGCAGATCCAGATCATGGTCAGAATAGCGATGCTGCCGATCAGCACGAACACATCGTTGTAGGCCATGATATTCGCCTCGCGGGTGGCGGCACTGGCCAGCAGGCGCATGCCGGCTTCGCTGCGCAGGGCCGGGTCGGCGATGATGCCGCCGTAGCCGGCACCGCCACTTTGCACGCGGGCCGTGACCAAGGGTTCCAGGTAGCTGAGGCGGTCCATCAGGTGGCTGGAGTGGAATTTTTCCCGCCAGGTCTGGAAGGTGCCCAGCAGTGCCGCGCCAATCAGGCCGCCGAGGTTGTTGCAGATGCCGAACAGCACCGAGAAACTCACCAGGTTGCGCGGGTTGGCGCGCACATGGCTGATGCCAAGGGCCATGGACGGGCCGAGGAAGAAGGTGCTGCCGAACGCCAGCAGGAACTGGCTGAGGTACATCTGTGCCGGGCGGGTGAGGTTGCTCGAACTGCTGTCCATGAAGGCGCCGGTGGCCATGGCCAGCAGCGAGATGAACAGCGGGATCACCAGGTGGTTGGGGTTGATGGTGAAGGCACTGCTGGCCAGGCCGGCCACCGCGCCCAGCAGCATGACCGCGTACAGCGTGCGCATCTGCTCGCTGCCCAGGTTCAGCGCCTGCAGGAAGCCGACCGCCCCGGTGGACTGCTCCGAGGTGACCATGCGAATCAGCACCACGCACAGGGCCAGGCGAATGATCGCGCCGCTGCCCAGCCAGCGGGTCATCAGCAGCGGGTTCTGGCGGTTGTGCTCGATGGCCAGGCCGCTGAAGATCAGCGCGATCGAGGCCGCCAGGGCCATGCCGATCCAGGGCGCCTCCAGCCACCAGTCGATACGCCCGAGTGACAGCACGGCGCACAGCAGCGCGGTGCCACTGGCCATCAGCGAGAAGGTGAGAAAGTCCAGCGGCTCGAAGGTCTTGAAGCGGTCACCGGGGGGCAGCTTGAGCATCAGCACGCAGCCCAGCGCGGCCAGCGCCAGGCCCAGTTCGAACAGGTACAGGCCGCGCCATTCGGCGATCTGCAGCAGGTCTTCGGAAAATATCCGTGCCAGCGGCAACGCCAGCTGCGAGGCGCCCAGGCCAAGCACCATCGCCTTCAGCCGCCATTGCGCCGGGAACGCCTGGATCATGTAGTACAGCCCCAGCGAGCTGAGCGCGGCTCCGACCATGCCATGCGCTGCCCGCACGGCGATGGCCGAGTTTAGGTCGTTGACCAGCAGGTGGGCGAAGGTGACCAGGGCATAGAGCACCAGGAACACCTCGGTGAACGCGCGCAGGCCGAATTGCTGGCGGAACTTCACCAACAGCAGGTTGATGGACACGTTGGTCATTACATAGGCGGCCGGCAGCCAGGCCATTTCCGCGGTGGTTGCACCCAGCGCTCCTTGCAGGAACACAAGGTTGGCGGTGACCAGCGCGTTGCCCAGGCCACCGGTGATCGCCACCAGCAGCCCGACCACGCCGTAGGCCAGGCGTTTGGCGGGCGTGTGCAGGGGCGTGGAGGGGGAGCCCGGCAGGCTGGGTTTTTCGTGGGGGAGCCACTGGCGGGGGGCGTATTTGTCCATGGGGCAGACTGTACTTCAGCGGCCGTTGCAAAAAAACAGTCTACAGCCTGCACCGGCCTCTTCGCGGGTAAACCCGCTCCCACAGGGTCACCACAGATCTTGCAAGCTGTGCGGTACCTGTGGGAGCCAGAGGTTCATCACAGATCTTGCAAATCTGTGCAGTACCTGTGGGAGCTAGAGGTTCACCACAGATCTTGCAAGCTGTGCGGTACCTGTGGGAGCCAGAGGTTCACCACAGATCTTGCAAGCTGTGCGGTACCTGTGGGAGCCAGAGGTTCACCACAGATCTTGCAAAGCTGTGCGGTACCTGTGGGAGCCAGAGGTTCACCACAGATCTTGCAAGCTGTGCGGTACCTGTGGGAGCCAGAGGTTCACCACAGATCTTGCAAAGCTGTGCGGTACCTGTGGGAGCCAGAGGTTCACCACAGATCTTGCAAGCTGTGCGGTACCTGTGGGAGCCAGAGGTTCACCACAGATCTTGCAAAGCTGTGCGGTACCTGTGGGAGCCAGAGGTTCACCACAGATCTTGCAAGCTGTGCGGTACCTGTGGGAGCCAGAGGTTCACCACAGATCTTGCAAAGCTGTGCAGTACCTGTGGGAGCCAGAGGTTCACCACAGATCTTGCAAAGCTGTGCAGTACCTGTGGGAGCCAGAGGTTCACCACAGATCTTGCAAGCTGTGCAGTACCTGTGGGAGCGGGTTTACCCGCGAAGGGGCCGGTGCAGGCGCTACAAGGCCTTGGCCAGAAACTCCGCCGTGCGGCTTTCAGCACACCCGGCGACCACCTGTGGCGTGCCGCTGACCACCACCTGGCCCCCGGCATCCCCGGCCCCAGGCCCGATGTCGATCACCCAGTCGCTCTGCGCCACCACTCGCATGTCATGCTCGACCACCACCACGCTGTGCCCGCCATCGACCAGGCGGTTGAGCTGCACCAGCAGCCGGTCGATGTCCTGCGGGTGCAAGCCGTTGGTGGGTTCGTCCAGTACATACAGCGTCGCCCCGCGGGCCATGCGTTGCAGCTCGGTGGCCAGCTTGATGCGCTGCGCCTCGCCGCCGGACAGTTCGGTGGCCGGCTGGCCCAGGCGCAGATAGCCCAGGCCGATGTCCTGCAGCACCTGCAGGCAGCGCCGCGCCGCTGGCTGTTCGGCGAACACCAGCAGGGCCTGGTCGACCGTCAGCTGCAGCACCTGCGCAATGTTCATGCCCTGCCAGCTCACCGCCAGGGTTTCCGGGTTGTAGCGGGCGCCATGGCAGGTCGGGCAGGGCGCATAGACGCTGGGCATGAACAGCAACTCGACGCTGACGAAGCCTTCGCCCTCGCAGTTCTCGCAGCGCCCCTTGGCAACGTTGAAGGAGAAACGCCCGGCATCGAAGCCTTTTGCCTTGGCCTGTTCGGTGGCGGCGAACAACTTGCGCACATGGTCGAACAGGCCGGTGTAGGTGGCCAGGTTGGAGCGGGGCGTACGGCCGATCGGCTTCTGGTCGACCTGCACCAGGCGCCTGATGCTGCCAAGGCCAGCGCTCACATGCCCGCCGCTGGCCTGTTCAGGTTCATCTTCCAGGCTCTGCTCTTCGGGCTCGTTGCGTTGGGCGGCATGGCCCAGGTGCGCACCCACCAGCTCCAGCAGCGCCTGGCTGACCAGGCTCGACTTGCCCGAACCGGAAATACCGGTAACGGCGGTAAAACAGCCCAGCGGGAATTGTGCACTGAGGTTGTTCAGGTTGTTGCGGCTGATGCCTTCGAGCTTCAGCCAGTCGTGGGCCTGGCGGAGCGTGCGCGTGGTCTGGGCCGGTGCACTGAACAGGTAGGCCCGGGTGCTCGACTGCTCGACCTGGGCCAGGCCCGTGGGCGGCCCGCTGTAGAGGATGGTGCCGCCATGCTCGCCAGCGGCAGGCCCTACATCCACCAGCCAGTCGGCGCGGCGCATGGTGTCCAGGTCGTGTTCCACCACATAGACCGAGTTGCCCGCATGCTTCAGGCGCTGCAGCGCCTCGAACAGGGCTTCGCTGTCGGCCGGGTGCAAACCGGCCGAAGGCTCGTCGAGCACGTAGATCACGCCAAACAACTGCGAGTTCAGCTGGGTGGCCAGGCGCAGGCGTTGCAGCTCGCCAGAGGACAGGGTCGGGGTGCTGCGCTCCAGGGCCAGGTAGCCCAGGCCGAGGTCGAGCAGGGTGTCGATGCGTTCGAGCAGTTCGTTGGCGATGCGTTGGGCAGCCAGGCGCTTTTCCAGGGTCAGGTCGTCCTGCTGTTGTGCCAGGTAATCTGCTGCCGCCACCTTGCGCAATACCTCGGCCAGCGCCTGCAGCGACAGGTGCGACAGCTCGGCGATATCCAGGCCGGCGAAGGTCACCCCCAGGGCCTCGCGCTTCAGGCGCTTGCCCTGGCACAGCGGGCACGGGCTGGGGCGCATGAACTGGGCAACGCGCTTGCGCATCTGCGCGCTTTGCGAGTGCATGAAGGTGTGCAGCACGTAACGCCGGGCACCCATGAACGTGCCCTGGTAGCTGGGCTCTAGCTTGCGCTTGAGGGCGGCGCGGGTCTGCGCCGGGGTCAGCCCGGCATACACCGGCGCGGTGGGCGTTTCTTCGGTGAACAGGATCCAGTCACGCTGCGCCTGTGGCAGGTCGCGCCAGGGGGTATCGACGTCATAGCCCAGCGTCACCAGGATGTCGCGCAGGTTCTGCCCCTGCCAGGCCATCGGCCACGCAGCCACGGCGCGCTCGCGGATGGTCAGCGACGGGTCGGGGACCATGGTCGCTTCGTTCACTTCGTAGACCCGGCCCATGCCATGGCATTCCGGGCAGGCGCCCTGCGGCGTGTTGGGCGAGAAATCCTCGGCATACAGCATCGCCTGGCCGGCCGGGTAGTGGCCGGCGCGGGAGTAGAGCATGCGGATCGAACTGGACAGGGTGGTCACGCTGCCCACCGAGGAACGTGCACTCGGCGTGCCGCGTTGCTGCTGCAGGGCCACGGCCGGGGGCAGGCCTTCGATGGCGTCGACGTCCGGCACGCCGACCTGGTCGATCAGGCGCCGGGCATAGGGCGCGACCGATTCGAAGTAGCGGCGCTGGGCTTCGGCGTAGAGGGTGGAGAAGGCCAGCGAGGACTTGCCCGAGCCGGACACGCCGGTGAACACCACCAGAGCGTCACGGGGGATATCGACATCGATGTTCTTGAGGTTGTGCTCGCGGGCGCCACGGACGCGTATGAAACCGGTGGGGGTGGTGGGGCGTGGGGGCATGACGCAGTCCTTGGCTTTGGCTGAACAGTGCGTTCAAGGTAACAGCAAAGGCACGACTTTGTGTTCCACCGTGTGAAACCAGATTCGATTGTGCTCCCAGCTTCCTCGCGCTTATCTGTCAGCCAAGCACGACCTGCCTTACCCGTCGTGACCTCAAGGCGAACAACAAGAACGGGAATCCACCCGCGCGAGGAGACTCTACATGTCCCGACATCAGCACATCCTGGCCTGGCTGAACGATGTGGCCAGCGACCTGCACGCAATCCGTCACGATATCCACGCTCACCCGGAACTGGGCTTCGAAGAAAGCCGCACTTCGGCGCTGGTTGCCCGACTGCTCGAAGAATGGGGCTATGAAGTGCACACCGGTATCGGCAAGACCGGCGTGGTCGGCGGACTGCGCAATGGCAGCAGCCCACGCCGCCTGGGCCTGCGCGCCGACATGGATGCGCTGCCCATCCACGAGGCTACCGGCGCCGCGTACAGCAGCCAGCACCAGGGCTGCATGCACGCCTGCGGCCATGACGGGCATACCACCATGCTGCTTGGCGCCGCGCGCTACCTGGCGGCGACCCGGCAGTTCGACGGGACACTGACACTGATCTTCCAGCCGGCCGAAGAGGGCCAGGGTGGTGCCGAGGCGATGCTGGCCGATGGTTTGCTGGAGCGCTTCCCTTGCGATGCACTGTTCGGCATGCACAACATGCCCGGGCTGCCGGCGGGGCACCTGGGCTTCCGCGAAGGGCCGATGATGGCCTCGCAAGACCTGCTCACGGTGACCCTCGACGGGGTTGGTGGCCATGGCTCGATGCCGCACCTGACCGTCGACCCGCTGGTGGCGGCGGCCAGTGTGGTAATGGCCCTGCAAACCGTGGTGGCGCGCAATATCGATGCGCAGGAGGCGGCCGTGGTTACCGTCGGCGCCTTGCAGGCCGGCGAAGCGGCCAACGTGATCCCGCAGCAGGCGCTGCTGCGCCTGAGCCTGCGCGCGCTGAACGCCGAGGTGCGGGCGCAGACCCTGGAGCGGGTGCGGGCGATTATCGTCAGCCAGGCCGAGAGCTTTGGCTGCAGCGCCACCATCGAACACCGCCCGGCCTACCCGGTGTTGGTCAACCATGCCGCGGAAAACGCCTTCGCCCGGCAGGTGGGAGTGGAATTGCTCGGTGCCGAGGCAGTGGATGGCAACACCCGCAAGCTGATGGGCAGCGAAGACTTCGCCTGGATGCTGCAACGCTGCCCCGGCGCCTACCTGTTCATCGGCAATGGCGTATCGCGGCCGATGGTGCACAACCCGGCTTACGACTTCAACGACGACATCCTGCTGACCGGCGCCGCCTACTGGGGCGCGCTGGCAGAGCGCTGGCTCGCGCCCGCCTGACCTTTCCTTTTGACGACTGCCGCTGGAACCCGGGCGCGACTGCGCCTGGGCGATCACCCAATCATTGTGTGGAGTGTTTCCTATGCAGACTTCGAGCACCGGCGTGTCGCGTACCCGGCAAGTGGTCGCCGCCGTCATCGGCAACGCCCTGGAGTGGTATGACTTTATCGTGTACGGCTTTCTGGCCAGCATCATCGCCCGCCAGTTCTTCCCCTCCGACGACGAATACGCCTCGCTGCTGATGGCCCTGGCCACCTTCGGCGTCGGCTTTTTCATGCGCCCGGTGGGCGGCGTGCTGCTGGGCATGTATTCCGACCGCAAGGGCCGCAAGGCGGCGATGCAGATGATCATCCGGCTGATGACCGTGTCCATTGCCATGATCGCCTTCGCCCCCGACTACCTGGCCATCGGCATGGCCGCGCCGATGCTGATCGTGGTGGCGCGCATGCTGCAAGGTTTTGCCACCGGCGGCGAGTACGCCAGCGCCACGGCCTTCCTGGTGGAGAGCGCGCCGGCCCACCGCAAGGGCCTGTACGGCTCGTGGCAGCTGGTGGGGCAGTGCCTGGCGGTGTTCTCCGGGGCGGCGATGGTGGCCCTAGTCACCCACTTGTGCACGCCTGCGGCGCTGGACAGCTGGGGCTGGCGTATCCCGTTCGTGCTCGGCCTGCTGATCGGCCCGGTGGGGCTGTGGATTCGCAAGCACATGGAAGAGCCCGAGGAATTCATCGAGGCGCGCCGCCAGGCCAAGGGCCAGTCGCCCAGCCTGTGGCAGGTGCTGCGTGAGCACCGGCGCAGCCTGTTGGTATCGATGGGCCTGGCCTGTGGCGCGACGGTGTCGTTCTACGTGGTGCTGGTGAACATGCCGACCTTCGCCCACAAGAACCTCGGCCTGCCGCTGGACCAGGTGCTGCTGGTGCAGATGCTTGCGGTTGGGCTGATGACCGTGGTGATCCCGCTGTCCGGGGCGTTGTCTGACCGGCTGGGGCGGCGCCCGGTGCTGATGGCCTTCACCCTGGCGTTCTTCGTCATGGTCTACCCGTTGTATGTGTGGGTGGCTGCCGCGCCGTCGCTGGAGCGCCTGCTGGTGATGCAACTGCTGTTGTGCACCGCCATCGGTGGCTTCTTCGGGCCGGCGCCCACGGCCCTGGCCGAGCAGTTCCCGGTCGAGGTGCGTTCTACCGGTGTGTCGGTGGCCTATAACGTGGCGGTGATGGTGTTCGGCGGCTTCGCCCCGTTGATCGTCACCTGGCTGAGCAAGGTGCTCGGTACCCCGGTGGCGCCGTCGTTCTATGTGCTGTTCGCCTGCCTGCTGACACTGCTGGGCACCTATTGCCTGAAGGAAGCCCCACGTGCGGGCAAGCCTGCCGCTTTCAACCTTGGAGTGAAACCGTGATGCCGCTAGCCATCGACCCCATCGTTGCCCTCGATGCCGAGGCATTGTCCCGGGCCATTCATGCCCGCCAGATGTCGTGCCGGGAGGTGATGCAGGCTTATCTGGCGCATATCGAACGCTTCAACCCGCAGGTCAATGCGCTGGTGTCGCTGCGCCCGGCCGAGGCACTGCTGGCCGAGGCCGATGAGCGTGACCGCGAGCTGGCTCGTGGCCATTCGCGCGGCTGGATGCATGGCATGCCCCAGGCGATCAAAGACCTGGCCGCCACAGCCGGGCTGCGCACCACGTTGGGCTCGCCGCTGTTCGCCGAGCAGGTGCCCGAGCAGGACGCGATCAGTGTGGCGCGGGTGCGGGCCAGTGGTGCGCTGATCGTGGGCAAGAGCAATGTGCCGGAATTCGGCCTTGGTTCGCAGACCTACAACACCCTGTTCGGCACCACCACCAACGCCTACGACCCGGGCAAGGTGGCCGGGGGCAGCAGCGGTGGGGCGGCGGCGGCGCTGGCCATGCGCCTGCTGCCGGTCGCCGACGGCAGCGACATGATGGGCTCGCTGCGCAACCCGGCGGCGTTCAACAACGTGTATGGCCTGCGCCCGTCGCAGGGCCGCGTACCCCACGGGCCGGCGCCGGAACTGTTCGTGCAGCAGCTGGCCACCGAGGGGCCGATGGGCCGCAGCGTGGTGGATGTGGCGCGGCTGTTGTCGACCCAGGCGGGCTTCGATGCGCGGGCGCCGTTGTCGCTGGGCGAGGGCCGGCGCGATTTTGCCGCCGGGTTGCAGCGCGATTTCCGCGGCGTGCGGGTTGGCTGGCTGGGCGACTACGACGGCTACCTGGCGATGGATGACGGGGTGCTGAGCCTGTGCGAAGCGGCCCTGGCAGACTTCGCCGAACTGGGCTGCCGGGTCGAAGCCTGCCAGCCGGCGTTCGACCTGGCGCGTTTGTGGCAATGCTGGCTGACCCATCGCCACTTCCTGGTGCACGGCAACCTCGCTGCGGCCTATGCCGACCCGGGCAAGCGCGCGCTGCTCAAGCCCGAGGCGCGGTGGGAGGTGGAGGGTGGCCTGCAACTGAGTGCGGCGGCGGTGTACCAGGCTTCGGAGGCCCGCAGCGACTGGTACCGCGCGCTGGGCAAGCTGTTCGAGCGTTACGATTACCTGCTGTTGCCATCGGCCCAGGTGTTCCCATTCGATGCACGGCAACCGTGGCCAACGGTGGTCGGCGGGCGGGCGATGGACACCTATCACCGCTGGATGGAAGTGGTGATTGGGCCGACCCTGGCCGGCTTGCCGAGCATCAGCGTACCGGTCGGTTTCAACGCTGCCGGGTTGCCCATGGGCCTGCAGATCATCGGCCCGGCCCAGGCCGACCATGCGGTGTTGCAGCTGGCCCATGCCCATGAACAGCTCACCCGTTGGGTTGCGCGGCGCCCACCCCAGAGCCTGCAAGCGCCATGAAACCGCTGGGCAGGCGCGGATCTTGCTGGCTATCCTGAGCATCCAGCTACAGGGAGGTCACACTCATGGGCATCACGGCAGACAGTGGCGGCGTGCGTTCGGTGGAGCGGGCGCTGGCCATCGTCGACCTGCTGGGCGAACACCAGGCGCTGGGCCTGGAAGAACTGCATTACCTGACGGCGCTGCCCAAGGCCACGGTGTCGCGCATGCTCGCCACCTTGCAGGAGCAAGGCTGGGTCTACCGCGGCCTCAGCGACCGGCGTTACCGGCTGTGCGCGCGGCGCCTGTTCGGTGACCGCCAGCTGCGTTTCAAGCGGCGCCTGGTGGAGCACGCCGCACCCATGTTGCTGGAGTTGAGCGAGCGCACCGGGTTGGTGGTTGACCTGTCATGTTTCGACGGCGAGCGGCTGGAGGTGATGGAAAGCGCCATCCCCCAGGTATTGCGCAAGCGCTACCCGCACACCTGCCAGATCGTCGGCCATCATGCCAGCCTGTTCCACTCGGCGATGGGGCGGGCATGCCTGGGTGAGTTGGCGGTCGATGAAGTGCAGCGCCTGGCGGCCCATGCGCGGGTGGGCGACGAGACGGTGCTGCGCGACATCGAGGAGGAAGCGAACAAGGGCTTCGGCCAGCGCACCGAAGGGCACTGGGAGTACCCGGTGCGCTTGCCGTTCCTGATCCGCGCGATAGCCCTGCCGGTGCATGCCGAAGGGCGCCTGGCCGGGAGCATTGCCTTGCACTGGCCGCTGGACCAGGCGCCGGTGGAGCGGGTGTTGAACCTGCACCTGAACAGCCTGGCTACAACGGTGGGGGAGGTGCAGCGGGCCTTGCTGGTTTGAGTCAGCCTGCACCGGCCTCTTCGCGGGTAAACCCGCTCCCACAGGGTAAGTGCATTGCCCGAGGCTTGCTCGGTACCTGTGGGAGCGGGTTCACCCGCGAAGAGGCCAGTGCAGCAAACAACAAAAGAGGCTGTGTTCCGAGGCCCCTCAGCGCTCCAGGCTGTACATCCGGCATTCTGCCAGCAACGCCAGCAGGTTGGGCTCCCGCTCCCGCGCCTTCAAGAACACCACGCCGATATGCTGCTGCAAGCGATATTGCGGCTTCAGGGCAATCAACCTGACCCGGTTTTCGTACACCGCCGCGATACGCCCGGGCAGCAGGGCAAAGCCCACGCCCGAGCTGACCATGCTCAGCAGGGTGAAGATATCGTTCACCTGCATGGCCACCTTGGGTTCGAAGCCGGCCTGCTGGAACACCCGGGCGCCATCGCGGTGGGTGGCAAAGCCCTGGGTCAGGGTGATGAAGGTGGAGTCGGCCAGGTCGGCCAGGTCCACTTCGGCCTGCTCGGCGAAGGGTGAATCGATGGGCACGGCAAGGAAGATATCGTCGGAGAACAGCGGCAGCTGCTCGCAGGCCGGGTCGCTGACGCTTTCGTCGAGCGACACGAGGATGGCCTCCAGCTCGTGGTTCTTCAGGCGCTGCAGCAGGTCGACGTTGGAGCCCAGGGTCAGGTCGATGTTGAGTTCGCTGCGGCGCAGCTTGAGGCCCATGACCAGCTTGGGCACGGTTTTCACCGTCAGCGAGTAGAGCGCGCCCAGGCGGAAGCGTTCGGCGTAGAAGCCGGCGGCCTCGCGGGTAAGGCGGACCATCTGCTCGGCGTCCTGGATCAGCTGGCGGGCTTTTTTTTCCAGCACGTAGGCGCTTTCCAGCGGGATCAGCTGGCGGCCTTCGTGCTTGAACAGCGGGCAGCGCAGTGCGCTTTCCAGCGAGTGGATGGCACGGTGCACGCTGACAGCACTGGTGGCCAGCTCGACGGCGGCGCGGCCGAGGTTGCCGGTGCGCATGAAGGCGAGGAAGGTTTCCAGCTTCTTGAGGGTCAGTTCTTCGTCGATCAGCATGGGGGCCTAGGGTTTACGGCTTGGGGGTTATGGTGGGTTTGAGATCGAGCGCCGCCCGCGCGGCACTCGATCTCAAACCCACCACATACCTCAAGCCCGACGCTCGATCAACGCCCACAACGCCGGGTCGTTGAAATCATCGATCACCAACCCGGCCCCCGCCGCCAGCAACCGCTCCGGCGTCTGTGTAGTGGCTACGCCCACGGTAAAGATCCCCGCGCCACTCGCTGCCGCCACCCCCGGCAGCGAATCCTCGAAGGCCAGTGCCTGCCCGGCCTCGGCACCCAGCCGCTGCAACCCGGTCAGGTAGGGCAGCGGGTCCGGCTTGGGCCGTGCCAGTTCCTCGGCCACCAGCACATGCTCGAAGCGCTGGCCCAGCCCCATGGCGTTCAACATGTGCTCGGCGTTCAGCCGCGGTGCGTTGGTCACCACGCACATGCCGATGTCATGAGCCCGGGCATGTTCCAGCAGGCGCACAAGGCCCGGCATAGGCTCGAGAGCCGGCGACATGTCGCGGAACAGCGCCTCCTTGCGGTCGGCCAGCTCCTGGCACTGCTCGGCACTGGCACCGGCAAACAGCTCGGCGAACAGCTCGCCGTTGGCGCGGCCGCTGACCTGGGCATCGAACTGCGCCTGGCTCAGCTCGCGGCCGTCATGCTCGCGCAGCAGTTGGCGAAAGGCCTGCAGGTGCAAGGTGTCAGTGTCGGTGAGGGTTCCGTCGAGGTCGAACAGCAGGGCAGTCAGCATTGGGTATCCAGGTCCAAAATCATGGGCGGGCCAGAAGGGAGATTCTTTGCCTTTGGAGTCACGTGAACTTCGCGACTCCCTGAGTGTACTGGAGTACGGCAGCCTTGGCAGAGCTGTGCTCGAACGCGAGGTTGGCGCCTGCGCGTCGAGTCAGCAACTGCCAAAGCTGGAAAGCCAACCGAGTAACCGGCCGTTGGCACGCTCCGGCTTTCGAAGTTTGGTCATCAGTTCTGGTTGGCGGAGGTGGCTGGGCGCAGGTAGCTGATCTTCTGCACCTTGCCGTCGCTGTCACGGTAGGTGAGGGTGGCGGTGTCGGCGTGGTCGGTGGCGTGGCCCGAGGCCTCCACCGCGATCACTTGGGCGATATCCAGGTTCATGCCGTACTGGTACGGGGAGGCGGTCTGGGCGAAGGCGCCGACGCTGCTGCCAAAGGTCAGGGTGGCGATGGCGATTGCTTTGATGAAGGTCATGATCATGCTCCGTTAGCTTGGGTAGTGGGATCAGCGACTGCTTGCTGCCTGGGTTGAATATTGCGCGATAATATTTAGTGCGCAAAATACATTTCCACTATCCGGTCTATTGGAGCGCTGCATCGCCGGAAAGATTGTGTGGGTCGCGGCGAGGGCTGATATGTTTCCCGCGTACCGGTTTGCATCTGATCGACGCTGACCTATCAAGGAAGAAAAACAATGAAAACAGTGCTCGGCTTGTTGCTTTTTATCTGTCTGGACATACCTGCATTCGCTGGCTACAAGACCATTGGCTTCAAGACCTCGACATTATCGGACAGGCAAACTGACCGTCCGCTGGAGCTGGTCGTCTGGTACCCGAGTACGACCACTGCGCCACCACAGTTGATCGCTGATACCCCGGTTTTCAGCGGTGACCTCGCTGTGCGCGATGCACCTCCAACTGCAGGCACGTATCCATTGGTGGTGCTTTCCCACGGCTTTCGCGGCAATTGGGGAAACCAGTCGTGGCTGGCCAGTGCACTGGCTCACCAAGGCTACATCGTGGCGGCGGTCAACCACCCCGGCACTACTACCCGCGATCGCAACCCTGAAGCCGCGGCACAGTTGTGGCGGCGTCCCATAGACTTGCAGCGGGCCATCGATGCGGTCATGGCCCAGGCGGATCAGTTCGGGCGGGTGGCGAAGGGCCAAGTTGCAGTGGTCGGCCACTCACTGGGCGGCTGGACCGCGCTGGAAATTGCCGGCGCCCGCTTTGATCCCAAGCGTTTTGCCCAGGACTGTTCCATCCATCCGCAGCTGTCGAGTTGCAGCGTCTACAAGCAGATCAATGCCGACAGCGCCCCGGCATCGAAAGCTCGACTGGGTGGCGATTTGCGCGACAGTCGTGTCACCGCCATCGTTACCCTGGATCTTGGCCTGTCACGTGGCCTGACCGATGAAAGCCTTGCGGCTTTGCCAGTGCCGACGTTGGTGATTGCGGCCGGCGCGCCTTCTGAAGACCTTCCCGCGCAGCTGGAATCTGCTGACCTTGCCAAGCGTCTGCCCTCGGCGACGAGTCGTTATGTCGAGATCGAGGACGCCAGCCATTTCAGCTTCTTGTCGACGTGCAAACCAGGCGCGATGGCGTTGCTCGAAGACGATGCTCCAGGGGATGGTGTCATTTGCCGGGACGGCGATAACGCCCGGTCGCGGGGGGCGATCCAGTTGCAGATCGCCTCGCTGGTGACTGAGTTCCTGGAGCAGCATTAGCATCATTGCGGTAGTTTCGCGGTCGCAATTGATCGCAGCCGCCAAGCCGTCGACGAAGGGGGCTGTTCAGCGTGCCCCGAAAAGAGTACAAATGTGCTCCATGGACAATCTTACCCCAAAACGCCGCGCCATCTTCGAGTTCATCCGTGAGCGCATCGCCGACCACGGCCAGCCGCCGAGCCTGGCCGATATCGCTACGCGCTTCGGTTTTGCCTCGCGCAGTGTCGCGCGCAAGCACATCACCGCCCTGTGCCAGGCCGGCTACATCGACGTCACGCCGAACCAGGCGCGGGGCATACGCCTGGCCGAACGGCTGCGCCGCCCGGAAATCCTCGAAGTGCCGGTGCTGGGCCAGGTGGCGGCAGGTGCCCCCATCGGCCCGGACCTCGACATTCACGAGCAGTTGCTGCTCGACCCCAGCCTGTTCCGCCGTACCCCCGACTACCTGCTGAAGGTGCGTGGCGACTCGATGATCGACGACGGCATTTTCGACGGCGACCTGGTCGGCATCCTCCAGCAGGCCGACGCTCGCGATGGCCAGATCGTGGTCGCCCGCCTGGACGGCGAGGTGACCATCAAGCGCCTGCAGCGCCAGGGTGGCAATTACCGGCTGTTGCCACGCAACCCGGCCTATGCGCCTATCGATGTGCGGCCTGAACAGGAGTTCTTCATCGAAGGCGTGTTCTGCGGCTTGCTGAGGCGTGACTGATGGGCGCGGTGGTCGACCTCGACAGGTTGCTCGACCAGCGCCGGGTATGGCGCGGTCGGCAGGCCCAGGCGCGGCCGCTCGGCCTGCAGCCCACGGGCCATGCCGCCCTTGACCAATGCCTGCCGGAAGGCGGCTGGCCGGCGGCTGCGCTCAGCGAACTGTTGCTGGCCAGCCCCGGCTGTGGCGAATTGCAGCTGCTGTGGCCAACCCTGGCCCGCTTGAGCGCTGAAGCCAGCCGAATCGTGCTGGTGGCACCGCCATTCATTCCTTACGCCCCGGCCTGGCAGGCCGCGGGGGTAGACCTGCGCTGGCTGGTACAGGTGGACGCCGCACCTGCCGATGCCTTGTGGGCCGCCGAGCAGTGCCTGCGCTCCGGCAGTTGCGCGGCGGTGCTGTGCTGGCCGGAACGTGCCGATGACCGCGCCCTGCGGCGCTTGCAGGTGGCTGCCGAAACCGGGCAGGCGCTGGCCTTCGCCTGCCGGCCGCAACAGGCGGCGCACAACCCTTCACCCGCGGCGCTGCGTATTGCCGTCGACACCCGCCCGGCACAATGGCGCGTGCTGAAAAGCCGTGGCGGCATGCCCCCGGCGCTGCCCATCGCCTCCCCGGGGCGGGGCTGATGCAACATGCTCTGGGCCTGCATCCTGCTCCCGCAGCTGGCGCTGGACACGGTCCTGCGCGAGCGTGACGACCCTGATACCCCCCTGGTGCTGCTTGGCGGGTCGACCCAGCGACGCGTGCTGCAGGCGGTCAACCCGGCCGCGGCCGCGCTCGGCCTGCGGGCCGGGCAAACCCTGACGGCGGCGCGTGCGCTGGCCGATGGCTTCAGCTGCGTCGAAGCCGACCCCAGGCGCATCGACCAGGTGCAGCAGTTGCTGGCAGCCTGGGCCTACCGCTTCAGTGCCCAGGTCAGCCTGCACTACCCACGGGCGCTGTTGCTGGAGGTGGGCTCCAGCCTGCAACTGTTCGGCCCCTGGCCGCTGTTCGAGGCACGCCTGCGCCAGGAACTGGCGGAACTGGGCTTGCGCCAACGCATCGTCCTGGCCAGCAACCCGGTGGCGGCGCGCATGCTCGCCAACGCTCACGATGGCCTGGCCGTGAGTGACGCCGATGCCACCCGTGCGGCGCTGCTGGGCATGCCCATCGAGCGTATCGGCCTGCCTGCGCAGGCTGCCGAGGCCTTTGCCCGCATGGGCCTGCGCCAGTTGAGCCAGGTGCTGGCCTTGCCCCGCGACAGCCTGGCCAGGCGCTTTCCGGCCCAGGTGCAGCTGCACCTTGACCAGTTGCTCGGCCTGCGCAACCTGGGGCTGGGCTTCTACCAGCCGCCGGACCGTTTCGAAGCCCGCCTGGAGCTGAACTTCGACGTCGAATCGCACCAGGCCCTGCTGTTCCCGCTGCGGCGCATGCTCAACGACCTTGCCGCGTTCCTCGCCGGGCGTGACTGTGGCGTGCAGCGTTTCTGTCTGCACCTGGAGCACGCCGAAGGGCCGGATACTTTGCTGAAGGTAGGCCTGCTGGCCGCCGAACGCGATGCGGCAATGTTGTTCGAACTGGCGCGCGGGCGCCTGGAACCGCTACGCATTCCCGCACCGGTGCGCAACCTGCGGCTGGTTGCCGAGGACCTGCCACCCTTCGTGCCGCAACACCAGGCATTGTTCGACCCGCGTGCGCAGCAGACGCAACCTTGGGAACAATTGCGCGAACGGCTGCGCGCCCGCTTGGGGGATGAGGCGGTCAAGGGCCTGAGCGCGGCAGCCGATCATCGCCCCGAATGTGCCTGGCAAGCGGTAGAGCAGGGTGCCCAGGGCAACATGCCGGTCGTTCCTGGCAGCCGCCCTGGCTGGCTGCTGTCGGCCCCCATGGCGCTGGACGAAGGCGGCTATCGCCTGCAAGGCCATGCCGAGCGCATCGAGTCGGGCTGGTGGGATGGCGGCGATGTGCGCCGCGACTATTACCGCATCGAAACCCGCGACGGCCTGCGCGGCTGGGCCTACCGCGACCTGGGCAAGGCCGGCCCGTTGTGGCTGCAGGGCTGGTTCGCATGAACACCCCGGGTTATGCCGAGCTGCACTGCCTGTCCAACTTCAGCTTCCAGCGCGGCGCGTCGAGCGCCGACGAGCTGTTCCGGCGCGCGCGTGAACAGGGCTACCAGGCGCTGGCGATCACCGACGAATGTACCCTGGCCGGTATCGTCCGTGCCTGGCAGGCGGCCAAGGAACACCAGCTGCGGCTGATCGTGGGCAGTGAAGTGCAGTTGCAGGACGGCCCCAGGCTGGTGCTGCTGGTGCAGGACCTGGTCGGCTACCAGAACCTGTGCGCGCTGATCACCCGGGCCCGGCGGCGGGCGCAGAAGGGCGAGTACCAACTGTTTCGCGATGACCTGCAGCAGCACCATCAGGGCCTGCTGGCATTGTGGGTAGCTGATGACAGCGGCGATGCCACCCCCGGGCAGTGGCTGCACGGCGTGTTCGGCGAGCGCCTGTGGCTGGCCGTGCACCTGCACCGCGGCAGTGACGATACCTTGCGCCTTGAACGCTTGCGTAGCCTGGCGGCCAGGGTCGGCATCCGCGCCGTGGCCTGTGGCGACGTGCACATGCACGTGCGCGGTCGTCGCGCCCTGCAAGATTGCATGACCGCCATTCGCCAGCATTGCCTGGTGGCCGAGGCCGGGCGCTTCCTGTTTGCCAATGGCGAGCGGCACCTGCGCAGCCAGGCGCAACTGGGCGAACTCTATCCCGCCGACCTGCTGGCCGAGACCCTGGCCATCGCTGCGCGCTGCCAGTTCGAACTGAGCGAATTGAAATACCAGTACCCACGCGAACTGGTGCCCCAGGGGCATAGCCCGGCGAGCTGGTTGCGCGAATTGTGCCGGCAGGGTTTGCCGTCGCGCTGGCCAAAAGGGCCGAGCAGCAAGGTGAGGGATGTGCTGGCCAAGGAGCTGGCGCTGATCGAGGAGCTGGGCTACGAAAGCTACTTCCTGACTGTGCACGACATCGTCGCCTTCGCCCGCAGCCAGCGCATTCTGTGCCAGGGGCGGGGCTCGGCTGCCAACTCGGTGGTGTGCTTCGTGCTGGGCATCACCGAGCTCGACCCCATGCAACACCACCTGTTGTTCGAGCGCTTCCTGTCGCGCGAGCGCAACGAGCCGCCGGACATCGACGTGGACTTCGAGCACGACCGGCGCGAGGAGGTGATCCAGTATGTATTTCGTCGCTATGGCCGGCACCGGGCGGCGCTCACTGCGGTGGTCAACACCTACCATGCTGCCGGTGCGGTGCGGGATGTGGCGCGGGTGCTGGGGCTGCCGGCCGACCAGGTGGACGCCCTGGCCAAATGCTGCGGCCGCTGGAGCGATCGCATACCCGATGACCAGCGCCTGGCCGAGGCCGGTTTCGAGGCGGGCAGCCCTTCGCTGCGCCGGGTGCTGGTGCTGGCCGGCGAACTGATCGGCTTCCCCCGGCACCTGTCACAGCACCCGGGCGGCTTCGTCATCTCGCAGCAACCCCTGGACGAGCTGGTGCCGGTGGAGAATGCCGCGATGCCGGAGCGCACGGTGATCCAGTGGGACAAGGACGACCTGGACATGGTCGGCCTGCTCAAGGTCGACGTGCTGGCGCTGGGCATGCTCAGCGCCTTGCGCCGTTGCTTCGACCTGCTGCAACGCCACCGTGGCCGGCACCTGACCCTGGCGACCATCCCCGCCGAAGACCCGGCCACCTACGCGATGATCAGCCGTGCCGAGACCATGGGCGTGTTCCAGATCGAGTCCCGCGCGCAAATGGCCATGTTGCCGCGGCTGCGGCCGAAAAAGTTCTACGACCTGGTCATCGAGGTGGCCATCGTCCGCCCCGGACCGATCCAGGGCGACATGGTCCACCCTTATCTGCGCCGGCGCCTGAAGCAGGAACCGGTGACCTATCCCTCGCCGCAACTGAAGGCAGTGTTCGAGCGCACCCTGGGCGTGCCGCTGTTCCAGGAGCAGGTGATGGAACTGGCGATGGTCGCGGCCGACTACACCCCGGGCGAGGCCGACCAGTTGCGCCGCAGCATGGCCGCCTGGAAGCGCCACGGCGGCCTGGAGCCGCACCGCGAGCGGCTGGTGCAGGGCATGTTGCGCAATGGTTACGAGCTGGCGTTTGCCGAGCGCATCTTCGAGCAGATCAAGGGCTTTGGCAGCTATGGCTTTCCGGAGTCGCACGCGGCCAGCTTTGCCTTGTTGTGCTATGCCAGCAGCTGGCTCAAGTGCCATGAACCGGCGATTTTCACCTGCGCGCTGGTCAACAGCTGGCCCATGGGCTTCTACAGCCCCGACCAGTTGCTGCAAGAGGCCCGGCGCCAGGGTATCGAGGTCAGGCCGGTGGATGTGTGCCACAGTGACTGGGACTGCACGCTCGAGCCTGAGCCTGGAGAGGTGCTGGCCATTCGCATGGGCTTGCGCCTGGTGCGCGGCCTTGCCGAGGCCGATGCCAGGCGCCTGGAGCAGGCGAGGGCGCAGCGGCCATGGCGCGATGTCGAAGACCTGTGCCTGCGTGCCGGGCTCGATTCGCGCGCCCGCGCTCACCTGGCCGATGCCGGCGCGCTCCGCGCCTTGGCCAGCGACCGGCACCAGGCGCGCTGGCAGGTGGCGGCGGTGCAGCCGCAGCTGCCTTTGTTCGCCGATATCGAGGCCTTGCCGGAAAGCACCGTCGAACTGCCCGTTTCCAGCGTGGCAGAGGACCTGATGGCCGATTACCAGGCCCTGGGTACCACGCTTGGGCCGCATCCCCTGACCTTGCTGCGCTCACGCCTGCGGGCGCTGGGCTGTCGCAGTTCGCGCGAGCTGCAAGATGTCGAGCATGGTGACAACATTGCCGTGGCCGGGTTGGTGGTGGGTCGCCAGCGGCCCCAGACCGCCAGCGGCGTGACCTTCGTCACCCTGGAGGACGAGCACGGCATGGTCAATGTGGTGGTGTGGCGGGCGCTTGCCGAACGGCAGCGGCGGGCGCTGGTGGGGTCGCAGTTGCTCAAGGTCAGCGGGCGGCTGGAGCAGGAGAATGGCGTGCGCCACCTGATAGCACGGCGGCTGGAGGATGTGAGCCCGCTGTTGCAAGGGCTGGACGTACGCAGCCGGGACTTTCACTGAATCCCCATCTTTGCGCGGGCCCTTGTGGGAGCGGGCAAGCCCGCGAAGCAGGCACTGCGGTGCATGGCACCGGCTTTGCCGGTGTTCGCGGGCACGCCCGCTCCCACAGGAGTCTCGCCATAGTCCGGATTGCGCTGACCTGTGGGGGCGGCCTTGCGTCGCGAAAGGGCTGCGTAGCAGCCCCAGGATTTCGGCGTCACTGCAGATAATGCTGGGGCCGCTTTGCGGCCCTTTCGCGACGCAAGGCCGCTCCCACAAAAAAGCTATTTTGTGCCAGTCGCTACTTGCGCGTCGGTGCCGGGAACGCGCTGATGGAAGTGAGTCCGCTGTTAAATGGCCTTGCACGAATCCCGACCCTTGCGCGGTCCCCTGTGGGAGCGGGCAAGCCCGCGAAGCAGGCACTGCGGTGCATGGCACCGGCTTTGCCGGTGTTCGCGGGCACGCCCGCTCCCACAGGAATCTCGCCATAGTCCGGATTGCGCTGACCTGTGGGGGCGGCCTTGCGTCGCGAAAGGGCTGCGTAGCAGCCCCAGGATTTCGGCGTCACTGCAGATAATGCTGGGGCCGCTTTGCGGCCCTTTCGCGACGCAAGGCCGCTCCCACAAAAAAGCTATTTTGTGCCAGTCGCTACTTGCGCGTCGGTGCCGGGAACGCGCTGATGGAAGTGAGTCCGCTGTTAAATGGCCTTGCACGAATCCCGACCCTTGCGCGGTCCCCTGTGGGAGCGGGCAAGCCCGCGAAGCAGGCACTGCGGTGCATGGCACCGGCTTTGCCGGTGTTCGCGGGCACGCCCGCTCCCACAGGAATCTCGCCATAGTCCGGATTGCGCTGACCTGTAGGAGCGGCCTTGCGTCGCGAAAGGGCTGCGTAGCAGCCCCAGGATTTCGGCGTCACTGCAGATAATGCTGGGGCCGCTTTGCGGCCCTTTCGCGACGCAAGGCCGCTCCTACAAAAAACGATTCCGTGCCAGTCGCTACACCATCGCCAACCGCTGCTTGCGCGTCGGTGCCGGGAACGCCCGGTCGATCGCCCGCAGGTCTTCGCTGGTCAAGGTCAGCATACCCGCAGCCGCATTCAACTGCACATGCTCGGGCGTCACGGCCTTGGGGATGGCTATCACCCCGTCACCACGGGTCACCCAGGCCAGGCTGACCTGGGCCGCCGTGGCACCATGGCGCTCGGCGATTTCCGCCAGCACCGGGTGCTGCAGCAGACGCCCGGCCTGGGCCAGCGGGCAGTAGGCCATGGTCGGCAGCGCGCGCTTTTCGCACCACGGCAACAGGTCGAACTCGATGCCACGCTGGGCCGGGTTGTACAGCACCTGGTTGGTGGCGCAATCGGGGTTGTGCAGTTCGCGCAGGTCGTCGACGTCGAAATTGGAAACACCCCAGCGCCTGATCTTGCCTTGCTCGCGCAAGCGCTCGAAGGCCTCGACGGTTTCCTCCAGTGGGTGCTGGCCACGCCAGTGCAGCAGGTACAGGTCGATGCAGTCGGTGCCCAGGCGCGTGAGGCTGCGTTCGCAGGCCGCCGCCATACCGCGTCGGCTGGCATTGTGCGGGTACACCTTGCTGACCAGGAACACCTGGTCGCGGCGCCCGGCAATGGCTTGGCCAACCACGTTTTCCGCGCCACCTTCGGCATACATCTCGGCGGTATCGATCAAGCTCAGGCCAAGTTCGATACCCTGTTGCAGGGCCGCCACCTCGGCCGCCTTGCGGGCCGGATCTTCACCCATGTACCAGGTGCCCTGGCCGATGGCCGGAACGCTCGAACCTGCCAGTTTCACGTAACGCATGTCACCTCCGGGATGCGGGTATTGGAAAGCAGTACCTCAAGCAGCGCTTGCGCCGCCGTGGAAAGCTTGTGTTCGCTGAGGGCAATCACGCCGATGCGGCGCTCGACCGTGGGCTCGACCAGGGTGACGCAGCGGGCGCCAAGCTCCTGCATCTGGTTGATGCACAGTGCCGGCACGGCACTGACCCCCAGGCCACTGGCAACCATGCGGCCGATGGTCGACAGCTGGTGGCTCTCGAAAGCCACCGCCAGTTTGCCGTGCTGGGCGGCCACGTTCTGTTCCATCAGCAGGCGCACCGCCGAAGGGCGTTGCAGGGCCACGAAGTCTTCGGCCAGCAACTGTGCCCAGCTGACCTGGGGCAGCTGCGCCAAGGGCGAATCGGCGGGCACCACGGCGACGAAGCGGTCCATGTACAACGGGTGGAAATCCAGGCCATCGATGTTGTCCGGTTCGAAGCCGATGCCCAGTTCGACGCGGCGATGGCGCACCAGTTCCTGCACCTGTTCGTTGATCACATCGTGCACCGTGACGTTGACCTTCGGGTAACGCTGGCGAAATACCTTCAGCGAGTAGGGCAGCAGATTGCCGGCAAAGGCCGGCATGGCCGCCACCGAAACCCGGCCCAGTTGCAGGGTGAAACGCTGGCGCAGCATTTCTTCGGTGTCGTCCCAGTCGGCCAGCAGGCGCCGCGCCAGTGGCAGCAGTACCTCGCCCTCGGCAGTCAGGCTGACGCTGCGTGTTGTGCGGCTCAGCAGGGCGCCGCCAAGGTTTTCTTCCAGGGCCTTGATGGTCAGGCTCAGGGCCGGTTGCGAGACATGCAGGTGTTCACCGGCCTGGGCGAAGCTCTGGTACTTGGCCACAGCGACAAAGGCGCGCAGTTGCTTGACGTTCATGACAGGCCTTTTGGTTGTTTTGCAAAAGTTATCAATCGATGATGAAAACAAAATTAACAAATCAGTCGCTTGCGGTGAAGATGTCCCCACACGCTCACCGACAGCCTCGTCGGTTCAACAACTACAAAAGGCGGATCAGCATGGCCGGACTGGACAAGCGCGTTGCAACCTATGAACAGGCCCTCGAAGGCCTGACCGACAACATGACGGTACTGGCTGGTGGTTTCGGCCTGTGCGGCATCCCGGAAAACCTTATCAGCGAAATCAAGCGCCGTGGCGTCAAGGGCCTGACCGTGGTCTCCAACAACTGCGGTGTCGATGGCTTTGGCCTGGGCGTGCTGCTGGAAGACCGGCAGATCCGCAAGATGGTTGCTTCCTACGTGGGCGAGAACGCCGAGTTCGAACGCCAGCTGCTGAGCGGCGAGCTGGAAGTGGAACTGACCCCGCAAGGCACCCTCGCCGAGAAAATGCGCGCCGGTGGCGCCGGCATCCCGGCCTTCTACACGGCTACCGGCTACGGCACCCCGGTTGCCGATGGCAAGGAAGTGCGCGAGTTCAACGGCCGCAAGTACATCCTCGAAGAATCCATCACCGGCGACTTCGCCATCGTCAAGGGCTGGAAAGCCGACCACTACGGCAACGTGGTGTACCGCAACACCGCGCAAAACTTCAACCCGCTGGCGGCCACCGCCGGCAAGATCACCGTGGTCGAAGTGGAAGAGATCGTCGAACCTGGCGTGCTGCTGCCCAGCGAGATCCACACCCCGGGCATCTACGTGGACCGCGTCATCGTCGGCACCTTCGAAAAGCGTATCGAAAAGCGCACCGTCAAGGCCTGAGCGCCATCCACCAGAACAACAAAGAGATCCTGACCATGGCACTGACCCGCGAACAGATGGCGCAACGCGTCGCCCGTGAACTGAAGGACGGCTACTACGTCAACCTGGGCATCGGCATTCCGACCCTGGTGGCCAACTACGTACCCGCCGACATGGATGTGATGCTGCAATCGGAAAACGGCCTGCTCGGCATGGGCGAATTCCCCACCGAAGGCACCATCGATGCCGACATGATCAACGCCGGCAAGCAGACCGTCACCGCCCGCCGCGGTGCCTCGATCTTCGATTCGGCGCAGTCGTTCGCCATGATCCGTGGCGGCCATGTCGACCTGACCGTGCTCGGCGCTTTCGAAGTGGATGTGCAAGGCAACATCGCCTCGTGGATGATCCCGGGCAAGCTGGTGAAGGGCATGGGCGGCGCCATGGACCTGGTGGCCGGTGCCGAGAACATCATCGTCACCATGACCCACGCTTCCAAGGACGGCGAGTCCAAGCTGCTGCCGCAGTGCAGCCTGCCGTTGACCGGCGCTGGCTGCATCCGCAAGGTGCTGACCGACCTGGCTTACCTGGAAATCGAAGACGGCGCCTTCATCCTGCGCGAGACCGCGCCCGGGGTGAGCGTTGAGGAAATCATCGAGAAAACCGCCGGCAAGCTGATCGTGCCGGAAGATGTTAAGGAAATGACCTTCTAATCTATCGCCGCGCACCGCCCCTGTAGGAGCGGCCTTGTGTCGCGAAAGGGCTGCAACGCAGCCCCGCGATTTTGGCATCGATGCCGAGATCGAGGGGCCGCGTTGCGGCCCTTTCGCGACACAAGGCCGCTCCTACAGGGGTTTTGCATTTGCTGATGTATCCGATAAAACCAATAAAAGGAATTGAACTGTGGCCGCTGAAATCCAAGACAGCCGTTCCGCGCGCTTTGCCTTGCGCTGCTCCAACTGGGCCGAACGCTGGTTCCCCGATTCCTGGGTGTTTGCCGCTCTGGCAGTGCTGCTGGTGTGCATCGGCGCCCTGGCCATGGGCGCCAAGCCGACCGACACCGCCAAGGCCTTTGGCGATGGCTTCTGGAGCCTGATCCCGTTCACCATGCAGATGGCCTTCGTGGTCATCGGCGGCTATGTGGTGGCCAGCTCGCCGCCCGCGGCGCGGCTGATCGACCGCCTGGCGCGCATCCCCGGCAATGGCCGTTCGGCAGTTTGCTGGGTGGCGCTGATCTCGATGCTGGCATCGCTGCTCAACTGGGGCCTGTCGCTGGTGTTCGGCGGCCTGCTGGTGCGCGCCCTGGCCCGGCGCACCGAACTGAAGATGGACTACCGCGCCGCCGGTGCAGCCGCCTACCTGGGCCTGGGCGCCGTGTGGGCGCTGGGCCTGTCTTCGTCGGCGGCGCAACTGCAGGCCAACCCGGCCAGCCTGCCACCGTCGATCCTGTCGATTACCGGGGTGATCCCGTTCACCGAAACCATCTTCCTCTGGCAGTCCGGCGTGATGCTGGCGGCGTTGGTGGTGGTCTCGCTGGTGATCGCCTACGCCACGGCCCCGGGCCCGAACAGTGCGCGCAGCGCCCAGGACTGCGGGGTCGACCCCAGCTTCACCGCGCCACCGGCACCCCAGCGCACCCGCCCGGGCGAGTGGCTGGAACACAGCCCCATCCTGATCCTGCTGCTGGTGGCCCTGGCTGCCGGCTGGCTGTACCAGGAGTTCGCCACCAAGCCGGCGATTACCGCCATTTCCGGGCTGAACACCTACAACCTGTTGTTCATCATGCTCGGTGCCTTGCTGCACTGGCGCCCGCGCAGCTTCCTCGATGCGGTGGCGCGTGCGGTGCCGACCACCACCGGGGTGCTGATCCAGTTCCCGCTGTATGGTTCGATCGCGGCCATCCTCACCCAGGTGAAGGGCCTCGACGAGCAGACTTTGGCCCACCACATTTCGCTGTTCTTCACCCAGATCGCCACGCATGACACCTATGCCGTGCTGATGGGCGTGTATTCGGCGGTGCTGGGCTTCTTCATCCCATCGGGTGGTGGCAAGTGGATCATCGAGGCACCTTACGTGATGCTGGTGGCCAATGACCTGCAGTACCACCTGGGCTGGGCAGTGCAGATCTACAACGCCGCCGAAGCCTTGCCGAACCTGATCAACCCGTTCTACATGCTGCCGCTGCTGGGGGTACTGGGGCTCAAGGCACGCGACCTGATCGGCTTCTCGTTCGTGCAGTTGCTGGTGCACGTGCCGCTGGTGCTGGTGTTGCTGTGGGCATTGGGTACGACGTTGCAGTACCTGCCGCCGGTGATGCCGTAACCCTGGGCCTGCGCTGGCTTTTTTGTAGGAGCGGCCTTGTGTCGCGATAGGGCCGCAAAGCGGCCCCAGGATTTCAGCAATAGTGCACAAATTGCCGGGGCTGCTCTGCAGCCCTATCGCGACACAAGGCCGCTCCTACAATACTCAGCGCAGCAGCCCCAGCATTTCCTGAGCAGTCCACGTATCATTACCAGGCTGCCTTCGCCTGGGAAACCCGCGTCACATGTCTATCCGATTGAAACTGCTGCGAAAGAAACTGGGGATGACCCTGGAGCTGCTGGCCGACAAGACCGGCATGACCAAGAGCTACCTGTCAAAGGTCGAACGTGGCCTGAACACCCCCTCGATCGCCGCCGCGCTGAAGCTGGCGCGGGCACTGAATGTCAATGTCGAAGAACTGTTCGCCGAAGAGCAGGCCGGCCAGAGCCGTTACAGCCTGGTGCGCCATGGCGAGCGCCAGGCCCTGGTGGGTGACGGGGCAGGGCCGGGGTACGCGGCCCTCACCAGCCAGGTCGGGCAGCGTAGCCTGCTGCCGTTCCTGATCCAGCCGCCGACCGAGTTCAGCGACCCCACGTTCAAGGAACACCTGGGCGAGGAATTTCTGTTCGTCCACGCCGGCCAGGTGGAGGTGGACTTCATGAACGAGCGGGTGCTGCTGGAGCAAGGCGATGCCTTGCATTTCAATGCCCAGACACCCCACCGGCTAAGGTCGGTGGGGCCGCTGCCGGCGCAGTTGCTGGTCGTGGTACACCACGCAGACGAGTAACACGCTGGGGCGCCAAAGTGCCCACGGCCTTGCCTTTCTCAGCGATGAAACGTTGGCGCCACCAAGACAGCGCCCTTTGCTCAACTTGTACGTCGATATTTTGACGATACTGTTGGGCGCCTATTGAATTTTATTATAGTGTCGAATCGTTGACGCAATGTCATTGTGTTCATAAGCTCAATTCAACAGTGAAACAACTCCCGAACACCACGCCAACAAATAGTTGATTTTCCTCTTTACAGGAGGGGCGTATGCGCACGGCTCTGATTATCAAATCGATGTCTTTGCTGGCGCTGATGAGTGGCGCGGCGCGTGCGGCGGATATGTATATCAATCAGAACAGTATCATCCCTGTTTCAACCGCAGGGTGGTTCTTTGCATTTGCTGTCGTTGGCTTTGTGGCAGTCGCCAACAGGAAACAGATCTGAGTCCGCCAGCCTGGGTTTAACCCTTGACGCCAGCGGCCCGGGGCCTTGCTTGTCAATTCCCCAGCCGTTGCTATATTGCCAGTAGCCCGTGCAGGTCCACGGTTGCAGGCACACAGCGTCAAGGCAAGGCCTCTGAAAGATCGAGGCCATCGCGGTTGGTGGATGCCGCGAAGCGGAGCGAGAGTTGGTGTGTTGTTCTCATTCAGTGCTCTTTGTCGGGCCTTTTCGGCCGGAGGGACCCTCATGGTGCGTTCAATGTTTGCCGCGTTCTGCATGCTGATGGTGTGGTCTGGTGCCGGTAAGGCCGACCCGCACAGTGCTACCTACCTGCTCAGCCCCGGCGATGTGGTGATGGTTTCGGTATGGCAGGAAGACAGCCTGCGCCAGGAAGCCACCGTACTTCCCGATGGCAGTATCACGTTCCCCCTGGCCGGGCGCATCGATGTTGCCGGGCTGGATGTGACGACCGTTGAAAAACAAGTGGCTGCCAAACTCGAGAAGTTTCTCCCCGACCCGAATGTCAGCGTTGTCGTCAAGAGCATCGCCGGCAACCTGGTCTATGTACAAGGCAAAGTGATCAAGCCCGGGCCGGTACAAATGGCAGGCCCTACCGCAGTGCTGCAGGCTTTGAGCATGTCGGGCGGCCTCGACAAGTTTGCAGATGAAAGCGAAATCAAAGTGGTGCGTGGCACCGGCGCTTCCCAAAAAATTCTGCCCGTGCGATATAGAGACCTGGTGTCTGGCCGGGATATGTCCACCAACATCCAACTGCAGGCTGGCGATACGCTGGTCGTTCCTTGATCTTGCCTTTAATAAGAACACTTAATGCCTCTTCTCAGAACAACTAGCATTGCAACGGCAATCTTGGTGTTGCCGTTTACGGATACAGTCCTGGCAGCAAATTGGCAGTCTACGGTGGTGGTACCGACATCCGTCGAACATGACAGCAACCCCTTGCTGCTGTCGTCGGGTGAAAAGGGCATAACGCGCACGATCATCGCGCCGGATTACACCCTGATCGGTACCTTCGACCGTGACGAACTGAGGTTGGGGCTGGGTGTGCATGTATTGCGCTCGTCCGACACGGCGGTGGTCGACAACCGTGAGGACCCCGACGTGAGCCTGGGCTGGCAGCGCCAGACCGAGCGCGGGCGGTTTGGCCTGCTGGCGCGTTACAACGAAAGTTCGACGCTGTCGGGAACGGTGCTGGATACCGGCGTGGTCACCACCGATGGCACGCAAAAGCTGTATACGCTGGCCGGCAACTGGAGCCAGGCGGTTACCGAACGCAGCACCTTGAGCAACGAAACCACGTACAACCGTGCCCGTTATGACATCAGTACGCTGACGGGTTACGAAGAACTGGGCAACGTGTTCACCTGGACCTACGCCTGGAGCGAGCGGGCTGATCTGTACAGCCGCTTTGGCGCCCGGCGCTATGAGCCCGAGCAGGACCAGACGGCGACGGCGTCCAACAGCTACAGCCCGGCGGTCGGGGTCAAGTACCAGTTCTCCGAACGCCTCAGCGCCGATGCGGATGTGGGTGTCACCGAGGTTTCCGGTGACGAAGGTGGCCGACGCGGGGAGGGTGGGGTAGCGCTGCTGTATACCGGTGCGCGCGCCGTCGCCAGCTTTACCGCCGAACGCAGCACGGTGGCCAGCGCCGAAGGCGGCTTCGCCGAGCTGGACCAGGTGCGCGGTGTGTGGAGTTACGCCGTCAGTGAATTGACCCGGGTGGGCGCGGACGCTGCCTGGCAAGACAGCAAAGGGCAGACCCCCAACACCCTGCAGACCTACAGCGTGTGGGCCAGCCGCGAGTTTTCGCCCTACTGGGACCTGCGCCTGTCGCTGATGTACAAGGATCGGCAGCAGGATCACGAAGCTGATGCGAACGCTACGATCGTGGGTTTGACGTTGACGTACAGGTACCCCGACATCTGAACTTCAGGCAGGTGGCCCCATGAAGTCCGACTACGAACTCTCCCTCAGAGATTACATCGCCATAATCAAGGACCGGGCCCTGTTGTTGGGGGTGAGCATAGTAGTCATCCTGGCCGCGACCGTCGCTGTCGCAGTGATGGTGCCGCCGATCTACCAGTCGACCGGCACCATCCTGGTGGAGTCGCAGCAGATTTCCCCCGAGCTGGTATCGACCAACAACACCAGTTTCGCCGATGAACGCATCGAAGTGATTCGCCAGCGGGTGATGACCCGCGAGAACCTGCTGCGCATCATCGACAAGTACAACCTGTTCCCCGACAAGCGCTTCAGCGATAGCGACAAGATCGACCACATGCGCAGTGCCATCGTGGTCGAAACCCTCACCACCTATGTACGCGGGCGCGGCGAAGCGACCGTTGCGTTCAATGTGTCCTTCGAGCACAAGCAGCCGGAGGTGGCCAAGGAAGTTGCCGACGAGTTGGTCACGCTGTTCCTCAACGAGAACCTCAAGCAGCGTACCGAGCGGGCCAACGAAACCACCGAGTTCCTCACCCAGGAGGCGAACAAGCTGGGTGCCGAGCTGGCCAGCCTGGAAAACCAGCTGGCGGATTTCAAGCAGGCTCACGCCAATGCCTTGCCCGAGCACCAGACCCTGCGCATGAACATGCTGTCACGCTCGGAGCTGGAGTTCCGCGAGGTCGACCGTGATTACAAGGCCGCCCAGGAAGAGCTGCGTTACCTTGAGCTGGAACTGTCCGCGGCCAGTGCCGGGCTGGCTACCAAGGTCGGCGAAGGCCCCAGGGTGGCCAGTGCCGAGCAGCCCCAGGACCTGCCCAGCCTGAAAGCCGAGTATGCCCGGCTGCTGAGCCGCTACAAGGAGGCCCACCCCGATGTGGTGGCGGTCAAGCGCAGGATCCAGGCGCTCGAAGCCAGTGGCAATCGCACGGCTGCGGCCTCCACGGTCGGCCTCGATGTCGCCCGCGTGCGCGCCAAGATGAGTGCGGCACAGGTGCGCATAGCTTCGCTGGCCGAGCAGAAGCGCGAGCTGACCCGCAAGATGGAAGGCTACGAGGCCGAGATCCTCGAGGCGCCGCAGGTCGAGCGTGGTCTGGTGACCTTGATGCGTGACCACGACAACGCGCGCAAGAAGTACGAGGAAATCCGCGCCAAGGAAATGGGCGCGAAGATTACCGAAAGCCTGGAGCAGGAGAACAAGGCCGAGCGCTTTGTGCTGCTGGAGCCACCGCTGATGCCCGAGAAACCGATCAAACCCAACCGCAAGAAAATCGCTGCGCTGGGCCTGGTGCTGGCACCGGCAGGTGGCGGTGCGCTGGTGATGCTGCTGGAAATGCTCAACCAGCGCATTCGCGGCGTCGGTGCCTTGGAAAACCTGCTGGGCAGGCGAGTGCTGGTGGCGCTGCCATACATCGATACCAAGGCCGATGTGGCCAGGCGCAAGCGTTGGCGCAACTGGCTGATCCTGGCTGCACTGGTGCTGGCGGCTATCATGGTGGTGCTGGTGCACGTGTTCTACATGCCACTGGATGTGCTGTTGTTCAAAGTCATGTCGCGGTTTGCATAGGAAAGCAGTGATGGACAGGACCAAGCCGGCTGTTGGCAATAATCTTCACCAGGTTACCCCAGGTACCCCGCAGGCCTTGTCACCCGCCCCAGGTACGGCGCTGGTGGAAGTGCCTGGCCAGTTCGATTACGTGAACACCAAGGTGGTGCCGCTGCGCGCGGAGCACCTGGAGCGTCACCGCATCGTCGCCTACAACAAGAACTCCAACATGAACGGGCCGATCGACCTGCTGCGCACGCAAGTGCTCAGGACCATGGACGAGAATGGCTGGCGAACCTTGGCCATCACCTCGCCAACACCTGAAGCGGGCAAGACGGTGCTGTCGATCAACCTGGCCATGAGCATCGCCCACCACACCACCAAGACTGCGTTGCTGGTGGACTTCGACCTGCGTCGGCCCAAGGTCGGCAGCAGCTTGGGCCTGCCCATGGACCAGGCGTTGAACGAGTTTCTGACGGACAAGGCCGAGCTGCAGGACTGCCTGGTCAACCCGACCCTGCCTCGGTTCGTGGTACTGCCCACGCGGGTACCGGTGCCGTTGTCTACCGAGATGCTGTCGTCGCCCAAAGTGAACAACCTGATCAGCGAACTGCGCAACCGCTACGAGTCGCGCATCTGCATTTTCGATTTGCCGCCGTTGCTCAGCTCTGACGATGCGATCACCGTGATACCCAAGTTCGACTGTGTGCTGCTGGTGGTGGCCAACGGTATGAACAACAGGAAGGAAATCGAAGATTGCCTGCATCACCTGGCCAGGGTGAACCTGGTGGGGACGGTATTGAACAAGGCTGACGAGCAGCCTCGGACCTATTATTGAGGCACAGGATTCTGGGGCTGCTTCGCAGCCCATCGCGACACAAGGCCGCTCCTACAGGTACAGCGCATACCCTCAGTTGACGGGGTTTCCTGTGGGAGCGGGCATGCCCGCGAAGCAGGCGACGCGGTGGCTGGCACCGGCTGCGCCGGTGTTCGCGGGTAAACCCGCTCCCACAGGTACAGCACATTCCTTCTGCTGGTGAGGCCCCTGTGGGAGCGGGCATGCCCGCGAAGCAGGCGACGCGGTGGATGGCACCGGCTACGCCGGTGTTCGCGGGCGCGCCCGCTCCCACAGGTATCGCGCATTCTTTCAGCAGGTGGGGGCCCTGTGGGAGCGGGCATGCCCGCGAAGCAGACGACGCGGTGGCTGGCACCGGCTACGCCGGTGTTCGCGGGTAAACCCGCTCCCACAGTTATGGCGCATTCTTTCGGCTGATGGGGTCCCTGTGGGAGCGGGCATGCCAGCAGGCGACGCGGTGGCTGACACCGGCTGCGCCGGTGTTTGCGGGCGCGCCCGCTCTTACAGGTATGGCGCATTCTTTCGGCTGATGGGGTCCCTGTGGGAGCGGGTTCACCCGCGAAGCAGGCGACGCGGTGGCTGGCACCGGCTGCGCCGGTGTTTGCGGGCGCGCCCGCACTTACAGGTATGGCGCATTCTTTCGGCTGATGGGGTCCCTGTGGGAGCGGGTTCACCCGCGAAGCAGGCGACGCGGTGGCTGGCACCGGCTGCGCCGGTGTTTGCGGGCGCGCCCGCACTTACAGGTATGGCGCATTCTTTCGGCTGATGGGGTCCCTGTGGGAGCGGGTTCACCCGCGAAGCAGGCGACGCGGTGGCTGGCACCGGCTGCGCCGGTGTTCGCGGGCGCGCCCGCTCCCACAGGTATGGCGCTTGCCTTCAGTTGGTGGGTAGCGAGCCCCACAATCTCAGCTTTGGCGCTGAACCCAGGGATACTGCAACTCCCATTGCCACGCATGCCGCACAATCGGCTCCAATGCGGCAAACTCCGGCCGCCAGCCCAGCATGCGCATGGCCTTGCCAGCATCCGCCACCAACCGGGGCGGGTCGCCGGGGCGGCGGGGCGCGTCGAGGGTGCGGATCTGCCGGCCAGTCACCGCCCTGGCCATATCGATCACCTGCTGCACCGAAAAGCCCAGCCCATTGCCCAGGTTGAACGCGGTTCGCTCGCCACCCGCCAGCAGGTAATCCACCGCCAGTGCATGGGCCGCCACCAGGTCGGCCACATGCACATAGTCGCGTATGCAGGTACCATCCGGCGTGTCGTAGTCGCGGCCAAATACCGTTACCGCATCACGCCGGCCCGAAGCGGCCTGCAGGATCAGCGGGATCAGGTGGGTTTCCGGGTCATGGCGCTCTCCCAGCCGGCCTTCCGGGTCTGCTCCCGCTGCGTTGAAGTAACGCAGGCATACCGACTTCAAACCGTAGGCCCGGTCGAAGTCCTCGAGAATCTGCTCGACCATCCATTTGCTCAGCCCATACGGGTTGATCGGCCCCTTGGCATGCGCTTCGTCGATCGGCACGTACTGCGGGTTGCCGTAAACGGCTGCACTGGAAGAAAAAACCAGGTGCCTGATACCGGCATTCACCATGGCCTGCAGGAGGGAAAGGGTAGCCGAGACATTGTTCTGGTAATACTTGCCGGGCACGCTGACCGACTCGCCCACCTGGATGAACGAGGCAAAGTGGAACACAGCGTCGAAACGGCAAACCCCGAACAGCACATCCAGCGCGGGTTCGTCGGCGATGTCCAGTTTCGCCCACTGCACGCCGGGGCCGGGCGAGACCAGGTCCGCCACCACCACCTCATGGCCCGCGCCGAGCAAGTGCTTGACCATGTGCGAGCCAATGTAGCCTGCGCCACCGACAACCAGAAACTTCATCCATGCCTCCCGGACTCTGCTGTTGTACAGCCGCGCTTTTCAGCTACAGGTCTGTGGTGAGGGTAGATGGCCATATACCCTATTTCAAGAACAGCCAGTTGGACATGTACTTGCCATCGAACGTGATGCTGTAGCGCCCATCCTGGTAAGCCATCGGCAACGGTTTCAACTGCGCCTGCGCATCCCGGGCGAACAGTTTCAGGCCAGCAGGCGCCTTGATGCTCAAGGTGCCGGCAAGCGGCTCGACGTTGAACGGCGTCTTGTAATCGGCCTTGGGCACGGCACGGGTACCCAGCGACAGCAGCAGTTCGCGTGACTGGCCCACGGGCTTGCCGTCCAGGCTTTGCACCACGACGCTGGCGTACGGCGTTCGTGCTTGCACCTGGATGGCGCCCAGGCTGATCGAGCGACCTCCCAGCCAGCCGGTGGCGGCCTGGGTCAGCGGTGTGTCGATGGTATAGATGCCCTGTTGCCAGTTGCGCTTGAGCTCGCCCGTGTCGCTGAGCGCTTGCGTGGCGTCGGCTGGCAGCACGGACTGCCCCGGGTCCTGCAGTACCTGCGCACCGACAGGGATGGCGGCGGGCTTCAGCCAGGGCAACTCCGGCGTCTGTGGCAGGGCGATCTGCAGTTGGCCCTTTTCCATGGCCGTGCGCAGCAGCGCTGAAGTGCGCGGGGTGATCTCCTGGTTGTACAGGGTGGCGGGCGTCGGCGCGAACACATAGCGGGTAGTGGCCGGCTTTACGTCCGCGCGGCGATAGAGCAGGGCGGCAGCGGGCAGGGTGGCGATCATCGCCGGGTCGTTGTACGCGTGCCAGTTGTCCGCCGTGCGCCAGTCTGGGTTGAAGGCTTGCTGGCTGTAGGCGTACTGCAGCATGGCGTCCCAGCCCTGGTGGGCGGCGGTGCCGGCCACGTACAGCGGCAGCGAGTGGCGGTCGGGCAGCGGGAAGGGTTCGGCGTTCCACTCGGAGACGGTCAGCGGCTTGCCGACTACCTGGGCGGCAGCGAGCCAGTCGATCATGCCGTCGCTGGTCAACGGGTTCTTCTCCAGTTGGCCATTGGCACCGTAGGCATGGGCATCGATGACATCGCCTGCGGTCAGTGCCGGCAGCGCGCTCAGGCCATTGCCGCCCCAGGTACTGGTGGTGGCGATCGGTACTTTCACGCCGAGGCCGCGCAGGTGGGCGATCATGTCGGCGTTGAAGCGCTGTTCCAGGTCGTTGAGAAACAGCTTCGAAGGGCCATGCTCCCAGGCGCGCCAGGTGAGGTCGGTGGGCAGGTCGTATTGTTTGGCGAAGGCTTTGGCCGCTTCCATGTAGCGCTCACTGTGGTGCGGCACATCCTTGTTCGGCATCAGGGCGTTGCCATAATGCTGGGTGAGGTCGTTCTCATTGGTGAGCAGTACGGCAGCGATGGCCGGGTCGTCCTTGTAGGCCAGGCCGGTGTATTCGTTCACATGGGTCAGGTACTGCTCGGCAAAGCGTTTCATCGCCTGTTGGATGCTTTGGTTCATATAGGCGTAACCCTTCAGGTCGACGCGGTTCTCGCCCTTGGCCAGTTCCTTGAAGTCATCGATGTTGTCATTGGCGGTAAGCGCCCGCTGCACGTGCAGGTCCAGCCAGATATAGATGCCTTCGTCCTTGAGCGCCTTGATCCACAGGTCCAGCTTGCGCAGCGATTCGGCACTAAGCTGCTGGGTATCGCGCACCAGGGTGCCGTCGCCAAACACGTTCGGGCTGACCCAGGGCGAATCGTGATGGTGCAGACGCACCAGGTTGAAACCCAGTGCCGACAGGCGCTTGGCCTGTTGGCGGATTTCTTCGTCGGGGCTCTTGAATAGCGAGTAGGCGGACAGGTTGGTGCCCCAGAAGCGCACCGGGGTGTTGTTTTCGAACATCAGCTGCTCGCCCACAGCCTTGACGAAGCCGTGCTTGCCGGCAGGCTTTTCCGCAGCGTTGAGGAATGAAAGGTCCACTGGCGAGGTGCGCCAGTCCAGTTGGTCGTCGGGCCAACCGGCGGGGTCGGCCAGGCCGAAGCGTTCGCTGGGGGTGGGTCCCAGGTCGATGTCGCCGGTGATGTTCAGCACTGCCTTGATCTGCTGCCGACCGGCGTTGATCGGGTCGCTGTAGATGAACGCACGCAGTTCGGACGGGTTGCCGCGCTCGAAATACACCTTGGCCAGCGGCGGGTCGAAGCGCATTTCGATGCGCCGGCCCTGGTCAGCCTTGCCCCACGACCAGCCACGGTTGCCGGGCAGCAACTGCGGTGCGCCCATGTCCCCGGCAATTTGCGCAGGGTCGAACTCGAACACCATGCCGCCGCCCATCACCCCGGCCTGGCGGCTATGGGCGTCGAGGTCGAAGGCCCAGCTCAGGGTTTGCGCCTGCTCCTTGCGGATATCCGCCGTGAGGTCGAAGTCCAGCTCCTTGTTCTTGCCCTGCAGCGTGTAGTGGTAGGGGCCATTGACCTTGAACGTGGTGGAGAAACCGGTCCAGCTCCAGTTGGCCGCCCAGAAGTCGAACTTGGCTTTCATCACCGGCCCACCGCCGCGGGTCACCATGGGCAGGCCGTTCTGTTCATCGACACTGACTTGCCACGCCGATGCCCAGCCGGTGAGCGGCAGCAAGGCCAGGCCGGCAATGGCCGAAACACGCAGCAGGGTTTGAAAACCCCGGCTGCGCAGGGGGAACAGGCTCATAAGTGTCACCTTGGTTGAAGGCCGGGGTCGGCCAGCGCGATGGCCTGGCTGTTGTGCAGCCTGCGGACCATCTGGATGTAGGCCACGCCCAGCCCGGCGACAGTCCAGTACACCACCGGGATGAAGGTGATGCTGCTGACGGTGAAGATGATCACCAGGATGCCGATCAGTGTCGCCAGCAATGCCCGGCCGAGCTGGCGTTGTTCGTCGTCCTTGTCGGGGAAACTGCGCATGGCCTTGCGGATGCCGTGCAGTACGGCGGCGAAGAACGCCACGAACAGGCCAAGCCCGACCAGCCCTACCCGCAGCGCCAGGTTGATGTAGGTGTTGACGATGTCGATGATGCCTTCACCCTGGATCATCGATTGCATTTCCGGGGTGTTGCGGAAGTCGAACGAGCCGAACAGCGGGTTGCGCTGGATGACGATCCACGAGTTGTCCATCAGCCTTGCGCGGTAGGTGATGTTCTCTTTCTCGAGGTTGCCAATGAACGGCAGCATGTCCAGTACCTTGTCGCCACCGGGCACGATGGTCAGCAAGGGCAGGGCCAGCACGCCGGCCGCGGCGAGCAGCGCCAGGCGCCTGACCGCACCTTTGCCCAGGGCGATGAACACCACCACGATGACCACGGCGCCGATCCACGGGCCACGGGACAGTGGCGCGAACAGCCCGGCGGCCAGCAGCAGGGCGCCCAGCGCCCGCTGCAGGGGGCGGCGCACGTAACCCTGGACGAACAGGAACAGGCCGATGGCCACGCTCATCACATAGCCCAGGGCAATCGCCTGCCCGGTGGTGACGCTGGCGCGCAGCGAACCGCCACGGCTCAGGTAGCCGGACATGCTCCACGGCACGCCCATGGCGTCGACCAGGGCGCTGTACAGCAGCCAGTGGCGCACGTACTCGGCCACGCCGATCAGGGCCAGGACGAAGGAGGCAAGCACGAAGGCCAGCAGGGTGTCCTTGAAGTCGCTGATCTGGCGCAGGCCACGGCTGGCCACGTAATACGGCAGTAGCACGTCGACATACAGGTACAGCGTCTGGCGCAGGGTGTCGGTCAGGGTGGTTTCGCGCAGGTACAGCACGCTCATCAGCAGCAGGCCGGCCGCCAACAGCCTGTCGGGCCAGGTGCGGCCGAAGCGCAGGGTGTCGCCGTGCCGGCGCAGGGCCAGTGCCGCCGGCAGCAGCACGCACAGGGTCAGCAGGCGGATATGGTTGAGGTCGACCAGGTAATTGACCACGCCAAACCCGGGCACCTGCACCGAAGCCGGCGGGACCAGGAACAGCAGCATGTAGAACAGCGCCATGGGGTTGTGTTCGCGGCGCCCGGCGATGTACAGGATGACGGCGCCAGCACCCAGGTACAGCCAGAAGCTGTGCGAGAAGAACGCCAGCAGGGTAAGCAGGAACCACAGGTTGCGCCGGCGCTTGAAGTCGCTGAGCGGGATCAGGTCGGTGGCAGGCCGCCGCGCCAGCAGGAAGACCACGCTCGCCAGAAACAGGATGACGATCAACGCACGAAAATGTTCAGGCATTGGCTATGTGCACCTTTGCGTCGGTGGGCAACGGCTAGCATCGTGGCTGATTGAAACTATAGTGACCTTTTAGCCAATCGGTCAGAGATCGACGCCATGCCGTCGATTGTGAAGCTGGCCCCGGGGACTGGCGGTAATGCGGCTTGTCGGGTAAATCTTTCAAAGGTGCAGGTCACTGTGTCATGGGGAAGCTTACTTTTTGTACTGCGCAAACGGGTCGTAGAGGGTTTCTCCAGAGTTGCGTGTTGCTGGGGGTTGGTGGTTTGGTGTTCGCTGCTACGCCAGCCGCTGCCAGCCAACCTGCCGGCAGGCCCGGGTTCGTGGTGATCAACGGCTGGGTATTGCCGTCTCGCTACTTCCGGAACGAACACCCATGATCAAGGATTATCAACAGCAGAAGGCCCTGCGCGACAGTTACGATGTCTGCATCATCGGTGCCGGCCCCGCGGGCATCACCTTGGGCCTGCGCCTGGCCGCCGCGGGCTGGAGCGTACTGCTTGCCGAGGGTGGCGGGCGTGAATATTCGGCGAACTCGCAAGCTTTGTACGCCTGTGCATCCACTGGCCTGGAGCTGTACGCCGGGGAGGCTCGCCTGCGTTACCTGGGCGGCACATCCAACCATTGGGCCGGCCGTTGCCGGCCGTTCAGCCCCTCGGACTTCGCCGTTCCCCCTATTGGCGACCTGCCTGGCTGGCCCATTCCCTATTCGGAGATAGCAGGCTACCTGCCTGTTGCAATGGATATCGTCGACCTGCCGCCCGGGTCGGATTTTCACGCGTTGAATGCTGGCCTCGACGGCGGAGAATTCGAGCCAGACCGCTTTCTGCTCAGCCCGCCCACGCGTTTTGCGCAAAAGTACGCCACAGCCCTGGAACAGACCCAAGGCCTGGACGTGTTCACCAACTGCAATTGCGTGAACCTGGAGTTCGACCAGGCCTCCGGCCACCTGGCCGCAGTCGTACTGTCCGATTACGCGTGCAATCGCCAGCGCCTGGTTGCGAGAAACTTCGTGCTGGCCACCGGTGCCATCGAGAACGCCCGGCAACTGCTCAACAGCGAGTCGTTGCTGGCGGCGGGGGTCGTGAGCAAGGACGGGCTGGTCGGCCGGTGTTTCATGGAGCATCTGAACATTGACCTTGGCTCCTTCATCCTCAAGTCCGGGCTGGCCCCCGAGCCGCGCGAGTACTACACCACCGATGCCTTCGTTGACGAATACAAGGCAGGTAAAGGCAATGTCAGGGCTGCCTTGCTGGCCGATGTGCAAACCTATGGTCGTACTGCCGAGGTGAAGCATTTTCTGGAGAATCTGGCCTGCGACATGGGGGTAGCCGGCAAGATCGCCTTCGTGACCAAGTTCAGTTGCCCCGGTGACGGTGTCATCAGCACCATGATCGAGCAGTTCCCCAACCTGCGCAGCCGCATTTCGCTGCTGGACGAGAAGGACGCACTGGGCGTGGCCAAGGTCAATGTCAACTGGGCCCTGAGCGCTGATGACCGGCACACCATCAAGTGCATTGGCAGTGAACTGGCCAAGCAGTGGGCGGACATGAACCTGGGCTTCATCAAGCTCAATGACTTCGTTTATGACACCTCGATACCGCTGAAGCTGTCGCCACATGCCCACCACATGGGTACCACGCGCATGGCGTCGTCGGCGCAGTTCGGTGTTGTCGATACCAACTGCAGGGTGTTCGGTACCGAAAACCTTTACATCGCCGGCAGCAGCATCTTTGCCACGGGCGGTGCCTCCAACCCGACCATGCCGCTGCTGCAGTTTGCGGTACGCCTGGCCGACCACCTCGATGCCAGGATGAGCGCGGCCAGGGAAGCCGTGGTGTGACGAATGTTGTGCTGATGCTGCAAAGGCGCGGGGACTTCTTCGAGGGATGGCAACAATGGCTAGCAAACCTGTGGACGTCATGGTGGTCAACTTCAACACGGCCGGGCTGCTGCAGCCGATGTTCGATGCGCTGCGCCGGGCCGACAGCGAACGGCTGGCCAGCTACCTGGTGGTGGACAATGCCTCGGTCGATGACTCGCTGCAGCGCATGGCCGAGGTGTGCCCGCAGGCACTGCTGCTGAGCAACAGGCAGAACGTGGGGTTCGGCCGGGCCAACAACCAGCTGCTGGAGCATCTGAAGGGCAAGTACGCCTTGCTGCTGAACACCGACGCCTTCGTCGCCGCCGATTCCCTGCAGAAAACCCTCGACTACATGGAAGCCCACCCGGAGTGCGGGGTGTTGGGGGTGCGCCTGGAGGGCCGCGACGGCGACCTGCAGCCCAGTTGCCGCTACTTCCCCACACCGCTCAACGTGTTCGTCGGGCGTACCGGGCTGGGGCGCTTGTTCCCCGGCCTGAAGATGGTCGACGAAATGAACTGGGACCACGCCTCGGTCCGCGAGTGCGACTGGCTGCCTGGCTGCTTCTACCTGGTGCGCCGCGAAGTGCTCGACCAGGTGGGCCTGTTCGACCCGCGCTACTTTCTTTATTACGAAGAGGTCGACCACTGCAAGCGGGTGAAGGCGGCCGGCTGGAAGGTGGTGTTCTACCCGCATACCACGGTGGTGCACATCGGTGGGGAAAGCTCCAGATCGGTGGCCGAACTTGAGGCGGCCAGCCGGCAGATTTCGTCATACCAGATCGAAAGCGAGCTGCTGTACTTTCGCAAACATCACGGGCTGGCGGGCCTGGCCCTGCACATGCTGCTGGTCACCTTGGGCGACCTGGTGCTGGCACTCAAGGCGCTGTTGAAACGACGCGGCCGGGGCGCGATACAGGCCTGCTGGCGTCACTGCCGGGCGACCTGGTCTCTGTTGTTCAAGACCCGGTACGCCAGCCAACCGACAAGGTAGGTGGAGCCATGTTCGAGAATATACGTGCCGACCTGCGTGCCCATGGTGGCGACTGGGGCGCCCAGGGCTTCTGGGTACTGCTGGTGTACCGCTTCGGCCGCTGGCGCTATGGGGTGCGCCCGGCACTGCTGCGCAAGCTGTTTTCGCTCATCTACAAGGTCCTGTTCAAGTTCGTGCAGATCATCACGGGTGTGGAGTTGCCGTGCGAAGTGGTAATCGGCCGCAACTTCGTCATCGACCATTTCGGCGGCATCGTCATCAGCGGCTATGCCCGCTTTGGCGATGACTGCCGCATCCGCAATGGGGTGGTGGTGGGCCTGAAGAACGTCAACGAGCCGATTGCACCGGTGTTCGGCAACAACGTCGATATCGGCACCGGGGCCAAGGTGCTGGGTAGCATCCGTATCGGCAACGACGTGATCATCGGTGCCAATGCCGTTGTGCTGGTGGATGTGCCGGACAACTCGCTGGCGGTGGGGGTGCCGGCCATCATCAAGGCCAGGCAACCGGCCGCCACGGCGCCCGTCGAGTGAGGCCCATGGCGAGCGGGGTCGGTGTGGTGGTGATTGGCCGCAACGAAGGCCAGCGCCTGGAACGTTGCCTGATTTCGCTGCAGCAGGGGGCGGACAAGGTCATGTACGTCGATTCGGGCTCCACCGATGGTTCACTGCACTTGGCCCGCAGCCTGGGGGTAGAGGTACTGGCGCTGGACCTGGGTACCCCGTTTACTGCCGCACGCGCCCGTAACGAAGGCTTTTTCGCCTTGCAGCGGCGGCTGCCGTCGATGCAACTGGTGCAGTTCGTCGATGGTGATTGCGAGGTGGATAGCGGCTGGCTGCCCGCGGCGCAGGCGTTTCTCGACGACCATCCCGACGTGGCAGTGGTGTGTGGCCGCCGACGCGAGCGCTTCCCGCAGCGGTCGGTGTACAACCTGTTGTGCGACCTGGAGTGGGACACCCCCATCGGCGAGGCCAAGGCCTGCGGTGGCGATGCCCTGATGCGGGTAGATGCCTTTGCCGCGGTCGGCGGCTTTCGCCCCGAGTTGATCGCCGGAGAAGAGCCCGAACTGTGCGTGCGCCTGCGGGCAAAGGGTTGGAAAGTCTGGCGCCTTGACGCCGAGATGACCCTGCACGACGCCGCCATGACCCGTTTCAGCCAATGGTGGCGGCGTAGCCTGCGCGCTGGCCACGCCTATGCCGAAGGGGCCTACCTGCATGGTCAGCCGCCCGAGCGGCACTGGCTTCGCGAATCGCGCCGGGCCTGGCTGTGGGGCCTGGGCATCCCCGTGGTGACCGTGCTGGCCTGCCTGCTGCTGGGCGGCTGGAGCCTGCTGTTGCTGCTGGTCTACCCGCTGCAGGCCGTACGCCTGGCCCGCCGTGGCGGCAAGTCGGTGCGGGAGAACTGGCTACAGGCGGTGTTTCTGGTATTGGGCAAGTTCCCGGAAATGCTCGGGCAACTGAAGTTCTTGCGCCACCGCATCGCGGCCGGCAAATCGACGTTGATCGAGTACAAGTGACAAGGAGTCCGCTCCCACAGGGCCCCTGCTAATTCAATAAGTTATGTGCAGTTCTATGAGAAAGAGGCCCATGATGCTCGGCATGATCGTGAAAAGCGTGTTTACCTTGCAACCGGGCTACTCGTTGCGGGCGCTGAACAACAAGCGCAAGTTGACGCTGCAGATTGCCAGGCAATGGCCTGAGCTGAATGCGTTCCTGCAGCGCATGACGGCGACGCTGGGCCCGCAGGGTTTGCAGCGGCTGGGGGTGGATTGCATCGGTGTCGTGCAGTGGCCTTACCTCAGCAAATGCTGGGAAGCCCCGCAGCGCCTGGAGGTGCTGGCTTCGCACTTCGAAGTGCTGGCCGGGCAGTTTCCGGCGCTGTTGCTGCTGGGGCGGGACGAAAGCCTGACGCTGTGCGAGCTGTCCAGCCATTCGCCGGGCTGCCGCCTGGTGCTGGACCGGCCGATCTGGTTCAAGCGCGAAGGCGAGTTGGTATTGAACCTGTTCCAGGGCGACCTGCGCGTGGCCTCCCTGGCGTTCAGCCTGTGTCGCAGCCAGGGCGAGCTTTGCCTGTTCATCGGTGCCGTGCAGGGCATCCACAAGGGTGTCGACAGCGAAACCTCATTGGCCATCTACCGCGACCTGACCAAGGACTTCGAAGGGTTGCGCCCACGCAGCCTGCTGCTCGAGGCATTGAAGTGCCTGGCCAGGACCCTGGGCGTGGCGCACCTGTATGCCGTCAGTGACGCCTGCCGCCACCATCGGCACGCGTATTTTGGCAACGACAAAGGCCAGGACCTGGCGGCCAATTATGACGTGATCTGGCTGGAGCACGGCGCTACTGCGTCGAACCATGCGGATTTCTTCGCCCTCCCGCTGGCCGCGGTACAGCGGGCGGAACAGGACATCCCGGCGAAGAAACGGGCGATGTACCGCCGCCGCCAGGCGTTGCTCGACGATGTTTTCACCCGCTTGCAGGCCACGTTGCCAGGCAGCGGTCACAACCTTGGACTACAAGGGAAACAGGAGGATGCACCTGACGAGGTGGCATCGGCGGGGCGCCGGCCGCCGGTAATCGACAGCCTGAAGTAACGGCCGGCCCTGCCACGGCAGGCCTGAAGGTTCATTACGCGGGTCTTGATCTGGATTCCTATGCGCATTGCTTATTTCATAAACCAGTACCCGAAGGTCAGCCACAGTTTCATCCGCCGCGAGATCCTGGCGCTGGAGCGCCAGGGGGTTGAGGTGCAGCGTATTGCCCTGCGCGGGTGGGACGCCGAGTTGCAGGATGCCGAGGACTCGAGCGAACAGGCCAGGACCCGCTATGTGCTGCAACGTGGCATCAAGGGCTTGCTGGCACCGTCCTGGCAAGTGCTGCGCGCACAGCCGCGCCGGTTCTTCCAGGCGCTTTGGCTGGCCATGCGCCTTGGCCTGCGGGCCGACCGTGCCTGGCCCTACCACCTGGTCTACCTGGCCGAGGCCTGCCAGGTACTGCAGTGGTTGCAGGCTGGCGAGGCAAAACATGTGCATGCGCATTTCGGCACCAACTCCACCGAGGTGGTGATGCTGGCCAACGTGCTGGGCGGGCCAGCCTACAGCTTTACCGTGCACGGGCCGGAAGAGTTCGACAAACCGCAGTTCCTGCACATGGGCGAGAAGGTGCGGCGTGCCGCATTTGTCGCGGCGGTCAGCTCGTACGGGCGCAGCCAGTTGTTTCGCTGGGTGGCACACGACCACTGGGCCAAGGTGAAGGTGGTGCATTGCGGCCTCGAGCGCAGCTTCCATGAGGTGGCGCCGGTCGGCGTGCCCACGGCGCCACGCCTGGTGTGCGTCGGCCGCCTGTGCGAACAGAAAGGCCAGTTGCTGTTGCTCGAGGCCGCGCGGGTACTGGCCGCCCGGTCGATCGCCTTCGAGCTGGTGCTGGCCGGCGACGGTGAAATGCGTGGGCAGATCGAGGCGTTGATTGCCCGGCATGACTTGCAGCAGCAGGTGCGCATCACTGGCTGGATCAGCAGCGCACAGGTGCGCGAGGAAATCCTTGCGGCGCGTGCGCTGGTGCTGCCCAGCTTTGCCGAGGGGTTGCCGGTGGTGATCATGGAAGCCATGGCCTTGCGCCGGCCAGTACTGACCACCTATGTGGCAGGTATTCCCGAGCTGGTGCGGCCGGGCGAGAACGGCTGGTTGTTCCCTGCCGGCGCCGTGGACGAGCTGGCGGCGGCCATGGCCGACTGCCTGGCGCAACCTGCCGAAGCGCTGCAGCGCATGGGCGAGGCAGCCCGGCAGCGTGTGCTGCAACGGCATGACATCGATACCGAAGCGGCCAGGCTGGCCAGCTATTTCAAGGCATCCGCATGATGAGTGTATTGGCTTGGTTACTGGGCACGCTGGCGGCCATCGCCCTGTTGCCGGTGCTGCTGCTGTTGGTGCAGGTGCTGATGGCTTGCCTGCCCGCGCGCGCGCAGCCGTTGGGCAACAACGCTCGTCCGCAGGTGGCAGTGCTGGTGCCAGCCCATGACGAGGCCTCGATGATTCGTGCCACGCTGGCAAGCATTGCCCCGCAGTTGCGGCCTGGCGACCGCTTGCTGGTGGTGGCGGACAACTGCACTGACGACACCGCGCAACTGGCGCGTGAGGCCGGTGCCGAAGTGGTGGAGCGCCGCGATGCGCGGTTGCGCGGCAAGGGCTACGCCCTGGACGTTGGCGTGCGCCACCTGGCCAGCCAGCCGCCCGAGGTGGTGATCGTGGTGGATGCCGACTGCCAGGTGGATGAGGGGGCGATCGAGCACCTGGCGCGGCGCTACCGCGAGGTCGCTCGCCCGGTGCAGGCGCTGTACCTGATGCACGCATCGGCAGGGGCCGGGCTGGCAGTGCAGGTTGCCGAGTTCGCCTGGCGGGTCAAGAACCTGGTGCGCCCGCGTGGTTGGGCACGGCTGGGCCTGCCTTGCCAGTTGATGGGCGCCGGCATGGCGTTCGGCTGGCGTGACCTGGCCTTGATCGACCTGGCCAACGGGCATCTGGTGGAGGATGTGAAACTGGGCCTGGACCTGTGCCAGCAGGGCAAGCCGCCAGTGTTCTGCCCCGAGGCCGTGGTCAGTAGCCAGTTCCCTGCCAGCCAGCAAGGCTTGGGTAGCCAGCGCACCCGCTGGGAGCATGGGCACCTGAGCCTGATGCTGGCCGATGCGCCCAGGCGTGCGCTGGCCGCAGTCACCCAGCGTAACGGCAGCTTGCTGGCCATGACCCTGGACCTGCTGGTGCCGCCCCTGGCGTTGCTGGTGCTGAGCCTGCTCGGGCTCAACCTGGTGGCCTGGCTGGCGTACCTGCTGTTCGGCCTGGCGGCACCTGCCTGGATCGCCCTTTGCGCGCTGGCATTGCTCGGCCTTGCCGTCGCACTGGCCTGGGCGCGCTTCTGTCGCGAACTGATCCCGTTTTCCGTGCTGCTGTACGCGCCGTTTTACGCCGCAAGGAAGGTCCCCTTGTATCTGGGGTTCCTGGTCAAGCGCCAGGTTGAATGGGTACGTTCGAAACGGGATGAAGACTGATGGCTGAATGGCAGAAACGTTGGAACACCCTTGTCGGCAAGCTGGAAGTGGTGGTGGATACCACTGCCGCGCAGCGCCTGCTGGACAGGCTGAGCGCCCCGGAAGCCGCGACAGTGCTGGGCTTCGTCAATGCCCATGCAATGAACCTGGTGGTGCGCGATGGCGCCTGCCACCAGGCATTGTCGGCGGCCGACGTGCTGCTGCGCGACGGTTCCGGCATGGCGATCCTTTATCGCCGGCTGGGGCTTGAACCGGGGCTCAACATGAATGGCACCGACTTCATTCCTCGGCTCCTGGCCGCCTACCGTGGGCGGCGGGTCGCGTTCTGGGGCACCCGGCAACCTTACCTGGACCAGGCCGTGCAGCGCAGCGCAGCCATGTTCGGGGTGGTGCCAGTGTCGGTCCACGATGGCTTTGCCAGCGTCGATACCTACCTGCAACTGGCCAGGGAGCAACAACCGGAGCTGATCGTGCTGGGCATGGGCATGCCCAGGCAGGAGGTTGTGGCGGCAAGGCTGGCTGCAACTGGCGGGCCGTGCCTGATCGTGTGCGGCGGCGCGATCCTGGATTTTCTCGGCGGCAAGGTCAGCCGGGCGCCTGAGTGGTTGCGGCGGTTGGGCGGGGAGTGGCTGTACCGACTGTTGCGCGAGCCGAAGCGTTTGTTCATGCGTTATGTGGTGGGTAACCCGTTGTTCCTGCTGCGTACCTTGCTGTACCGCCGCGACGGAGGGGCGGCCAGACACCCCGTATGAGCGGCACAATCCGCGCACACTGATGGCGGGTGGCTGCTACAGTGAGATCAATGGGTTGGGGCTGCAGGATTTCGCTTCACGGGCTTTGCATGAGCCGTTGTCAAGTCTTGCTGGTTTGTGGAAGGCACTTGCTGCGCGCAAATTGATGAGGTCTGAAATGGTTCTCGAGCCCAGAAGCAGTCGTTCCTTGCTGCAGAGAAGAAGCAGCGTAAGTAACGCCATTCAGGCCGGCCTCGATGGGATTGCAGTAACCGGTATTGCCTGGTACCTGATCTACGACCAGTTTGGCTACATCACCTCCGATTACGTGATCATGCTGCTGTTGCTGGTTGGCGCCCTGGCAGTCATCTACGATCATTATGCGATCTACCGTACCAACGTTGGCCTTTCCATCAAGGCTTTCCGGCTGTTCAAGGCCTGGTCGGCAACCTTTTGCTTCCTGGTGGTCATGGCTTTCCTGGCCAAGCAGAGCGAAACCTATTCGCGGCTGCTGGTGGTGCAGTTGTTCATCATTGGCTACATCGCCCAGTTGTTCCTGCACTTTGCCGTGCGCGAATTGCAAAAGCGCTTCACCGCCCATGCCCGCCTGGACAACGCCCTGATCATTGGCGCCGGTGACCTGGCCAACTTCCTGTACCAGAAAATCAGCAACAACCCCTGGTTCGGCGAGCGTGTGCTGGGCTGCGTGCTGATCGACAGCGCCGATGAGCCGGGGCGCGAAAGCGCCGACGGCAAGCAGCGCATGCCAGTGCTTGGGCATGTTGCCGAGCTCGACGATGTCGTGGCCCGTTACGGCATCCGCACGGTGTACCTGGTGACTCCACTGGGTGGTTCCGAGGTCATCAATGATGTGTATTTCAAGTTGCTCGACAAGTGCATTGCGGTGAACTGGGTGCCGGATATCTTCTCGTTGCGCCTGATCAACCACAGCGTGCGGGAAATTGCCGGCATTCCCGTGCTGACCTTGTCGGAAACACCGCTGACGGGCATGAGCCTGTTCCTGAAGAACCTCGAGGACAGGGTGTTGGCGGCGCTGATCCTGCTACTGGCATCGCCGGTGTTGCTGGCCGTTGCGCTGGCCATCAAGCTCGATAGCCGCGGCCCGGTGTTCTTCCGCCAGGAACGCACCGGCTGGACCGGGGAAGCGTTCCGCATCTGGAAGTTCAGGAGCATGCATGTCCATCAGCCGGAAGAGGGCGTGGTCAGGCAGGCGCAGAAGAATGACCCGCGGCTGACCCGGGTCGGCGCCTTCATCCGCCGCACCAGCCTGGATGAACTGCCGCAGTTGTTCAATGTGCTGACCGGGGAGATGTCGCTCGTAGGGCCACGGCCGCATGCCTTGCAGCATGACACGCTGTATTCGCAGGACATCGTCGACTACTTTGCCCGCCACAATATCAAACCTGGCATGACCGGACTGGCGCAGGTGCGTGGGTTCAGGGGCGAGACCAGGGATATCGAGCAGATGATCCAGCGGGTGGACTCGGACATCGAGTACATCAACAACTGGTCGCTGTGGCTGGATTTCGTGATTCTGGTGCGCACGTTGAATGCGTTTACCGGCAAGCAGGCCTACTGACGCGCAGATCTCGCAAGCGCTCTGCGCACCCTGTGGGAGCGGGTTTACCCGCGAAGAACCCAACGCGGTGCATGGCACCGGCTGCGCCGGTGTTCGCGGCTAAAGCCGCTCCCACAGGGCCCCTGCTAATTCAATGAGTCATTCGCAATTCCATGACAGTGTGCAAGCGCTCTTGGCTAGCCTAGTCCTTGTTCAGCGGGTGCAACTCCCTGAACCCCCGCGCTTCCTCCACCAGCCAGTCATGCACCGCCCGCGCCCCCGGCTGGTTCAGCCCGCCCGGCGGGTAATGCACCACATAGCGCTTGTGGTTGGCGATCGGCACCCCGAACGGCACGATCAGCGCCCCGCGCTCCAGTTCGTCGTTGAGCAGCGTGCGCCGGGCAATCGCCACGCCAATGCCGGCAATCGCCGCCTCGATGGTCAGGTGGTTGCGGTTGAAGGTATGCCCGCGCCGCACATCCAGGCCGGCGGCGCCGATGCCCTCCAGGTAGAACTCCCATTCGGCATATTCCGAACTGCCGCGCCAGGCCGTGATGTCGTGCAGCAGCGGGTAGTGCGCCAGGTCTGCCGGCCCGTGCAGCGGCGGGCGCCCGCGCAGCAAGGTGGGGGAGCACACGGGGAAGATCTGCTCGTCCAGCAGCGGCGTCGAGAGCATGCCGGGGTAGCTGCCATCGTTCAGGTCGATGGCCAGGTCGAAATCGCCCGGGGTCAACGCCTGGGCACTGTCTTCGGCCACCAGGCGCAGCTCGATGTCCGGGTAGCGTTGCTGAAAGCGCGGCAGGCGAGGCGTGAGCCATTTGGCCAGGAACGACGGGATCGAGCGCAGGCGCAAGGTGCCGCGGATTTCCCCCGCGTCCAGGCGCAGCAGTTCCGCTTCGATGCTGCCGTAGGCTTCGGTCACCGTCTGCGCCAGGCGTTGCCCTTCGGCGCTCAGTTCCACACCGCGCGCCCGGCGCAGGAACAGTCGATAGCCCAGGCGTTCCTCCAGCTGGCGCATCTGTTGGCTGACGGCGCCCGGGGTGATGTGCAGCTCTTCGGCACAGCGGGTGAAGGACAAGTGCCGGGCCGCACAGGCGAACACGTGTAGCCAGACGAATGTCTGGCCATTGAGTTGTCGTCGCATCGTTTAGTACCACTAAAGCCTTGCTTAGGAAGTTTCGTTGGTCATCCATGAGCCAGCGCGGCAGTATCGCGCAAAATCGCAATACCGCTCAATTTCTCCAGATAACCGTGCTGCGGCTTCATACCCGGGCACGGTCAGGCATTAGCATGGCTATCAGTGTTTTCGACCTTTTCAAAATCGGCATCGGGCCGTCCAGTTCCCACACCGTCGGCCCGATGCGGGCGGCGGCTACCTTTGCCCAGGCCCTGCGCGAACAGGGGCTGCTGGCCCGGGCAAGCCGTGTCGAGGTGCGGCTGTACGGGTCGCTGTCGGCCACCGGGGTTGGTCACGCCACCGATCGCGCCTGCCTGCTCGGCCTGATGGGGCAGTGGCCGGACCGTATCGACCCGGCCACCATCGAGTCGCGCATTGGCCAGGTGATGCAGGAGCACTGCCTGATGCTCGATGGCAGCCACCCGCTGGAATTCGAGTACAGCCGCGACATGCTGCTGCTCGACGAGAACCTGCCGTACCACCCCAATGCCATGAGCCTGGAAGCCATGGACGGGCAGGGCAGCCTGTTGCGCCAGACCTACTATTCGGTGGGCGGTGGCTTTATCGTCGAGCAAGCCGAGATCGATGCGCCAGCAGTCGAAGCGAATGCGGTGGTGCTGCCGTACGAGTTCGACAGTGCCGCGCAGTTGCTGGCCTTGTGCAAGGCCCATGGCTTGAGCGTGGCGCAGTTGATGATGGCCAACGAATGTGCCTGGCGCCCGGAGGCCGAGGTACGCGAGGGCCTGCTGCGGATCTGGGACGCCATGCGTGAATGCGTCGACAACGGCCTGCGCAACGAAGGCATCCTGCCGGGCGGGTTGCACGTCAAGCGCCGCGCGGCGCGGCTGCATCGCAGCCTGCAGGAACTGGGCAAGCCCAACGTGATCGGTTCCACCCTCAGCGCCATGGAATGGGTCAACCTGTTCGCCCTGGCGGTGAATGAAGAGAACGCCGCCGGCGGGCGCATGGTCACGGCGCCTACCAATGGTGCGGCTGGCATCATCCCGGCGGTGCTGCACTACTACATGAAGTTCAACCCGGGCGCGTGCGACGCGGACGTGGTGGACTTCCTGCTGGCGGCAGCGGCGGTTGGCATCCTGTGCAAGAAGAACGCGTCGATTTCCGGAGCCGAGGTTGGTTGCCAGGGCGAGGTGGGCTCGGCCTGTTCGATGGCCGCTGCCGGCCTGGCCCAGGTGCTGGGCGCTACGCCGCCGCAATTGGAAAATGCCGCCGAGATTGCCCTGGAACACAACCTTGGGCTGACCTGCGACCCGGTTGGCGGCCTGGTGCAGGTGCCGTGCATCGAGCGCAACGCGATTGCTGCGGTGAAAGCGATCAACGCCGTGCAGATGGCGTTGCGGGGGGATGGCGAGCACTTCATCTCGCTCGACCGGGTGATCCGCACCATGCGTGATACCGGGGCGGACATGCATGCCAACTACAAGGAGACTTCGCGCGGCGGCCTGGCCGTTGCCTTCGTCGAATGCTGACGCGGTCAACTGTAGGAGCGGCCTTGTGTCGCGAAAGGGCTGCGAAGCAGCCCCAGCGATTTCACCTTGAATACGTGGATCTGGGGCCGCTCCGCGCCCCTTCGCGACACAAGGCCGCTCCTACATGGACCAGTGAGGCTTTAGCGGGCTTTCTGCTTCGCTTCCAGGAAGCTCGCACGCATGTCCTTGGCCCAGCCATCCAGCACCGGCTTGACGTCATTCAGGGTCAGCTGCGTGGTCTTGTTCTCCAGATCCTGCCCCGTGCCCTTGCGCACGACCTGGGCCAGCACTTTCTGGCTGGCACCATCGAGGAACGCAGCCTCCACGCCGACATCAACCTCCTGGTCACGGCCGCCCATGGCGGTGTTCACACCGGCTGAAATCAGCGCGATAGGGATGACCTCATAGGGCTTGAGGCCCTCGTTGCTGGTGGACACCGCAGTAATGGCCGGGCGCACCACGATCACGCCCGGGCCGGGGCCCTTGGCCAGCGGTACCACGCTGCCCATTTCACGGCGCAGCGCTTCGTTGAAGTAGCGGGTGATTTCCTGCAGCGTCTGCGCCGAGATGACCGCCGTCGGCTGCGGCCTGGGGTAGAACTGGCTGGGCTCGATGAACACCTGGCTGTACTGGTTGACATTGACCTTGGGGTCGATCCAGCGCATCACCGGGTCACCCGACGGGCTCTTGGTTTCCTGCAGCCGGCTGTAATCCTTGAGGAAGCCGGAGTAGTCCTTTGGGTCCACGCGATTGCTGGAGCAGGCGGCCATGGTAAGCAGTGCGGCGCACAACAGGGTAATGCGGGGCAATGATTTCATGATGAAGATGCATCCATGATAGGTCGGCCAGAACAACGCTAGCAGGTGCGCGACAGTTGGCCAGTGGGCTGGTTCAATCTGTAGTGGGAATTGGCTGCGGTAATGTTCCCAGGCGCGCAAATTCCTACAGTGTCTTGGGACCTCGCTGGCTTTTCAGTTTCTGCCGCCCTTGGAAAACTATGCCCGTTAAGGGTATGGTTGGGGTCCGGTGATGGAAATTTTCAAGCGCAAGGATTTCGCGCGTTGGCAAGCCGCTCACAGGCTCAGCGACGAAGTGCTGTGTAAAGCAGTGGACGAGATGTGCAGGGGCCTGGTCGATGCGAGCCTGGGTGGTGAGTTGTTCAAAAAACGCGTGGCAGCGCATGGTGCGGGAAAGCGCGGCGGTTATCGAACCCTTCTTTCCGCCCGCATCGGCAATCGATGTGTTTTCCTGCATGGCTTTGCCAAAAGTGACAAGGCAAATATCACCTTGGAGGAACAGAAAGCGCTGCGATTCGCTGGCAAAGTCTTTCTGGATTTATCACCGCTAGCGCTCTGCCGGGCGTTGCAGGCGGGTGTGCTGATGGAGGTATGTTGTGAGCAGCAAACTGATTGAATCGTTACGCGAGGACCTTGTCGCTCTGCACGAGGCCGGAGCGATCGGCAAGGTCACGCTTCGGGATTACGAAGCGCTATGCCCTGCACCGGTGCGAGATTTCAGCGCATTGGACATACGCCGTTTGCGCGAGGCACTCAACTTCAGCCAGCCGGTCTTTGCGATGCATTTGCACACGAGCGCATCGACAGTGCGCAAATGGGAGCAGGGCGAGACACGCCCATCGGGACCGGCTTTGAAGCTGCTGAATATCATTAGAAACAAAGGGTTACAGGTTCTTCTTTGAGTCCTTTGTGTGGTTTTTTGAAAGTCCTTTAAAAACAGTGAATTACGGCAATTTTTGAAAAAAATTCTTTAACTTCCGATTCGCAGGCAAGCCCGCTGCCACGTCAACCCAGCACCTCCCGCAGTCGATACCACAACATCCCCAGCGCCAGCAGCGGCGAGCGCAGTGCCTTGCCGCCGGGGAAGGTCAGGTGTGGCACGGCGCTGAACACGTCCAACCCCTGGCTGTGGCCGAGGGCGATGCTTTCGGCCAGCAGTTTCGCCGTCCAGTGCGTCACGTTCAGCCCATGCCCGGAATAGCCCTGGGCGTAGTAAACGTTGGGGTGCTGGCTGAGGCGCCCGACCTGGGGGAAGCGGTTGGCGGTGATGCCGATCATGCCGCCCCACTGGTAGTCGATACGCACGTTGGCCAGCTGCGGGAACACCTTCAGCACCTTGGGCCGCATGTAGGCGGCGATGTCCTTGGGGTCGCGGCCGGAATAGTGGCAGGCGCCGCCGAACAGCAGGCGCCGGTCTGCCGTCAGGCGGTAGTAGTCCAGGCCTACTTTCTGGTCGCACAGCGCCATGTTCTGCGGGATCAGGCTGCTGGCCAGTGACTCGGGCAATGGCTCGGTAGCCACCACGTAGCTGCCGGCCGGCAGCACCTTGCCGCTCAGGCGTGGTTCCAGTTCATCGAGGTGGGCGTTGCAGCCTAGCACCAGGCTGCTTGCCCGCACCTTGCCACGGGCTGTGTGCAGGGTCACGCGGGGGCCGTGCTCGATGCGCAGCACCGGGCTCTGCTCGAAGATGCGTACGCCCAGGCCGCGGGCGGCGCGGGCTTCGCCCTGGACCAGGTCAAGCGGGTGCAGGTGGCCCGAGCCCATGTCCACCAGGCCGCCGGCATACTGCTTGCTGGCGACGATTTCATGCAGCTGGTCGGCACTGACCAGGCGGGTTTCAGGGCGATAACCGAGTGCGGCCAGGTCGTCCTGTTCGTCCTTGAATGCGGCGAACTGCGCTGGGGTATTGGCCAGTTCGCAGAAGCCCCAGCGCAGGTCGCAGGCAATGCCGTACTGGGCGATGCGGCTGGCCACCAGCGCTACCGAATCGATGCCGGCCTGTTTCAGGTAGTGCACGCCGTCCTGGCCGACATGCCGGGCAAAGCCGCTGACGTCATGGCCGATGCCGCGAATCAACTGGCCGCCGTTGCGGCCGCTGGCGCCCCAGCCGATGCGCCGGCCTTCAAGCAGCACCACCGAGAGCCCGCGTTCGGCCAGTTCCAGGGCGGTATTGACCCCGGTCAACCCGCCGCCGACCACGCACACATCGGCGGTCAGTTCGCCGTCCAGGCTGGGATAGGGCGCTGCATCGCGTGCCGTGGCGGCATAGTACGAAGCGGTGTGTTGGGTAGTGAAAGACATGGGCGTTCTCGACTCAGCGGTTGGACTTGATCTTGCTCCAGGAGCGGGTCATGACACGCATGATCTTCGGGCTCGGCGTGCTGGAGATGTACAGCTTGTCCAGCACGTCCTGGGGTGGGTAGATCTCGGGGTTTTTCACCAGCGACGCGTCCATGTAGGCCTGGGCATCGGGGTTGGCGTTGGCATATCCGACCGTGGCGCTGACCTTGGCGATCACCTTGGGATCGAGCAGGTAGTTGATGAACGCCAGGGCCTGTTCGGGGTTGTTGGCGTCCTTGGGGATGGCCAGCAGGTCGAACCACAGGTTGCTGCCTTCCTTGGGAATGCTGTAGGCGACTTTCACGCCGTTTTTCGCCTCCACGGCGCGGTTGGCGGCCTGGAACACGTCGCCGGAGTAGCCGAAGGCCACGCAGACATCGCCATTGGCCAGGTCGGAAACGTACTTGGAGGAGTGGAAGTAGGTGATGTAGGGGCGCAGTTCGAGCAGGCGGGCTTCCGCCTTGGCGTAGTCGGCCGGTTTTTCGCTGCGCGGGTCCATGCCCAGATAGTTGAGCACGGCCGGGAACAGTTCGTCGGGCGAGTCCATGAACGCCACGCCGCACTGCTTGAGCTTTTTCAGATTCTCGGGCTCGAACAGCACCGCCCATGAATCGATATGGTCGACGCCCAGGGCCGCCTTGACCTTGTCGATGTTGTAGCCGATGCCGTTGGTACCCCACAGATAGGGTACGGCGTACTGGTTGCCCGGGTCGTTCTGTTCAAGCTGCTTGAGCAGCTTGGGGTCCAGGTGCTGCCAGTTGGGCAGCTTGCTGCGGTCCAGCGGCAGGAAGGCACCGGCCTGGGCCTGGCGTGCGAGGAAGTGGTTGGATGGCACCACCACGTCATAGCCGGTGCGCCCGGCCAGCAGCTTGCCTTCCAGGGTTTCGTTGGAGTCGAACACGTCATAGACCACCTTGATCCCGCTGCTGGCCTGGAAGTCGGCCACGGTGGTGTCGCCGATGTAGTCGGTCCAGTTGTACACGCTGACCGAGGGAGTGGCCTGGGTGGTGGTGGCGAACAGCAGGGTGAATGCTGTGGGGATCAGGGTTTGCAGATGACGCATGGGGACACCTCGTTGGTCTTGTTCTTGGCGTTCGGTGCAGGGGCTCGTGCCCTGTGGGAGCGGGTTTACCCGCGAATACGTCGTTGAATGCACCACAGCATTCGCGGGTAAACCCGCTCCCACAGGTACCGCGAAAATGTCAGACGCTCAGCATCAGGAATTCACGCTCCCACGAGCTGATCACGCGCTTGTAGTTCTCGTGCTCGGCGCGCTTGACCGCCACGTAACCCTGGACGAACTGCTTGCCCAGGTACTGCTGCACGGTCTCGCAGTCTTCCATGTGCTGCAGGGCGTCCTCGATGGTGATCGGCAGGCGCAGGTTGCGCCGCTCGTAGGCACGGCCCTGCACCGGGGCGCTGGGCTCGATGCGCTCGACCATGCCCAGGTAGCCGCACAGCAGGCTGGCGGCGATGGCCAGGTACGGGTTGGCATCGGCGCCCGGCAGGCGGTTTTCCACGCGCATCGCCTCGGGGCTGGAGGTGGGCACGCGCAGGCCGGCGGTGCGGTTTTCTTCACCCCACTCGACGTTCACCGGTGCCGAGGTGTCCGGCAGGAAGCGGCGGAACGAGTTGACGTTGGGCGCAAACATCGGCAGCAGCTTGGGGATGTACTTCTGCAAACCGCCGATGTGGTACAGGAACAGCTGGCTCATGCTGCCGTCTTCATTGGCGAAGATCGGCTTGCCGGTGGCGATGTCGACCACGCTCTGGTGCAGGTGCATGGCACTGCCGGGCTCGTCGGTGATCGGCTTGGCCATGAAGGTGGCGGCCACGTTGTGCTTGAGCGCGGCTTCACGCATGGTGCGCTTGAACACGGTGATCTGGTCGGCCAGGTCCAGGGCGTCGCCGTGGCGGAAGTTGATCTCCATCTGCGCCGGGCCGTCTTCATGGATCAGCGTGTCCAGGTCCAGGCCCTGGATCTCGCACCAGTCGTAGACGTCTTCGAACAGCGGGTCGAATTCGTTGGCGGCATCGATCGAGAACGACTGGCGGCCGCTTTCGGCACGGCCGGAACGCCCCAGCGGCACTTGCAGTGGCAGGTCTGGGTCTTCGCAGCGCTGGGTCAGGTAGAACTCCATCTCCGGTGCCACGATCGGCTGCCAGCCTTTGTCGGCATACAGCTTGAGCACTTTCTTCAGCACGTTGCGCGGCGACAGCTCGATGGGGTTGCCTTGCTTGTCGAAGGTGTCGTGGATCACGATCGCGGTCGGCTCGATCGCCCACGGGATCTGGTACACGGCGCTCGGGTCTGGGCGGCAGACCATGTCGATGTCGGCGGCATCGAGCAGGTTGTAGTAGATGTCATCGTCAACGTAGTCGCCGGTGACCGTCTGCAGCAGCACGCTTTCGGGCAGGCGCATGCCACGCTCGTGGAGAAACTTGGCGGTGGGCGCGATCTTGCCGCGGGCGATGCCGGTCAGGTCGCTGATCACGCATTCGACTTCGGTGATCCGGTGTTCTTTCAGCCAGGTGGACAGCTGATCGAAGGGGGCGTTCATACAGACCTCTTGGTTGGGTTTTAGTGTGGGAGCAGGCGTGCCAGCGTAAACCGTTCTACGGTTTCGAAGGCGTCCCGCTTCCCAGGTGACGCGCTGGAGACTATCTTGGTCGCAGCCCGCATGGCTGATCTATCCACTTTCTCCGGCAATGAATGCACCAAAAGAGTGCAACTAGGACCGAGCGTGACAACCGCCAATGCCCTGCAAGTCCAGGCTTTCCACACCACCGACGTGACCGAACAAGTACGTGCCACCCCTGGCTGGCAGCAGCAGTACCGGCAGATGTCGCCCGGGCATTTCAGCGGAGAGCTGCGTTGCCTGGGGCTGGACGGGGTGGAGGTATACGAGGAGCGGCTGAACACCCGGGTGGAGCAGTTTTTCCGCGCACCCAGCGGTTCGCTGGCGTTCTGCTTCGACCGCAGCGAGAACAGCCTGTACCTGCTGAACGAACAGAGCCGCAACATCTGGATCACCCCGGAGAATTACCAGGAAGTGGCGGTCGTGTTCGACCAGGCCTTCCTGGCCCGCCATGGGCTGGACCCGCAGCGCCTGGAAGGGTTGTTCATGGTGCCGCTGGGCAGCGGCCAGAACGCGCTGTTCGGCAGCTGGCTGAGCGCGACGCTGACCCGTCTGGGCCAGGCGGATTGCCCGCTGCAGGGGCAGGCCCTGGCGGAGCAACTGCTGGAAGACTGCCTGTTCATCCTCGACAACGCCTGCCAGCGCCTGCAGGGCGTGGCGTTGGGCCGGCGTGACGAGGAACGGGCGATCATGCGCCGGGTGAGCGAGTGGGCGGCTGACTGCCCGGAGGAGACGCTGAACCTGGTGGAGCTGGCGGATGTTGCCGGGGTTTCCCTGCGTCAGTTGCAGCAAGCCTTCAAGGCGTTTACCGGCATGCCGCCGGCGCACTGGTTGCGCCTGCGCCGGCTGAACGGTGCGCGGCGCGATCTGCTGCATGGCGGTGAAGTGACGGTGGCCGAGGTTGCGATGCGTTGGTCGTTCTGGCATTTGGGAAGGTTTTCAGAGAGTTACCGGCAGTTGTTCAAGGAGTTTCCCAGCGAGACCTTGAAGCGGGGCAGGGGCTGAATCTGGTGGTGTAGCTGCTCCCACAGGAGCACCTCAGTGCCAGGCGTTGTGAGGTCCCTGTGGGAGCGGGTTCACCCGCGAAGAGGCCGGCCCAGGCAATACACAACCCAGCATTCCACAGCGAAAATTGCTATCGTGCCGCCCTGATTCCACCCGAGGTGCCGATGTTCTACCTGCCTTTGCCCAGCGACCAGGCCGACCGCCTCGCCAGCGAGCCCACCACCGACTTCTTCACCACCGCCAGCGTCCTCGACGCCGCCGCCGTGCTGTTCGTGCAGAACCTGCCGCGCCAGCCCGCCACCGCCTCGGCGGATGCGCAGGAACGCCGCTTTGCCGAAATAGTGCGCATCGCCAACGAGGTCGAAAGCGCCGCGCCGGGGCGCTTCCAGGGCCAGGTGGCGCAGCACTTCGATCGCGAAGCCTTCGCCATGGGCCTGGGCATGCTGGGCGAAAACGGTATCGCACTGCTGTCGACCGAGGTGGAGTACCAGGCCGACGAGTTGCTGGACGCCGAGGGCCGGTGGAACTTCCAGTTCGCCGACAGCTACCGCCAGCGGGCGACTCCGCTGCACCCGGTGTACCTGCCGTCACTGGCCAGCGACCTGATGCTCAGCGACCAACAGAACCGCCTGCTGCGCGAATTCCTCAGTGGTATCGATGAGTCGGTGGCGGTACAGGGCTTTGCCGGCACCGGCAAGACCTTCCTGATTCACCAGTTCGCGCGCCTGCTCGAGCCGCAGCGCACGCTGTTGCTGGCCTTGACCGAAGGCCAGCTGCGCGCGCTGCAGGCGCGGGTCAAGGATGCCGCCGCCTACACCGCACTGACCTTCGGCCAGCTGGCCGACGAGCTGCTCAACCGCGACCTCACCAGCAACGGCTGGCGCCTGCGCGACCCGTATCGCACCAAGCTGTCGTGGCGCCCGCAGGATGCGCAGGTGGTACGTTGGCTGGCCATCCCCGACATCGGCCCGCTCGCCGCGCGCGATGTGGTTGCCTTGTGCATCCGCGCGGTGCGCACGTTCTGCCACAGCGCCGACACCCAGCTGCAGTTGCACCACCTGCCCTGGGCCGGGCCGGGGACCACGCCACTGGACCAGGAAGTGTTGCTGGAAAAGGCACGGCTGTACTGGCAGGAGCTGATTCGCCCGTCGGCACGGGAAATCCAGTTGCCGGTGCGCGACTACCACCGGGTCAAACTGCTGTCGCTGACTGGTCAAGTGATCGACAGCCGCTACACCCATGTCATCGTCGACGAGGCCCACGAGCTGTCGGCACCGATGCTTGCCGTGCTCGACCGCAGCCCGCAGTCGATCATTGCCCTGGGTGACGAGCTGCAGAACCTCAACGGCCTCAGCGCGCACCATGGCGGCTTCATCCGCCAGCGTTACATCGACCACTCGCTGCGGGCCGGCCCGGCTATGGACAACGTGCTCAACCCGCTGATCCAGGCCCACCCGGCGGCGATCCAGGCAGCCTTCAGCGGCAGCGCCGAGCATTACACGCGGGTCAGCTTCTTCGATGCGGTGACGGTGCCGGAACAGCCCACGGCGTTGATCGTCGACGATGAATGGGGCCTGTTTGGCTGGTTCCAGCGCCTGACCCACCAGGGCGTGCCGTTCGTGCTGCTGAAAAGCGCGCGCAAGGACTTCGAGCTGTTCGTCGAAGACTGCATCGAGCTGTACCGCCATGGCACCCGGCCGCGTCACCCGATGCTGTTCCGCTATGCCAGCTGGCAGGCGCTGGAGCAGGACAAGGGTGATGACAAGGCGTTCGTCGCCGTGGCCAACATGCTGCGCAAGGGCTACACGCCAGAGCACTTTGCCAGGGCCAAGAGCCGTTACCGTTGGGACAAGGCGCCCAAGCTGTTCCTGGGGCGGGTGCGGGATGTGAAGAACATGGAGTTCGCCCGGGTGATGGTGTCGCCGGAGCTGATGGTAGCGCCGCAGGTGGCGGGGAACCGCAATGAACGGGCGCGGATGCTGGCGGGGTTGTACACCGCCTGTTCGCGGGCGCGGCATGAACTGATCGTGCCGGGGGGGATGCTGGACTGGGTCAAGGACCAGGTTCGGGATTGAGGCCCTGGGGCCGCATTGCGGCCCTTCAAAGTCCTTGTGGGAGCGGGTTCACCCGCGAACACCGGCGTAGCCGGTGCCTGGCACCGTGTCGCCTGATTCGCGGGTAAACCCGCTCCCACAGGGCCGCAATGCGGCCCCTAAGCATCGAATCAGTTACGGTCCAGCCACACCGTCTGGGCATTGGTGAACTCACGCACACCAAAGTGCGACAGCTCACGCCCGAAGCCGCTCTTCTTCACCCCGCCAAACGCCACGCGGGGGTCGGAAGCGCAATAGCCGTTGATGAACACGCCGCCGGTATCCAGCGCCGCGGTCATGCGCTCGGCCAGCGCGTAGTCGGCGGTGTAGATGGTCGAGGCCAGGCCGAACTCGCTGTCGTTGGCCAGCTCCACCGCATGCTCCGTATCACGTGCGCTGATGATCGCCGCCACCGGCCCGAACAGCTCCTGCTTGAACGCAGTCATCTGCGGGGTGACGTTGGCGAACACGGTCGGCGCGTAGAAGTTGGCAACGCCATCGACCTTGTGGCCGCCCAGCAGCAGGGTGGCGCCTTCGGCGATGGTCGCCTGGACCTGGCCATCCAGCTCGTCGCGCAGGTCGTAACGGGCCATCGGGCCGATGTAGGTATCTTCTTCCAGCGGGTTGCCGACCTTCAGCTCGCGAGTGGCCTCGACGAACTTGCGGGTGAATTCGTCAACGATGCTTTCCTCGACGATCAGGCGCTTGGCCGCAGCGCAGACCTGGCCGGTGTTCTGGTAACGGCCGATCACGGCTGCTTTCACGGCGGCATCCAGGTCGGCGTCGGCCAGCACGATGAACGGGTCGGAACCGCCCAGCTCCAGCACGCACTTCTTCAGCGCGGCGCCGGCTTGCGCACCAATCGCCATGCCGGCACGCACACTGCCGGTCAGGGTCACGGCGGCGATGCGTGGGTCGTTGATGGCGCGGGTGACGCCGTCCGGGGTCACGTTCAGCACTTCGAACACGCCTTCCGGCAGGCCGGCATCCTTGAACAGCTCGCCCAGCAGGTAGGCGCTGCCCATCACGTTCGGCGCGTGCTTGAGTACGTAGGTGTTGCCGGCCAGGATCGCCGGCACGGCGCCGCGCAGTACCTGCCAGACCGGGAAGTTCCATGGCATCACGGCCAGGATCGGGCCCAGCGGGCGGTACTCGATGCGGGCTTTCTCGACCTGGGTCGGCTCGGCGGCGAGCATGGCCGGGCCATGTTCGGCGTACCAGCGGCACAGGCCGACGCACTTGCTGACTTCACCACGGGCCTGGACGACAGGCTTGCCGATTTCGCGGCTGATCATTTGCGCGAAGGCTTCGGCCTTGGTTTCGAGGGTGCTGGCCAGGGCAAGCAGGTATTCGCTGCGCTGACCCAGCGACACCTGGCGCCACTGGCGGTAGCCAACCTTGGCGCGTTGCAGCGCCGCTTCCAGTGCGGCGTCGGTGTCGAACGGGTAGGCGCCGATCTGCTCGCCGCTGTACGGGTCGAGGGAGATGGCGTGGGTCAGGCTGCTGATCGCGCTCATGGCGGGACACTCTCGTTGTTGTTGAACCGTGACGCCAGACTAGTGGGCTATGTCTTTAATGAAAACTGAATAATAATGAGCGAAACATTCACGTTTGGAGAAAGGCTGTGGACTTGGTGCAACTGGAGATCTTCAAGGCCGTGGCAGAGCAGGGCAGCATCAGTGCCGCCGCGCAGCATATCCATCGGGTGCCGTCGAACCTGACCACGCGTATCAAGCAACTGGAGGAGGACCTGGGCGTGGAGCTGTTCATCCGCGAGAAGAGCCGCCTGCGCCTGTCCCCCGCGGGCTGGAACTTCCTCGAATACACACGGCGCATCCTCGACCTGGTGCACGAGGCGCGGCTGACCGTGGCCGGTGAAGACCCGCAGGGCACCTTCGCCCTGGGGTCGCTGGAAAGCACGGCCGCGGTACGCATCCCGGCCTTGCTGGCGGCCTACAACCAGCGCTACCCCAAGGTCGACCTGGACCTGTCCACCGGGCCGTCCGGGACCATGCTCGAAGGCGTGTTGTCTGGCCGCCTGGTGGCGGCGTTCGTCGACGGGCCGGTGCTGCACCCGACGCTGGAAGGCATGCCGGTGTTCGAGGAAGAAATGATGGTCATCGCGCCGCTCAACCACGCCCCGGTAACCCGCGCCCAGGACGTCAACGGCGAAAGCATCTACGCCTTCCGCGCCAACTGTTCCTACCGCCACCACTTCGAGAACTGGTTCGTGCAGGACCAGGCGGTGCCGGGCAAGATCCACGAAATGGAGTCGTACCACGGCATGCTGGCCTGCGTCAGCGCCGGCGCCGGCCTGGCCATGATGCCGCGCAGCATGCTCGACAACATGCCCGGTTGCAGCACCGTCAGTGCCTGGCCGATGTCGGAGGATTTCCGTTACCTGAAAACCTGGCTGGTGTGGCGCCGGGGCACGGTATCGCGCAGTTTGAGCATGTTCGTGAAACTGCTTGAGGAAGGGCGCGCAACCTGATGTTCTGGCGCAATATCCACACCATTGATGCGAATTTCATCAAGACGACCATGCATCAGCACGAACGCCGTTACGCCCGAAGGATCAGATAATAGGTAAGCCATCCTCGAAAGGAGGGTCGTACCATGCGTAACCATCACTATGCCCTCGGCGCGGCGCTGCTGATCACCCTGGCGCTGCCATGGACCCTGGCGGCCGCCGCCGACCTCAATGCCCCCATCGACATGCAGGCCGTGCAACTGCAACAGCAGGAGCAGAACGGCGTCCGCTACCTGCAAGGCGGCATCGGCCAGGATGAAGCCAACGCCCTGCGCAAGACCCCGGGCTATGACCTGCACGTGGAACTCTCCACCGGCCCGGAAGGCAAGTTCCAGAGCGGTGCCACCGTCGACATCCAGAATGCACAGGGCCAGCCCGTGCTCAGCCTTACGGATGCCGGGCCGCTGCTGTATGTGCAGTTGCCTCCCGGCAAATACAAAGTGACTGGCAACGCCCAGGGTGAGACGGTGCAGCAATTGGTGACCGTGAATGGCAAGACCCCCGCGACCGTGAACCTGAACTGGCGTTGATGAAAAAAAAAGGGCAGGAGTACGGATGTGCTCCTGCCTGAAAGGAGCGCATCGCCATGAGCCTGGACCTTCAGCTGGAGATGTTGGACGAGCGGGGCTATGTGTTGCTCCCCGGTGTGCTCGAACCCTTGCGTATCGCCTTGTTGCGCTGCGCCATCGATGACTTGCAGCCCATCCACTGGGATTACCAGGGGCTGCTGGAACACTACAAGTGCGTGTTCAACCGCAACCCATTGTGGTTGCCCTTTCTCGACCTGCCGCCGCTGATCGCCCTGGCCGAAGCGGCACTGGGCGCCGACTGCCATGTGATCGGCCAGACCGCCTGGCGCAGCCACCCGGGTTACCCCGGCGTGGCTCTGCACCTGGACCATCTGCCCATGCAGTTGCCCGACTGGCTCAGCGAGCGCGGCGACTTCACCCAGCCCCCGCAGATCCTGACTGCGCAGCTGTACCTCAGCGATATCGACCATCACATCGGGCCGACCTGGATTGTGCCCGGCAGCCACCGCGCGGCGCGGCCACCGCAGGCTGGCGAGCAACACTGGCAGGGCCGTGAGGCCCAGCCGGTGCTGTGCAAGGCAGGGGACGCGCTGGTGTTTCGCAGCGATGTCTGGCACAGCGGCGGGGCCAATTGCACCCAGTCACGCGAGCGCGACATGCTGCAAGTGCACTATGGCCGGCGCATGGTCGCGCAGAAGTTTTCGCCGTACCTGAACTGGCGTTTCAACCCGCAGGTGCTGGAGGAGGCCACCCCCAGGCAAAGGCGCCTGCTGGGCGAGCACGAAGAGGCGGAATACGACTGACCGCTGCTGTTCGGCATGGCAGATGCTGGCGCAGGGTATTAGCCAATGGTGGCAATTCACTTTCAACTTTCTGTTTATCTGGTCGATAATCAGAAAAGTATTACTTCGTGTGACCGGTCTGGATGCATCCGGTCGCCACATAAGATCGAGGGGCCCAAGCCCCCACTTGCCGTATAGACCATCAGGAGAAGTCATTGATGAAAACCCGTCTAGCAGCTTCGCTGGCTGCTGCAGTGCTGGCCTTTGCCGGGGCGAATCTGGCCCAGGCAGCGCAGGTGAGCGGTGCCGTTGGCGCCACTGGCCAAGGTGACATGACCTACCGTATCGGCCTGTCGTTCGACTGGGACAAGAAATGGCTGGAAAGCAGCACCGGTCATCTGACCGGGTACTGGGATGCGGCCTACACCTATTGGGAAGGCGGTGAGGCCAGTGGCGCACACTCGCTGTCGTTCAGCCCAGTGTTCACCTATGAGTTCAGCGGTTTCACCTATACCCCGTACATCGAGGCCGGCATTGGCCTGGCGGCGTTTTCCAAGACCGATGTGGGCGACCAGCGCCTGGGCTCGTCGGTCAATTTCGAAGACCGCATCGGCTTCGGCCTGAAACTGCCGGGGGAGCAGAAGGTGGGGATCCGCGCGATGCACTACTCCAACGCGGGGCTCAAGCAGCCTAACGACGGCATCGAGTCGTACTCGCTGTTCTACAGCAAAGGGTTCTGAGACCGGGGGGCCGCTTTGCGGCCCATCGCGACACAAGGCCGCTCCTACAGGAGATCGCGGTTTCCTTGTAGGAGCGGCCTTGTGTCGCGATGGGCTGCAAAGCAGCCCCAGGAACGGTCAGAAGGTATACGAAACCCCAGCCTGCACCGTCCGCGGCGCACCCGGGTAGACGTAGTTGTTGAACGCGCCCTCGTCATAGCCCTTGTTGAACACGTTCTTCACGTCCAGGTTCAGCCGCACGTGTTCGTTGACCTTGTAGAAGCTCAGCAGGTCGACCACGCTGTAGCGCTCCATGGTGTAGGTCGTGGCTGCCGTCTGGCCGGCGCGATCATCCACGTACTTCACCCCAACCCCCAACCCCAGCCCTTTGGCCAGGCCATCCTGGAACTCGTAGGTGTTCAGCAGGCTGAAGCTGTTGCGCGGGATGTTGGCCAGGCGCGTGCCCTTGGGCAGGGTCGTATCCTGGGTCACTTCGGCGTCCACGTAGGCATAACCGCCGATCACGCGCCACTCCGGCGTCAGGTTGCCAGCGATGTTGATGTCCAGGCCACGGCTGCGCACTTCGCCGGCCGCAATACTGTAGGTACCGGTTGGGTCGTTCGGGTCGCGCGCCAGGACGTTCTCCTTGACGATGTGATAGATCGCAGCATCGATGCTCAGCTGGCGGTCGAGTGCCTCCCATTTCACACCCAGTTCGTAGGACTTGCCTTTTTCCGGGTCGAAGCCTCCGCCCCCGCTTGGCGTGCCCGTGTTGGGCTTGAACGAGCGCGCGGTGTTGGCATAGACCGCAACCGTATCGGTCAGGTCGTAGATCAGGCCAAAGCGCGGGGTGACGCCGTTTTCGCCCTTGCTGAAGTCGCGGTTTGCGGGCCGCTTGTCGTCGTAATCATGCTCGAAACGTTCGAAGCGTACACCGGCCAACGCCTTCAGGCGCTCGGTAAGGGCCACCTGGTCCTGGATGAAGAAAGCCCAGGTTTTCAGGTTTTCTGTATCCCAGGTTGTAGGCACTGAAGCTAATGCCGGCCTTGGCTGGCCCAGTACCGGGTTGTAGATGTCGATTGGGTAGGAGGCAGTGGATCGTCGGATGATAGAGCTGTAGTCGTAGTCTTCGTACTCGATGCCAGTCAGCAGGGTGTGGCTGAACACTCCTGTATCGAAATGCCCGGTCAGGTTCAGTTGCCAATCGCGATCAGTCCACTCCAGCTTGCGATAGTTGAAGTTTCGCTGCAGCGTGCGGCCGTCTGCGGGTGCGCCATTGGCTTCGACAGCATTACCCTTGAGCGAGCCATCCAGAAACTGGAACCCGCCACCCAGCGTCCAGTTATCGTTGAGCAGGTGTTCGAAACGCACCTGAGCCATGTTGTTGTCGTTGTGCAGTAGGTTGTCGCTGCCTTTTTCCCAGATATAGGTGTCGCGCGAGGCGCTGCCAGTCTGGGTGGCGTAGCGGGTCAGGCCACGGTCAAGCGGGTGGTTGTTGCGCATGAAATCGCCCTCGAAGACGATCTTCGTGCTGTCGTTGACCTGCCAGCTGAGCACCGGCGCCACGTCATAGCGCTCGCTTTCCACATCGTCACGGAAGCTTTCGCCGCCTTCGCCCAGCAGGTTCAGGCGGTAGGCCAGCGAGCCGTCCTGGTTCAGCGGCCCGGTGGCGTCCAGGGTCGCGCGGTGCATGCCCTGGTCATCGAACTGGCTGCCCAGGGTGACTTTCGACTCTGGCAGCGGCTGCTTGCTGACCACGTTGAAGGTGCCGCCGGGGTCGCCACGGCCGTACAGGCTGCTGGCCGGGCCACGGATCACTTCCAGGCGTTCGACGGTGTTGGCGTCGGGGGCGTTGGGGTAGCCGCGGTTGATCGGGAAACCGTTGCGGTAGAACTCCCCGGTGGTGAAGCCACGCACGGTGAAGGTGGTCAGGCCCTGGCCGCCGAAGTTGTTGGCGCGGCCGACACCGCCGGCGTAGTCCAGGCCATCCTGCAGGCGCGTGGCGCCGGTGTCTTCCAGTACATCCTTGGGCACCACGCTGACCGATTGCGGAGTTTCGTGCAGGGCGGTGTCGGTGCGGGTGGCGCTGGCCGAGCGGGTAGCCTTGTAGCCCTCGACCGGGCCATCGGCACGTTCGCTGTCGGCGCTGCTGGTGATGTTCAGGGCCTGGAGTTCGATCTGGGCGGGTTCGCCGAGCGGTTCAGGCTCGGCAAAGGCCAGCGGGGAGACAGCATGAAGCACACAAAGCGAAACGAACGTGCGACGCATCGACGGTACGATCCTGGAGTAGGGCGCTGAGGGTAGGGTGGGCAAGCGCCGAGAAACTACTACGAATCATTATCAAATGCATTCTTTTTGTGTGGCACTGGTGTACCAGATACCAAGTGGAATTTGTGCTGGATTCTTCGCGGGCACGCCCGCTCCCACAGGTTCGTCACAGGCTCAGGCTTTGTGCATGACCTGTGGGAGCGGGCGTGCCCGCTAATTGGCCAGTTCAGGTGCAGCAGCTCTCAGCGAACCGCCTTGATCGCCAGCACATTGCACAGCGGATGCTCCAGCACATGCGCCGTGGTCCCGCCCAGGAACGTCTGCATGGCGTCATGCCGGTGGCTGCCCATCACGATCACATCCGCCCGGCTGTGCCCGACGAACTGGGCAATCACCTTGATCGCGGCCCCTTCCAGGAAGTGCCTGCGCTCCAGCGGGATCTGGTGGTGGTCGCCCAGCCGGTTGAACGCCGCCCGCTGCGCGGTGCGCACGCTGACATCGAAGCCAGGCATGGTCACTGTGCCGGCGCCGAAGTCGGCAATGTGGGTCTTGGCCGCGTCGCACACATGCAGCAGGTGCAGTTCGGCATTGCACTGCAGGGCCAGGGCATGGGCACAGTGGATCACCTGCTCATCCAGGTGCTCGCCGGCGCCATGGCTGTTCAGGTCCACCGCGGCGGCAATCTGCCGGGGCAGCGGCAGGCGGATATCGCTGACCAGGTGCACGGCGACCGGGCTGTCCTTCAGCAACTGCCAGTCCAGTGGCGTTACCAGCAGGCGCTTGAGCACAGGTTCGTGCTGCACGTCCTTGATCAGCAGGTCGCAACCCAGCCGTTCCACCCGCTCCAGCACGCTGCCCAGCGGGTCGCGGGTCAGCAGCAGTTCGGTAGACACATCCAGGCCGGCGTTGGCCAGTTGTTCGGCTTCGTCCGCCAGCCATTGGCGGTTGTCGCTGAGCAGCCGCTCACGCTCGCGGCTATCGCTCATCAAACCGAAGGTGTCGACATCGTCGACGAACACGTTGATATCCAGCAAGGCACCGCTGGATTCCGCCAATGCCGCAGCGCGTTGCAGCGCTGGCGTGTGGCGCATCTGCGGGCCGAGCATGACGAACAGACGCTTGAACTGGCTCATCTCACACCTCCACGTGTGGCAGCCCCCCGGTGTCTGGTCTTGTTCAGTCTAGACCGCGCAGGGCCGCATGAGCAGCCGACGGAGGCTGGCGCGGCACGGTGTGTCGGGTATTATGCGGGCCCCATCATTTTCACGAGGCCCGCCCCATGTCCCTGAGTGCTGAACAGATCGGCGAATTCCGCGCCTTCGCCGAGCAGCTGGCCGATGCTGCTGCCGTGGCGATCAAGCCATACTTTCGCGCCAGCCTGGACGTCGAGGACAAGGGTGGGCGCCTGTACGACCCGGTGACCGTGGCCGACAAGGCAGCCGAGGACGCCATGCGCGAGCTGATCCAGGCCCGCTATCCCGACCACGGCATCCTCGGTGAAGAAGCCGGCGTGGCAGTCGGCAGCAGCCCGCTGACCTGGGTGCTCGACCCGATCGACGGCACCCGTGCCTTCATCACCGGCCTGCCGCTGTGGGGCACGCTGATTGCCCTGAACGACGGCACGCGCCCGGTGGTAGGGGTGATGAACCAGCCGTTCACCGGCGAACGCTTTGTCGGCACACCGGAAGGCGCCTGGCGCAGCGGTACACCGTTGCAGACCCGCGCCTGTGCCGACCTGGCCTCGGCCACGCTGATGTGCACCACCCCGGACATGTTCGATACCGCCGCGCGCAAGGCTGCATTCGAAGCCGTTGCCGGCAAGGCGCGCCTGATGCGCTACGGTGGCGATTGCTATGCCTACTGCATGCTGGCTTCCGGGTTTGTCGACGTGATCGTCGAGGCGAGCCTGCAGCCCTATGACGTGCAGGCGCTGATGCCGATCATCGAAGGGGCGGGCGGGGTGATCACGGCGTGGGATGGCAGCAGCGCGCAGAATGGCGGGTGCGTGGTGGCCTGTGGTGACCCGGCGCTGCATGCGCAGGTGGTGGAGATGTTGCGTCACCAACAATGAACAGGCATTGACGCAAACGTGGCAAGCCTGCAAAGGCTTGCCACGGGTTATAGCAACATTCAGATGAAAAGCTTCATGGCACAATAACCACCATCATTCTCATTCAGTTGCGAGATGAATCGGAAACCGTCTGATCCGAGGTGGGCTCCACGAAGGGCGTTAACTTTATCTTCGGGTGCCAGGTAGCGCCCCTGGGAGGCGAAGTTGGTGTCCAGTTTGCCGTCCCGGGTTATTCTGTGGATGATGCCCTGTAGGTAGAACGTGGACCCTCCCGCGTGCATCAAGTTACCTGCGATGTAGATCGTGCCATTTGGGTCAATGATGACGGAATGGGTTGTGAGGGCTCTGATATCAGAGCCAGGATCAACGTTGATGCTTAATATCCCATTTTCGTTGAACTGCGCATCCGGTAAGCCCGTGTGCTTGTCGTAGACTCTGATCGTGAGGTTGATTGGGTGCCCAGGCTGGGAAGTGTAATAGGTACCTTGAGCGATAATGACCCTGCTTTCGTTAGCGCCAAGCTGGATATTGCGGTTTTCCAGTTCTATGAAACCGCTCTTGTTGAAGTCCATATCAAGTTCGCCGCTGCTCTTGTATCTTGCGACGATGCCAGGCGCCCCTTCCTTCCCGGCCAAGGCAAAACCACCGTCTTCGAAGAAGTGACAGCCCGACGGTTCGAACGTGTTATCCAAAAAATTCTTAATATGCCATTGTGTTTTGGTGCCGTCTGGACCGAGCCCGGCTACCGGGACGCCAGTCTTGGCATCGTGTAGAGCGACCCACAGTGTTTGACTGTTCGGCTCGTTATCGAGCGAAGAAGCGTACAAGGTTTTTATCGAGTTACCCAGCAGCACACTACGGGCGGCGGGCGCGAACACCTCTTGTTTGTACCTGTTTTTCAGGTTACCCGGAATGTTTGCGTCGTCTGAAAGTTTTGTTTTCCTGGGCAGGCATTCGCGTCTGGCGCTGGACGCTGTCGTTGAACTGGACTGGCCGTCAGGTCGGAGGAGTATCAATCCTTTCTTGCCGAAACCGTCCAATGGTTTGAAGTTGTTTCGGTAGTGGCCGACAGCGCCTTGCCAGAGCCAGTCCTCACCTGTCCATGTTGCACATTTTGAGTACGCGATATAGTTCGAGTCGGGCGCAGCTGTCGAGGGCGTGACGAAGTCGAAGCCCAGGGCAAAGGAAAGTGAGGGATCCAGTTCAGGGTCTTCAATTGCAACCAAGCCAGGGTCGGGCTCGCAAACACCCTTGGCATCCAACCTTGCGAAATAGTAGAAGTCTTTTCCGTCGACCGGAGCTCCGGCGGCCAGAATAATGCGGTTTACAGAATCGACTGTTGTCGAAAATGCCACTCCCGGCTCCTGTGCGCCTGGGGGAGCAGGTAGCTTGGCATAACCCTCGATGCCGAAGTCAGTGTCCAGTTCGCCGGGCTTCCTTAAGTGCTTGCTCATGGTGTTTCCTCCATTGTTTGAAGAAAATCTTCTATTACCGTCAGCAAATCCGAAACTGGCAAATCTGTCAGTTGACTCACTCTTTGTCGGCCAGATACGCACTTTTCCCGCTTTCCAGACTCTATGCCTGGTCAGGCCACACTGATCCCCGGTGCGGCCGCCGAATATCGACCCGGTGCCGATGGTTGCAAGCAAGCCAAAATTCTTACTCCGCCTGCTATTGGCAGGCACCCTCACGTGCCTGTGCGCCTGCACCCAGCAGCAGGGTCGCGACATGGTCAACCAGCTCGGCAACGGCAAGCCCAGCGAACTGTTCCAGACCAGCGTCGACCGCCTGGCCACGCTGTCCATGCGCGACAACCTGCAGAGCTTGTACCTGCTTATGAACAAGCTTTACCTGCGCAACCCCAACCAGTGGAAGCTGTCCGGCTACGTGGACGCGGCAACTGCCGAGCGGCAGATCCGTATCGCCATCGAACAACGCCAGCCCTTGCCGCAACTGGGCAACCGTCGCGACCTGGCAGCCTTGAGCTATGCCCTGAGCCCCGAGTTTCGCGGTGACCGGGTGGGCGCCTTCATCTACGCCATCGGCAGCATGCTGATCACCGCGCACGGCGGGCGTACCGAGTTCTACATGACCGATACCATCGACCCGCTGTTCGTCAACAACGCGGCGCGCAATATCGAGAAGGCCACCTGGATGTTGAGCCAGCGGCAGGATGCCAATGGCGTGCTGCTGTTGTTCTCCAACGAAATCTCGGAAGAGGGCAGCAACCTGAGTTTTGCCGTTGAGTTCGGCAAGATCGTGGCACGGCTGGACTTGCTGGCGGAGTTGCTGGATGAGCGGTACAGGCGGATTGGCTTGAATTATGCGCAAAGCCTGCTGTTGATGAACTTCCTGCCGGTGCAGTGAAGTGGGCGGTTCCGGGTTGCCTGTGCTGGCCCCTTCGCGGGCATGCCCGCTCCCACAGGGATATCACCAGCCTGAAGGGCGATGAAGTACCTGTGGGAGCGGGCGTGCCCGCGAAGGGGCCAGCACAGGCAACCGATATTCAGCGGGTACGCAACGACTCCAGCAACGGCTGAAACTCCGCCAGCAACCAGTCCCGCAAGCGGCAGCAACTGGAGTCATGGTCCTTGTCTTCGTTGAACGCCAGGAAGTGGAAGGTATCCTTGAGCACCAGTTCCTCTTCCACCGGCCTTGCCAGCAGCCCTTGGGCCACCAGCGGCTCTACCAGGTGGTGCCAGCCCAGCGCCACGCCCTGGCCGCCCAGGGCCAGCTGCACCAGCAGGTTGTAATCGTTGGCATTGAAGAAGTGCGGGCCGGTGTTGGCGCGGCTTTTCAGGTCGATGTCATGGAACGCCAACCAGACGTTCCAGTCCACGTGCTCGGCGACCTGCGAGCGGCCATAAGGGCTGAGGTTCAACAACGTGCCATCACGCAGCCCCTGCAGGGTACGCACCTCTGGGTGCTGCGCCAGGTACAGCGGCGTGCACACCGGGTAGATCACGTCGTGGTTGAGCTGGTGCGAGCTGTAGCCCGCCTGCACCTTGCCCAGTTTGGTGATGTAGATGTCCGGGCGCACCCCGGGCTCCATGGCCAGGAAGTTCTGCGTGGTCACCAGGTTGATGTCGATGTCCGGGTTCTCATCGAAGAACCTCGGCATCCGCGGCCCCATCCACAAGGCGGCGAAGGCCGGCGAACAGCACAGGGTGACCACCTGCTTGCTGTTGTTGTTGCTGCGAATGCGCTCGGCAGCCTGGGAAATGTTGACGAACGACAACTGCACCGCATCGAAGAAGATCGAGCCGGCCACCGTCAGCTCCACCGCACGGCCCACGCGGGTGAACAACTCGGCGCCCAGGTAGGTTTCCAGTTCGCGGATTTGCCGGCTGACCGCTGCCTGGGTCACGCACAGCGCCTCGGCGGCGCGGGTGAAGTTCTGGTACTTGGCGGCGGCGACGAAGACTTTGACCGCACGCAGCGAGGGCATCTTGATCAGCGTCTGATCGGGTTCGGAGTGTCTGACCATGTCGGTGGGGTGCAGTCCTTTGTAGGAGCAGTCTTGTGCTGCGAAAGGGCCCCTGCAGGCACCCATGGCTCAAGTGTATGAGCCGGTCTCTTCGCTGCACAAGGCTGCGCCTGCATTCAAGCGCACTGCGCCAGGCTGTGGCTCGGGGCTCAGGCCCTGATTGATAACTTCAGGTAATGGTTTGCGTGAAACAAATGTCGTTGGACCCGCTCTGGCTCAAGGCCTAACGTTAAACCCACGGCGCGACATTCGAGACATCGATAGTCGGACAATTTTGAAGCAGGACATTCTGCGTGCCGGTTTTGACTCACGTTCGAATTTGAACGGACTGCCAAGCGTACTCGCACTGATCTCTACCCGCCTTATTGAAAGTGCGAAGTTGAAAGATTGGTTAATAAGCATAATAAAGAGGGTCGTATGAGCCATGCCGATGAGATTCTTTCGGTAAAAAACATCTTCAAAGTGTTCGGTCCCAACCCGAACATGGCCATGGAGATGCTCCGCAAGGGGGCCGACAAGAACGAAATCTTCAGCAAGACCGGCCACGTCGTCGGCGTGTTCGATGCAAGCTTTTCCGTCAAGCGTGGCGAAATCTTCGTCATCATGGGCCTGTCCGGTTCGGGCAAGTCGACCATGGTGCGGCTGTTCAACCGCCTGATCGAGCCCACCTCCGGCAGCATTCACCTCAACGGCAAGGAAATCACCGGGCTCTCCGACAAAGCCCTGCTGGATGTGCGCCGCAAGGAAATGGGCATGGTGTTCCAGTCCTTTGCGCTGATGCCGCACATGAGCGTGCTGGAAAACACCGCGTTCGGCCTGGAAATTGCCGGCGTAGCGGAGGCCGAACGCCACAGCCGCGCCCGTGAAGCATTGAGCCAGGTTGGCCTGGCCGGCCATGAAAACAGCTACCCGCACCAGTTGTCTGGCGGCATGCAGCAGCGTGTAGGCCTGGCCCGGGCCCTGGCCAACGACCCGGCGATCCTGCTGATGGACGAGGCGTTCTCCGCGCTCGACCCGCTGATCCGCAGCGAAATGCAGGGCGAGCTGATCCGCCTGCAGGCCGAGCAGCAGCGCACCATCATCTTCATTTCCCACGACATCGAGGAAGCCATCCGCATCGGCCATCGCATCGCGATCATGGAAGGTGGTCGCGTGGTGCAGATCGGCACCCCGCAGGAGCTGATCAACCAGCCGGCCAACGACTACGTGCGCACCTTCTTCAAGAGCTTCGACAGCTCGCGGGTGCTCAAGGCCGGTGATGTGGCCAAGTTCGACCCGGCGGTGGTGTGCAAGGTCAACGGCAAGGCACCAAGCTTCCAGGCCGGCGTGCCGTTCGGCTACCTGGTCGATGACCGCGGGCAGTTGCTGGGCGTGGTCGACACCGACGCCAACGGCGCTACCGCCAGTGAGCGTTACAGCCTGCACGAGCAGTGCCCGGTATACACCGACACGCCACTGCACGAAGTGCTCGGGGTGGCGGCCGACCTGCCGTACCCGGTACCGGTGCTCGACCGCCAGGGCGCCTTCAAGGGCACGCTGTCGAAGAACGAGCTGTTGCAGACCCTGAGCCGCCACTAATACCCAGAGGTACACCCTCATGTCCGAATTCAGCATTCTCGACCCGTTCCAGGCGGCCACCATCCCCTTGGGCGACTGGGTCACCGCCACCCTGAACTTCCTGGTGCACAACTTCCGCGAGGTGTTCCGCGCCATCCGCTGGCCGATAGACCAGGTGCTCAATGGCATCGAATTCACTCTGCAGAGCATCCCACCCACCATCGGCATCATCCTCTCCTCGCTGCTGGGCTGGCAGCTGGCCGGCAAGCGCATGGCCGTGCTGTGCTTCGTCACCCTCACCCTGCTAGGGCTGATCGGCGTATGGGCCGAATCCATGACCACCCTGGCGCTGGTGCTGACCTCGGTATTCTTCTGCGCGGTCATCGGCATACCGCTGGGCATCCTGTGTGCCCGCAGCGACCGCCTGGAGCGCATCATCCGCCCGCTGCTCGACGCCATGCAGACCCTGCCGGCCTTCGTCTACCTGGTACCGGTGGTGATGCTGTTCGGCATCGGCAACGTGCCCGGCGTGCTGGTGACCATCGTGTTCGCCTTGCCGCCACTGGTGCGCCTGACCAACCTGGGCATTCGCCAGGTGCCGGAAGACAAGATCGAGGCCGCCCGTGCCTTCGGCTGCACCCCACGGCAGATGCTGACCCGCGTGCAACTGCCGCTGGCCACCTCGACCATCATGGCCGGCCTCAATCAGACCCTGATGCTGTCGCTGTCGATGGTGGTGATCGCCTCGATGATTTCCGTCGGCGGCCTGGGCCAGATGGTCTTGCGCGGTATCGGCCGCCTCGACATGGGCCTGGCCACGGTCGGTGGCGTAGGGCTGGTGCTGCTGGCGATCTTCCTTGACCGCCTGACCCAGGCCATGGGCGCCCGCACCAGCGCCGACCCGAGCCTGCGCTGGTACCACACCGGCCCGGTAGGCGTGGTCATGCGCCTGTGTGGCGTGGCGCAACCGCAAGGGCGGCGCAAGACCGCCTGAGCACTACAAGGCTTTTGAGACGTTCGATCTGCCGCACTTGAAGATAAAAATCAGAAGAAGGTAAGCGACGATGCACGAATCCAAGTTCTCCCGCAGCATCCTCAAATGCGCCACTGCGCTGACCCTGGTGGCAGCCGCGCTGGGCGCGCACGCCTCGGCCGAAAAACCGGGGGAGGGCGTGAAGGTTACGCCGATCTTCCCTTCCATCGCCGAAGAGCGCTTCCGTGGCGAAGTGGCCATGGAAGGCCTGCGCGAGCTGGGCTACAAGGTTCAGGAGCCGAAGGAGACCGAGTACGGCGTGATGATGGTGGCCCTGGCCAACGGCGATGCCGACTTCACCGTGCACCTGTGGGACAAACTGCACAACCAGTTCTACCAGCAGGCCGGTGGTGGCGACGTGATGGTCAAGACTGGCGACATCCTGCCGGGCGTTGCCCAAGGCTACCTGATCGACAAGAAAACCGCTGACCAGTACAACATCAAGTACATCACCGACCTCAAAAAGCCAGAGATCGCCAAGCTGTTCGACACCGACGGTGACGGCAAGGCCGACATGACCGGTTGCAACCCGGGTTGGGGTTGCGAGCTGGTGATTGCCCACCACATGAAAGCCTACGACCTGGACAAGAGCATCACCGTCAACCAGGGCTCCTACTTCGCGCTGATGGCCGACACCATCACCCGTTACAAGGAAGGCAAGCCGATCTTCTACTTCACCTGGGTGCCACAGTGGATCGCCAGCGTGCTGGTCGAGGGCAGGGACGTGGTCTGGCTGGAAGTGCCGAAGACCGACCTGCCGGATGGCAAGAATGATGTCGACACGATGTACCACGGCAAAAACCTCGGCTTTGCCATCGACAAGGTGGTGGCTGTGCTGAACAAGGACTTTGCCGAAGAGAACCCGGCAGCGCTGAAGTTCCTGTCGCTGGTGCAGATCAGCACCGACGACGAGAGCAACCAGAACCTGAAGATGCAGCAGGGCGAGAAGAAGCCTGCCGACATCACCCGCCATGCCAAGGAATGGGTAGCGGCGCACCGCCAGCAGTTCGACCATTGGCTGCAAGCCTCCCGTGACGCTGCGGCCCAGGCTGGCAAGTAACCTGATCCATTAGCATTGGCTCCTTCGCGGGTGAACCCGCTCCCACAGGTACTGCACAGGCTCTGAATACCGTGCGATACCTGTAGGAGCGGGTTCACCCGCGAAGGGGGCAACGCGATTTCCGCTGTTGAGTGAATAGCCATGAGCCACTTCGAAAGCATCCTCAAGAACACCAACCTGGCCCACCTGGACCCGGCCATCCGCACTTCGCTGTCGATGCCATGCCAGCGTGTCGCCTTCGTCCTGCGCGAGCACTTCTCGATGATGGCCTTCACCGCCGCCATGGACAGCCTGGTCACCGCCAACCTCATGAGTGCCACGCCGTTGTTCCAGGTCCAGGTGGTGGGTGAGGGTACCCAGGTGATGAGTGACCTTGGCATCGCCCTGCCGGTCAACACCCAGCTGGCCGACCTGGAGGTGCAAGGCCTGGACTGCCTGCTGGTGTGCGGCGGCTTCCGTGTGCGCCTGGAAACCGCACCGCTGCTGCGCGCCAGGCTGCGCCAGGCCGACCAGCACGGCTGCCAGCTGGGCGGTTTGTGGAACGGTGCCTACTTTCTGGCCGAAGCCGGTTTGCTCAACGACCATGATTGCGCCTTCCACCCCGATGGCCGGGCGATGATGAGCGAGCTGTTCCCCAAGGTGCGCATCAGCCGCCAGGCCCATGTGCTGGACCGCCGGCGCATGAGCTGCGCGGGCGCCAGTAGCGCGCTGGACATGATGCTGGCGCTGCTTGAACAGTGCGGTGGCGTAGCGTTGCGCCGCGCCGTGGAGCAGATGCTGGCATGCGACCGGGCGCGGGTACTGAGTGATGCACCTGCCAGCTCGCCGGAAATCGACCCCAGCCTGCCCAACGGCGTGCGTCTGGCCCTGGAGCTGATGCACGCCAATATCGAAGACCCGATCGGCATCGACGAGATCGCCGAGCATGCCGGCTTGTCCAGGCGGCATCTGGAGCGCCTGTTCCGCCGGCATGTACAGGCCACGCCACCGCGTTACTATCTGGAGCTGCGGTTGACCCATGCGCGGCAGTTGCTGCAGCACACCAGCAAGTCATTGACCGAAGTGGCGGTGGCCAGCGGGTTTGTCAGCTTCCCGCATTTCTACCGGCGCTTCCGTGAGCTGTTCGCCATTGCCCCGCGGCAGTACCGGGCAAGGAGCCAAGGGTGGGCAGGACGGCAGGATGTGGCTATGCACTGAACTTTCGGTTGCCTGTGCTGGCCTCTTCGCGGGTAAACCCGCTCCCACAGGTATTGCACAGGTCTTGCGGCAGTGGTGATCTCTGTGGGAGCGGGTTCACCCGCGAAGAGGCCGGCACAGGAAAACACCGTTCGATAACCGAACATCTCTCCTGTCATGAGCGTCCGCTATCCGCCCATCCATTCCCAAGGTCGCATTGCCCAACCCCCGCCTTTTTGCTTAAGTGTGCCCATCCACCGGTTGTCGCCTGCCCCCGCGACTCGCAGCCGGCCCGATAGAATGACCGTGACGACCGCAACCACAGCCCCACCGGGCCGTAGGAAGCGGCGACCAGAACAATAACGATCCGAGTGCCTTGCCTATGGAAAGCCGCCTGCTGAGCGAGCGCAGTAGCGTGTTTCATCACGCCGACCCTTATGCTGTGTCCGATTATGTGAACCAGCACGTAGGCCAGCATTGCATCGGTCTGTCCCGCACCACTCATCCGCAAGCCAGCCTCAGCCACCGCAAGTTCGCCGAACTCGACCTGTGCCGCATCAGCTACGGCGGTAGCGTGCGCGTTACCTCGCCGGCACTGGAAACCATCTACCACCTGCAAGTGCTGCTCAACGGCAACTGCCTGTGGCGTGGACACAAGCGCGAGCATCATCTGGTGCCAGGCGAGCTGTTGCTGATCAACCCCGACGACCCGGTTGACCTGACCTACTCGGAAGACTGCGAAAAATTCATCCTCAAGGTGCCGACCCGGCTACTGGACTCGATCTGCGACGAACAGCGCTGGCACCGCCCGGATGGCGGGGTGCGGTTCTTGCGCAACCATTACCGGCTGGACGAGCTGGACGGGTTCGTCAACCTGCTGGCCATGGTCTGCCAGGAAGCAGAGGTGAGCGATTCGCTGCCCAGGGTGCAGGGCCATTACAGCCAGATCGTCGCCAGCAAGCTGCTGACCTTGATGAGCACCAATATCCGCCGCGAAAGCCTGAGCGCGCCGCAAGCGGGGCTTGAGCGCATTCTTGACTACATTGAGCGCAACCTGAAGCAGGAGTTGTCGGCTGAGGTGTTGGCAGAGCAGGCTTGCATGAGCTTGCGCTCGTTGTATGCGTTGTTTGACCAGCATTTGGGTACCACACCCAAGCATTACGTGCGTCAGCGCAAGCTGGAGCGGGTGCATGCGTGTCTGAGCGATCCGACCTGCGGCGTACGCAATGTGACAGAGCTTGCATTGGACTATGGGTTCCTGCATCTGGGGCGGTTCTCTGAAGTTTACCGCCTGCAGTTTGGTGAGCTGCCTTCGCAGACGTTCAAGCGGCGCGTGTGAGTGCGTTTGGCTTGTCGGCCTGGCATTTTTGCTAGTTGAAGGCGCTTTGCTCTTGAACCACCATTTGTTCTAAGTCGGATAAATGGTGACAACGATGCCGCAGCCACAGAAGCAGTTGTATTTCTACTCTCCGGAAGGCCTTGCACTGGTCAAAAATACCGTCACAGGATCCACGGTGATGTTGCGCGCAGCAGGACGGGTCTTGGCGGAGCGCGATGATGTCCATGCAGCTCTTTACTCCGCGGACCTACAAGGCTCGATACTTCGATACCTTGGGAGAAATTCATCGGGCTGGGTGAGGTACATGGCGTATGGATGGGACAGCCAAGGGAATGAAGCACCATTGTTGCGGTTCAACAGTCAGCGGAAAGAGACCCTTTCAGCGAACTATTTGTTGGGGAATGGCTATCGCGCCTTCTGCTCGTGGTTGATGCGATTCATTGCACCAGACAGCCTAAGTCCGTTTGGTGAAGGTGGTCTCAATGCTTACTGTTACTGCAGTAATGACCCAGTGAACAAAGTGGATCCAAGTGGTCACGTAAACTGGCCGCCCAACAGCTTCCACAATGGAGGTCTGTTTACCACGCGTTGGGAACGTCGTAGGACCGCATTGAAGCAGTCTGCAAACGCCCCAGCGTTGACCCCCCTCCCAGTGAAGAGTGTGATTGATGCCTACCATCCTGATCTGCCACGCATAGTAAAAATGGCAAAAAAAGATCAATCTTTGCAGCAGCTCGCTGTAAATAGACTGAACCATGCGCAGTCTACTCTACAAGGACTATCCAACCGTTTCGAGTTAACTGCAGAGCATTATGGAAAAGGACACCCGGTGGAGGTACAAGCAGCTCTGGAGATACGCGACGAAATTTTAGCTGCCAAAGATTGGGTGTACAGCAAGAAAGTAAAGTTTGGAGTGGCAAAACTTTTCAGTGCTTTACCATTTCCAGAAACCGATGTGCAAATGCTCAATGTGCGGCAAGATGGATAACACTCTGCACAATCCGGATAGTCCCCCGCCAGCGGTCTCCCTAACCTGACCAGGTCTAAACAATAACAAGGGAGACCCTGGCCATGTCCCTGGGATTCGACTACCTCAATGCCTTGCTCGAGGACGACCGTGAAAAGGGCATCTACCGCTGCAAGCGCGAGATGTTCACCGACCCACGCCTGTTCGACCTGGAGATGAAACACATCTTCGAGGGCAACTGGATCTACCTGGCCCATGAAAGCCAGATCCCCGAGAAAAACGACTTCCTCACCCTGACCATCGGGCGCCAGCCGATCTTCATCGCGCGCAACAAGGACGGTGAGCTCAATGCCTTCCTCAACGCCTGCAGCCACCGCGGCGCCATGCTCTGCCGGCACAAGCGCGGCAACCGCTCCAGCTACACCTGCCCGTTCCACGGCTGGACCTTCAACAACAGCGGCAAGCTGCTCAAGGTCAAAGACCCAAGCAACGCCGGCTACCCCGACAGCTTCAACTGCGACGGCTCCCATGACCTGACCAAGGTGGCGCGCTTCGAGTCGTACCGTGGCTTCCTGTTCGGCAGCCTGAATGCCGACGTCAAGCCACTGGTCGAGCACCTGGGCGAGTCGGCCAAGATCATCGACATGATCGTCGACCAGTCGCCGGAAGGCCTGGAAGTGCTGCGCGGTGCCAGCTCGTACATCTACGAAGGTAACTGGAAACTCACCGCCGAGAACGGCGCCGACGGCTACCACGTCAGTTCCGTGCACTGGAACTACGCCGCCACCCAGAACCAGCGCAAGCAGCGCGAGGCGGGTGAAGAGATCAAGACCATGAGTGCCGGCGCCTGGGCCAAGCAGGGCGGTGGCTTCTACTCCTTCGACCACGGCCACCTGCTGCTGTGGACCCGCTGGGCCAACCCCGAAGACCGCCCGGCCTACGAGCGCCGTGACCAGCTGGCCGCCGAGTTCGGCCAGGCCCGTGCCGACTGGATGATCGAGAACTCGCGCAACCTGTGCCTGTACCCGAACGTGTACCTGATGGACCAGTTCAGCTCGCAGATCCGCATCGCCCGGCCGATTTCGGTGAACAAGACCGAAATCACCATCTACTGCATCGCGCCGAAAGGCGAGAGCGCCGATGCCCGCGCCAAGCGCATTCGCCAGTACGAAGACTTCTTCAACGTCAGCGGCATGGCCACCCCGGATGACCTGGAAGAGTTCCGCTCGTGCCAGACCGGCTACGGCGGCGGCACCGGCTGGAACGACATGTCCCGCGGCGCTGCGCACTGGGTGGAAGGCGCCGACGAGGCGGCCAGGGAGATCGAACTCAAGCCGCTGCTGTCGGGCGTACGCACCGAAGACGAAGGCCTGTTCGTGCTGCAGCACAAGTACTGGCAGGACACCATGATCCAGGCCCTGAAGGACGAACAGCAACTGATCCCCGTGGAGGCCGTGCAATGAGCCTTCATGAAACCGTGCGCGACTTCCTCTACCGCGAAGCGCGCTACCTGGACGATGCCCAGTGGGACCAGTGGCTGGAGCTGTACGCCAGCGATGCCAGCTTCTGGATGCCGAGCTGGGACGATGACGACACCCTTACCGAAGACCCACAAAGCGAAATCTCGCTGATCTGGTACGGCAACCGTGGCGGCCTGGAAGACCGGGTGTTCCGCATCAAGACCGAGCGCTCCAGTGCGACCGTGCCCGACACCCGCACCTCGCACAACATCAGCAACATCGAGATCGTCGAGCAGGGCGAGGGCAGCTGCCAGGTGCGCTTCAACTGGCACACCCTGAGCTTCCGTTACAAGACCACCGACAGTTACTTCGGCACCAGCTTCTACACCCTCGACCTGCGCGGCGAGCAGCCGCTGATCAAGGCCAAGAAAGTGGTGCTTAAGAACGACTACGTGCGCCAGGTCATCGACATCTACCACATCTGATCCAGGGTTTTGCGAGCGCTGCCCGGTGCGTCCTGCGACGTGTCGTGGCCCGGCTCGCCCGCGAGGTGCAACATGAGCTACCAGATCGCACTGAATTTCGAAGACGGGGTGACCCGATTCATCGAGGCCACCGGCCATGAAACCGTGGCCGATGCCGCCTATCGCCAGGGCATCAACATCCCGCTGGACTGCCGCGACGGCGCCTGCGGTACCTGCAAGTGCAAGGCCGAGTCCGGGCGCTACGACCTGGGCGACAACTTCATCGAAGCTGCCCTGAGCGAAGACGAAGTCGCCGAAGGCTACGTACTGACCTGCCAGATGCGCGCCGAAAGCGACTGCGTCATCCGCATCCCGGCCTCGTCGCAGTTGTGCAAGACCGAGCAGGCCAGCTTCGAGGCCGCCATCAGCGATGTCCGCCAGCTGTCGGCCAGCACCATTGCCCTGTCGATCAAGGGCGAGGCACTCAGCCGCCTGGCCTTCCTGCCGGGGCAGTATGTCAACCTCAAAGTGCCGGGCAGCGAGCAGAGCCGCGCCTATTCGTTCAGCTCGCTGCAGAAGGACGGCGAGGTCAGCTTCCTGATCCGCAACGTGCCGGGCGGGCTGATGAGCAGCTTCCTGACCAACCTGGCCAAGGCCGGCGACAGCATGACCCTGGCCGGGCCGCTGGGCAGCTTCTACCTGCGGCCGATCCAGCGCCCGCTGTTGCTGCTGGCCGGTGGCACCGGCCTGGCGCCGTTCACGGCGATGCTGGAGAAGATCGCCGAGCAGGGCAGCGAGCACCCGCTGCACCTGATCTACGGCGTGACCAACGACTTCGACCTGGTCGAGCTCGACCGCCTGCAGGCGCTGGCGGCGCGCATCCCCAGCTTCACCTTCAGCGCCTGCGTGGCCAACCCGGACAGCCAGTACCCGCAGAAGGGCTACGTGACCCAGCACATCGAACCGCGCCACCTCAACGACGGCGATGTGGATGTGTACCTGTGCGGCCCGCCACCGATGGTCGAGGCGGTCAGCCAGTACGTGCGCGAGCAGGGCATTACCCCGGCGAACTTCTATTACGAGAAGTTCGCGGCGGCGGCCTGACAGATCGCCGGGGCCGCTGTGCGGCCCTTTCGCGACACAAGGCCGCTCCCACATGCACCGCGTTCCCCTGTGGGAGCGGCCTTGCGTCGCGATGGAGGGCGCAGCCCTCCCAATTGCCCTTACACGGATCAAGCAGGAGACACACATGAACAACCGATTCCAAGGCAAGGTCGCCCTGGTCACCGGTGCCGCCCAGGGCATCGGCCGTGGCGTGTGCTGGCGGCTCAAGGCCGAAGGTGCGCAAGTGGTCGCGGTAGACCGCTCCGAACTGGTTCACGAACTGGCCGGCGAGGGCATGCTCACCCTCACTGCCGACCTGGAACAACATGGCGACTGCGCCCGGGTCATGGCCAGCGCGGTTGAAGCATTCGGCCGCCTCGACATCCTGGTCAACAATGTCGGCGGCACCATCTGGGCCAAGCCCTTCGAACACTACGAAGTGGACCAGATCGAAGCCGAAGTACGCCGTTCGTTGTTCCCCACCCTGTGGTGCTGCCATGCCGCACTGCCGTACATGCTCGAACGCGGCAGCGGCGCCATCGTCAACGTCTCGTCCATCGCCACCCGTGGCGTCAACCGCGTGCCCTATGGCGCGGCCAAGGGCGGCGTCAACGCGCTGACTGCGTGCCTGGCCTTTGAAACTGCCGGCCGAGGCATCCGGGTCAACGCCACCGCTCCCGGCGGCACCGAAGCGCCACCCCGGCGCGTGCCGCGCAACAGTGCCGAGCAGACCGAACAGGAAAGGCACTGGTACCAGCAGATCGTCGACCAGACCCTCGACAGCAGCCTGATGCACCGCTACGGCAGCATCGACGAGCAGGTCGGCGCGATCCTGTTCCTGGCTTCCGACGAAGCCTCGTACATCACCGGCGTGACCTTGCCGGTAGGGGGCGGCGACCTCGGCTGAGCGACACCCACAAGGCAAAGAGCTTTCTTTCACAACAAAAACAAGAGCGACAGATGCCATGCGAACCCTTGACGTACACCCGATCATCGATAACGCGCGCTTTACCCCGTTCCACTGGATGGTCATGGCCTGGTGCGGCCTGCTGCTGATCTTCGACGGCTATGACCTGTTCATCTACGGCGTGGTACTGCCGGTCATCATGAAAGAGTGGGGCCTGACCCCGTTGCAGGCCGGTGCACTGGGCAGCTATGCGCTGTTCGGCATGATGTTCGGCGCCCTGGCCTTCGGCAGCCTGGCCGACCGCATCGGGCGCAAGAAGGGCATCGCCATCTGTTTCACCTTGTTCTCCGGGGCGACCATCCTCAACGGCTTTGCCAGCAGCCCGAGCGAGTTCGGCATCTACCGCTTCATTGCCGGCCTGGGCTGTGGCGGCCTGATGCCCAACGCCGTGGCACTGATGAACGAGTACGCGCCCAAGCGCCTGCGCAGCACGCTGGTGGCGATCATGTTCAGTGGCTACTCGCTGGGCGGCATGCTCTCGGCGGGTGTCGGCATCTTCATGCTGCCGCGTTTCGGCTGGGAATCGATGTTCTTCGCCGCAGCGGTGCCACTGCTGCTGTTGCCGGTGATCCTCTACCACCTCCCGGAATCGATCGGTTTCCTGGTGCGCCAGGGCCGTACCGACGAGGCCCGCAAGCTGCTCAAGCGGCTGGACGCGGATTGCGACGTGCAACCTGACGATGTACTGGTCGCCCCTGTGGGAGTGGGCTTGTCCCGCGAAAGGGCCGGCAAGTTCACCGCTGTAGTCGAACTGTTCCGCAACGGCCTGGCCATTCGCACCCTGGCGCTGTGGCTGGCGTTCTTCTGCTGCCTGCTGATGGTCTACGCGCTCAGTTCCTGGCTGCCGAAGCTGATGGCCAACGCCGGCTACAGCCTGGGCTCGAGCCTGTCGTTCCTGCTGGCACTGAACTTCGGCGGCATGGCCGGGGCGATCCTCGGCGGCTGGCTGGGCGACCGCTACAACCTGGTCAAGGTCAAGGTGGCGTTCTTCATTGCCGCCGCGCTGTCGATCAGCCTGCTGGGCGTCAACAGCCCGATGCCGGTGCTGTACCTGCTGATCTTCATTGCCGGCGCCACCACCATCGGCACGCAGATCCTGCTGTATGCCGGCGCCGCCCAGCTGTACGGGCTATCAGTGCGTTCCACCGGGCTGGGTTGGGCCTCGGGCATCGGCCGTAACGGCGCCATCGTCGGCCCGCTGCTCGGTGGCGCACTGATGGGCATCAACCTGCCCCTGCAACTCAATTTCATCGCCTTCGCCATCCCCGGCGCAATTGCCGCGCTGGCCATGGCCGTGCACCTGGCCAGCGGCCGTCGGCATGCCCGGGCCATTGCGGCGCAGGCGTAACTCCAGAACAACAACATGAGGTAACCCACCATGACCGTGAAAATTTCCCACACTGCCGAGGTACAGCAGTTCTTCGAAGAGGCCGCAGGCTTTGGCAACGATGCCGGCAGCCCACGCCTGAAGCGCATCGTGCAGCGCCTGCTGCAAGACACCGCGCGGCTGATCGAAGACCTGGAAATCAGCGAGGACGAGTTCTGGCATGCCGTCGACTACCTCAACCGCCTGGGCGGCCGCGGCGAGGCCGGGCTGCTGGTGGCGGGGCTGGGCATCGAACACTTCCTCGACCTGCTGCAGGATGCCAAGGACCAGCAGGCAGGCCTGGTCGGCGGCACCCCACGCACCATCGAAGGCCCGCTGTACGTGGCCGGTGCGCCCATCGCCGAAGGTGAAGTGCGCATGGACGACGGCAGCGAGGAGGGCGTTGCCACGCTGATGTACCTGGAGGGCCAGGTGCTCGACCCGCAAGGCCGGCCGCTGCCGGGGGCCACGGTCGACCTGTGGCATGCCAATACCCGTGGCACTTATTCGTTCTTCGACCAGAGCCAGTCCGAGTACAACCTGCGCCGGCGCATCGTCACCGATGCCCAAGGGCGCTACCGCGCGCGCTCGATCGTGCCGTCAGGCTACGGCTGCGACCCGCAGGGGCCGACCCAGGAGTGCCTGGACCTGCTGGGCCGCCATGGCCAGCGCCCGGCGCATGTGCACTTCTTCATCTCGGCGCCTGGGCACCGGCACCTGACCACGCAGATCAACCTGGCCGGGGACAAGTACCTGTGGGATGACTTTGCCTATGCCACGCGCGATGGGCTGGTGGGCGAGGTGGTGTTCGTCGAGGGCAAGGCGGGGCGGCATGCCGAGCTGAAGTTCGACTTCCAGTTGCAGCGGGCCCACGGCGGTGCCGATGAGCAGCGCAGTGGGCGGCCGCGGGCGCTGCAAGAGGCCTGATCCACCCAGTTGGCTTCTTCGCGGGTGAACCCGCTCCCACAGGTACGGCGCAAATGCTGGAACCTGTGTAGTCCCTGTGGGAGCGGGTTTACCCGCGAAGAAGGCAACACAAGAACAAGAGCCGGTCACCTAGCCCGGCCAGATGCCTTGCGAGAGGTGCCATGAAAACCCTGATCAAGGACAGTTCACTGTCCGCCATCGTCGCCGGCTGCATCGCCACGATGATCTCCTACGCAGGCCCCCTGGTGATCATCTTCCACGCCGCAGAAGCCGCCGGCCTGTCCCATCGGCAACTGTCCTCCTGGGTCTGGGCAGTGTCCATGGGCAGCGCCGTGCTCGGCGCGCTGCTCAGCCTGCGCTATCGGGTGCCGGTGGTGATCGCCTGGTCGATCCCCGGCTCGGCGCTGCTGGTCACCGCCTTGCCGCAACTGGGCCTGGAACAGGCCGTGGGCGCCTACCTGGTGGCCAACCTTGTTTTGCTGCTGATCGGCATCAGCGGGGCCTTCGACCGCATCATCGCGCGCCTGCCAGGCTCCATCGCCGCCGGCATGCAGGCCGGCATCCTGTTCAGCTTCGGCGTCGAGGTGTTCCGCGCCTTGCCGGTGCAACCGCTGCTGGTACTGGCAATGTTCGTCACCTACGTGCTGATGCGCCGGCTGCAGCCGCGCTACGCCGTGGCGGCGGTGCTGTGCGTGGGCACGGTGGTGACCGTGGCCAGCGGGGCGTTTCGCAGCGAGGCGCTGGTGTTGGAGCTGGCGTCGCCGCAGTGGGTCACCCCGCAGTTCAGCCTGGAAGCGGTATTCAGCCTGGCACTGCCGCTGGTGCTGGTGGCCCTGACCGGGCAGTTCATGCCGGGCATGGCGGTGCTGCGCAACGCCGGCTACCCCACACCGGCCAGCCCGATCATCAGTGCCAGCGCCCTGGCCGGTGCCGCGCTGGCGCCATTCGGTTGCCACGGGCTGAACCTGGCGGCGGTCACCGCCAGCCTGTGCACTGGCCATGAAGCCCATGAAAACCCACGGCGGCGCTATGTCGCGGCGGTGGCTGGCAGTGCGCTGTACCTGCTGCTGGGGATCGCCGGGGCCACGCTGATGTCGCTGTTCGCAGCATTCCCCGCCGCCCTGATCGCCGCCCTGGCCGGGCTGGCCCTGTATGGCGCCATCAGCGAAGCCCTGGCCCGCAGCCTGGCGGAACCAACCGAGCGCGATGCCGGGCTGTTCACCTTCCTGGTCACCGCTTCGGGGGTGGCCTTCCTGGGCCTGTCGGCAGCGTTCTGGGGCCTGCTGTTCGGCCTGCTGAGCCATGGGTTGCTCAGGCTGCGCCAGCCACGTGCCCGGGAGGTGCTGCGCCGTACCCCATGAACCGTCGTGCTTCCAACGCTTTACCCATAAAAACAAGATCAAGAGAGCTTCGGAATGAACCACACCCCTTGCGTCGCCCTGGGCCTGACTTTGCTCAGCCAACCGTTGCTGGCCGCCGAAGGCGGCTTCTTCGAAGATTCGAAGGCCACCCTGAGTGCCCGTAACTACTACTTCAGCCGCGACTTCTCCGACATCGTCGGGGCCAACCGGCAATCCAAGGCCGAGGAGTGGGCCCAGGGCTTCATCCTCGACTTCAAGTCGGGCTACACCCCGGGCACGGTCGGCTTTGGCGTTGACGCCCTGGGCCTGCTGGGCATCAAGCTCGACAGCAGCCCCGACCGCACCAACACCGGGTTGCTGCCGGTGCACGGCGATGGCCGCGCTGCCGACGAATACAGCCGCCTGGCGCCCACCTTCAAGGCCCGGTTGTCCAGGACCGAATTGCGCGTCGGCGAACTGCAACCCAACCTGCCGGTGCTGACCTTCAGCGACATCCGCCTGTTGCCTCCCACCTACCAGGGCGCAAGCCTGAGTTCGGCGGAAATCGACGGCCTGACCGTGCAGGCCGGGCACCTGAAAAGCACCCACCTGCGCAACGAAGGCGGCGACGGCAAGATGAACGCCATGCTCGGCCATGTGCCGATGCGCCAGGCAGAAAGCGATGCCTTCAACTACCTGGGCGGGGACTATGCGTTCAATGCCAACCAGAGCAGCGTCAGCCTGTGGTACGGGCAGCTGGAGGACATCTATGAACAGGGCTTTGTCGGCCTCAAGCACAGCAAGCCCGTAGGCAACTGGGTGCTCAGCGCCAACCTGGGGTATTTCACCGCGCGCGAGGATGGCGATGCGTTGCTCGGCAATATCGACAACCAGGCGTTCTTCTCGATGTTCACGGCCCGGCATGGCGGGCACAGCTTCCATGCCGGCTACCAGGGCATCTATGGCGACAGCCCGTTCCCACGGGTATTCGCCAACATCTCGCCGCTGGGTAACGAAGTGCCGACCTATGAGTTCGCCTACACCGACGAACGCTCGTACCAGGTGCGCTACGACTACAACTTCGCGGCCATGGGCGTGCCGGGGCTGACTGCGACCGTGCGCTACATCACCGGTAACAATGTCGACACTGGGCTGGGTTATGAAGGGCGCGACCGCGAGCGCGACCTGGACATCGGTTACGCCGTGCAGGGCGGGGTGCTGAAGGGGCTGGGGATCCGGGTGCGCAATGCCATGGCCCGGTCCAACTACCGCAGCGACATCGACGAGAACCGCTTGACGCTGGTGTACACCTGGCAGTTGTTCTGACGCATCCACAGGATGCCTGCGGGACCTTTGTAGGAGCTGCACATAACTCATTGAGTTAGCAAGGACGCTGTGGGAGCGGCTTTAGCCGCGAACACCGGCGCAGCCGGTGCCATGCACCGCGCTGGATTCTTCGCGGCTAAAGCCGCTCCCACAGGGTACGCGGATTGCTTGCAATTTCCGTTATCTACGCGACAGCGCAGCCCAAAGGGCTGGGCCATCTCCCACAATGAAAACCCATAACCAAGGGAATTGCGCATCAGGGCAGGATGAAGGTAGCTTCTGGAAACCACCTTTTCAGGAATGCCACCCTTGGACTCCATCACCCAGGCCGTACTCGGCGCGGCCCTGCAGGGTACCGTACTCGGCCGCATCCAGGGCCGCCGCTCACTGCTGTATGGCGCGGCGCTGGGCACGCTTCCCGACCTGGACGTGATCATCCGCTACGCCGACCCGGTGTCGCAGATGACCTACCACCGCGGCTTTTCTCATTCCCTGTTCGTGCTCACCGGGTTGGCCTTGCTGCTGGCCTGGCTGGTCAACAAGTGCTGGCCTGGCAAAGGCTATACCTTGCCCAGGCTGTTCCTGGCGTTCTGGCTGGTGCTGGTCACCCACCCGTTGCTCGATGCCTTCACGGTCTACGGCACGCAGTTGTTCTGGCCCTTGCAGGCGACCCCGGAAAGCTGGGCAGCGGTGTTCATCATCGACCCGGTCTACACCGTGCCGCTGCTGGCCGCGGTGATCTACGCAATCATCAAAGGGCTGACGCGCAAGGCTACGCAGTTACTCACCTTGGCCCTGGTATTCAGCGCAGCCTACCTGGGTTTCGGCCTGGCCGGACGCATGGTGGCCGAGCAGCGTTTTCAGGCTGCCCTCGATCGCCAAGGTATCGCCGTCAGCCAGGTACGTGCCGTGCCGATAGCCTTCAACAGCCTGGTCTGGCGGGTGCTGGCCAAGACCCCGGATGGTGATTACTACGAAGGCATCAGCAGCGGGTTCGACCAGCAAGCGCCAGAAATGCAGCGTTTGCCGCGTAATCTGCAACTGGCGCAAGCGCTGGCCGGGCACCCGCTGCACCAGCGTTTGCGCTGGTTCACCGATGACTGGCTGCGCTACGACCAGGTCGGCGATGCGCTGGTGGTCAGCGACCTGCGCATGGGCATCCCGGGGAACTACACGTTCCGCTTCAACATGGCCCACCGAGACAGCCAGGGGCACTGGATTGCCGATGTGCCGTCGATGTGGAAGGGCGCCGGACCAGGGGCGGCGTTCAATGGCGACGACCTGGTGCTGATCTGGCGACGGATCGTCGAGCAGCAGCCACCTTTGCCGCTGGCTGCCTGGACCGACCGTTACCTGGGGCCCGCCACAGTCGAGCCCGGGCGCTGAGGCATGCGATCAGCCGGGCAGGACCTGGTCAAGTGGACGGCGATGCTGACCATGGTTGCCGACCACCTGCGTTTCCTGTGGCCTGCTGCCGATGGCCTGTTCGTACTGGGCCGGTTGGCGTTTCCGCTGTTCTGCCTGGCGATTGCAGTGAATGTGGGGCGCGCCAGGGGCGGGGCGCTGTATACCCCCGGCAACCTGCGTTATCTGGGGTTGATGCTGGTGTTCGCGGGGCTGTCGGAGCCCGTATACCGTTGGCTGGAAAGTGGTTCGCCAACGTTCAGCGTGATGCCGACCCTGGTGTTGGGCTTGCTGGTTGCCTGGGGCGTGCATCATTCGTCGAGGTCGGCGCGCGTGCTTGGCGTTGCCGGTCTGCTTGCAGGGTGGTTGTTCAGCGAACAGCTGATGTACGGGCTGCCGGGGGTGATGCTACCGGGCGCCTGGTTGATGGCCCGCCGCAAGGGAGGGGCGGCCTGGGTGTTGCCTTGCCTGTTGGCCATGGGTGGGAACCTGACCAACAGTTGGTTGCGGGAACATCTGTTGGCGCCCATTACCGTGCTGACGCTGATTGCTGCAGCCTTGGCGATTCCGGTCGGGTTGCTGTTGCTGCGTCATGATGATTGGCGGGTGCCAGCAGTGGGGCGTTGGGGCTACCTGTTCTATCCGGTGCATTTATTGGCGATCAAGGTTTTCGCTTGATCGCTCTCGACGGTCCTGCTTGCATTTCACAAATCCATACCCATCTAAACCGGCCGCACCAGACTCAGGAACCCCCATGGAACCCAACCGCTTCGGCGACATCGCCGCCTTCGTCAGCGCCGCGAAGGCCGGCAGTTTTACCGCCGCCGCCGCCACCTTGGGCCTGACGCGTTCGGCGGTGGGCAAGAGCATCGCTCGCCTGGAGGCGCGCATGGCCGTGCGCCTGCTCAACCGCACCACGCGCAAGCTCAGCCTGACCGACGAGGGCCTGGTGGCCTACGAGCGCTGGCGGCAGATTCTGGATGACCTGGACGAGGTGGAAAGCACCATGGCCCAGCGCCGTGGCAAGCCCACCGGCACCCTGCGCCTGACAGCACCCCTGTCGTTCGGCCAGCGCCATGTGCTGCCGATTCTCGACCGCTACCTGAAGCAGTGGCCCGAGCTGCGCGCGGATATCCGCTTCACCGACCGTTTCGTCGACCTGGTCGAGGAGGGTATCGACGTTGCGGTGCGTATCGGTGCACCGAAGGAAGACTCGCAACTGTTGACGCGCACGGTGGCCTGGCAGCAGTTCGTCACCTGCGCCTCGCCCGCATACCTGGATGCACGCGGCGTACCGCAGGTGCCCGGCGACCTCTACGGCCACGACAAGATCGCCTTCCTGGCCGGTGAAAAGGCCATGCCGTGGCGCTTCCATACCGAAGCGGGGCTGCACCTGTGCGAAGACCCCGGGCGGCTGAACATCGACAGCTCCGAGGCGATGCTCGACGGCGCGCGTGCGGGTTTCGGGCTGATTCACCTGCCCACCTACATTACCGGCGACGACCTGCGCGCCGGCACCCTGGTGGAAGTGCTGCAAGCCTATCGGCCGCCAGCGGACCCGATTCGCATCGTGTACCCAAGCAAGCGCCACCTGTCGCCACGGGTACGCGGCTTCATCGATCTGCTGGTGGCCAGCTGGGAACCGGGCGTGCCCTGGGAATACTGATTGGGGAATGGCAGGCCCCTATGCCGGGCCTGAAGCCGGGTTTATCACTGGCTGCGCAGCAGGGAAACTGGCAGTCACTGATAATCCCTGTGGAGACCCCATGACTGCACTGTCCGTACTGGACCTGGTCATGATCGGCGAAGGCAAGACCTTCGCCGACGCGATCGAAGAGTCCCGCCAACTGGCGCGCCATGTCGAGCAACAGCACTACAGCCGCTACTGGATCGCCGAACACCACGACATGCCGGGCATCGGCTCGGCCGCCACGTCACTGGTCATCAACGAAATCGCCAACGCCACCCGGCATATCCGCGTCGGCGCCGGTGGCATCATGCTGCCCAACCACGCGCCGCTGGTGGTGGCCGAGCAGTTCGGCACGCTCGACACCCTGCACCCTGGCCGCATCGACCTGGGCCTCGGCCGTGCGCCGGGCAGCTCCGGGCCGACCGTGCGCGCCTTGCGTGGTGCTGCGCCAGAGCGCGACTTCAGCCAGGACATCGCCGAACTGCGCGACTACCTGGCCGACAACGGCCAGCGCCGCGTGCGCGGTGTGCCGGGCAAGCATGACATCCCGGTGTGGATCCTCGGCTCCAGCCTGTTCGGCGCCGACCTGGCAGCGAAACTGGGCCTGCCCTATGCCTTCGCCTCGCACTTTGCCCCGCGCTACCTGCTGCAGGCCATTGCCCATTACCGGGCCAACTTCCAGCCTTCGGCACAACTGGCCAAGCCGTATGTGATGGTGGGCATGAACCTGTTCGCCGCCGACAGCGACGCCGAGGCGGATTACCTGGCCAGCTCCCATCGCAAGTGGATGCTGGACCTGCATGTCGGGCGCTTCGGCCTGTTGCCCAAGCCGCAGGAGGGGTATGTCGAAAGCCTGCCGGACCATGAGCGCGCGGTACTTGAGCAGGTGATGGCCTGCACCGTGGCCGGCGGACCGGAGCGGGTAAGGGAAGGGTTGCGCACGCTGATCGAGCAGACCGGTGCGGATGAACTGATGATCGACTGCCGCATTCACGACCCGCTGGCGCGGCAGCGTTCGCATGCCTATGCCGCGCAGGCCCTGGCGCAGCTGGGTTAAAGCTACCGGCCTCTTCGCGGGTGAACCCGCTCCCACAGGATCACCACAGACTTGAACTTTGTGGAGTCCCTGTGGGAGCGGGTTCACCCGCGAAGAGGCCGGCACAGGCAACAAAAAAGGGAGCCCATGAGCTCCCTTTTTCAGCATCAAGCCTGCTTGAGGAACGGATAATCCGTATACCCCTCAGCCCCATTGGCATAGTCGAACTGCGCCCGGTGCGCATTCAACGGCGCCTGCACCCGCAGCCGCTCTACCAGGTCCGGGTTGGCAATGAAGCTGCGCCCGAACGCTACGGCATCGATCAAGCCACGCCCGATCAGGTCTTCACCTTTCTCGGCGGTGTAGGCACCGGCAGCAATGATCACCCCCGGGTAGGCCGCACGAATCGCCTGGCGGAATTCGTCACGCAGCGGCTTGCCACCGGCCCAGTCCGGTTCGGACAGGTGCAGGTAGGCAAGGTTGCGCTTGGCCAGTTCGCGTATCAGGTACAGGCCTGCGGCTTCCTGGTCCTCGCCATTGTCCACGCCATTGAAACCACCCAGCGGGAACACACGGATACCCACGCGCTCGGCGCTCCAGTTGGCAATCGCCGCGTCCACTGCTTCAAGCACGATACGCGCACGGTTCTCGACGCTGCCGCCGTAGCGGTCTTCGCGTTGGTTGGCGCTAGGGGTGAGGAACTGGTGCAGCAGGTAGCCGTGGGCGGCGTGCAGCTCGATGAAGTCGAACCCGGCTTCACGGGCATTGGCCGCCGCCTGGCCGAAGTCGGCAACGATGCCGGCGATTTCCGCCTCGCTCAGCGCCCGCGGCGCAGAGGTTTCCACACGCATCAGGTTGCCGTGCTCGTCACGCAGGGTAGTGCGGGCAGCGGCCGGCAGCGCCGAAGGTGCCACCGGGGCTTCGCCGCCGGGTTGCAGGGAAGTGTGCGATACCCGCCCGGTGTGCCACACCTGCACGGCGCTATGGCCGCCATCGGCGTGGATGCCTTCGTTGACACGCTTCCAGGCGGCGATCTGCTCGGCGCTGTGGATGCCCGGCGAGCCGGAATAGCCTTTGGCCTGGAAGGAAATCTGCGTGGCTTCGGTGATGATCAGCCCGGCGCTGGCGCGTTGGCGGTAGTACTCGGCCATCAGCGAGGTAGGTACGTCACCCGGCTCGAGGCTGCGCAGGCGGGTGAGGGGGGCCATGAACACGCGGTTGGGCAGGGTGAGCGGGCCGACTTTCAGGGGTTGCAAGAGTTTCATTGCTGCTCCAGAGGTGGAAAACCAATGGTGCGCACGATACCGAGGTGATTGGGGAAAGGGGGGACCGGGAGCCCGGCATTGGGCTCCCCAATGATTTGTTCCAGCAGCTTGGATGTCGCCTGTTCCGGCCTCTTCGCGGGTAAACCCGCTCCCACAGGGGTTGCACAGGCCCTGAAGGCATAGGTGATCCTGTGGGAGCGGGTTTACCCGCGAAGAGGCCAGAACAGGAGAACGATCAGCTACGGGCCAACCGCCCACTCACATAATGCGCCACATCATTGAACCCCGGTGTCGACGCATGCCCCGGCGTGACCAGCGAATCAATGAACGCTTCATCCTCCGCCGTGATCTTCACCGCCAGCGCGCCGCCATAGGTATCCCACTGTTCCTCCGTACGCGGCCCGACAATCGCCGAACTGACCAGCCGGTTGTTCAGCACCCAGGCAATCGCGAACTCGACGATACCCACGCCCTTCGCCTCGACATAGGCCTGGACCTGCCGGGCAATGGCCAGCGACTCCTGGCGCCATTCCACCTCCATGATGCGCTTGTCCTGGCGCCCGGCACGGCTACCGGCATCCGGCACCGCCCCCGGCGCATACTTGCCGCTGAGCACGCCCCGCGCGAGCGGGCTGAACGGCACCACGCCCAGGCCATGGGCTGCCGCAGCGGTAAGCTGTTCCGGCTCGGCCTGGCGGTTGACGATGTTGTACAGCGGCTGGCTCACCACTGGCCTGGGCACGCCCAGGCGCTCGGCAATGTGGCAGGCCTCGGCGATGCGCCAGCCGCGGAAGTTGGACACGCCCCAGTAACGGATCTTGCCCTGGCGCAGCAGGTCGCCGATGGCCTGCACGGTTTCTTCCAGCGGCACCTTGTGGTCTTCGCGGTGCAGGTAATAGATGTCCAGGTAGTCCATGTCCATGCGCGTCAGCGTGGCCTCCAGGGCATTGAAGATGTGCTTGCGCGACAGCCCGCTGCGGTTGGGCAGGCCATCGGCCGGGCCGAAGCCGACCTTGCTGGCCACGATCCAGTCCTGGCGATGGCGGGCCACCGCTTCGCCGACGATTTCCTCCGCACGCCCGGCGTTGTACACGTCTGCGGTGTCGATGAAGTTGATGCCCTGGTCCCAGGCCTTGTCGATGATGCGCAGGGCGTCCTCGGTGCTGGTCTGCTCGCCGAACATCATGCTGCCCAGGGTAAGGGCGGAAACCTGCAGGCCACTGTGGCCGAGGGGGCGGTAGATCATGCGCTTGGGTCCTTGTGCAGTAGGCTGATCTTCCTGTTTTACACACAACCGGGGCGCAATGAAAGGCAGCCTCAACCGATCAGCGCCAAGGCCTCCTGCAAGGTCAACGGGCGCTTCAGGCGTTGCGACAGTGTCGCCATGGCATCGGAATAGCCCTTGGCGATGACCGCCTCGACCCGCTCATCCACGCATTGCAAGGCGATGAAGTCGCCTTTTTCCGGCTCGCCGACGAACTCGATGCGGTTCCAGTCCCGCGCGTGGCCCAGTACTTCGTAGGTGCGGCCGTGCTGGTAGGTCCAGAAGAACGGCACGTCGGCATAGCGGCGCTGCTCGCCGAGCATGTTGGCGGCGGCGATCACCCCATGTTGCTGGGCCAGGCGCCAGTGTTCGATACGCACTGGGCGCCCGCTGAGCGGGAAGGTGGCGATATCCCCTGCTGCCCACAGGCCATCTGCAGCGCGCATTTCAGCGTCGACTTGCACCGACTTGTCCTCGGTCAGCAGCACCCCCTGGATGAAAGCGGTCGCCGGTCTGACCCCGGTGCCCAGCAGCACCAATGGCGTCTGTAGCCGTTCACCGTTGGCCAGCAGCACGGCCTCGACCTTGCCCTGGCCCTCGATCCGCTCGACCTCGGTGGGGCCGTGGAAGGTGACCCCCTTGCGTTCGTGCAACTCGCGGATGCTACGGCCGATGCGCTCGCCCAGCTGCCGGGCCAGGGGGACCTCATGGCGGGTGACCAGGTGCACCTGCACGCCGTACTTGCGCAAGGCCGAGGCGGCCTCAAGGCCGATGAAACCGTCGCCGACGATCACTGCCGGCTGGCCGGGCTCGGCAGCGTCCAGCAGGTGCGCGGCATCTTCCCGTGAGCGCAGGGTGAATACCCCGGGCAGGTCGACACCCGGGATATCGGGCCGCAGCGCCTTGCCGCCGGTGGCCAGCAGACAGGCGTCATAGTCGATCTGCTGGCCGTCGGCCAGGGTGATCTGGCGTTTCTGGGTGTTCAGGGTGCGCACCTTGCCATGCTTGCGCTCCAGCTGGCCCTTGCGCAGGGCGTCGGCGTCGAGCAGGGCCGGCACCTCATCGGGCGGCATCTGCCCGGCGATCACGAATTTGCTGAGGGAAGTACGATCGTAGGCTGGCTGGCGCTCCTGATCGACCCAGACCAGGCGGCCGGCAAAGCCATGGGCCAGCAGGGTGGCGACTGCGGCGCTGCCCGCAGCACCGGCGCCGACCACCACGAAACAGCGGGCGTCGCTGTGGCGGGGCGGTTCGGTTCTGGGCAGGGGTTGGTCGTCGACCCAGACCTCGTCGCCCTTGACCCAGGTTTTGTAGCGTCGCAGGTCGGCCAGGGCCGGCGGCTCGCAGACCGCGCCCTCATCCACGGCGAACGCGGCCTTGTGCCAGGGGCACACCAGCAGCCCGCCGCACACCACGCCTTCATTGAGTGGCGCGCCTTCGTGGGGGCAGTTGCCCTGATAGGCGTGCACCTGGTCGCCCTGGCGGATGAGGATGATCTCCTCGCTGCCGGCCTGGACGCGCAGGGGGCGGTGTTCGTCGAGTTGGGCCAGGCGGGCCACGGCGTGCTGGGTCATGGGGGTTCTCCAAAGGGACCTTTGGAACCATTTGACGCCTGGGCTGGGGAGGGGATGCGTTGAGCTGACGATCGGTGGAGGGTGGGGATTGTGTGTGGTCTGGGCGGGCCTCTTCGCGGGTGAACCCGCTCCCACATGGATCCCACAATCTTCAAGTTGGTGGTGATCCTGTGGGAGCGGGTTTACCCGCGAATGCCTCAATTGGCCCTTGCGGTACTCAGCGCACCGGCCCGGGTAACCCGCAAGGCCACCAGGCTACCCAGCACGATCAACGCCGCCAGCGAATACAGCGCGGCATCGGTCGAGCCGGTCTGGTCCTTGATGAAACCGACCAGGTACGGGCTGAGGAAACCGGCCATCTGGCCCACCGAGTTGATGATCGCCAGGCCCGCGACAGCCGCGCCGGCGCTGAGCAGCGCGGTGGGCATCGGCCAGAACATCGGCAGGCCGGTGAGCGCGCCCATGGTGGCGATCGACAGGCCGAGGATGGCGATGGCCGGGTTGCCGGCGAAGTTCACCGCTATCAGCAGGCCGATGGCGCCCATCAGCATCGGCACCACAAGATGCCAGCGGCGCTCGTTGCGCAGGTCGGCCGAACGCCCGCACAGGATCATGAACACGCCGGCCAGCAGGTACGGGATGGCGCTGAGCCAGCCGATCAGCAGCGGGTTGTCGAAGCCCATGTTCTTGATGATCGACGGCAGCCAGAAGTTGATCGCGTACACACCGCTCTGGATGCAGAAGTAGACAAAGCCGAACGTCCAGATCAGCGGGTTGGTCAGCACGGCGAGCACGCCGTCGCCGGTGGTGCTCGGCTTGCTGGCGGCATCGGCCTCGAGGTCGGCGGCGATCAGCTGGCGTTCGGCCGGGCTCAGCCAGGCAGCTTTCTGGTAGCCGTCACTGAGCAGGAACACCGCCAGTACACCCAGGGCAACGGTCGGCAGGCCCTGGATCAGGAACATCCATTGCCAGCCGGCCAGGCCGTGCTGGCCGGCGGCGAAGTGTTGGAGGATCCAGCCGGAGAACGGCCCGCCGAGCAGGCCCGAAACCGGAATCGCCGACATGAACAGGGCCATGATGCGACCGCGGCGGGCCGCCGGGAACCAGCGCGAAAGGTACAGCACCACGCCCGGGAAGAAGCCGGCTTCGGCGGCGCCGGTCAGCAGGCGCAGGGCGTAGAACTCGGTGGGCGTGGTGACGAACAGCAGGCAGGTGGAGAGGCTGCCCCAGGCGATCATCATCAGCGCGATCCAGCGCCGCGGGCCGAAGCGGTTGAGTGCCAGGTTGCTCGGCAGGCCGCAGAGCACGTAGCCGATGAAGAAGATGCCGGCGCCAAGGCCGTACACCGTTTCGCTGAACTTCAGGGCGTCGAGCATCTGCAGCTTGGCAAAGCCGACGTTGACGCGGTCCAGGTAGTTGAACAGGTAGCAGATGAAAATGAACGGAATCAGCCGCAGGGTGATGCGCCGGTACAGCGCGTTGCGGTTGGTGTCCGTGCCTTGGTCAGGGGCGGGGCTGTATGCCATGATCGGGTTCTCTGTTGTTATGGTTGTCGCCGCGTCGCCTGTTCCGGCGCTCGCCCTGACGAGTCTCGGGGACTGCGGCGTGCCTGTCTTTGTGCTTTTGCACAGCACTTGCACCGGGCTGCTGTGCCCGAGCCCAAAACCCTGACACCCAAAGGACCGTTCAATGTTCGAACTCGACCATGACCTGGCGCAGGATATCGTTGACCGCGCGATGGCCATTCTGCCATGCAACGTCAATGTCATGGACAGCCAGGGGTTGATCCTTGGCAGTGGCGAACCGGAGCGTATCAACACCCGCCACGAGGGCGCGCAACTGGTGCTGGCCAACGGCCGCATCGTCGAGCTGGATACCGACGCGGCCAAATGCCTGAAGGGCGTGCAGCCCGGGGTGAACCTGCCGCTGATGCTGGATGGCCGATTGATGGGCGTACTCGGCCTGACCGGTGACCCGCAGCAAGTGCGTACCTATGGTGAACTGGTGCGCATGACCGCCGAAATGCTGCTGGCCCAGCGCCATTTGCAGGCCGACCAGCAATGGCGACGGCAGCGCTGTGACGATTTGCTGGCCCTGCTGCTGGGCGGCAGCGGCGATTCTCCGCGGTTGCTCGACGAGGCCCGGCAACTGGGCCTGAAACCCCAGTTGCCACGGGTACCGTGCCTGTTCGAACTGGCCTCGGGGCCAGCCGCCGAAACCCTGGCGGCATGGTTGATGAGCCGCTACCCGGACAGTTGGTGCGTAAGCCCGGCCCGCCAGTCGTTGTTGTGGTGTCGCCCGGCAGGCGTGGTGCTGGACGAACCTCGCCTGCTGGAACGCCTGCAGCGCCATGGCTGGGAAGTGGAGCGGCTGGCCCTGGGCAGTGCCGCGCAAAGCCTGGAGCAACTGCGCCGGGGTTATCGCCGGGTGCGCGACCTGCTGGCCTATGGGCGCGAGGTACTGCCCGGCGAGCGCCTGCTCAGCCTGCAACGCTACCGGTTGCCGGCATTGCTGTGGCGGCACCGCAACGATGATGCGCTGGATGAATTGCTGGAGCCGTTGCAGCGTATTCGCAGCAAGGACAGCAGCGGGCAGTTGCTCACCACCCTGCGCGCCTGGTGTGCCCATGACGGCCAGAGCCAGGCCTGTGCCGATGCCCTGGGCATCCACCGCAACAGCCTGCGCTACCGCCTGGAGCGGATTGCCGAGCTGGGCGAGGTCGACCCGCTGCGCATGGAAGGGATGCTTAGCCTCTACCTGGGGTTGCAGCTGCTGCCTGCCGACTGAAGGGCTGCCTGCACCGGCCCTATCGCCGGCAAGCCAGCTCCCACAGGATGCATGCTGCTCTCAGGCCTGTGTTGAACCTGTGGGAGCTGGCTTGCCGGCGATAGGGCTAGTACAGGCGAAACAGGCGAAATGCATCTGCCCAAACAACCCGCCCGGCGTTTTGTGCATTTGACCGAGGCCTCCTTGGCAGCCACCTGTCAGCATGCCGCTCATCAGGACAGGAGAAACCCCATGAAGATCGTCATTGCCCCCGACTCGTTCAAGGACAGCCTCGACGCTGCCGGTGTCGCCCGCGCCATTGCGGCGGGCCTGGGCGAGGCCTGGCCGGAGGCCGAGCTGGTCGAGTGCCCGATGGCCGACGGTGGCGAAGGCACCATGGATGCGATTCTCGCCGCCAGCCACGGCGAACTGCGTCGTCAGACCGTGCGCGGGCCGCTGGGGCAAAGCGTGGAGGCGGGCTGGGGCTGGCTGCCGCAAAGCCGCACGGCGATCATCGAAATGGCCCAGGCCAGTGGCCTGCAGCTGGTGCCGCCAGGCCAGCGCGATGCCTGCCGCAGCAGCACCTGGGGCACCGGCGAGCTGATTGCCGCTGCTCTGGCCGCCGGCGCGCAACGGGTAGTGCTGGCCATCGGCGGCAGCGCCACCAACGACGCGGGCAGCGGCATGTTGCGGGCGCTGGGCCTGCGCCTGCTGGACGCCGATGGGCAAGCGCTGGAAGAGGGCGGCCTGGCCTTGGCCAAGCTGGCCCGCATCGATGCCAGCGACCTCGACCCGCGCCTGGCCGAGGTGCAGTTCGAAGTCGCAGCAGACGTCGACAACCCGCTGTGTGGCGCCAATGGCGCCTCGGCGATCTTCGGCCCGCAGAAGGGCGCCAACCCACAGCAGGTGCAGGCGCTGGACCAGGCCCTGGGGCATTTTGCCGACCATTGTGCGCAGCTGCTGGGTGAGGATGTGCGGGACTACCCTGGCTGTGGCGCTGCCGGCGGCATGGGGTTCGCCGCGCGTGCTTTCATGGGCGCGCAGTTCCGCCCAGGGGTGGAAGTGGTGGCCGAACTGGCCGGCCTGGATGCCTTGGTGCAGGGCGCGGCCCTGGTGGTGACCGGCGAAGGGCGCTTCGACGCCCAGACCTTGCGTGGCAAGACACCGATGGGCGTGGCCCGGGTTGCCAAACGCCACGGGGTGCCGGTGGTGGTGTTGGCCGGTACCTTGGGTGAAGGTTACCAGCAGCTGTATGCCCATGGTGTCGATGCTGCCTTTGCCCTGGCCAGCGGGCCGATGAGCCTGGAGCAGGCATGTGCCAATGCAGCTGGGCTTCTGCGGGCGCGGGCTTGTGATATCGGGCGGCTGTGGCGCTGCGCAACGCAGAGTCCCTTGGGCTGTGCTGTCGCGTAGAGAACTGTATTCGCAAGCGGTCCGCGTACCCTGTGGGAGCGGCTTTAGCCGCGAAGAACTCAACGCGGTGCATGGCACCGGCTGCGCCGGTGTTCGCGGCTAAAGCCGCTCCCACAGGGACTGCACGGATTCAGCCTTTGCGGTGATCCTGTGGGAGCGGGTTTACCCGCGAAGAGGCCAGTACAGGCGACACAAGAAGGACAGGTGTGAACGCGATCGTATCCATACCGAAGACAGTGACCAGCAGCTCCCACAGGGCCCCTGCTAATTCAATGAGTCATGTGCCGTTCTATGAGAGGGGGTTATGTGGCGCTGTTCCTGGACAGTGCCCCCTGATGCCCAGCCCCGCCCAGGTTCTCGAACATGGCAATGAAGTTGGCCAGCGCCGGTGAAGCATTCCGGGCGTTCCATTTCATGTACAAGCCCAGGCCCGGGGTGGGCTGGTCGTCGATTGGCAGGATTGCTCGGAACTGCACGCGCTCGCGCGGTATGGAGCCGATGAACGATGCCGGCACCAGGGCTACGCCAAAACCACAGGCCACCAGGCCGAGCAGGGTGTGGACCTGTGCCGCTTCCTGCACCACCCTGGGGTAGAAACCCGCCGCCTCGCACAGCGCCGTCAACTGCGCGTGGTAGCCGCTGCCCAGGGCTTGCGGGGTGAAGACGAAATCCTCATCGGCGAACTCGCGCAGGTCTACCGCCCCTTCCTGTGCTTTGGCGTGGCGGGCGGGCAGGGCCATGACGATTTGCTCGTCGAGCAGCAAACGTGACTCTAGGGTGCCTGCCGGCAACGGCAACCTGCGCATGAAGCCGATATCCGCCTCACCGGCCAGCAGGGCCTTGGCCTGCGAGGCCGATGGCATCTCGCGGATGGTCAGCTGCACGTTCGGGTACGCCTCGCGAAAGCAGCGCAAGGTGGTGAGCAGCGACTCGTAATAAGCGATGGAAATGGCGGTGATGTCCAGTTTGCCGCAGATGCCGGCGGACACATTGCGCGCATACTCGATGCCCTGTTCCAGCTCGGCCAGCGTGCGGTAGGCGGTGTCGAGGAAGGCCGTGCCCGCTGCAGTCAGCCGCACCCCGCGCTTGTTGCGCAGGAACAGGCTGAAACCGAGCTTGTCCTCGAGGCGGCCAATCGCCTGGCTCAGCGGTGGTTGCGCCATGTGCAGGCGCTCGGCGGCCTTGTGAAAGTGCAGCTCTTCGGCCACGGCAACGAACTGCCGAAGCAAACGTGTTTCGATCATCCTGCGGTCCTTCGGGCCCGGTGAACCGGCGGTGATATCCATGAGATATCAAAGTTACATGCTTTTAATATTAAGTCATTGATTTTTTTGTTGTTATCGTAGAAAGGAGAATCGAAGGTAGCCAGCAAATGCCCGTCACAGAGCCTTTCCACGACAACGTTGCGGTCTTCACCGATGCCGCACAGGGCCTGGGACTGGCCTGTTCCATGACGCTGGCGGAGGTGGGCGAACTGCGTGACCGCCTCAAGGCATGCAGCCATGTGCCAGTCAACGTCGCCAACACCCGCGCCGACCTGGGCGAAAGCCTGGTCTGGGATGAATGCAGCGGCGCGTTGTACTTCGTCGATATCTCTGGCGGGCGGATCAACCGCCTGACAACCGATGGCGAAGCCGAATGCCTGTACGAATCCGCGGCACGCATCGGCGCGTTGGCGTTGACCGACCAGGGCAACCTGATTTTCACCGAGGATGCCTGCGTGGCCATCTTCGACGTGCCGCTGCGCAAGGTACGCCGGCATTCGGTCTCGGTTCACCCACGGTCGACCTACCGTTTCAACGACGGCGCCTGCGACCCGCAGGGCCGCTTCGTAACCGGGCTGATGGACGATGCCCTGAGTGGCAACACTGGGGCGCTGTTCCGCTTTGACGGGCAGTTGAGTGACCAGGTGATCCACGACGACATGGCGTTGCCCACCGGCCTGGCTTGGTCGCAGGACGGCCACACGGTGTACTTCGTCGATTCGGCGGCGCGCTCGATCTACCGCGCCAGCTACCTGGCCGAAGGCCGGCTTGGTGCGGTCACCCTGTTTGCCGAAACCCCTGCCGAACTGGGGCGCCCGGACGGCCTTGCGCTGGACCGCGAAGGCGGCCTGTGGGTGTGCCAGTACCATGGCAGTTGCCTGCTGCGCTATGACAGCAACGGCCACCTGACCGACCAGGTGCTGATGCCAGTGCCGTGCCCCACCAGTTGCTGCTTTGGCGGAGCGGGGATGAACACCTTGTTCATCAGTACCGCGCGCTTCGGCATGAGTGCCGAAGACCTGCACCATTACCCCGACGCTGGCGACCTGTATGCCATCAGCCCGGAAATTGGCGGCATCGCCCGGCACACCTTCAAGGAATGAGCTTTTGCGCCTGGCTGGCCGGTAGCACGGCCAGTTCGCCAAAGCGCTGCGCCGCGTCGATGTAGCGCAATGCCGACTTGGCGTCTTTCCAGCCCACATAGCTCATCAGCGCCTTCAACTCCCAACCGTTGGCCGTGGCCCAGGTAGCGAAGCCACGGCGCAGCGAGTGGCCGGTATACAGCGCCGCCGGTACCCCGGCGCGTTCCAGCATGCGCCGCAGCAGGCCGACCAGGCTGTTGCTGTTGAGCGCGGTGTCGCCGAGGTTGCCCCAGCGGTCGAGCTTGCGGAACACCGGCCCATGGGCGATGCCGGCGACTTCCAGCCATTGCAGGTAGGCCGTCACCGGGCACAAGGCCTTGAGGGCCGGGGTGCGGTGTTGTACGCCCAGGGCCTCGCGGTCGCCCTTGCTGCGCGGCAGGAACAGGGTGATGCCGACACCGGCCTCGGCCTGGATATGCTCCACGCGCAGGCGTGCCAGTTCATCACCCCGAAAACCGCGCCAGAAACCCAGCAACAGCAGCGCAGCGTCGCGACGCGCCCGGCGCAGGGTGGCCAGGTCATGCTGTTCCCGGGCCTGGCGGGCTTCTTCTTCGAAACATTCCACTGCGCTTTGCAGGTGCTGCAGCAACAGCGGCGCGGCCTGCCTGGGCGGGGTCGGGTGCAAGGTGCGGATGCCGCGTAGCACCTGGCGCACCAGCGGCGCCTTGGTCGGGTCGGGGAAACCTTGGGCGACGTGCCATTGGCTGAGCGCCGCCAGGCGCTGGCGCAGGGTGCTGACGGCATGCTGGTCGGCGTGATCGGCCAGGTAGCGGGCGATGCTCTCGGCCGTGGCCGGCAGAAAACCGCCCCAGTGGGTTTCGAAATGCTCGATGGCGGCCTGGTAGCTGCGCCGGGTGTTGTCACGGGTGGCGGCGCGGAGGTAGCGCTCGATGTCTGTCATGGTGCGGGGGCGAGTGGATGATGGGCACACGATAAACCGAAATGGGTTGCCTGTCCTGGCTGCGATGCTGGCGGGATTGTCGGGGGCGCTTTGCGCCCCTTTCGCGACACAAGGCCGCTCCCACAGGGTTGCGCTGCCTGCAGGTCCAGCGCTGCACCTGTGGGAGCGGCCTTGTGTCGCGATGGGCTGCGAAGCAGCCCCGATCTGGCTTGCGTTACACGCAGGCCTTGTCCTCGACACCGTTGAAGAGCGGGTAGTCACGCAACTGCGCCGGCGACAGCGGCCGGCTGAAGTGGTAGCCCTGGGCGATATCGCAGCCGGCAAGCTTCAGGCACACCACTTGTTCGCGGGTTTCCACGCCTTCGGCCACCACTTCCAGGCCCAGGCGTTTGGCAAGGATGATGGTGGACGACACGATCGGGCTGTCGTCGTGGCTGTTGGACAGCGGCGCAATCAGCGAGCGGTCGATCTTCAGTTTGCTCAGCGGCAGCGAGTGCAGGTGGGCGAAGCCGGCGTAGCCGCGGCCGAAATCGTCCAGGCTGATGCCCAGGCCAGCGTCGCGCAGGGTGTGCAGGTGCGCCACCGCCGTGCCTTCGGGGTCGAGGATGGTGGTTTCGGTGATTTCCAGCTCCAGCCGCTGCGGGGCGATGGCGTACTGCTGCAGTTTGCTCAATAGCCGTGCAGCGAAGTCCGCCTGGCGCAGCTGCAGGGCGGATACATTGACCGCCAGCCGCGTCTCGCGGCCCTGGGCGTCCCAACCCGACAAGGCCTCGCAGGCCAGGCGCAGCACCTCCCAGCCCAGTTCGACAATGAAGCCGCTGCGCTCGGCAAGGTCAATGAACCGGTCCGGGTACAGCAGGCCGAACTCGGGGTGGTCCCAACGCACCAGCGCTTCGTAGCCCAGCACCTGCTGGGTGTCGAGGCGGATCTGTGGCTGGTAGTGCAGCACGAACTGGCGCTCGGCCAGGGCGCTGCCGAAGGCCTGTTCGAGGGTGAAGGCGTGGATGTCGGCCAGGTTCAGCGACGGGTCGAAGAAACGGTACTGGGCGCGCCCGGCCTGCTTGGCCGAGTACATCGCGGCATCGGCACTGCGGATCAGGCTGTCGATGTCCTGGCCATCGCGCGGGCAGATGCTCACGCCCACGCTGGGGCTGGTGTTGACCTCCTGGCCGTCCAGCGCGTAGGTGGCCGACAGCTTCTGCACCAGTACGCGGACCCAGGCATTGATCTGTTCCTCGCTGCGCTCGCCGGCCAGCAGCACCACGAACTCGTCGCCACCAAAGCGCGAAGCCTCGTCGCCTGGCTCCAGCAGACGCTGGATACGCCCGGCCACGGCCTGCAGCAGCAGGTCGCCGATCTTGTGCCCGAGCGAGTCGTTGATCGACTTGAAACGGTCCATGTCGATGAACAGGATCGCCATCAGCCGGCGCTTGCCGCGTTGCCGGGTCAGCGCCTGGCTGGCCACCTCGACGAACTGGCGCCGGTTGTGCAGGCCGCTGAGGTGGTCGGTAGCCGCGGCATGGCTGCTGCGCCGGTGTTCGTCCTCGAGGCGGCCGATCAACTGCTGGTTGACCTGCTGGGCCTGTTCCAGCGCGTTGAAGGCCTCCTGGCGCTTGCGCAACAGGCGCAAGGTCCACAGCAGGCTGGCGAGGATCATCAGGGTCATGCTCAGGTTCAGCCAGAACTGCCGGGAATAGGCCAGCGTCGAAGGCGCGAGGATTTCGTCCTGGCGCTGGCTGACCACCACGCTGAAACCCCGCTCGGGCAGGCGCCGGTACAGGCTCTGGTACGGGTCGCCGGCCGCGTACTGGGTCAGCATGCCTGCTTCACTGCCGCTGTCCGGCAGCCCGGGCAGCAGGGCGTCGCCGGCCGCCACCACGCCGCTGCTATCGATGCGCAACCGCTCCAGGCCGTCATCCTGCAGCAGGCGCACCAGCCCGCTGCTGCCCAGGTCGATGTGCTGTAGCAGCACCGCCAGGTAGCCGATGTCCAGCTGCACCACCAGGATATTGTCGATTTCGCGGCCGGGCAGGTTGGTCAGCGGCAGCAGGAAGGGCAGGTGCCAGTTGGGCAGGGTGGCCGGTTGGCCGGGGGGCTGCACGCTGGGCAGGAACGGTTTGAAACCGTAGCGGGCAACGTGCCGCTGCAGCTGGCGCAACCAGTCTTCGGGCAGCTCGGCGGCCTCGTCGGCATGGCTGGCCGACAACAGCCGGCCTTGCCGGTCGTACAGGCTCATGCGCTTGAAGACCGGGTCTTCGGCAAGCATTCGCGCCAGGCTGGCGCTGCCCTGGCGCAGCACCTTCATGTCGTCCTGGGTGACCCGGCCCACGGCCTGGGCACGATCCACCAGCTGGCGCAGGCTTTCGCCGACGATACTGGCCAGGTTCAAGTGCTCGGCGGCCTTGGCCGACAGCGCGTCCTGGCGGGCGGCGGCCTTCTGCGAAACGTGCAGCCCCCAGAGAAAGGCGAGGGTGGCTGCACAGAGCATCAGGATCAGCAGCCGCAGAAGGCTGGCGGATGAAAGCGAACGGCGAATCACTGCTGATAGTTCCCGACCCTGGGTGATGGTCGAAAAATACGACAGTAAGATGACAGCCTAATGACTGATGGCTAATTGCCTTTAAGGATTTCCCTTATCGGCCAGCGGCGTCTGCAGGCGCGCGGTTTCTTCCTCCATGTAGCTCATCAGCGCGCTGACTTCGGTATCGCCCAGGCGCATGTTGGGCATGGCCACGCGGTTGTACTGTTCGTACAGCAGCATGGCCAAGGGGTCTTTCTGGGCCAGCATCAGGTCGGGCTCCTTCAGCCAGCGGGTCAGCCAGCTGGCATCACGCTGGCGGGTCACGCCCAGCAGGTCGGGGCCGATGCCGGGCTGCCCTGGCTCGGCGTTGCCCAGGGTGTGGCAGGACGAGCAACGGGTACGGAACAGCTGCTCGCCACTGCTGGGGGCGCGCACCTCGGGAGCCTGCGCGTAGTCGTTGGCCATGGCGCTGGCCTGTTTCCAGTTGTGCAGGCTGTTGCCCAGGCGGTCGGCGAGGATGTACGGGCTTTCGAAGGGCGAGGCTTTCATCCAGCGGCCGGTGGCCTGGTTGCCGATGATCAGGCTGAGGTTGTGGTCTTTTGAGCGGCCGTTTTCCAGGCCATCGATGTACAGGCCCAGGCTGCGGCGCAATTGTTCGATATCGGCTGGCTCGCCGGTGAGCAGCGTCCAGCCGGGGCCGATACCGAACTTTTCGGCGTAGCGCTTGAGGGTGGCGGGGGTGTCGTTGTAGGGGTCGATGCTGATGGAGTAGAGGAAGATGTCCTTGCCGACCCGGTCACCGAGGATTTTCTGCACCTGGCGCAGGCGGGCGGTTTCCACCGGGCAGGAATCGGAGCAGCCGGTGAAGATGAAGTTGATGGCGACCACCTTGTCCTTGATCAGGTCGTCGAAGAAATGCACTTTTTCACCGTCCTGGGTGAGCAGCGGGATGTTGGGGAAGTAGTCGGCACCCCAGGGCGTTGCAGCTTCCTCGGCCACGGGTTGCTGCGGTTGCAGCGGCCAGAACGGGATGCTGGCGGCGAACAGCGAGAGCACCAGCAGGAAACGCCATGAGCCGGACATGATGCGGTCCTCGTCGATAACGGGATCGGGGCTGCCATGCAGCCCATCGCCGGCAAGCCAGCTCCCACAGGGACTGCACATGGCTTGCCGGCGATGGGCCGCATGGCGGCCCCCGCCTTACCCTCACTTGTATCTGACTGGCGCAGTCACGCTCTGCCCCAGCGCCGACTTCACGGTCACTGTCGCCGGCGTGGCCGGGCCGTAGCCGGAGGTGGTTGCCACCAACCGCCAGCTGGCACCGCTGCCCGTGGCGGTCATCGTGGCGGTGCCCAGGTTCACCGGGCCGCCGGTAGTGGCCGCGGTCACAGTGATGCTGTTGCCCGTGGCCACCGTGGTAGTGCCTGCAATTTCCCAGGTGAAACGGTTGCTGCTGAGCACCTGTACCGTGGCACTGGTGACCTGGATCTGGTCGACCACCGCTGCCGAGCCTACCGCGATGCTGACCGTGGCCGGTGCTACCGATTCGGCGCCCTTGGCGTCACGCGCCGAGTAGTTGAAGCTGGCGGTGAACGGCGTGGTGACAGTGGCCGGCGGGGTGTAGGTCACCTTGGTGCCATCGGTGCTGGTATTGCCTTGGCCGGAGTCCGGCTGGCTGAGGCCGACGACGGTCAGCGGCAGGTTGCCTTCCGGGTCGGTATCGTTGGCCAGCACGTTCAGGGTGATCGGCTTGCCGGCCGTGGTAGCCGCGCTGTCGTTGGCCGCGACTGGCGGTTTGTTGGCCGCGTCGTCGTCGTCATGGTCTTTGGTGCGGAAGGTCGGCAGGCCAACCGAAGCGACGTACTCCACGCCATCCCAGCCTGGCAGCGGGGTCGGCATCACCTGGAACTGGCCTGGGTGCTCCAGGTCCCAGCGCAGCAGCATCGACGAGTCTTCATGCTGGGTGTTGTGGCAGTGTTCCATGTAGGTACCGGCAAACTCGCGGAAGCGGATCGCCACTTCCACTTCTTCCGAAGAATCGATGTCCGGCCCGATGCGATACACGTCCTTGCGCGCCCATTTTTCCCATTCTGGGGGTGCCTTGCCGTCGCGGCTGAGCACCACACCTTCCTCGAAGTGCACATGCACCGGGTGGCTCCAGCCATTGCCGCCGTTGATGATCTTCCACACTTCCAGGGTGCCGTCGCCGCTGAAGCCGGCATCGGTGGACTGCTGGGCCAGCTGTGGCGCCGCGCTGATGCGCCGTGGGTCCATGCTGTAGCCAAAGCCGCCATCGGTCTTGATGGTCCAGGGCTGGGTGTCGGTGCCGTCGGAACGACCGAAGATGAACTCGCGGTGGCGGGCTGCCTTGAGTTTGGCCTGGTCGGTGGCAGAGTTGCGGTCGATCGGCAGCGGCAGCATCTTCATGCCTGCGGCCTTGCCCGGTTTGGCCGGTTCATAGGCTGCCGGGTTCATGCTCAGGTCCTGGCCGCTGTAGGGCTGTACCACAAGCTGCAGGAACTTGCCGATCCCTGGGTCGCCGTTTTCCCAGCGTGGGCCTGTGCTGGTCTGCTTGATCACTGGCTTGTACTTTTCCGTCAGCACGTCGGCCAGCGAGATGGCGCCTTCCGGGCCCTTGCCGCTCTGATGCTCCTCGAGGTTGACGAAGTACAGCTTGTCGCCGACCTTGATGCCGTTCTTGGCGAAGTTGATGATGATGTCGTAGCGCTCGGCGATGCCTTGCAGCGGCAGGATGCCGTTGTTGTCCTGCAGGTTGCCGTCACCGTTGAGGTCCATCGTCCCGTCGAACGGCACGGTGTGTTCCATGATGTTGCCGTCGTTGGCGATCATGTGGAACGGCACCCGCGCATACGACAGGTTGGAGCCGGTGGGGCCTTTGAACTCGCCACTGGTACCGGCAATTTCACGCACCACGGCGAACTTGAAGTAGCGCGACACCGAGCCGTTGAGGATACGGAAGCGGTAGCTGCGCGCGCGTACCTTGAGCGTGGGCCGGTACTGCCAGTTGACCAGTATCTGGTCGCCGAGGAAGCCGTCGGTGTTGAACGGGTTGAACCACAGCTGGCCGTTGGCATCCCAGGCCTTGTCGGCGATCACCAGGTTGACGTCGTAGTCGCGGTTGCCCCACGGCATGCCCGAACCGCTGGGGAAACGCAGGTTGACGCCATCCTGCAGCGCCTCATTGCCGCGGTCCAGGGCGCTGTAGTAGTTCATCATCACGGCGTTGCCTTTGTAGACGTTCTGCGCCGTGAAATCCATCATGTGGTCGTGGAACCAGTGGGTGCTCATGGTTTCGCGCCAGTCACCACGGATCTTGATGCTGCCGTTCTGGCAGGTTTTCAGGCCTGGCGAGGCGTCATTGACGAACAGGGTTTCGCCCGGCGAGCAGGGGAACGCCGCACGTGCATCCTGGGCGCGGGTGTTGATGGTGTCGTAGCCGGCCAGCTGCAACGGCCAGCGGTAATCGTAATACTGGCCGGGGAAGAAGTAGGCATTGGCATAGCCATCGCTCTCAGCCGGCGAATGGCCGTTGTGCTCGTGGGTGGAAAGGGTGTGCAGGCCAAAGCCGTTGTTGGCCGAAGGGTCGATCGGCAGGGCGTTGTAGTGGCGCATCAGGATCGGCTGGCCATAGCGCGCCATCAGCAGCTTGGGCGGGAAGGTGCCGTCGAAGGTCCATACCGATTTGTGGTTTTGCAGGGGCATCCTCGGATGGAAGCGGGTGTCGATACCCTTGGTGGTGCCCAGCGTGTTCGGGATGTCAGAGGTCTGGTAGTACAGGCCGCCCGGGGCGAACTCGCCGACCGCATAGTTGTGCAGTTGCTTGCGGTCACGCAGGCCTTGATTGATGCGCGCACCGGCCTGGGCGGTCTTGAACCCCGCCTGCGGGTAGAACTCGTTCCAGCGCTGGTGCGACCAGCCTTTTCCTGGTGGCCGGCCTTCCGCCGGGGAGCCGACCGGCTGACGGTTGAGGAACATCTCGATCTGCGCCTTCCACGGGTTGCGGTCGAGCACGTTGGAATACTGGGTCGGGAACGGGTACAGGCCCGGTTGTTTGAGGAAGGCTTCCAGGGCCGTGCCGCTAGGGCCGCTGCGCGCCACCACGTTGGGGTCCTGCGCCGGTGCTGCGCCCAGGGTGGGCACCGGGAAGGTCAGGGGCGGCTGCGGCAACGTGGGGTCGAGTTTCTCCGTGCCGAACTCCTCGAACAGCAGTAGCTGCTGGGTAAACGGCAATGCCCCGAACAGCGGGCTGGGCTTGCCATTGGTGGGGTATTTGTTGTCGGTTTGCAGGGCCGGTGGCAACACGTTGTTGGCGCGTACCGTGTCGCGGTCGCCGTACACGCCATTGGTCAGCTCCAGCGAACCTTGGTTGGCCGGCGGCATGTTGAACAGGTCCAGCAACGCCTGGGTCGGGTCGGCTGGCTGGTCAGTGTAGGCCGACGGGTCAGTCGGCGGGGGCATGCTGTTGTCGTCGAGGGGAGCGGCGGTAGCCGTGACCAACCCGAGGCCGAGCATCAGCGTGGTGAGGGTGGACAGCTGGAATGCATGCCTGGCAGGGTTGATCACGGCAGGTGTTTTCATTGCCTTATGCCTCGCTCGCGGCCTTATGGCTTTTAGCTATCAGTGGCGTTTTGCCCGTTTCTGGGGCTGGAGCAACGGCTGTGCCAACCCAAATGCGAGGAATATGTTTCTAAACAAATCCTTGTGGCGCCTGATGTGCGCTAAATGCCATTGCGTCAAAAATGGGTGAGGGGCCCCACTAGTGGGTCACCCATTGCCCACAGATTGGGTGGTGACAGCAGCGGCGCCCTGGGGTATATCTGAGCGCCACCAAGGGGAGCCCGGGCAACGGGCTGAGAAACCGCTGGATGCTGCAGCGCGGTGACCCTTCGAACCTGATCCGGATCATGCCGGCGAAGGGATGGGACTTGAAACCTGCCTTTTTGCCGGCCTCACTGCGAGGCCCGTCCATGCCAACCATCGCGGTCTCGCTGTCACCCCCCCATCAAGGACAGCAACATGACCGAACGCTTCAGCCAGTCCCTGCGCCGCCGCAGCGAGCCGACCTGGTCGGCGGCCGTTGGCCACCGCTTCGTCACCCAATTGTGCGACGGCAGCCTGCCGGACCCGATCATGGTCGACTACCTGGTGCAGGACCACCGCTTCCTCGACAGCTTCCTGACCCTGCTGGGCGCGGCCATCGCCACCGCCGACACCTTCGAGGCGCGCCTGCGCTTCGGCCGCTTTGCCGGGATGATCTCCAGTGACGAGAACACCTACTTCCTGCGCGCCTTCGAGGCCCTGGGGGTAAGCCCCGCGCAACGCAGCGAACCGGCCGACACCGTGCCAACCGCAGGCTTCAAGGCGATCATGCGCGAAGCGGCGGCCACCCGGTCCTATGCGGCCGCGCTGGCGGTGCTCAACGTCGCCGAAGGCCTGTACCTGGACTGGGCGCTGAAGGCGCCAGAACCGCTGCCGGACAACTTCGTCCACGCCGAATGGATCACCCTGCACGACAACCCGGCATTCCAGGACTTCGTTGCCTTTCTGCAAGCCGAACTCGACCGCGTCGGCCCGCAGGAAGCCGCGTTGGCGGCTGACTTTTACCAGCGCACCGTGGCGCTGGAGCTGGCCTTCTTCGATGCCGTCTACCCGGAGGACAAATGAGCATGGATATCTTCGACCGCCTCAAGGCTGCTGCCACGCCGCAATGGAACAGCTACGTCGACCACGAGTTCGTGCGCCAGATGGGCGAGGGTACGTTGAGCGAAGCCGCCTTCCGCACCTATCTGGTACAGGATTACCTGTTCCTCATCCAGTTCGCCCGCGCCTGGGCGCTGGCCGCCTACAAGAGCCGACGCCCGGCCGACATCCGCGCCGCGCAGGCCGGGCTGGCGGCGATTCTGGATGAAACCGAGCTGCACTTGCGCCTGTGCGCACGCTGGGGCCTGACCCAGGCGGATATCGAAGCCGCGCCAGAACACCAGGCCACGGTTGCCTATACCCGCTATGTGCTGGACTGCGGTGCCGCGGGTGACTTGCTGGAGTTGCATGTGGCGCTGGCGCCTTGCGTGATCGGCTATGCCGAGATTGGCCGGGCGTTGTCCGAGCGTATTGGCGATCTGAGCAATCACCCGTACCGCGAGTGGATCGCCGAGTATGCCGGTGAAGGCTACCAGGGTGTCGCCACCGCGGCGCGCAAGCATCTGGACGAGCTGGCAGCGCGGAGCATGACCGAGCAACGGTTTGCCGAGCTGGTGGGGATTTTCGGCCAGGCGTCCAGCCTGGAGGCGGACTTCTGGCAGATGGGGTTGGACGGAGCCTGATTTGCTGCCTGCGCCGGCCCTATCGCCGGCAAGCCAGCTCCCACAGGTACTGCACAGACTTCAGGGCTGTGGTTTACCTGTGGGAGCTGGCTTGCCGGCGATAGGGCCAGTAGCAAATACCACAAGGCTTGGGCCACTATGCGGGTAGGGCCACCCGCAAAGCCCAGGGAGAAGCATCATGAACATCATCAACGCACGCCTGCGCGGCAAGCCCGGCCTGTTCCGCATCGAGCTCAGCGGCGAACTCATCACCGCCATCGTGCCCCAGGCCGAAGGGGTGGCGACGCGCGCTGCCGATGACCTGGATGCCGGGCAGAACCTGGTGGTGGCGCCCTTCATCGAGCCGCACATCCACCTGGACGCCACGCTCACAGCCGGCGAGCCGCGCTGGAACATGAGCGGCACCCTGTTCGAAGGCATCGAGCGCTGGGCCGAGCGCAAGGCGATCACCACCCACGACGACATCAAGAACCGCGCGAAAAAGACCATCGGCATGCTGGTGGACCATGGCATCCAGCATGTGCGTACCCATGTCGATGTCACCGACCCCACCCTGACGGCGCTGAAAGCCATGGTCGAAGTGCGTGACGAAGTGCGCCACCTGCTCGACCTGCAGATCGTCGCCTTCCCCCAGGAGGGTATCGAGTCTTATGCCAATGGCCGGGCGCTGATGGCTGAAGCGGTGGCCATCGGCGCCGACGTGGTTGGCGGCATCCCGCATTTCGAGAACACCCGCGACCAGGGCGTGTCGTCGGTCAAGTTCCTGATGGACCTGGCCGAGCGTACCGGCTGCCTGGTGGATGTGCATTGCGACGAGACCGACGACCCACAGTCGCGCTTTCTCGAAGTGCTGGCCGAAGAGGCGCGGGTGCGCGGCATGGGGGCCCGGGTGACAGCCAGCCATACCGTGGCCATGGGCTCGTACGACAATGCCTACTGCTACAAGCTGTTCCGCCTGCTAAAGCAGTCGGGTATCAATTTCGTGTCCTGCCCGACCGAGAGCATTCACCTGCAAGGGCGTTTCGACAACTACCCGAAACGCCGCGGCGTCACCCGCGTGGCCGAGCTTGACCGGGCCGGGATGAACGTGTGCTTTGGCCAGGATTCCATCGTCGACCCTTGGTACCCGCTGGGTAACGGCAACATCCTGCGTATTCTCGAGGCCGGCCTGCACATCTGCCACATGCTTGGCTACGAAGACCTGCAGCGCTGCCTGGACCTGATCACCGACAACAGCGCCCGCACCCTGAACCTGGGCGAGCGCTACGGCATCGAAGTGGGGCTACCGGCCAACCTGTTGCTGCTGTCGGCACCGGACGATTACGAAATGGTGCGCAGCCAGGGGCATGCGCTGGTGTCGGTACGCCACGGCAAGGTGCTGATGCGTAGAACACCTGCCAGGGTTGAACACTACACCTGACGCTACCTGTGTCAGCTTTTGCAGCGCCCCGCCGGCTTGAAGCCGAGCGGGGCGTTTTGCTGTCTGGCGTACTGCTTTATTCCCTTGCACGGCCTTCATGAACCACTCACATGCGATAAGCCGTGATTATTCCGCCATAGGAAATGTTTGCATGGGCAATGGCATGTCTCCATAATTGGTACGTAATTACATGGTACATAACACGTTACAAAATCGTAGGAGCAAGCATGGCCCGGGGCGGTATCAACAAGGTTGTAGTGCAGCAGGCGCGTCAGGCGCTGATTGCCCGGGGCGAGAACCCCAGCATCGATGCCATACGTATCGAGCTGGGCAACACCGGCTCCAAGACCACGATTCACCGCTACTTGAAAGAGTTGAATGGCCAGCAGCCTGTTGCCTCTGAGGGCGGCATTGCACTGAGTGATGTGCTGAGCCGGATGGTCGGGCAACTGGCAACCCAGTTGCAGGACGAAGCCGACCTGAAGATCGAGCAGGCCGAAAGCGCCTTCACTCGACAGCGCGAACAACTGGAGGCGCAGCTGGCGATTGCCCAGCAGGCACTGGCTGCGGCGCATCAGCAGCATCAGATCGACGCGGCCGCGCTGGCGGCCGAATCGGAGAAACTGCTCTCCACCCAAAGCACCCTGCAGGCCGAACAGCTGCGCAGTGCCAGCCTCAACCAGTCGCTGGGCGAGCTGCAGGTGCGCCTGGCCGACAAGGACGAGCAGGTCAAATCACTGGAAGACAAGCACCGGCATGCCCGCGATGCGCTGGAACACTACCGCAACGCCAGTCGCGAACAGCGTGAACAGGAGCAACGTCGCCACGAAGCACAGCTGCAACAGTTGCAGGTAGAGGTGCGTCAGCTGCAGCAGGGCATGATCGTCAAACAGGACGAGCTGACCCGCCTGCACCGCGACAATGAGCGCTTGTTGGGCGAGCACCGCCAAGCCGCCAGCGCCTGCAGGGCGCAGGACGAATTGCTGGAGCAGCGCGACGCGCAGATTCAGGGTTTGCGAACGATCCTGGCCCAGGCGCAGGGTGCCAGCGAGGAAATGCGTCGGCAGCTGGATGTACAGGCACAGAGCCTGGAGGCCAGGCGCGACTTGTGCACGGAACAGGCTCGCCAACTGCAGCAACTCGAGGAGCAACTGAAGCAACGTGATGCAGCGTTGGTTCAATGCCGTGCCCAGCTAGCGGTGGATACAGATTAATCAAACTTTTCCTGGCCGGTGGTTTCTTCCCTAGACACTCACCGGAGAAAGCCTCATGCCTGAACCACAACAGCCAGAAAAACATCCCCAAGGGCCCCATTCGTCCGAGCAGGCGAACAAACGCCAGGACTTGGGTTTCGACCCCGATTCGCCAGATGTGGAGGATCCGCAAGTCGACCCTCAAGGGCCTGCCAAGCCACCGCGGGACGTCGAAAAATCACCGTGAAGGTAGCATTTGTCGCAAAGGGCCGCTCAGCGGCCCCCGCGATCAACACGGCACTGCTTGGGGCAGGCTGTCTCAGGCAAGCTACGCCCGCTTGACTCAGGACTCTGCCTGCCTGGCTGCCTCCACGCCCGCAGCCGAGAGTTTGATGGGGTAGTTCACGCTGATCTGATGGTCGCTACTCACCGCCACGCTGCCATCCTGAATCAAACCGGCCTCCTGCAGCGTCTTGAGCATACCGGCCACGGCTTTCTCGCCCCGGTAGTTGTCCAGCACTTCCTTGCCCAGCCCCTGGGGGTGAGCGTGCAGCAGGCGAGTCAGCACTTCGGCTTTCAATGCATCGTTACTCATGGCGGGCCTCACTTGCCGTGTTTGGCCTGAAGCGCCTTGGCATGCTCCAGATGCTGTTCGAGTTTGGGCAGGGTTTCGCTGGCAAAGGCCTTCAATTCAGCCTTGTCAGAAGATGCCGCTTCCTTCTTGAACAACTCCACCGCCTTTTCGTGAGCGTCGACCTGGTTGTTGACGTAAGACTTGTCGAACGACTCCTCCCGCCATTCCAGGATCATTTTCTTGACCTTGTCGGTTACTGCCGCCTCATCGGGTACGGATATATCGAGCTTGCGAGCGATGTCGCCGAGTTTCTGATTGGCCTTGGTGTGGTCAGTGACCATCTGCTGGGCGAAGGTCTTGATTTCGGAATTCTGAGTTTTTTCCAGAGCCAGCTTGCCGGTGACCACTTCGGCAATACCGGCCTCGGTGGCCGCTTCGACGAAGTCATCGGAACTCGCCGCCATCGCGTGTACCGATGCCAGGCCCAACACCATGGAAAAACCGACGCGCTTGATGAAGAGACTGCTCATGCTTCACTCCTTAAACCGTGGCGCGACCTCAGTGTCGCGTACGGTTGAGGGTGAATGAGCGGCAAAGGTTTAATCTTTTTCCTGGCCGGCTGCGCCCAGGTGGTGCTGAACTATAGTGAAAGGCGGCGAACGCGGTATGGCTAGGGATTTCAATGTGTGCAGCCAGGAAACAGGATGAAGACGGGTTCTTCGCGATAACAGGCGAGGGCCGCGCTGTGGCGCTGTTCCGCCTGGTACTGGCGTTCATGCTGGTGGTGATGCTGGCCTTCGTCGTGGTGGAAGGCTGGCGTATCTGGCGCGACTACCGGCACGCCTTCACCAACGCCGAAAACATGGTCACCAACCTGGCCCGGGCCACGGCGCAGCATGCCGAAGACGCCATCCGCCAGGTCGACGCAATTACCGCGGCGCTGGCCGAGCGCCTGGAAGGCGACGGCTTCGAGCACATCGACCGGCCGCGTCTGCATACCTTGCTGGTGCAGCAGAAAAGCATCATGCCGCAGTTGCACGGGTTGTTCGTGTATGGCCCGGATGGCAGCTGGATCGTGACCGACCAGGCGGTAGTCCCGCCCAATGCCAACAATGCCGACCGCGACTACTTCATCTACCACCGCGACCATACCGACCGTGGGGTACACATCGGTTCGGTGGTGCGCAGCCGTTCCACTGGCGACCTGATCATCCCCATTTCACGGCGCCTGCAATATGCCGATGGCAGCTTCGCCGGGGTGTTGTTGGGCACCATCAAGGTGGAGTGGTTCGTGCGTTACTACGGCGACTTCAAGATCGATGAACGTGGCGCGCTGGTGCTGGCCAAGCGCGACGGCACCATCCTGGTACGGCGGCCGTTCGTCGAGCAGGTGGTGGGCCGCAGCCTGAGCAGCAGCGAGATCTTCCGCAAGCACCTGCCGTATGCAAGCGAAGGGGTGGCCGAGGCGGTCGCCGTGGTGGACGGCACGCCACGGCTGTATGGCTTTCGCGCGCTGGGCAGCTACCCGTTGGTAGTGGAGGCGGGCTTGTCGCGGGAGTCGATCGTTGCGCCCTGGCGACACGATGCGATCAAGTCGGTGGCGGTCTTGCTGCTGTTGCTGGTGGGGCTGGCGGCCTTTGGTGGCGTGGTGTTGCGCCAGTTGCGCGAGCGTATCGTGATCGAGCGTGCGCTGCACCAGGCACACCAGACCCTGAAGGCCCTGGCACTGACCGACAGCCTGACCGGCCTGGGTAACCGTCGTCGGCTGGATGCAGTGTTCGAGCCGGAGCTGCGCCGGGCGCGACGCCAGGGCTATCCGCTGGCGCTGGTGATGCTCGACCTGGATTACTTCAAGGCCTACAACGACCGATACGGGCACCCCGCGGGTGACCAGTGCCTGCGGCGCTTTGCCGAGGTGCTGCAGCAGGCGCTGAAGCGGCCGGCCGACCTGGCTGTGCGCTATGGCGGCGAGGAGTTCACATTGCTGCTGCCTGATACCGATGTTCGCGGGGCGGAACTGCTGGTGCAGGAAGTGCAACAGCTGTTGCGTCGGCAGCCGCTGGAGCATGCGGGCAGCCCACTGGGGCGTGTTTCGTTCAGTGCGGGGATTGCCGTGGGTGACCTGGCGCGGGAGGGAGTGACGGCCGAGCGCCTGATGGCGGCAGCGGATGCGGCGCTGTACCAGGCCAAGCGCCAGGGGCGGGATGGGTATTGTGTAGCAGAAAGTTCGGTGGTGGGTGTAGAGGAATGAAGGCTTTGGGTTGCCTGTACCGGCCCCATCGCCGGCAGGCCAGCTTCCACAGGTAATGTGCATCTCTTTGGCACGGCGCGGTCCCTGTGGGAGCTGGCTTGCCGGCGATGGGCTGCAAAGCAGCCCCGGGGGTCTAGTTATCTACGCCAAGGCGCATCGCACAACGGCCCTCAAGCCCACGGGCACGCTCCTCGGCCAGAATCTGCTGCAAGCGTGCATCCAGCAGCCCCTCATCAATCACCTCGAACCCCAACCGCGCATAGAACGGCGCATTCCACGGCACATCGGCAAAGGTGGTCAAGGTCAGCTCCCGCACCCCCGCCTGACGTGCCGCATCGGCCACCTGCTGCAGCAGCTTGCGCCCGACACCTTGCCCCTGGGCCTCCCGACGCACTGAAATTTCATGAAGATGCAGCGCCTGATCCTCGAACCGGGCACAGGCAAACCCCAGAATGCGCCCATCCGGCCCCTCGGCCACCCAGCTCCCGCCAGCTTCGACAAATGCCTGATGGGTGCCGCAGTCCATCACATCTCCTTGCGCCAGCCATGCCAGCGCCGGCCGGGCGGCAAAGACCTGGGCAGCCGAGCGTTCGACGCCCGGCAGCCATTGAATGTCTTGCTCGAGGGTAGGGCGAATGCGCATGAAGAAGTCCTTTCGTTCTAGTCTGCCGCCAGCACCTGCGGCTGCAATTGCCAGCGCACCGAGCTTACACCTTTCTCCAGGCTGACCCGGCTGACCAACCGTTCCAGTTGCGCTGGTGCCTGCGCGGTGCCGAGCAGTTCGGCGCGCACTTCCAGGCGTGCGGGGTTCGCCAGGTCTTCGCTGTGCAGTGACTGCAGGCGCAGCTGCGGGTCGCCCAGGCTGTGCAACATCAGGCTGCGGACCTGGATCTCGTCCTCGGCGCGGCAGACGATGCGCACCTCGAAGTGCTGTTCCACCTCGCTGGCCGGCACCACTTCCTGGCGGTCCAGGCGCTGGGCAATGTCGCGCAACAGGATATTGGCACACAGCACCACCAGGCTACCCAGCGTCGCTTCCAGCAGCAGCCCGAGGCTGCACAGCACGCCGACCGCGGCCGTGCACCACAGCGTGGCGGCGGTGTTCAGACCACGTACGTTGAACCCGTCACGCATGATCACGCCGCCACCAAGAAAACCGATGCCCGATACCACGTACGCGGCGATACGCGACGCATCGGTGGGCGCCATGCCCGGCACCGCCTGGGTCATCAGCACGAACAGGCAGGCACCGGTGCTGACCAGTGCATTGGTGCGCAGCCCGGTCAGGCGCTGGCGCAGTTGACGTTCGGCGCCGATCAGCGCCCCCAGCAGCAGGGCGATGCTGACACGCAGCAGAAATACTTTCCAATCCATAGCAAACCTCTTCCACGGGCACACGCCCGCAAGAACGCCATCAGCTGGCGCGGTTGAAAAACCAGAAAATGCGCAGGACCACGAAGGGGGAGGGAGAAGAGGGGGATTACAAGAAACCACCGTCTTGCCAGGCAGGCCAGACAGTGCAGGACACTGCCGGACTAGCGCGCCACGTGGGCCTGTCGCATGCGACTGGGGCTACTGTCCAATGCAGGTCTCCTGTTCAGGGATGCAAAATTGCGCCGCGGACCTTACGCCCCGTGGCAGGCCAGGTCAAGGGCAAAAACATGACAATGGCTTCATCCGCAATGGGCCTGCTACCGGTCACGCCTGCATGGAAAAAAACGCGGGCAATCGGTACCCTTGCGCCTTCCCTTGCCATCCCCCGGACCGTTCCATGCTGTTCAATCTCGCCGTGCTGTTCGGCACCCTGGTGGCCATGGAGGGCGTTGGCACGCTGGCTCACAAGTACATCATGCATGGCTGGGGCTGGTGGCTGCACCGCTCGCACCATGAGCCGCAACTGGGCATGCTCGAAACCAATGACCTGTACCTGGTGGCCCTGGGGCTGATTGCCACGCTGCTGGTGGCCCTGGGCAAGGGTGGTTATGCGCCCTTGCAGTGGGTGGGTGGCGGGGTGGCGGGGTACGGCGTGCTGTATGTCGTGGCCCACGACGGTTTCTTTCACCGGCACTGGCCACGCAAGCCACGGCCGGTCAACCGCTACCTCAAGCGTTTGCATCGCGCGCACCGGTTGCATCACGCGGTGAAGGGGCGCACGGGGAGTGTGTCATTCGGGTTTTTCTATGCACCGCCGTTGAAGGTGCTGAAACAGCAGTTGCGGCGTAAGCGCAGCCAGTTGTGACAGGGACTGGCAGAGCAGCCCACGATGATGCAACTGCAAATGACTCATTGAGTCAGCAGGGACCCTGTGGGAGCGGCTTCAGCCGCGAACACCGGCGCAGCCGGTGCCATGCACCGAGTTGGATTCTTCGCGGGTAAACCCGCTCCCACAGGGTACGTGGAAAGGCCCTCAGTTCACTGTTTCACCCCTGGGCTGCGCCGCCACATGCCCGCGGCTCACCCACCAGCCAAACGCCGCCGCGGTGAAGAACATGATCAGGCTGTACAGCGCCGCCGGCACCGCCATGGTGGCGTTGTTCAGCAACGAAGGGCTCAATGCCAGGGCAATTGCCAAGGTGCCGTTGTGGATGCCGATCTCCATGCCGATGGCAATCGCCTGGCGCTTGGGAATGTTCAGCAGGCGCGGCACCCAGTAGCCCACGCTCAGGCTCAGCAGGTTGAACAGCAGCGCGGCCAGGCCCACCACCGGCGCGTACGCAACCACGGTCTGCCAGTCCTTGGCCAGCGCCAGGACGATGGTGAACGCCAGGAACAACGCGGCCACCAGCTTCATCGGCTTCTCCATGCGCGCGGCAAAAGCGGGTGCGAAGCGGCGAACCAGCATGCCCAGCGCCACCGGTAGCAGGACGATGGCGAACACCTGCATCACCTTGGCAAATTGCAGCGGTATGGCCTGGTCCGATGCCATGAACCAGCTCAGCGACAGGTTCACCAGCAGTGGCATGGTCAGGATCGCGATCAGCGAGTTGACCGCCGTCAGGGTGATATTCAACGCCACATCGCCATGGGCCAGGTGGCTGAACAGGTTGGCCGTGGTGCCGCCAGGCGAGGCGGCCAGCAACATCAGCCCTACCGCCAGGGCCGACTCCAGGCCAAAGCCGTTGGCAATCAGGAAGCACACCAGCGGCAGCAGCAGGATCTGGCAAACCAGGCCTACCACCACCGGCTTGGGGTATTTCACCACGCGGGCGAAGTCGGCCAGGGTCAGCGATAACCCGAGGCCGAGCATGATGATGCCCAGGGCCAGCGGCAGAAAGGCGGTGAGCAAAGGTGATGCGGTCATGGGCGGTCTCTCGGGCGAAGGATCCCGAGGAGTGTAGGTCGGCCCTGATTGATAGATAATTGCAAAGCGCCAGCCCTTGGTAACCGTTTGTTACCAAGCGCAGCGGCCAGCGAGGCTGTATGCCGCGTTGCAGTAGGCCTGCAGGCGCAGTAGCATTCCGGTTTTTACCGAGGATTAGCCTGTCATGCCGTTCCAGCAAGGTCTGCTTGCCACCCCGGTGCCGGCCCACGCCCGTCACCTGTTCTTCACCCTGCAGTCGCCAGAGGCCCTGCCTGCCGCCCTGGATGCCTTGCTGCCGCAGGTCGATGGCGAACAGCTGATCCTGGGTGTCGGCGCCCCGCTGGCCAAGGCCCTGGGCCGTGAAGTACCTGGCTTGCGCGCCTTCCCGCAGCTGGATGCTGCAGTGGAGAACCCCAGCACCCAACACGCCCTGTGGCTGTGGCTGCGCGGCAACGAGCGCGGCGACTTGCTGCTGCGGGCCCAGGCCCTGGAGCTGGCATTGGCACCGGCCCTGCGCCTGGCCGACAGCGTCGACGGCTTCCTGCACCGTGGCGGCCATGACCTGACCGGCTATGAGGACGGCACCGAAAACCCGGTGGACGAAGAGGCCGTGCAAGCGGCCATTGGCGCCGATGGCTCCAGCTTTGCCGCGTTCCAGTTGTGGAAGCACGACCTGGAGTACTTCAAGTCGCTGCCCCAGGCCGACCAGGACAACATCATCGGCCGCCGCCTCAGCGACAACGAAGAGCTCGACGACGCCCCCGAGTCCGCCCACGTCAAACGCACGGCCCAGGAAAGCTTCGAACCAGAAGCGTTCATCGTCCGTCGTTCGGTGGCCTGGGCAGACCAGCGTGGCGCTGGCCTGGCCTTCGTGGCCCTGGGCCACAGCTTCGATGCGTTCGAGGTGCAGCTGCGGCGCATGAGCGGCCTGGAGGACGGCATCATCGACGGCCTGTACCGCTTCAGCCGGCCACTGACCGGTGGTTACTACTGGTGCCCGCCCATGAGCGAGACGGGTGTCGACCTGAGCCTGCTGCTGCAAGCCTGATCGCTAAACATCCAGATACAGAAACACCGGACGCAGCGGGGTACAGCGGCTAGCCTTGAAAGTTTCCGCTTCGTGACGGGAGCTTTTCCATGTACGCACGTCGTGATGTCCTACGTGCGGGTGCTACCTTGGGCTTGCTGGCCGCCAGCCCCTGGTTGCACGCCGCTGCCCCGGCGGGCTTGCTGACCCGCAACGTGCCGAGCACCGGTGAAGCGCTGCCGGTGATCGGTGCCGGTACCTCCGGCAGTTTCGAAGTGCAAGCCGGTTCGGCTCAGTACCAGCAGCTGAAAGTTGTACTGAAGGCGTTCTTCGAAGGCGGTGGCCGGGTCATCGACACCTCGCCCAACTACGGCGGCGCCGACAGCATTCTCGGCCAGTTGCTGGAAGAGGGCGGCTGGCACCGGCAGTGCTTCATCGCCACCAAGATCGCCGCCGACAGCCGGGCAGACGCCGAAGCGCAATGGGCCGGCAGCCTCGAGAGCCTGCGCACCGACAAGGTCGACTTGCTGCAGATCCACAACCTGCGCGACTGGCAGACCCAACTGCCCTATGCCCGCGAGTTGAAGCAGCAGGGCAAGACCCGCTATGTCGGCATCACCCATTACCTGAACAGTGGCCAGGACGAGGTCGCCCGCATCGTGCGCAGCGAACCGCTGGACTTCATCCAGATCAACTACTCGGTCAATGCCCCCGACGCCGCCCGCGAACTGCTGCCGCTGTGCCAGGACAAGGGCGTCGCCGTGCTGATCAACCGGGCATTCGACGATGGCCGCCTGTTCGCCCGGGTGAGGGACCAGGCCTTGCCCGGCTGGGCCGCAGAGGCAGGTATCGGCAGCTGGGCGCAGCTGTTTCTGAAGTTCGCCATCAGTCACCCGGCGGTGACTACGGTCATACCCGCGACCAGCCGGCCCGAGCGCCAACTTGACCAGCTCAAGGCCGGGCACGGGCCGTTGCTGACCCAGGCGCAGCAACAGGCGCTGATCAAGCAGTTTGCCTGACACCATGGCAGCCTGGCGGCGGCGCCTGGACCAGGGGCTGAACATCCAGCCCGGCGAAGGGCCGGCGGTGATCGCCGGTTTGCTGCTGTTCTACCTGTTGTTCACTGGCTATTTCATGCTGCGCCCGGTGCGCGAAACCATGGGCGTTGCCGGTGGCGTGGACAACCTGCAATGGCTGTTCACCGGCACCTTCATCGCCACCCTGGCGTGCCTGCCGTTGTTTGGCTGGCTGGCCTCCAAGGTGCAGCGCCGGTACATCCTGCCCTGGACCTACGGCTTCTTCGCCAGCAACCTGCTGCTGTTCGCCGTGCTGTTTGCCCGCAATCCGGAAGCTTCGTGGACGGCTCGGGCCTTCTACATCTGGTTGTCGGTGTTCAACCTGCTGAGCATCTCGCTGGCCTGGAGCGTGCTCGCCGACCTGTTTTCCACCGCGCAAGGCAAGCGCCTGTTCGGCCTTCTGGCGGCCGGGGCCAGCCTGGGTGGGCTCAGTGGCCCCATCCTGGGCACGCTGCTGGTGGCGCCGCTGGGCCATGCCGGGTTGCTGGTGCTGGCCGCGGCGTTGCTGCTGGGCAGCATCGGCGCCACGTTGTACCTGCAACGCTGGCGAACGCGGCATCCACTGCCGGCGCAAGCCGAACGGGCAGGTTCCCGGCCACTGGGCGGCAACCCGTTTGCCGGTGCCACTGCCGTACTGCGCTCGCCCTACCTGCTGGGCATTGCCCTGTTCGTGGTGTTGCTCGCCAGTGTCAGCACCTTCCTGTATTTCGAACAGGCGCGCATCGTCAGCGAAACCTTCACCGACCGTACCCGGCAAACCCAGGTATTCGGCCTGATCGACACCGTGGTACAGGCCTTGGCCATCCTCACCCAGGTGTTCCTCACCGGGCGCCTGGCCCGCCGCCTGGGGGTGGGCGTGCTGCTGGTGGCGGTGCCGCTGGTGATGGCTGCAGGCTTCCTGGGGCTGGCACTGGCCCCGGTGTTCGCCGTGTTCGTGGTGGTGATGGTGGTGCGCCGGGCCGGTGAGTACGCGCTGGTGCGGCCGGGGCGGGAGATGCTGTTCACCGTGCTGCCCGCCGAGGACAAGTACAAGGCCAAGAACTTCATCGACACCGTGGTCTACCGCGGCGGTGATGCGCTCAGCGGCTGGGTCAAGCGGGGGCTGGATGTGATGGGCGAGTACCCGCAACTGGCGATGTTGATCGGTACGCTGATTGCCCTGGGCTGGGCGATGACCGGAGGTTTGCTGGGAAGGCGACAGGCACGCCTGGAAACCACATCGCGCGACTGACAGGCGCGCCAAATATGCTGATGCCGCTTATTTAATGCCGTTGGTCCGAACGCTTCGCATTAAACCGAATCCGCCGAAATGACCGAACTCCCAACTGGTGTACGGCAGGTAATGCCGTGCATTCCGAAGTCATACGAGGTTTAAGACCATGGCCAACAAAGAGAACAGCCGCACCGGCAACCAGCAAGGCAGCCAAGGTGGCAACAAGAACCCGGGCAACTTTGCCAATGACCGTGAAAAAGCCTCCGAAGCTGGGCGCAAGGGCGGCCAGCAATCCGGTGGTGGCCGTACCAGCGAGTCGGGCCGCAAGGGCGGCCGTTCGTAAGTGAGGCTACGCAGTGCCCGGGCGATCGGGCACTGCGATTCTGCACATGAGGAGAACCCCATGCGATTGATCCCTCTGATAGCGCTGGTAGGCACGCTTGGCTTGCTGGGCGGCTGTTTCGACCGGGACAACGACCACCCGGCAAAGGATGCCGACCAAAGCAAACCTTCGCTGCAGATGCAGCAACCCGGCGACAAACCTGCTCCCCAACCTGCGCCGGACCCCGAGCCGATGCCTGGCCAGAAACCCAGCCAATAAAACGCGGACAAGGACTACGGCATGACGGTAATGACCCGCAAGACCGGCGCGGTGATACCGGCTTCGGCAAATGGGCCAAGCCTGAAGGAGCGTTACCACAAGTTGCTCGTGGCCCACGACACCACGAGCGCGGCGTGGCTGAGCGAACAATTGGCGCGCGCGCAGCGTTTGCCGGATGACCTGCCTGCCGACCCTGCTCAGCTGGAAGCCTGGAGCGCTAGCCATGCAAGCCAGGTGGCCGAGGCCTATGCCAGTTACCTCGAGCACCGCCGCCAAGGCGCGCCGCGGCGCTATTTTGCCAACCGCGCCCAGGCGTTGTGGTTCCTGCAACAAGTGGCGCCCACCAAGGCAGTGGACGGGGCATGGCTGCACAGTACCTTGCGACAGTGGAGCGATCCGCGCTATCACGGCCTGATTCGCACCTACCTGGAAGAACTGGGCGGCGGTGATCCGCGCTGCAACCATGTGCTGATCTACCAACGGCTGTTGAGCCGGCTGGGTTGCCTGGGTATGCCTGAACTGGACGACCAACGTTACCTGCAGGGCGCCTTGCAATTGGCATTGGGGCGCCACGGCGATGATTTCCTTCCCGAGCTGATCGGCTACAACCTGGGCTATGAACAACCACCGTTGCATCTGCTGATCACCACCTACGAACTGGCGGAACTGGGCATCGATGGCCATTATTTCCAGCTTCACGTGACCATCGACAACGCGGCCAGCGGGCATGCGCATCTGTCCATCCAGGCGCTACGCCAACTCTGCCCGGCCGACGAAGCTGGCCAGTTCTACCAGCGGGTGCGCAGTGGGTACCGCTTGAACGACCTGGGGCTTGATACACCCAGCCTGATCAGCAGCTTCGATCTTGAATCCGAGTTGCTGTCGGCACTGGAGCACAAGCGCAATTTTGGCCAGTTCATGCATTCCGACCATTGCCGCCTGCAAAAACGTACCGTCAACCAATGGCTGGCCGAACCCGGCGCCATGCCCGCGTTTCTGCAGGCCCTGCAGGCGCAGGGCTGGATCCGCCGTGGTGAAGCACCCGCCAACAGCCGCTGGTGGGGGCTCATCAACGGCCCCTCGGCACCGATGTATGGCGTGTTCACGGCGTATGAAAAACAACTATGGCACGACTGGATCGCGGCAGGTTGGCAAGCCCGGGGGCGCCGCGTGCTGCCTGGCAGCTGGGAGGTGCAAGTGCAATCGGATGATGCGCTTTCCACTCCTGCCGCGGACGCTGATATCGAGACGTTGATCGACACGATGTCCGGTAACCGCCATGCAACACCGGAAGGCTTGCTGGCCACTCGGCGCTATATGCGTGCTACCGGCCTTGTTCAGGAGATGACCCGCTGATGCTGCTCGATCCGCAACAGACCCAGGCTGACCAGGCAATGCTGCAACTAGGCAGGCGCCTGCGCGCCGACGGCTACCGCTTCACCTGCGTCACCCCGGCAACCCATGCTCGCGTGAATGCGCGCCCGGAAGTCGGGCAGGCCAGGACAGTGCGCGATGTGTTCGGCTGGAACCGTCCGTTCCAATCGTCACTGGTTTCTGCCGATGAGCTGGACCAGATGCGGCAGGCCCAGGTACTCGAGGAGCACGGTGATTTGCTGATCAGCCGCGTGCGCTGGTCCACGCTCGACGACCTGCTGCTGGTGCACTCCGCGTACCCCACCCAACAATCCGACGCGGTGTTTTTCGGCCCCGACAGTTACCGTTTCGCCCAGGTCATCCATGATCACCTGCAACGCACGCCGAAGCGTGTCGAGCATGCCGTGGATATCGGTTGCGGCACGGGTGTCGGCGCCTTGCTGATTGCCCGGGCGGCTCCCCATGCCCAGGTCAGCGCCGTGGATATCAACCCGCTCGCGCTGCGTTACACCGCGATCAACGCGGCATTGGCGGGCCTGAGCAATGTGTCCGTGGAGCCAAGTGACCTGCTCGGCGGCATTACCGGGCTGTTCGACCTTATCGTTGCCAACCCGCCGTACATGCTCGATGCCAGCGAACGTACCTATCGGCATGGCGGCGGTTCGCTCGGCGCGCAGCTTTCGCTGCGGATCGTCGAACAAGCCTGCGAGCGGCTCGGCTCGGGGGGCTCGCTACTGTTGTATACCGGCGTGGCGATCGTCGAAGGCCGGGACGCCTTGCTCGAAGCCATTCGCCTGCGCCTGGCGGGCCCGGAATGGTCCTGGGTGTATCGGGAAATCGACCCGGACGTGTTCGGCGAGCAACTGAACGAACCCGGTTACGAGCAGGTCGAGCGCATCGCCGCGGTGGTGCTCACAGTTACCCGCAACAGCTGAGGCAGCATGGCCCGACCCTGCACGTTCGGCATCGAGGAAGAATACCTGCTGGTGAACCTGGACACAGGGCAGGTGCCAGCTACGCCTTCGCCAGCTGTGCTGGAGCGTTGCAAGGAGACCTTGGGCCAGCATTTTGCCCAGGAAATGTTCCGCAGCCAGATCGAGGTGGCCTCGCCGGTGTTCGCCAACCTGTTCGAGGCACGCGAGTTCTTCCAGCAAAGCCGCCAGCGGCTGAATACAGCGCTGGCCGAAGAGGGCATGGGCCTGTACGGTGCGGCGAGCCACCCCAATGCCGCCTGGCTGCGGCAGAAACCTGCTACCCCGGCGCACTACCAGCAACTGTTCGCTGACTACCGGCATGTGGCGCGGCGCAGCCTGCTCAACGGCCTGCATGTACACGTGGGCGTACCGCCAGGTTGCGACCGCATGCAATTGATCAACCGCGTACTGGGCTGGTTGCCCCTGTTGCTGGTGCTGAGTGCGTCATCTCCGCTGTGGGAAGGCCAGTGCACCGGCTACATGAGCTACCGGCGGGTGATTTGCGGGGAATGGCCGCACATGGGCTTGCCCGAGCCTTTGCCGGACTGGGCCGCCTACGAGCGCTACCGCGCATTGCTGCAACGCACAGGGTCGCTGGCCGCGGATGGCGACTTCTGGTGGGCGATCCGGCCTTCGCGGCGCTTCCCGACGGTCGAGCTGCGCATCTGCGATGGCTGCCCGCGGCTGGAGGACGCGCTGTGCATCGCTGCGCTGTTTCGTCACCTGGTGGAGCACAGCATCGTGTACCGGCATGACCCGGCGGCCTGCAACCGCGAACAGCGCTGGATCACCCAGGAAAACTACTGGCGCGCCATGCGTCATGGGCGCCAGGGCGAGTTCATTGGCCTGCATGAGCAACAGCCGGTCACGGCCGAAGGTTGGTTGGCCCAGCTGCAGGAGCAGTTGCCGATCGACACCGCAGACGCCGAGCGTGCCTTTCACCATGCACAACGCCTGCTGCGCGACGGCACCCATGCCGATCAGCAACTGCAATGCCTGGCTCAGGCCAGCGCTGCCGGCCTGGGCAGGGCGCAGGCGTTACGGGCCGTGGTGGCCGCCGGGGCTTGCAATTAGCCGGGGTTTGCCGAAAATGGCCGCGCCTTTCGCAGCCACTCGGAACCACCTGCGCCATGATGCTGATCAAGCAATTCCCCGACATTTCCCTGGACGACACGTTGTTTGTCTTCGCCCTCGAAGCCGAGGCCGGCGATGTATTCGCTGACGTCAACACCGTGTTCACCGGCATCGGCAAGGTCAATGCCGCCATCGCCCTGACCAAGGCCATTGCCGCGCGCCGGCCCAGGCTGATCGTCAACCTCGGCTCGGCCGGCAGCCAGCGCCATGGCAAGGGCGAGGTGGTGTGCTGTACCCGCTTCGTGCAGCGCGACATGGATGTGACCCCGCTTGGCTTCGCCCGCTACCAGACACCTCTGTCGGATATCCCGGTGGTGCTGGAGCATGGGGCGCAAATCCCCGGCCTGGCCCTGGAAACCTGCGGCAGTGGCGACAGCTTCGAGATCAACCATGGCGATGCACCTTATGACGTGGTCGACATGGAAGCCTACGTGCTGGCGCTGATCGCACGCGGCGAAGGCATCCCGTTCGTGTGCCTGAAATACATTTCCGATGATGCTGGCAGTGACGCGGCGCAGGACTGGGCGGTGCAGGTGCACCTGGCGGCCGAGGCTTTCAGGCAGGTGCTGTTCAGCCAGGCGTGACGGCTAGCTTGACTGGGGCTGCTTTGCAGCCCTTCGCGGGCACGTCGGGACGCCGAACCGCCGCGAAGGGCCGCAAAGCGGCCCCAACAGTCTCACAACGTACCTTGGCCTGATATTCGGTCCTTTGAACTCAGGCAGACAGTACTAGTCTTAATATGTGGGAATATTTCCCACGCAAAGATGCTGACTGGCTCTGAAGGATCGTGCGAAACCGAAGCTGCTCGCTGACACTGCAGATCTATGGCCGCGCCGGTTGGCTGTCCGCTCCATGGGCGGTTGCGAACTCATTGGTCATTGCGTTCGATACGGAGATGACGACGCAACTCCAAGCGGAGGTGCATCATGTTGCTCAAGAAATGTTTGTTGGCATTGGCAATAGGTGGCGTCCTGTCGGCCTCGACCGTCCTGGTGCCTGACTACATCGGTAGTTTCTCCAGCGTGTATGCCAAAGACGGTGGCAGCGGCGGCGGTGGTGGTGGCCACGGCGGCAGCGGCGGTGGTTCTGGAGGTGGCGGCGGTCACGGTGGTGGCAGCGGTGGTTCTGGAGGCGGCGGCGGTCACGGTAGTGGCGGCGGTGGCTCTGGAGGTGGCGGTGGTCACGGTGGTGGCAGCGGTGGCTCTGGAGGCGGTGGCGGTCACGGTGGTGGCAGCGGTGGCGGAGGCAGTGGTCACGGCGGTGACGGCGGTGGCGGTCATGGCGGCCATGGTGGCCCGGGGGCCGGCGATGGTGACCATGGTGGCATGGCCGGCAGAGGCCCAGGCGATGCGCATGACAACGACAACGACAACGACAACGACAACGATGCGGCAGATGCCGCCAGGGACGCAGCCCGAGACGATGCTGATGCAGCCAGAGACGCTGCAAGGGCTGAAGCAGATGCCGCCCGTGATGCGGCAAAAGCTACTGCAGATGCCGCCAGAGACGCTGCCAGAGCCGAGGCGGATGCAGCCCGCGACGCCGCAAAAGCTGCTGGCGTAGCCGGCGCAGATGAAGCCAGAGACGCTGCCAGGGCCGCGGCAGATGCTGCCCGCGACGCAGCCAGAGACGAAGCTGATGCCGCCAGAGATGCTGCCAGGGCTACGGCAGATGCCGCCAGGGACGAAGCCAAAGTCGCTGCCAATGCAGCCAGAGACACTGCAAGGGCGGATGTGGACGACGCGCCAGATGCTCCAGACGCGCCAGATGCACCGGATGCGCCGGATGTCGACGCAGCTGAGGTACGGAACTAGTCACTTTGAGTGACGTATCGACCGCTGGTCAGTGTTTGGGCCAGTCGGAAAAAACCATCGATGGCGGTTTACCTCGAAATCGGTAGAACGGCCTTCGCGGGCTTGCCGCTCCCACAGGACTACCACCAGTTTCAATACCTGTGGGAGCGGGCAAGCCCGCGAATGGGCCAACACCGGTTTCACCAGAGGAGTGGCCCCCATGCCCAGCAAACCGCACGACCAGTTCAGCATGCAGAACCCGCTGACCCAGTACCCGCACCCTCCGTTCCCGGCCCAAGGCCAGCCAGCACCGGGGCTGGACGCCAACATGCAGCCCGAACCAGACCACGGCGAAACCACCTACAAGGGCTTTGGCCGCCTGGCGGGGCGCAAGGCGCTGATCACCGGCGCGGACTCGGGCATCGGCCGGGCAGTGGCCATTGCCTTCGCCCGCGAAGGTGCCGACATTGCCCTCAATTACCTGCCCATCGAACAACCCGATGCCCGCGAAGTCATCAAGCTGATCGAAGCCGAAGGCCGCAAGGTGGTGGCCCTTGCCGGTGACCTGAAGGACGAGCAGTTCTGCAAGGAACTGGTCGACCAGGCCCACGAGCAGCTCGGCGGCCTGGACATCCTGGTCAACGTCGCCGGCAAGCAGGAGGCGCGCAAGGACATCAGCCAGGTCAGCCACGAGCAGTTCGACCACACCCTGAAAACCAACGTCTACGCGCTGTTCTGGCTGTGCCAGGCGGCCGTGCCGCTGATGCCGGCGGGGGCGACCATCATCAACACCGCCTCGATCCAGTCCTACCAGCCTTCGGCCACCTTGCTCGACTATGCCACCACCAAGGCCGCGATCGTTGCCTTCACCAAGGCCTTGGCCAAGCAGGTGATCGAGCGCGGTATCCGGGTCAACGCCGTTGCCCCAGGCCCCATCTGGACCGTGCTGCAGCCCAGCGGTGGCCAACCACCGGAGAAAATCCCCGACTTCGGCGCGCATACACCGATGAAGCGACCGGGGCAGCCCGCCGAATGTGCGCCGGTGTATGTGTTGCTGGCCAGCCAGGAGTCCAGCTACATCACCGGCGAGGTGTTCGGCGTGACCGGCGGCAACCCGCTGCCGTAGGGCGGGGCGGCTAAACCTTCGCCGCCCGTTGCAGTCGATTCAGGTATTGGCAGGCAACCTGGGAGCACCTCCATGGCTAGGGCAATCTGGAAAGGCGCCATCAGTTTCGGCCTCGTGCACATCCCCGTGGCCCTCAACACCGCGGTGCGCACCGAGCGGGTCGATTTCGACTGGCTCGACAAGCGCAGCATGGAACCGGTCGGCTACAAGCGGGTGAACAAGGTCACCGGCAAGGAAATCGACAAGGACCACATCGTCAAGGGCGTCGAGTTCGAAAAGGGCCGCTACGTGGTGATCAGCGAGGAGGAAATCCGCAAGGCCCGGCCCGAGGCGACCCAGACGATCGATATCTTTTCCTTCGTGGAGGCTGGCGAGATCCCGCTGCAGCACTTCGACACGCCGTACTACCTTACCCCCGACCGCCGTGGCGGCAAGGTGTACGCCTTGCTGCGCGAAACCCTGGCAAAAACCGGCAAGGTGGCGCTGGCCACGGTGGTGCTGCACACCCGACAGCACCTGGCGCTGTTGCGCCCGCTGGATGATGCGCTGGTGATGATCACCCTGCGCTGGCCCGAAGAAGTGCGCGGGCTGGAAACGCTGGAACTGGACAGCAGCGTCACCGAGGCCAAGGTGGACAAGCGCGAACTGGACATGGCCAAGCGGTTGGTGGAAGACATGAGCGGGCCCTGGAAGCCCGCGGATTACCACGATGCCTTCCGCCAGACCATCATGGACCTGGTGGAAGAGAAGGCCAGCAAGGGCAAGATCGAGACTGTGGAGAAGGGCGAGGCGACGGAAGCAGGGAAAAGCGCCGACATCCTCGACCTCACCGAACTGCTCAAGCGCAGCCTCGGTGGCAAGAAGCCGGCGAAGAAGACACGCAAGGCGTCGTGAAAGGAATCGTCACCGCAAGCCAGCTCGCATGGAACTGTACATAACGCGGCCCCCTGTGGGAGCGGCTTTAGCCGCGAACACCGGCGCAGCCGGTGCCATGCACCGCGTGGAATTCTTCGCGGCTAAAGCCGCTCCCACAGGTACAGCGTTGCTCTCGAGGTTGTCGCTGTACCTGTGGGAGCGGCCTTGTGTCGCGAAAGGGCCGCAACGCGGCCCCAGGATTGATGCGCAACAGTTGAAATTGCCGGGGCTGCCTTGCAGTCCTTTCGCGACACAAGGTGCTCCCACAGGGATCGCGCCGCTTGCGAACCAGGATCAGACCTGCGTCTGCAACCCCGCCAGATAATCACCAAACCCTTCGCGCGCGCGGCTGTCGCGCCGGCTGCTGGTGGCCACGCTGTGCCTGGCGGTCCATACGATCTGCGCACCACTGGCCTGCAGGTCGTTGACCAGTTGCACATCCTCATGTGCCGCCAGGGGCTGGAAGCCGCCCACCCGATCATAGGCGTCGGCACACACACCCAGATTGGCCCCATGCACATGCCGATGCCCCTCACGTGCCTGGTAACGGCTTTGGTACAGCTTGCGCAAGGCCGCTGTCTGCCAGGGTTGCCAGTACTCGACGTGCACCGTTCCGCACACCACCTCGGCGCCGCAGGCCAGTTGCGACAGCAGCCAGTGCGCTGGCACCCGGCTGTCGGCATCGGTGCAGGCCAGCCACTGCGCGCCGCGCTCGACCATGTATGCCGCGCCCACCCGGCGGGCCATACCGACGTTGCCAGCATCCACCGTCAGCACCTGTACACCGAAACGCCTTGCCACGGCGGCGCTGCCATCGCTGCAGCGGTCCAGCACCACCAGCACCTCCACCTGGTGCCCCGCCTGCTGCGCCTGCAGGGCGGCAGCCAGTACTGCCCGCAGGCAGCGCCCAAGGCGCCGGGCCTCGTTGTGGGCCGGGATCACCACGGCAATCATGGGCAGGTCTCGTCGAGGTCGACCACGCTGGGCTGAGAGGCCCAGTACTCCAGCACGAAGTCCGCCTCGTCATGCTGGAACTGCAGATACAGCGGCAGGTGCCGGGCCAGCATGCGGTGCACTTCACGCCCGTCCTGCGGGCAGCCGGCGATGGGATGCTTCCAATGGCAGGCCAGCAGCCCACCGTCGTAGGTCAGGCTGGCCACCGACTGTTCGATCACCTGCAACCAGTCAGTCGGGTCGAGGTAGTAACCCACCTCGCTCAGCACGATCAGGTCGAAATGCCCATGCGGCCAGTCCGAGGGCAGCCGCGCCAGTTCCACCGAGACATTGCTCAGTCCAGCCAAGCGTTCACCGGCCAGCGCTACCGCAGTAGGGTCCAGGTCCTGGCACAACAGGTTGGCACAACGCTCGGCCAGCAACGCGCTCAGCTCGCCATTGGCACAAGCCGGCTCGAACACGCGCTGGTAGCACTGGCGCGGCAGGCTGGCCATGACCAGCTCGCGCTTGCGCTTTTCGTACCAGCGGGTGCGAAAGGCCCAAGGGTCTTCACTGGTGGCGTACAGGTCGGCGAAATACTGTGGGTCGAGGCTCATGACAACTCCATTTACAGGAACACCAGTTCGAAAGGTTGCAGCAGACAATCCAGCAAGTTCGGCGGCAGTACGGGCGGGCGCTGGCCATCCGGCTCCAGCTGGCTGACATGGGCGGCCAGGGCCTTGCGCTTGCGGGCCAGGCTGGCCTCGTCCAGCTGGATGCGGTGGGCCCGCGGCCAAGGCAGGCGCGGGTCGTCCGGTTGCGCCCAGTGCCAGGCCCACACGGGTACCTCCAGGCATTGCACCTTGCGCATCCGGGCCGCCTGCGCCGCAGCCCGGCCCACTGCCTCGTGGTCACAGTGACCATCGCCGCTCCAGGTGGCCATCAGCAGGTCGTCAGGCCTGAGCAACTGGCTCAGGTGGTTGAGCAGAAACGCCTCGTCACGTGGCAACGCGCCGTCCTTGAGGTGGAGCCGCCGCCAGTCCAGGCGGCCGAGGTCGAGATCAAGCTGTTGCAGTGCATGGCGGCTTTCCAGCGGCCTTTGCCGGCGCAGGCGGTGTTCGCTCCAGTGGGCAGAGCCGGGGTGGCTGGCTTCACCATCGGTGGCGGAGATCAGCACCAAGTCGTCTTCCCGGCCATGAAAGCCCGCCAGCAGCCCGCCGGCCATGAGAATTTCATCATCGGGGTGCGGAGCCAGCAGTACCAGGCGGCGGCCTGGCGGGCACAGCTGCTGCGGGGTGATCCAGGTGGCCCTGGCCAGGTGCGCGGCCTGCTGCCAGGCCGCCCACGGCGTACCGCTGTTCGCCTGGATCAGGTTCTGCCTCATAGCTGCCAGACTCCCGCCGGCCGTTGTGCCAACTGCTCGCCGAGCGCCGCCAGGTCGCGCTCGGCATGGCTCTGGCGCAGGAATACCGGCAAGTCGGCGCTCAGCCGGGCAAAGTGGTTGTCGCGGCAGAAAGGCGTGGCGCCCAGCGCCCGGCCAACGTGGTGGATCACCTGCTCCACCGCCTGTTCCACCTGGGCGCGGGTGCGGCGTACTTCGAAGCTGGCGTCCGTGCCTGGCTGGCGGTCGATCCACGCCGCGCATTCGCGCAGTGCCGCCCTGGCGCCGTACAAGGCTGCATCGACCGCGCCCAGGTGAGCATCGGCATGTGGGTCGAGGCGGGGGTTGCGGCAGTGTTCGCGCAGGTAGTCTGCCAGGGCTTCGGCGGCGCCGTACCAGCAGGCCGCAATGCCAGCGCCGCCGTGCCAGAACCCGGGGCGTGACAGGTATTGCCCGGGGCGGCCGATGGCGATGCCGGGGGTATGGTTGAATTCGACTTCGACACTGGCGGTGGTGGCCATGCCGATGGCCTGCCAGCGGTCTATGGCAAGGCCCTGGCTGGGATGGGACAGTTCGATGGCCACCAGCTGGGGCTGGTCGTGCTGGTCCCAGGCCGTGACCAGCGCCCGGTCGATCTGCAGTGCGCCCGAACACCAGGCCTTGCGACCCTCCAGGCGGACCTGGTCGCCATCACGGGCGACGATGCAGGCGCGGGCACCCGGCGGTTCGGCGGCCCACACGCCCCATATGCCCTCGGCAGCGTGGTGTGCCGCAGCGCATTCGGCAAGGATCGCCAACGCGTCGGTGTGGCCCTCGTACAGCTTGGCCAAGGCCAGGTCACAGCCCGCCACCCGGGCCAGGGTTTGCCAGCGCCGTAGCGTATTGCCCTGGCCGGGCAGGGGCAGCAGGTCGAGGTGGTCGGCTTGCAGTGCCTGGATCAGCTGCGGCAACTGGGTATCCAGGTTGAGCGGTTGCTGCCGCTCGCTGAAGGCTCGCAGCAGGCGATCGAGGTTGGTCAGGTCAAAATCCTGGACGATGCTCATGGGCTCGGCTCCTTGGTGAGGCACTGCGGGCGTAGGCGTAGCGCTGGAGGCAAGCCGCCATCAGGCCAGCCCCAGCTGCTTGCGCATGCCCACGGTGATCGATTGCCTTGTCTTGCCATAATCCGCCCAGGGGTCGTCCACCTCGCCCAGGCGTTCAAGCACGTTGCCGATGTTCCACTGGTTGGCGCCCTTGAGTTGCGGCAGTTCCTCGCGCCAGATCGGCACGGATACCGGCAGGCCTTCGCGGGCGCGCAGGGTATAGGCGCAGGCGGTGGTCGCGCCCTTGCCGTTGCGCAGGTAGTCGATGAAGATGCGCCCGATGCGATTCTTGGGCCCGGACACGGCACTGAGCCTGTCGGGGAACAGCCTGGCCAGGTACTCGACGATGCCGTGGCTGAACGCCTTGACTTCATCCCAGCTGGCCCGCCGGGTCAGGGGCACGACCAGGTGCATGCCTTTGCCGCCACTGGTCTTGAGAAACACCTTCAAGCCCAGTTCATCCAGCAGCGTCAGGGCCAGTTGGGTCGCTTCGAGCATGGCCTTCCACGGCAGCGCCGGGTCCGGGTCGAGGTCGAGGACGAAGCGGTCGGGCTTGTCGAAGTCCTTGTCGGTGGCGTTCCAGGTGTGCAGCTCGATCATGTTCATCTGCACGGCACCCAGCAAGGTGTCGGCGCGGTTGACGACCATCGCCGCCTGGCCGGCCTCGGCCTTGTCGTAGCTGAGCACGTTGGGCAGATGCAGTTGGCCGGCGTTCTTCTGGAAGAACAGCTCCCCGGCCAGGCCATCCGGCGCGCGCACCAGCGCCACCGGGCGGTGCTCAAGCTGGGGCAGTATCCACTGGCTGACGGCGGCGTAGTACTCGGCGACCTCACGCTTGGTAACGCCGCTGGTGGCGTCGACCACCCGCTCGGGGTGGGTCAGGCGCAGCTCGCCCAAGGTCTCGGGGGCCTTGGCCTGCTTGCGCTTGGGCAGGGTCTTGGCGGGCATGCTGCGCTCCAGGTCGATGGCGGTAGCCGGTTTGTCATCACGCAGGCCGTGAAACACCGAGTGGCGCACGATGCCGTCACGGGTCATCTGGGCGTAGGCGACTTCGGCCAGCAGTTGCGGTTTCAGCCAGTGCACGCCCCGGGCTTCGGCCCCGGTGGGCGGGTTGGGCAGGGCCGGCCTGGCGATTTCCAACGGTTTCAGCCGGGCATGGATGCTGGCCAGCGTGGTTGCACTGAAGCCGGTGCCGACCTTGCCGGCATAGCGCAACTCGCCGCTGTCGTTGTCGTGCAAGGCCAGCAGCAGGGCGCCGAAACCGCTGCGGCTGCCTTTGGGGTCGGTGTAGCCGACGATCACGAACTCCTGGCGCTGCTTGCACTTGAGCTTGATCCAGTCGGGGCTGCGGCGGCCGCTGTAGGGGCTGTCGACGCGCTTGCCGATCAGGCCTTCGAGTTGCAGCCGGCAGGCGCTGTCGAGCAGGGATTCGACGGGCTGGTCAAAGTCGGCGGAGTACTTGAGTACGTCCGATTCGTTGTGTTCCAGCAACTGCTGCAAAGTGTTGCGCCGGTCCTGCAGCGGTAACTGACGCAGGTCCTGGCCGCCCAGGAAGGGCAGGTCGAACAGGTAATAGGTGATGTGCTCGTCATGCTCGGTGTCGAAAGCGTTCTGCAGCGCCTGGAAGTCCGCCGCGCCGTCTTCGCCGGCCACCACCACCTCGCCATCGAACCAGGCCGAATCGAGGCCCAGCGCACGCAAGGCGGCAACCTGCCTGGGCATCTTGCCGCTCCAGTCATGGCCATTGCGGGTGAACAGGCGCACGTCATCACCGTCGATGCGGGCAAGGATGCGGTAACCGTCGAACTTGACCTCGTAGCGCCAGTCGCCACTGGGCGGGGTGTCGACCAAGGTCGCCAGTTGTGGCTGCAGCTGTGCCGGCAACGGCACCTTCCGGCCTTTGCTGGCGGTTTTGCGACGTGGCGCGGCGGCCTTTTTTGCTGCCGGCTTGCGCGGCACCACCGTGCGGTCGCTGAGCACGCTGTCGGGCTGGGCGTCGACGATGCTGTAGTCGGCTTCGCTGCGCGCCTGGCTGTCGTGCGACTTGACCAGCATCCACTGCTCCTTCTTGCCGGCCAGATGGGTGCGGAACAGGTTCCATACACCGCCGAGCTTTTCGCCTTGCAGGCGAAAACGCAGCTTGCCCTTGGCATAGGCCTCACGCGCATCGCCTTCGGGCTCCCAGATGCCCCGGTCCCAGACGATCACGTCGCCCGCGCCGTAATGGCCTTCGGGGATATGGCCTTCGAAGTCGGCGTAGTCCAGCGGGTGGTCCTCCACGTGCACGGCCAGGCGGCGCACCTTGGGGTCCAGCGACGGCCCTTTGGGGATGGCCCAGCTTTTCAGCGTGCCATCGAGCTCCAGGCGGAAGTCGTAGTGCAGGTGGCTGGCATCGTGCTTCTGGATGCAGAACTGCAGCGCGTGGGCCCGCTTGCCACGGCTGCGCTTGCCGCTGGGCTCGGGCGTGGCATTGAAGTCGCGCTTGCGCGCATATTCCTGCAGGGGCTTGGCCATGGCGGGCTCCGGGCGGTTCGCAGTCTCTAATCTCGGAGGCAGCGGCCCGGGCGGTAGTTCAAAAAAACTCTGAATCTTCCAGCAGCAGGTGCAGTCGACCGAATGAAGCCACCTGACGGAGAACGCACATGGCCCGAGCAGATGAACCGAAGCCGTATACCCCCACTGAAATCGACGACACCGAAGACCGCATGGGCAGCGTGCATGAACTGGACTTCGACGAGCGCCTGGATGAACGCGAGGGGCGTGTGGGTGACGAGCGACCGGCCGCGGACGTGGCCCGCGAGTTCCCACCGCGGCGCGTGGCCGAAAGCGGCATGACCGGCGGCGAGGCGTTGAGCGACAGCCTGCACGAGGACAACGTCACTTACGACGACCTGAGCCCGGACACCTTGCTGGATGAAACCGGTGCCCGCGACCCGCATGAACCGGGCGGCAGCGGCGGCCCAGCGGACAAGACTCTGAGGCGGGTAGAGGCCAACGAGATTGGCGGCGGCATAGGCCTGGACGAAGCCGAACTGGCCCGCTCCGCGCCGCTGGATGGAGAGCCTTGGGCCGATGATGTGATCGATGACGAGGAGAGCAAGCCATGAACGAGGTACGTTGTGCCTGTGCGCATTGTTCCTGCACCGTGGATGCCAATGCCTTGCAGCTCGAAGGCAAGGTGTATTGCTGCGAGGCCTGTGCCAGCGGGCATCGCAATGGCGAGCCGTGCCGGATGCCTGATTGCCACTGTGGTGAAAAGACCGGGGAAAGCGCGGTGGACAATGCGCTGGACGAGACCTTCCCGGCGAGTGACCCGATTTCACCCTGAACATCGCCGTCTCATAGGCTCTGCATAGGTCTATGGGGCTGTGATGATCCTGTAGGAGCGGCCTTGCGTCGCGAAAGGGCCGCAAAGCGGCCCCGGCAATTTTCCGTGCGAAGCTGAAATCCTGGGGCCGCGCTGCGGCCCTTTCGCGACACAAGGCCGCACCTACACAAAGCAGCGCGCAGGCCCGCAGAATCAGTGAGTCTGCCAGATACCGTTGCTACGCTCGCAATCGGTGCGGGCCTGGCCCAGGCTGGGGGTGTCGTAGTAGTAGGTGATCACCCGTGCATCCTTGGGCAACGCCGGCTTGTCACCGCCAGCTGCCTTGGGGTTGGCCAATGCCTCTTGGGTCAACGGCGCGATGCAACTGCCGACGCTGCCATCCGCACAACGCGCGACCTTGTGCTTTTCGCTGTTGAGCATGTCCTTGCTCTCGTTGCTGCATGACCAGTTGATCGCTTCGGCGGGCAGGTTGCTGTAGCTGTAGCAGCTGTGCCGCTCCACCGGCGTTATCGCCTCGCTGGAGGAGCGGGTGAGCACATTGCAGGCTTCGGCCAGGACTTGGCCGCTGACCAGGCTCGCCACCATCAGTATCAACATCGGCTTCAAGACAGCGCCACGCATTTGCCACCTCCCGGGCCAGTGGCCCTCGATAGGTCTAGGCAGGCTTGTCGCGCCGGCGCATGGCCTTGGCGCGTTTCTCCAGGATCAGGTAGGTCAGCACCGCCAGCAACAGCGGCACCAGGTAGTACAGCGTGCGGTAACCCAGCAGGGCCGCCACCAGTGTGCCCTGGGCAAGCTGCCCATGCAGCAGGGCCAGGAACACCGTTTCCAGCACACCCAGCCCGGCCGGGATATGCGCGACCACACCAGCCACGCAACTGATCAGCAGGATGCCAAGTATCGACGGGTAGAAGGCTTCGCCAGGCAGCAACCAGAAGATCAGCAGTGCCATCAGCGCCCAGTTGCTGGCACCCAGTACCACCTGGCACAGCGCCAGGCGCAGCGACGGCAGCGTTACCTCATGGTCACGCCAGCGCCAAGTGCGCTTTTTGGCGAAACCACAGGCCAGCAGGTAGCCTGCGGCAATCGCCAGCAATACCAGGCCGATCAGTTGCAGGCCACTGGCGCCGACCGCCCAGTTGGCGGGCAGCTCGACCAGGCGCAAGGCGAACACCGTGCCAGCCAGCAGCATGTAGCCCATCCAGTTGGTCAGCAGGCCCAGGGTGAGGATGCGCGTGATGGTTGGCGTGTCCAGGCCCAGGCGGCTGTACAGCCGGTAGCGCAAGGCAACGCCACCCACCCAGGTGGTGAAATTGAGGTTGAAGGCATAGCACACGAAGGCAACCGGCAACACCTGGCGGGCCGGCAGGTGGTGGCCGGTGTAGGCCCGGGCCAGCAGGTCGTAGCTGGCGAACGTCAGGTAGCTGCACCCGGCCAGCACCAGGCCGATGGCCAGGGTGCCAGGCTTGTAGGCCAGCAACGACTGGCGCACTTCGTTCCAGTCCAGGTTGCGCGCCAGCAGGTACAACAGCGCAGGGATCAGGATCAGGAATGCCAGGGTGAACAGCCGCTTGCCCCAGATTTGCCAGTGTTTTCGCGCCATCAGGTCTTGCCCTCGTGATAGTCAACCTGTGCCTCGGCCTCCGGCTGCACCGAGCGCAGGTGCTGACGGTGCGCCGGGAACCAACCGGCAATCCGCGGGAAATGGCGGATCACGTGGAAACACACGAAAATCAGCGGTGCCCGCCACCAGTAGCCGCGAACCATGCGTTCCAGGGTGACCGGCTTGCATTGTTCGCGGGCCAGCGCCTGCAGGTGCTGGTTGAGCTGCTGGTTGAAGGCGCGGTCACGGATGAACAGGTTGGCTTCAAGGTTGAACGACAGGCTGAGCGGGTCCAGGTTGCTGGAGCCGACCGTGGCCCACTCATCATCCACCAGCGCCACCTTGCCGTGCAGCGGCCGTTGGCAATACTCGTGAATGGCCACACCGTCGCGCAGCAGGTAGTTGTACAGCAGTCGCGACAGCGCCCGTACCCAGCGCATGTCTGGCTGGCCCTGCAGGATCAGCCGGACCTCAACGCCGCGCCGGGACGCATTGCGCAATTCACGCATCAGCCGGTAGCCCGGGAAGAAATACGCATTGGCCACCACGATGCGCCGCCGGGCACTGCGAAACGCCTGCAGGTAGTGGGCCTCGATATCGGTGCTGCGCACCTTGTTGTCGCGCTCGACCAGCACGGCGGTGCAGGTACCGGCAGGCTCGGTCAATGGCCTTACTGCGCTGGGCGGCTGCAGCACCGGTGACATCAGGCGCTTGCTCGAGGCATGAACCTGTGCCACCACCGGGCCGACGACCTCCACGGCATAGTCCTGCTTGGCCATGGGACCAAAGTCGCCCAAATGGTCGGCGCTGTAGTTGATGCCGCCAATGAATGCCCGCTCGCCATCGACCACCACGATCTTGCGGTGCAGGCGCCGGAACAGGTTGGTGCGCATGCCCACCAGCCGCGGCTGCGGGTCGAAGGCGTGGAAACTGACTCCGGCATCGGTCATGGCCGCAATGAAAGAGTCGGGCAGGTCGGCCGTGCCGTACCCATCCACGGCCACTTCGACACGCACGCCGCGGCGGGCGGCATCGATCAGCACCTGCTGCAATTGCTGGCCAACCTTGTCATCGAAGATGATGAAGGTCTCCAGCAGGATTTCCTCCCGTGCCTGGCTCATGGCCTCGAACACGCGGGGGTAGTATTGCTCGCCATTGATCAGCAACTGCACGCTGTTGCCGTCTACCCAGGGTCGGTTCACAGTTTGATCTCCGAAGCCAGAGGGGCGTGGTCGGAAAGGTGCGACCACGGGTACTTCGACAGCACCTGGGCAGTGCCGGGCATGGCGTTGCGCAGGTAGATGCGGTCCAGGCGCAACAGCGGCAGACGCGCCGGGAAACTGCGTGCCGGGGTGCCGAAATGCTCGCCGAACGCTTCCACCAGGTGTTCGCACAGCACCGCGTCGGCCTTCAGCCGCCAATCGTTGAAATCGCCGGCAACGATCACCGGGGCCTTGGGCGGCAGGCTGCCTAGCAGGTCCAGCAGGAGCTTCACCTGGCGTTGCCGGTGGGCCTCGCGCAAGCCCAGGTGCACGCACACCGCATGCACCTGGTCATGGCCAGGCACTTCCAGCTGGCAATGCAACAGGCCGCGCTGCTCGTTGCCCTGCACCGAGACGTCCAGGTTGTCGAAGCGGCTGATGGGGAATTTCGACAGCAGCGCGTTGCCGTGGTCGCCATGGGGGTATACGGCATTGCGGCCGTAGGCGAACTGCGGCCACATGCTGTCGGCCAGGAACTCGTACTGTGGCGTATCCGGCCAGGCCGGGTGGCGCAGGGCATGCTGCTGGTGGCTGCCGTGCACTTCCTGCAGGAACACCAGGTCGGCGCCGGTGGCGCGCACGGCTTCGCGCAACTCGGGCAGGATGAAGCGCCGGTTGAAGAAGGTGAAGCCCTTGTGCACGTTCAACGTCAGTACATTCAGACTACGCACGGCGGTGATCTTGTCGATGATGCAGTGCGGGGCAGGCAGGGTCCTGTTCACAGGGTCACCTCCGGCACCACGCCAGGCTCGGTCATCAGCTCATGGTCCAGCGACAGCTTCTGCAACAGGCGCCGGGCGTCATAAGGCGCATGGACTTTCTGGTCGTTGTCGAAATAGCAGTAGACGTCACGGGCGGCGCGCCGCGGTGGCGGCCCTGGCACCACCAGCTGGGCATCGTCGGCCTGGCGGCCCTGGCTCCAGTGCTGGATGCGCTGCTTCCAGCGCCGCAGCGCCTGGGCGGTGTAACCACTGCTGTACAGTTCGACATCGCCATGCAGGCGCATGTACACGAAGTCGGCGGTAAGGTCCTCGACATAGGGCCATTTTCCGGCGCTGTCGGCCACTACCAACGCCACACGGTGCTTGCGCAGCAGCTTGATGAACGCTTCGCACAAAAAGCTTTCGTTGCGGATTTCCACCGCGTGACGCAGCCGTGCGTTGCCCTTGATATCGGTGCTGCCGTTGTCCTTCAGGCGCGGTGCACACCCTTGCGCGCATTCACGGGCATCCTTGCGGCTGTGCGGCAGCAGTTCGAGAAAACGGGCGAAGCGGGGCTCGTCGAACTTCATGTTCGGCGGAAACTGCCACAGGAACGGGCCCAGCTTCTTGCCGAGCAGCAGCGGCCCGGATGCGAAGAAGTTGGCCATGGCCTCTTCGATGTCCTTGAGCCGCCGTACATGGGTGATGTAACGCGGGGCTTTCACCGCGAACACGAACCCGGGCGGCGTTTCGTCATGCCAGCTCTGGTAGCGTTCGGGTGTTTGCAGGCTGTAGAACGAGCCGTTGATTTCAATGCTGTTGACCGCTCGCGAAGCGAACGCCAGTTCGTTGTCCTGGGGCAGGCCCTTCGGGTAGAAATCCTTGCGCCACGGGCCGTAGCGCCAGCCGGAGATGCCGATGCGGATATCGCTCACGCTGCCTTCCTCATTGCCGGGTCCTTGTTCGGTCACTCTGAAAGTGCGACCGGTCAACAGCGGCCAGGGTTCAGCACGGTTGACCAACGGAAAAGGCTGATGCCGCGCGGAACTTTGCGGCCCGCAGCGTTTCCACCGCATACCTGCTACGAGGAAGGGCGCCAGGATGAAATTCGACCGTTTCGCCCAATGGCTGGCCAATTGGGCCGGCCGCCCGCTGACTTTTGGCATCGCCTGCCTGCTGATTCTGGTCTGGGCAGTGACCGGGCCGCTGTTCGGCTTCAACGACACCTGGCAACTGGTGATCAACACCTCGACCACCATCATCACCTTCCTCATGGTGTTCCTGATCCAGAACACCCAGAACCGCGACAACGACGAACTGCACATCAAGATCGATGAGCTGTTGCGCACCACCCAACAGGCGCACAAGGCGCTGCTGGACCTTGAAGACATGGACCCGGCCGAGCTGCATGCCCTGCGCAAGCAGTACCGGCAGATGGCCGGGCAGGGTGACGATGCGCAGAAACCCAAGGAATGACCTGCCAACCCTGGAGGCAAGCATGGCCAGACATATCGTCCACTTCACCGGGCCTATCAATTCATCCACCTGCGGCAACCTGATCAACACCTGTTCGCGGGCGTTGCAGCAGGGGGCCGAAGTCCTGCAACTGAACATCGCCACCATGGGCGGCGAGTGCAGCTACGGGTTTACCTTGTACAACTTCCTGCGGGCGTTACCGGTCGAGGTGCATACCCACAACCTCGGCACGGTGGAATCCATGGGCAACATCCTGTTCCTGGCCGGGGATCGGCGCACGGCATGCAGTTACAGCAAGTTCCTGTTTCATCCGTTCCACTGGACCTTGCATGGCTCGGTCGACCACTCCCGCATGGCCGAATATGCGATGAGCCTGGACTATGACCTGCGCCTGTATGCACAGATCGTCGCCGAGCGGACTGAAGGGGCGGACGAGGTGCTGGATGTACCGCGGTATCTGATGGCCTACCCGCGGATACTCGGGCCCCGGGAGGCATTGGCGAACGGGATGATCCATGCCATAGACGAGATGCCGATCGAGGCAGAGGCGTGTCAGTGGAGTGTGCATGCCTAGCGGATTCCTGCGCCGGCCTCTTCGCGGGTGAACCCGCTCCCACAGGTTCGGTGGAATGCCTGTGGGAGCGGGTTCACCCGCGAAAGGGCCGGCACAGGTGAAGAAGGTCTACCTCACTGACGCCGCCGTAGCCCGGTCACAGGCCAGCAACGAGCGGATCAGCAGCTTGATCTCGTCCTTGAGCATGGGCACCTGGTCCGGGTGAGCGAACCGGCAATCGACAATTTCATGCTGCGCCTTGGGATGCGGGGCGTCGGCGAACTCCGCCTCGAACACATAATGCATGCGCTCTGCCGCTTCATGACGCATCAACAGGGTCAGCGATTCTGCCTGCAACCCGGTTTCCTCAAGCAATTCACGCTCCGCTGCCTGCACCGGCGTCTCGCCGGGCTCTATCTTGCCGCCGGGCAGGGTCCAGGCGGCGTTTGGCTTTCTCACCCACAACCATTTGTGGGTTTGTTTGCCATGCCGGCAGATGATGGTGGCGCGATGCTTGACTGGCTTCATTCAGGCTCCTGGGCAAATCCCTCATTCCATGAAGATTCGGCCTTCGGCAGCAATGAACGTTGCGTTTAAAGCGACCAACGGTCAGTAAGGCACCGAACCGCTCAGTGCCTCGATGACCTCTACCAGCTCGTCATAGCCCACCGGCTTGCTCAGATGCCGGTCGAAGCCCGACTGGCGCGACTTGTACTGGTCGGCACTGGCGCCATAACCGGTCAAGGCGATGGCCGGGGTATGGCGCAGGTGCACGTAGCCACGCAGGGCCTTGATCAGCGCATGGCCGTCCATCACCGGCATGCCGATATCGGACAGGATGATGTCGTATTCCTCACCCGCAGCGGCGTCCAGGGCCTCACGTGGCTTGCTGAAGGCATTGACAGTGGCGCTCTCCATTTCCAGCAGCTCCTGCATCACCGCCAGCACCTCTACGGAGTCATCCACCAGTAACACGCGAATTCCGTTCAGGCGGCCCTCGCTCGGCGGCTCCGAGCCCTGCGTATGCTGCTGGGGCTGCGTTTCGCAAAGGGGCAGGGTGACCGTGAAGGTGCAGCCCAGGCCAAGCCCCGCTGATGTGGCGAGGACGGTACCGCCATGGGCCTCGACCAGTTGCCGTACCAGCGACAGGCCGATGCCCAGGCCTTCGCGGCTGTGGCTGGCATGTTGCGGCGCAGCCTGGCTGAACAGGTCGAAGATATGCTCGAGGCTGTCGTGGCTCAGGCCCACGCCATGGTCGATTACCTGCAGGCGGGCATGGTCCTCGTCGTGGCTCAGCACCAGGCGTATGTCATTGCCCGCCGGGCTGAACTTCAGCGCGTTGTTGAGCAGGTTCCAGATGATCTGCTCCAGGCGGGTAACGTCACCCTCGATCATCACCGGCAGGTTGTCGGCGGGCAGCTCCAGGCGAACTGTGCAGGGATGTTGCTCGCTGACTACCACGCCATGGATGCCCTGCAGGACGGCAAGCAGGTCCACAGGCTCGGTCTTGAGTTTGAGTTTGCCGGTGCGAATGCGCGCCACATCCAGCAGGTCGTCGATGATCCGCGCCTGGCTGGTTACCGCATCGCAGATGGTACCAACGGCCTTGCTCGCTGCACTGATGTTACGCAGCGACGGCAGGCGGCGCAGGATTTCGGCATTGAGCTGGATCAGGTTGAGCGGGTGCTTGAGTTCATGAGACATGACGGCGAAGAATTCGTCCTTCATGTGGCTGGTGCTCTGCGTCTCGGCCAGCTGCTTGCTCAGGCGCTCTTCGCCCAGGCGCACGCGCTCCTCGGCGGCATGGCTGCTGCTGATGTCGATGAAGGTCAGCACCGTGCCGTCGATTTTCTGCTCGCTGGAGCGGTAGGGCAGCAGGCGCGCCAGGTACCAGTGATCGCCCTGGCCGCCGATTTCACGCTCTATGATGGCCTCGCCCTGGGCCACGGCGCGGGCATCGTCGGCCAGCGCCGGGTAATCCAGGCGGTGGGTGATGTCGAGCAGGGAGCGGCCGGTATCGACCGGCAACATATTGAACAGGTCGGTGGCGCGCGGGGTGAACCAGCGGATATGCAGGTTGCGGTCGACGAACACCGTGGCGATCTCGGTGCAGGCGATCAGGTTGCTGAGGTAGTCGTTGACCTTGTCGGTTTCCTCGACCTTGTTCTTCAGCTCGTAGTTGACCGTGAGCAGTTCCTCGTTGATCGACTGCAGCTCTTCCTTGCTGGTTTCCAGTTCTTCGCTGGCCGAACGCAACTCCTCGTTGATGGCCTGCATCTCTTCGTTGGAGGCCGTCAGCTCCTCGCTGGAGACCTCTGACTGCTCGATGGTTTCCTGCAGTTGCAGGCGAGTGCGCTGCAGTTCGCGTTCGAGGTTGTGCAGCACCATGCTGTCGGTCTGGCGGATGACGCCGGGTAACGGCAGGGACGGGTCGGGCGCGCGTTCCTCGAACACCACCAGCAGGCAATCGCTGGCGCTGAGGTCGTCCTTGTACGGCTGCACGGTGATCTCCACCTGCAGTTTGCCCATGGTTTCCGCCAGGTCGACAGGGCGCGAGGTCACCGCCTCGGTCCCCTGACGCGCCTGGAACAAGGTGCTGCGCAGGGCCAGGCGCAGGGGCGGCAGCACCAGGTTGAGAAGGCTGCGGCTCGGTTCGCCACCGGCCACTTGCAGGAAACGCCCCACGCCTTCGCTCATGTGCAGGATATTGCCGTCGATATCGACGATCAGGCTGGGCGGCATGCGGCGCGCCAGGGCGCGGTAGTGCAGGTCGGCGAACGATGGCTTGCGCCCCGGCTTGGCCTTGGCCAGCGTTTCCAGGGGCATGTTGGCGGCAGATGTGCCGGCCAGCTGACGGCCGGAACGGCGGCCGGTATTGCTGGCATCGAGTGCGCGGAAAATGCGGTTGCGCTTGTCCACCGGGGCGAACAGTTCACTGGCCATGTCGGCCGACTCGGACGACCCGAGGAACAGGTAGCCACCCGGGCGCAGGGCGAAGTGGAACATCTGCAGGATGTCACGCTGCACCTCGCGGTCCAGGTAGATCAGCAGGTTGCGGCAGACAATCAGGTCGATCTGCGAGAACGGTGGGTCCGACAGCAGGTTATGCCGGGCGAACAGCACCTTCTCGCGAACCTCTTTGCGCACCCGGTAATGCTGGTCTTCCTTGAGGAAGAACTGGCGCAGCCGGCTGGGCGGCACGTCGGTGACGATCGCTTCGGGGTAGGAGCCACTGCGGGCGATGCCGATGGCGCGTTCGTCCAGGTCGGTGGCGAACACCTGTACCTTGTGCGAGCGCTGCTCCAGTGCCAGCTGCTCGCAAACCAGCATGGCCAGGCTGTACGCCTCTTCGCCGGTGGAGCAGCCGGCCGACCACACGCGTATCTCGTCGGCGCCCTCGGCCGGGTCGCGTTCGCAGACCAGCTGTGGCAACACATGGCGCTCCAGGGCTTCGAACGCTTCGCGGTCGCGGAAGAAATTGGTCACGCCAATCAGCATGTCGGCCAGCAACGCCCGGGATTCCGCGGGGTGTTGTTCCAGGTAATGCAGGTAGGCCGCCAGGTCTGCCTGGCCGGTCACATGCAGGCGGCGCTCGATGCGCCGCAGCACCGTGGCGCGCTTGTAGTGCTGGAAGTCGTGGCCGGTATTGCTGCGCAATTGCAACAGGATCTCTTCGAGCATCGGCTCGCTGGCCTGGGCATCGCCGGCACGGGTGCCCAAGGCCGGTGGCAGGGTGTCGTCCTCGATTTCCGGGAGCCTTACCTGACGGGCATTGCGCCACAGCTCCAGCAGCTTCTGCGGCATTTCTGCCGCCGGCAGCACCAGGTCGACCATGCCGGTCTCGATGGCGGCGCGGGGCATGCTGTCGTACTGGGCGTCGTCCGGGTTTTGCGCCAAGGTCACGCCGCCTTGCTCCTTGATCCGCGAAAGGCCCACGGCGCCGTCGGCACCGGTACCGGACAACACCACGCAGAAAGCGTGGTCCTTGTGCACGTCAGCCAGGTCACGGAAGAACAGGTCGATGGCCACGTGGTCGCCACGGCGCCGGTTGGCCGGGGTCACGCGCAGGTAGCCATCGTTGGTGGACAGGCGATTGGCCGGTGAAATCACGTAGATGTGGTTGCGCTCGATGGGCACCGGCTCGGTCACCTGGCGCACCGGCATTTGCGTGGTCTCCTGGATGATGCGGTCGGCGACGCTCTGGTGGTCGGGGGACAGGTGCAGGACCACGACGAAGGCCATGCCGCAGTCGCTGGGCATTTGCCGGAACAGCGTACAGATCGCTTCCAGGCCGCCTGCCGATGCACCGATGCCCACCACCGGGAAATCCAGGTGGCTGGGGCTGAGTGCCGGGTTCTGGGGCGAGGCAGGTTGCTTGGGGGACGACTTCATGGACGGAGCCTTGTGCAGAGCGGAACGTTCCGCCCTTAGCAGCATCATCGGGCGTGTGTGTGGCGGGATTATAGGCCGTCGCCATGTTATTGAGACCTCTGCTTGCGAAGGAAAGTGCGACCCGCCTGCTTCAGTCACGCAAACCTTTTGCCGGCCCATGTTTGGTGCCACTGGTCAGTTGCCGGCAAAACCATTGAGCAGACTGTGTGATCGGCGGCTCGGAACCAAGGCATGGCAAACATCCATGCGACCCATTCATCGCAAGGAGAAACCACATGGCGCAGGATCAAGAGCGCACCAGCCAGCGCGGCGGCACCAAGGAAACCAACCCAGGCAATTTCGCCAACGACCGGGAACGGGCCTCCCGCGCGGGGCACAAAGGCGGGCAGGCTTCTGGCGGCAACTTCGCCAATGACCGCCAACGGGCATCGGAGGCCGGTCGCAAGGGCGGCCAGAACAGCCACGGCGGGGGCCGCCAGCATTAAGTTGAAGGGTTGCTGGACACCCGGTATCCGCAGGTACCGGGTGCCGGCCAGGCCCTGCGTAACGAGGCTGCAATAGCCTCTGGTACCTGTTGTTCGACAATTTTTTGAATCTTCTGGCCGTGCCCCGATCAATCAGGGTGTCATCCATGGAGAAGAGGAGGCCCCTGCGATGCCAAGCCCACAGCTGTACATCATCGATTACCAACTGCATGGCCAGCCGCGCAGTTTCATCATCCGTCTGGAGACGCTGGACAATGCCGAGGCCTGGCATTGGGCAAGTTGCGATGCGGGCATCGGCATCATTCCCAAGTTCGGCCGGGAGAAGATCAGGAAAGTCAGCAGGCCGATGGCCGAGCGCTATGGCATTACCGCGGTGAGCTGGCGGGTATCCGGCGGCAAGCCGAACCAGTCTGCGGCGACAATGTGATTCCCCGACTGCACAATCCGTGCGGGAACAGATGTCCTGCTCAAATTCTAAAAGTTGGCACGATCCTCTGTGGGAGCGGCTTTAGCCGCGAACACCGGCGCAGCCGGTGCCATGCACCGCGTTGGATTCTTCGCGGCTAAAGCCGCTCCCACAGGGTACGAGGATCGCTTGCGAATTCCGTTATCTGTGCGACAGCGCGGCCCAAAGGGCTGGGCAATCTCCCACAGGGGATCGCGCAGACCGTCTGCATGACGGTCATGCACCGGACTCGGGGTCGCTGGCCGGCACGCCCGGGCGATTTTCTTCGTCATCTGTCACATTGGGGTCGGCATCCGGGTCATCTGCCCGGTCATTGCGCCGGTCCGGCTCGAGCTCTGGCCAGTCATCCTGTGCGCTACCGCCACCCATCGCAGTAAAATCTTTCATCTCGCAACCCTCGCTCTCGATGAAAAAAAGGCCCGCGATCAGGCGGGCCCAATACAGGAGTGAGAGGCGAAGCCATTGACCACCCCTCATTGAATGAGAGCGGTAACAGCCAGGGGAGGTCGGTTGGATATCCACCGCCCCTGACCAACGGCACTGTCAGGGCTGTTTCAGCACCAGGGTGAGAATGTCGTAGCTGGCGACCAGCTCGCCCAGCTGGTTGGTCACCTCCACATCCCACGCCACCACGCCCTGGGGCTGGCCCAGCGGGCTGGTCTTGCCCTGGTCGATCTTGCGCTTGCAGGTCAGGCGCGCCTGGATGGTGTCGCCGATGCCCACCGGGTTGATGAAGCGCAGGGTATCCAGGCCGTAGTTGGCCAGTACCGGGCCTGCACCCGGGGAGACGAACAGCCCGGCCGCTGCCGACAACACGAAATAGCCGTGGGCGATGCGCTTGCCGAACTGCGATTGCTTGGCGGCGATCTCGTCGAAGTGCATGTAGAAATGGTCACCCGACAGGCAGCCGAAGTTGACCAGGTCGGCTTCGGTCACGGTGCGCCGGTGGGTGAGCAGCGACTCGCCGATGCGCAACTGCTCGAAATAGCGGCGGAACGGGTGCACTTCGGTTTCGATCACTTCGCCACCGCGCACGTATTCGCCGGTTACCGCCGTGAGCATGCTCGGCGAACCCTGTACAGCGGCACGTTGCAGGTAGTGCTTGACGGCACGCAGGCCACCCAGCTCTTCACCACCACCAGCGCGGCCCGGGCCGCCGTGCTTGAGCTGCGGCAATGGCGAGCCATGCCCCGTGGATTCCTTGGCTGCCTCGCTGTCGAGTACCAGCAGGCGGCCATGCCAGGCGGCAGCCACCGGGATGGCCTTGGCTGCCACGCTGCGGTCGGCGGTGACCAAGGTCGCCACCAGGCTGCCTTTGCCCCGCGCGGCCAGCGCCAGGGCTTCATCGAGGTCGTCATAGGCCATCAGCGTGCTGACCGGGCCGAACGCTTCGATATCGTGGGCACCGCCTTCGGCATGCGGGTCACGGGCCTGAAGCAAGGTCGGGGCAAAGAACGCGCCCTCGGCCACGCCCTCGCCACGCGGCGCAAAGCCATCGCTGGCGCCGAACAGCTGGTCGCAGCTCTGCAGCAGGCTGCGCACCCGCTCGGCCACATCGTGCTGCTGGTCGTGGGAGGCCAGGGCGCCCATGCGCACACCCTCCACCGACGGGTCACCGACCACCACCTTGGCCAGCCGCTCGCGCAGGCGCGTGGCAACGGCGTCGATGTGCCTGGCCGGTACGATGGCGCGGCGGATGGCGGTGCATTTCTGCCCGGCCTTGGTGGTCATTTCGCGGACCACCTCCTTGATGTACAGGTCGAACTCTTCGCTGTCCGGGGTCACGTCCGGGCCGAGGATGGCGCAGTTCAGCGAATCGGCTTCGGCGGTGAACGGCACCGAGTTGCGTACCAGGTTCGGCGTGACGCGCAACTTGGCGGCGGTGTCAGCGGAACCGGTGAAGGTCACCACGTCCTGGCCTTGCAGGCGGTCGAGCAGGTCGCCGGTGCTGCCGATCACCAGTTGCAGGCTGCCTTCGGGCAACAGGCCGGATGCATTCATCAGCCGCACCACGGCCTCGGTCAGGTAGCTGGTCGAGGTCGCCGGCTTGACGATGCACGGCATGCCGGCCAGGAAGGTCGGGGCGAACTTCTCCAGCATGCCCCAGATGGGGAAGTTGAAGGCGTTGATGTGCACCGCCACGCCGGCGCGCGGCACCAGGATGTGGCTGCCGGCGAAATGGCCTTGCTTGCCCAGCGGGATGGCCGGGCCTTCGTGCACCAGGTTGCCCGACGGCAGTTCACGGCTGCCGATGCCCGCATAGGAGAACAGCGTGGCGTTGCCGCCTTCGATGTCGATCCAGCTGTCGGCACGGGTGGCGCCGCTGTGGTGGGACAGGGCGTAGAGCTGCTCCTTGCGCTCGGCCAGGTACAGGGCCAATGCCTTAAGGCGGGCAGCGCGTTGCTGGAAGTCCATGGCCATCAGCGCGGCCAGGCCACGGGCGCGGGCAAAGTCCACGGCTTCGGCGAAGTCCGGGCGCTCTTCGTGGCTGTAGGCCAAAACGTGGCCATCCAGGGCGCTACGCAGGGCCTGGGCGCCGTGCTGGCCAAGCCAGCGGCCGGCGATGAAGCTTTGCAGGGTAGGGGCGGCAGACATGCTGTTCTCCAATGTAGAGGGGGGCGCTGTTACCACAGCGCCACGGTGTAGCCGATGATCAGGCGGTTTTCGTCCACGGCGTTGGTCAGGCCATTGCCGGAACGGAAGGTGACGTTGCGCCAGCGCAGGCTGACGTCCTTGAACGGGCCGCTCTGGATGACATAGGTAATGTCGGTGTCGCGCTCACGCTCACGGCCATTGCTGACAGTGGCGGTTTCGGCGTGGCGGCCATCGGTGTAGCGGGTCATGAAGCTCAGGCCGGGGATACCCATGGCGACGAAGTCGTAGTCGTAGCGCACCTGCCACGAGTCCAGCCCGGCGCGGGTGAAGGTGTTGTAGGTGACCAGGTTGACGGTGAACGGGTCGCCGCCGTTCACGAACGGGAAGGCACTGTCGCCGGACATCTGCTGCCAGGCGGCGGTGAACTTGTGGGCCCGTACGCCGAGGGTGAACATGGCGTTGAAGTTACGGTTGTCGATGTTGCCGGCACGCTCGGCGCCGTCGTTGCGGCTGTCGAAGTAGCGCAGGTCGGTGCGCAGGCTCAGGCCTTCGCCCAGCGGGCGGGTATCGATCAGGCCGACGAACTGCTGGCGGTAGATGTCCTCGAGCTTGGCGTAGTAGTAGCTGACGCTGGTTTGCGGGGTGATGGCGTAGCTGCCGCCGCCGAAGTCCAGGTGGTCGCTGCTGGCGGCGCCGTAGCCGATGTCGTCGCGGCCCGAGGAATCACGCAGGTTGGACTTGGTCAGGCGGCCGGCGTTGAAGGTCAGGCCGGCCAGGTCCTGGCTGGTGAGCAGGCCACCCTGGAAGGTGGAGGCCAGCAGGCGGGTGTCGTTGTACACCACCACCGGCAGGATCGGTTGCAAGGTCCCCAGGCGCAGGGTGCTCTTGGCCACCCGCACCTTGCCGGTGAGGCCCAGTTCGCTGTAGTCATCGACCGGTTCATGGCTGTTCGGGCCGAAAGGCAGCAGGCCGGTATTGCGGCGGTCGCGGCTGGAGTCGAGCTTGATGCCCAGTTGGCCCATGGCGTCGACACCAAAGCCGACCGGGCCTTCGGTGAAGCCCGACTCCAGCTTGGCGGTAAAGCCCTGGCCCCATTCCTCGGCCTTGGCCTGCGGTGCGTTGCTCTGGCGGAAGTCGCGGTTGAGGTAGTGGTTGCGCAGCTCCAGCCGGGCGTGGCTGTCGCCGATGAAGTCTGCCATTGCCTGCATCGGCAGGGCGAGGGTCGCCAGCCAGGCGGCCGAAATGAAGTGCGTGCGGTTCATTGTTGTTGTTTTACCCGACATGGTTGTTCTTCCCTGAGAGTCAGTGCTTGCTGGCGCCGGCAGCGCCGATTCCGGTCATGGAACGGATGAACTGGGCGAGGTAGCGGCCACGTTCCTGGCTGGCGCGTTCGGAGCTGTCAGTGACCGAGAACACCCAGGCGCCGAGGAAGGCCAGGCTCATGGAGAACAGCGCCGGGTTGCTGTAGGGGAACAGCGCCTTTTCGTGATGCAGCACGTTGACCCATACCGCCGGGCCCAGCACCACCAGCAGCACCGCCGAAACCAGGCCGGCCATGCTGCCGCACACCGCGCCGCGGGTGGTCAGGCCTTTCCAGAACATCGAAAGCAGCAGCACCGGGAAGTTGACCGAGGCGGCCACCGCCAGCACCAGGCCGGAGAGGAAGGCGATGTTCTGCGACTCGAACATCAGGCCGAGGATGACCGCCAGCAAGCCGATCAGCAGGGTGGCGATACGCGATACGCGCATTTCCTCCTGTTCGCTGGCCTTGCCCTGGCGCACCACGCAGGCATACAGGTCGTGGGAAACGGCCGATGCACCGGACAGCGCCAGGCCGGCGACCACCGCCAGGATGGTGGCGAAGGCCACGGCGGAAATGAAACCGAGGAACAGATTGCCACCCACGGCCTGGGCCAGGTGCACGGCGACCATGTTGCCGCCGCCGATGATCGCGCCGGTGGCGTCACGGTAGGACGGCTCGGTGCCGACCATGACGATGGCACCAAAGCCGATGACGATCAGCAGCAGGTAGAAGTAGCCGATGAACCCGGTGGCATAGAACACGCTCTTGCGCGCTTCCTTGGCATCGCTGACGGTGAAGAAGCGCATCAGGATATGCGGCAGGCCGGCGGTACCGAACATCATGCCCAGGCCCAGGGAAATGGCGTCCACCGGGTTGGACAGCAAGCCGCCCGGGGCCATGATCGCCTGGCCCTTGGCATGCACGGCCACGGCGCTGGCGAACATCGCCTCGGTGCTGAAGCCGAAATGCTTGAGCACCATGAAGGCCATGAAGCTGGTGCCCGACAGCAGCATCACCGCCTTGATGATCTGCACCCAGGTGGTGGCGAGCATGCCGCCGAAGGTGACGTAGGCGACCATCAGCACGCCGACCAGCATCACCGCGTACAGGTAGCTTATGCCGAACAGCAGTTCGATCAGCTTGCCGGCACCGACCATCTGCGCCACCAGGTACATCAGCGCCACCACCAGAGTGCCGAAGGCCGAGGTCAGGCGCACCGGGGTTTGTGCCAGGCGGTAGCTGACCACGTCGGCGAAGGTGTACTTGCCCAGGTTGCGCAGGCGTTCGGCGATCAGGAACAGGATGATCGGCCAGCCGGCCAGTACGCCCAGGGCATACAGCAGGCCGTCGTAGCCGTTCATGAACATCATTGCCGAAATGCCCAGGAACGACGCGGCGCTGATCATGTCGCCGGCGATCGCCAGGCCGTTCTGCATGCCGGTCAGTCCCCCGCCGGCGGTGTAGAAGTCGCTGGCCGAGCGGGTGCGCATGGCAGCCCAGCGGGTGACCAGCAGGGTAAAGCAGACGAACACCATGAACATCGAGATGGCGGTCCAGTTCATTGTGCGCACTCCTGCTTGACCTTGTCGTTGAGCGGGTCGAGCACGTTGTTGGCGCGGTGCACGTAGATACCGGTCAGGGCGAAGGACAGCAGCACCATCAGCACGCCCACCAGCATGCCGACGGTGGTGACGCCACCACTGAGGGACTGGCCGAGGGTGCTGGGGGAGAACGCCACCAGCAGGACGAAGCCGTAGTAGATCACCAGCATGGCCAGGGTCAGGCTGCCGTTGAGGCGGCGTTTGCGCTGCACCAGGTGCTGGAAGTCGGGGTGGTTGGCGATGCTTTCGATGCGTTCGGGTGTCATGGGTTGCGATCTCTGGGTGTTGTAATTGTTTTGTTGAGGTCACGCGGGTGTTGCCTGTCGGTGTTGCAAATGCGGTTCTTGTTGCTGACGCGGTCTCTGTGGGAGCGGCCTTGTGTCGCGATAGGGCCGCAACGCGGCCCCAGGATTCAGGCTTTGATCACAGATTGCCGGGGCTGCTGCGCAGCCCTTTCGCGACACAAGGCCGCTCCCACAAGGTTTCAGAGCTGGTCGAAATCGAGCACCACCTTGTCGCTCACCGGGTAGGTCTGGCATGACAGCACGTACCCGGCCGCCACTTCGTAGTCCTCCAGGGCATGGTTGCTGTCCATCTCCACTTCGCCCTCGATCACCCGGCACTTGCAGGTCGAGCACACGCCGGCCTTGCACGAGTACGGCAGCTCGGCGCCGATGGCATTGCCGGCGTCCAGCACGTTCTGGGTGTTGCGTGGCAGGTCGAAGGTGAGGGCGCGGCCGTCGCTGATCACGGTGATGTGGCTGAGCGCCGAGTCCACCTGGCGCGCCGCCTCGCGGGCTTCACGACGGGCTTCGCTGCCGGCTGCGGCGAACAGCTCGAAATGGATGCGTTCCTTGGCCAGGCCATTGGCCCGCAGGCTGTCGCGCACCGTCTCGGTCATCGCCTGCGGGCCGCAGATGAATGCGGCATCCAGGTTGGCAACGTCCATCCAGCGCGAGAACAGCTGGCCGCACTTGTCGGCATCGATGCGGCCGTTGTACAGGTCGACATCCTGCTGCTCGCGGCTGAACACGAAAATCAGGTTCAGGCGGTCGAGGTAACGGTTCTTCAGGTCTTCCAGCTTGTCGCGGAACAGTGCGCCAGAGCTGGAGCGGTTGCCGTACAGCAGGGTGAAGCGGCTGTGTGGCTCGCTGGCCAGGGTAGTGGCGATGATCGACAGGATCGGGGTGATGCCGCTGCCGGCAGCCACGCCCAGGTAGTTGCCCTGGCGGGCCGGTTCCAGTGGTACGAAGAAGCTGCCCGACGGCGGCATCACTTCCAGTTGCTGGCCGGCCTTTAGCACGTCATTGGCAAATGCCGAGAAGCGCCCGCCAGGCACGCGCTTTACCGCCACACGCAGTTCGCCGTCCTGCACGGCACTGCAGATGGAGTAGGAACGGCGGACTTCTTCGTTGTCCAGCTGGGTACGCATGACCAGGTACTGGCCCTGGGTGAAACGGAACTGCGCCTGCAGGTGCTCGGGCACGTCGAAGGCAATCGACACCGCATCGCGGGTCTCGTTGCGCACTTGCTTGATGGTCAGGCTGTGAAACTGGCTCATGGCGTTCTCCACGGCTCAAATGCATTTGAAATAGTCGAACGGCTCCAGGCACTCGCGGCAGCGGTAAAGCGCCTTGCAGGCCGTGGAGCCGAACTGGCTGAGCAATTCGGTATGGGCGCTGCCGCACTGCGGGCAGCACACCTGCGGCGCCTCGCCGAGCAGGCTGCGTTTGCTGGCGCTGCCCTGTGGCGGGGCGATGCCGTAGGCGCGCAGGCGCTCGCGGCCCAGTTCGCTGATCCAGTCGGTGCTCCAGGCCGGGGTCAGCCGGCGCTCCAGAGCCGGGGCTGGGAAACCGGCCTGTTCCAGCGCCTGGCGGATATCCCCTTCGATCACCTCGGTGGCCGGGCAGCCGGAGTAGGTCGGCGTGACGACCAGGTGCAGGTGCCCGGCGCGCCAGTCGAGGTCGCGCACGATCCCCAGGTCGACCACGCTGACCACGGGCACTTCCGGGTCCATGACCTGGGCCAGTACCGCCCAGGCCCGGGCCAGGTCGTCGCCGCGTGGCGCGCGGGCGCCACGGTCGCCGGCAATCAGCTCACCAGGTTGCATCGGGATACGCCCTTGGCAGGAACTGCATCTCGGCCAGCAGCAGGCCCAGGTGCTCGGTGTGCAGGCCTTTGCGACCGTCCAGGTAGAAGTGGCTGGCGGCCTTGGGCAGCGGCAGCTCGACCGAAGCGAAGGTCTCGCCAACCTGCTTTAGCCAGGCCGCGCCGACGGCAGCGGGGTCGGCGGCGATACCCGCCTGTGCCAGGTGCACTTCATTGTCGCTACCGGCGGTCAGTTCGACGGTGAAGCGCCACAGTGCCGGGATGGCCGCGAGCATGCGTTGGCGGCTTTCGTCGGTGCCACCGCCCAGGCGTTGCACCCACTCGCTGGAGCGGCGCAGATGGTAGGTGACTTCCTTCAGGGCCTTGGCGGCGATACCGGCGATACGCTCGTCGTTCGAGCCGACCAGGCCCTGAAGCACGGCGAAATGCCAGGCGTCATAGAAGAACTGTTTGGTCATGGTCACGGCGAAATCGCCGTTGGGCTGCTCGACCAGCAACAGGTTGCGATAGGCCCGCTCGTCACGGCGGAAGGCCAGGGCGTCGGCGTCACGGCCATCATCGAGCAGCTCGGCGGCGTACTCCAGCCAGTTGCGCGCCTGGCCTACCAGGTCGAGGCCGACGTTCATCAGGGCCAGTTCTTCTTCAATGGCCGGGGCGCGGCCACACCATTCGCAGAGGCGCTGGCCCTGCACCAGGGCACTGTCGCCGAGCAGCAGCAGGTAGGGAACAAGGGTTTCGTTGTGCATGGCCAACCTCACATGTGTCCGACTTCGTCGGGCAGTTCGTAGAAGCTGGCATGGCGGTAGACCTTGTCGTCCGCCGGGGCGAACAGCGGGTCTTTCTCGTCCGGGGAAGAGGCGGTGATCAGTGCCGAGGGCACCACCCACAGGCTCACGCCTTCGCTGCGGCGGGTGTACAGCTCGCGGGCGTTTTCGATGGCCATGGCGGCATCGGCGGCGTGCACGCTGCCGACATGCTTGTGGTTAAGGCCGTGCTTGCTGCGCACGAACACTTCGTAGAGGGTCCAGACAGACATTTTCGATCTCCGCATCAATCGCCGCTCAGGCGGCGTTCTTGTTCTGTTGCTTGCGCGCGTAGGCCACGGCGGCCTCGCGTACCCATGCACCGTCCTCGATGGCCTTGCGTCGGGTGGCGACGCGTTCCTGGTTGCATGGGCCATTGCCCTTGATCACTTCGTAGAACTCGTCCCACTGGATTTCGCCGAAGTCGTAGTGGCCGCGCTCGGCGTTCCACTTCAGCTCGGGGTCGGGGGCGGTGCAGCCGAGCAGTTCGAGCTGCGGCACGGTCTGGTCGATGAAGCGCTGGCGCAGCTCATCGTTGGTCTGGCGCTTGATCTTCCAGGCCATGGACTGGGCGCTGTTGGGGGAGTGCTCGTCGCTGGGGCCGAACATCATCAGTGCCGGCCACCACAGGCGGTCGATCGCGTCCTGGACCATGTCGCGCTGGGCCTGGGTGCCGTGGCGCATCATGGTCAGGAGGATTTCGTAGCCCTGGCGCTGGTGGAAGCTCTCTTCCTTGCAGATGCGGATCATCGCGCGCGAATACGGGCCATAGGAGGTGCGCTGCAGCACCACCTGGTTGACGATGGCGGCGCCGTCCACCAGCCAGCCCACTGCGCCCATGTCGGCCCAGCTGAGGGTGGGGTAGTTGAAGATGCTCGAGTACTTGGCTTTGCCACTGTGCAGCTTGGCGATTTCTTCGTCACGGTCGGCGCCCAGGGTTTCCATGGCGCTGTACAGGTACAGGCCGTGGCCGGCTTCGTCCTGGATCTTGGCCATCAGCTGCAGCTTGCGCTTGAGGCTGGGGGCACGGGTGACCCAGTTGCCTTCGGGCAGCATGCCGACGATTTCCGAGTGGGCGTGCTGGGAGATCTGCCGGATCAGGGTCTGGCGGTAGGCCTCGGGCATCCAGTTCTTGGCTTCGATCTTGATTTCGGCGTCGATCTTTTCCTGGAAGTTGCGCTCCTCGGGCGACATCTCTTCCAGCGACTTGACGCGCTTGACTCCGGTTTCCACTAGCTGTGCGTACATGTGTTCCGACTCCTGCTAAGGCATGAGTCATTTGTAAGCGATACAAAACATAACGTCAAACAGTTTTATGTGTATCGAATAGATTTGTGTATCACATTGGCGGCCCTTTCGCGGGTAAACCCGCTCCCACAGGTCATGTGCAGCCCCCAGGCATCATGCAATTCCTGTGGGAGCGGGTTTACCCGCGAAGAGGCCAGCCGAAAAAATGCAAAAAAAAGCCCCGGACGACGCCGGGGCCGAAAAGGCAGCCGAATGAATCAGCTGGCCAACCGTTTGTCGAACACGTGGCAGGCCTTGCCCTCGGAACGCTTGAGCGTGCCGCAGGGCTGCAGGCGCACCTGGGTGCTGATGCCGATGTAGGTCTTGATCTGCTTGGTCAGCTCCACGGTCAACAGCTTGCGCTGGCCTTCATCGAGGTGCTGGCATTCCGCACGCAGTTCCACATGCACCTCGACGCTGTCCAGGTTGCCATTGCGATACAGATGAATCTCATAAAGCTCGGAAAGCTGTTTTATTTTTAGCACCTGCTCCTCGATCTGGGTCGGGAACACGTTGACCCCGCGGATGATCAGCATGTCATCGCTGCGGCCGGTGATCTTGCCGATCCGCCGCATCGGCCTGGCGGTACCGGGCAGCAGGCGAGTGAGGTCGCGGGTGCGATAGCGCACCATGGGCAACGCTTCCTTGCTCAGCGAGGTGAACACCAGTTCGCCCAGCTGGCCGTCCGGTAGCACCGCACCGGTGACCGGGTCGATGATCTCGGGGTAGAAATGGTCTTCCCAGATGGTCGGGCCATCCTTGGTTTCGATGCATTCCATCGCCACCCCAGGCCCCATGATTTCCGACAGGCCATAAATGTCGAGGGCATCGATGCCCAGCCGTTGCTCGATAGAGCGGCGCAGCTCGTCGGTCCACGGTTCGGCGCCGAATATGCCCAGGCGCAGCTTGAGATCTTGCGGGTCGATGCCCTGGCGCTCGATCTCGTCGGCCAGGTTGAGCATGTAGGAGGGGGTGACCATGATGATGTCGGGCTGGAAGTCGCGAATCAGCTGCACCTGCTTCTCGGTCTGGCCACCGGACATGGGGATTACCGTGCAGCCCAGGCGCTCGGCACCGTAATGCGCGCCAAGCCCGCCGGTGAACAGGCCGTAGCCGTAGGAGACATGCACCTTGTCCCCCTTGCGCCCACCCGCGGCACGGATCGAGCGGGCGACCACGTTGGCCCAGGTGTCGATGTCGTTCTGGGTGTAGCCCACCACCGTCGGCTTGCCGGTGGTGCCACTGGAGGCGTGCAGGCGCACCACCTCTTGCTGGGGCACGGCGAACATGCCGTAGGGGTAGTTGTCGCGCAGGTCGTTCTTGCCGGTGAAGGGGAACTTCGCCAGGTCTTCCAGGCACTTGAGGTCGTCGGGGTGGGCGCCGCACTCGGCAAAGCGCTGGCGGTACAGCGGCACGTTGTCGTAGGCGTGCTTCAGGCTCCAGCGCAGGCGCTCCAGCTGGTGCTGGCGCAGGGCGTCGACACTGGCGCTTTCCATCGGGTCCAACAGGGCACGATCGGCATCATGGTACATGTTCATGGCTTCACTCGAATTGTTCTTGTACGCCGCGCGGTACCGGTTGCAGGCCGCGTGGTGAGTGTCATGGAAGCAGCATATACGGCTGCGTTCGGTTCGGTAACAAGCCGATGGTCTGAGCCGCTCAGAGGCGTTCGATGACCATCGCGATGCCTTGGCCAACGCCGATGCACATGGTGCACAGGGCGTAGCGTCCGGCGGTTTCTTCCAGCTCGTGCAACGCGGTGGTGACCAGGCGTGCACCGCTCATGCCCAACGGGTGGCCGAGGGCGATGGCACCGCCGTTGCGGTTGACCCGCTCGTCGTTGTCGGCCAGGCCGAGCTCGCGCAGTACCGCGAGGCCCTGGGCGGCAAAGGCCTCGTTGAGCTCGATGACGTCCATGTCGGCCAACGACAACCCGGTAAACTCCAGCACCTTGCGGGTAGCCGGCACCGGGCCGATGCCCATCAGCCGTGGTTCGACCCCGGCCACCGCCATGCCGACGATTCGGCCGCGAGCCTTCAGGCCATGACGGCGGGCGGCGGTGCTGCTGGCGAGCAGCAGGGCGCAGGCACCATCGTTGACCCCGGAAGCATTGCCAGCGGTGACGCTACCGCCCTCACGGAACGGGGTACCCAGCCTGGCCAGTTGCTCCAGGGTGGTGTCGCCGCGGGGATGTTCGTCGTGCTCGACCACTTTGGCCGGGCCTTTGCGCTGCGGGATCTCGACCGGCACGATTTCCCGTGCCAGGCGCCCGCGTGCCTGGGCGGCGGCGGCCTTGTGCTGGCTGCGCAGGGCAAAGGCGTCCTGGTCGGCGCGGGAAATACCAAACTGCTGCGCAACGTTCTCGGCCGTTTCCGGCATCGAGTCGGTGCCGAAGGCCGCCTTCATCAGCGGGTTGACGAAACGCCAGCCGATGGTGGTGTCGAACAGTTCGGCCGCACGGCCGAACGCCTGCTCCGCCTTGCCCATGACGAACGGCGCGCGTGACATCGACTCCACGCCGCCGGCCAGCATCAGCCCGGCTTCGCCGCAGCGCAGGGCGCGGGCTGCATTGCCGATGGCATCCAGGCCGGAGCCACACAGGCGGTTGATGGTGGTGCCCGGCACTTCGATCGGCAGCCCGGCCAGCAAGCTGGCCATGTGCGCGACGTTGCGGTTGTCCTCGCCAGCCTGGTTGGCACAGCCAAGGATGACGTCGTCGATGGCTTTCCAGTCCAGTTCGGGGTGGCGCTGGATCAGGGCCTTGAGCGGGATGGCGGCCAGGTCATCGGCGCGCACGCCGCTCAAGGCGCCGGCATAACGGCCGATGGGGGTGCGCACGGCGTCGATGATCAAGGCATCGGCCAGGGTGTGTTCAGTCATCTTGCGTCTCCTGCGCCAGCACGGTGCCGCGCACTTTGTAGGATTTGCCATGGAACATCGCGACCAGCTCACCGCGCTGGTTCTCGATGCGGACGTGGTACAGCCCGGTGCGGCCCTTGCGGCTGACCTCGCTGGCGCGGGCGGTAAGCACGTCATCGCGCAGCGCCGGGGCCAGGTAGTCGATGCTGCAGCCCAGGGCGACGGTGGCCTGGTCGTGACTGTTGCAGGCGAAGGCAAACGCCGAGTCGGCCAGGGCGAACAGGAAGCCGCCATGGCAGGTGCCATGCCCCTGGATCATGTCGGCGCGTACCGGCATGCGCAGGCATGCCTGGCCCGGGCCGGCTTCCAGCAGGCGGATGCCCAGGCCCTGGGTGGCCTGGTCGCGGGCGTACATGGCCTCGGCACAGGCTTGTGCCAGTTCGACTTCAGTCATGCAGGGTGCCTCCTTTGGCTTCGCAGCGGCGTAACAGCAGGGAAGGGCGGTAACGGCTCTCGCCGTAGCTGCGCTGCAGGTTGTCGAGCACGCGCAGGGTGTGGAGGATGCCGATGTTCGCGGCCCAGGCCAGCGGGCCGCAGGGGTAATTGACGCCGGCGCGCATGGCCAGGTCGATGTCGGCGGCGCTGCCGACACCTTGCAGCACGGCATCGGCGGCCTCGTTGGCGAGCATCGCCACGGTGCGCAGCACCACCAGGCCGGGCAGGTCGGCGACCGCCATTACCTTCAGGCCGGCACGCCGCAGCAAGGCCACCGCCTGGTCACGAGCGTTGTCGCTGGTGTCGGCCGACCAGCTGATGGCGAGGCGGGTTGCGGTGGTGTAGTCCAGGGCCAGGTCGAGCAGCACCAGATTGCGCAGGCCGTCTTCCCGGGCGCGCTGGCTGGCCAGGCGGCCATCGGACAGCGCCAGGGTGGCATCGCCCACCTGGATCAGGCCGCTGCCGGCGCGCTGGGTCACGGCGACGCCGCTTTGGTGCAGGCGTTCGACCAGCGGCTGCATCACCCCCAGGTCGCCTTCGACGACGCAGGCATCGACGATGGCAGGGCTGTGCAGTTCGGCTGGCTGCGGGCGTTCGGCGCCTTCGGCATAGCTATAGAAGCCTTGGCCGGTCTTGCGCCCGAGGCGGCCTGCGTCCACCAGTTCTTTTTGCACCAGCGAAGGCTGGAAGCGGAAGTCGCCGTAGAACGCATCGAAGACCGAACAGGTAACGGCGTAATTGACATCGTGGCCGATCAGGTCGGTGAGTTCGAACGCGCCCATGCGGAAACCGCCGGCATCACGCAGCAGCGCATCGAGGCTGGCGCAATCGGCTGCACCTTCCTGCAGCAGACGCAGGCTTTCAGCGTAGAACGGCCGCGCCACACGGTTGACGATGAAGCCCGGCGTGGAGCGCGTGTGCACCGGCTGCTTGCCCCAGGCCTGGGCGGTGGCATGAATGCACGCGGCAACGGCCGGGGCCGTGGCCAGGCCCGAGACCACTTCGACCAGGGCCATCAGCGGCGCCGGGTTGAAGAAGTGCATGCCAACCACCTGGTGCGGGCGTTGCAGCCCGGCGGCGAGGCTGGTGATGGACAGCGACGAGGTGTTGCTGGCGAGGATGCAGTCGTTGGCGCACAAGGCTTCCAGCTGGCTGAACAGCGCCTGCTTGACCTGCAGGTTCTCGACGATGGCCTCGATCACCAGTCGGGCATCGGCCAAGGCTTCGAGGTCGTCTACCGGGCACAGCCGGGCGCTGATGGCTTCCCGCTCGGCAGCCTGCAACTTGCCTTTTTCCACCAGGCGGGCAAGTTGCCGGTCTATGCCGGCCACCGCCTGGGCTGCAGCGCCCGGGCGGTTGTCGTAGAGCTTTACCGGGTGGCCGGCCTGGGCCGCAACCTGGGCGATGCCTGCGCCCATGGCGCCTGCACCGATCACCGCCACCTGGGCATTGCTTGCGAGTGCGCTCATGATCAACGCCCCTTGAATGCCGGCGTGCGCTTGTTCATGAAGGCACTCACGCCTTCGCGATAGTCCTCGCTGCGCCCGGCCAGGCGCTGCAGGTCGCGCTCCAGCTCCAGCTGTTCATCGAAACCGTTGTCGAAACTGGCGTTCAGGCTGCGCTTGATCAGGGCCAGGCCGTAAGTGGGCTGGGTGGCGAGCTGGCGGGCGAGGGTGAGGGCTTCGTCGCGCAGCGCGGCATCGTCCACCACGCGGTGGATCAGCCCCCATTGCTGGGCCTGTTCGGCGCCCAGGCGCTCGCCCAGCATGGCCAGGGCCTTGGCCCGCGCCATGCCGACCAGGCGCGGCAGCAGCCAGGTGCCGCCGGAGTCGGGTACCAGGCCGATCTTGCAGAAGGCCTGGATGAAGCTGGCCGAGCGGGCGGCCAGCACGAGGTCGCAGGCCAGCGGGATGTTGGCACCGGCGCCGGCAGCCACGCCGTTCACCGCGCAGATCACCGGCAGCGGCAGGTCGCGCAGGGTGCGCACCAGCGGGTTGTAGAACTTGTCGATCGATTCGCCCAGGTCCGGCACCTCGGCGCCCGGGGCGACGTTGCGGTCGGACAGGTCCTGGCCGGCGCAGAAACCCCGGCCTTCGGCAGTCAGCAACAACACCCGTGCTTCGCTGCTCTGGCGTACTTGCTTGAGTGCCTCGCGCACTTCCAGGTGCATGGCGGTATTGAAGCTGTTCAGCTGCTCGGGGCGATTCAACGAGAGGAGGGCGACGCCGTCCTCGATGGAAAACAGGATGTGCTGGAAAGTCATGACAGACTCGCTCCGTCAGTCGAGGGAAAGATGATCAGCGGCCCTGGAAGCGGGCCTGGCGTTTTTCCTGGAAGGCACGGATGCCTTCGTCGCGGTCGGCGGTGCCGGCCAGCAAGGTGAAGGCATGGCGTTCGAAGCGCAGGCCGCTGGCCAGGTCGGTATCGCCGGCCTTGAGCAGCGCTTCCTTGGCCAGGCGCACCGCCAGTGGGGCCTTGGCGGCGATGCTGCGGGCGATGTTCAGGGCGCGTTCTACGGTGAGTTCCGGCTGGGTGATTTCGCTGACCAGCCCGGCCTGCAAGGCATGACGGGCGGTAATGGCTTCGCCGGTCAGCACCATTTGCATGGCCAGCGGCTTGCCTACTGCCCGCAGCAGGCGCTGGGTGCCACCGGCGCCGGGGATGATGCCGAGGTTGATTTCCGGCTGGCCGAAACGGGCGTCGCTGCCGGCGATGACGATGTCGGCACACATCACCAGTTCGCAGCCGCCACCCAGGGCGTAGCCGTTGACGGCGGCGATCAGTGGCTTGGCGAAGGCGGCGATGCTTTGCCAGTGGGCCACCCGCGGGTCGTTGAGGATGCCGACCAGGTCGCGCTCGGCCATCTCGCGGATATCGGCGCCTGCGGCGAATGCCTTGCGGCTGCCGGTGAGCACCACCGCGCGGATCTGTTCGTCTCGCCCGGCCGCTTCCAGCGCAGCGGCCAGCTCTGCCAGTAGCTCGGTGCACAGGGCGTTGAGCGCCTCGGGCCGTTGCAGGGTAATGAGCTGGACGCCGTGTTCGGGCGCCTGCACATCGAGATATCGCGGCATGTCGGGTTCCTCTGGCTGCACGCACGGCACATCGTGGGGCCGGCATTTCTTGGAATTGTTTGCAGGGGCGTGATGCGAGGATCACGTCCAGGTGGAACCAGTATATGCATTACGCGATACAACTATGCAACATTCAAAATTGTTTCATGTATCTCTTTTTGCAGGAGTGACAACTGCCTCAGCAAAGGGTTTCATGATGTTGAATCGCTTCATCACCTTGTATTTAACGCATAATGCTGAATTTATGGGAGCGCGATGACCTCAGCAAAAGCGATACACGACCATGCTGATTGACGCACAACAAGATTGTGATACAAGATCAAGGCGCATTTGAAATCATTTCAGGAGCTTTGCCATGCCTTGCTATCGACTCGACGGCCTGACGCCCGTGGTTCATCCGACAGCCTACGTGCACCCCAGCGCCGTGCTGATTGGTGATGTCATCGTCGGCCCTCGTTGCTACGTCGGCCCGCTGGCATCACTAAGGGGGGATTTCGGCCGAATCGTGCTGGAGGAGGGTGCCAACCTGCAGGACACCTGCGTGATGCATGGTTTCCCGGGTGGCGATACGGTGGTCGAACGCAACGGGCATGTCGGGCATGGCGCCGTGCTGCACGGCTGCCGCGTGGGCGAAGACGCCTTGATCGGCATGAACGCGGTGGTGATGGATGGTGCCCATGTGGCACCGCGCTGCATCGTCGCGGCCACGGCATTCGTCAAGGCGGGCTTCGAATGTGCGGCACAAAGCCTGGTAATGGGCTCGCCAGCCCAGGTCAAGCGCCCACTGACCGAACAGGAACTGGCCTGGAAGCAACGCGGCACGGCGGAGTACCAGCACCTGGCGCAACGCTGCATGAACAGCATGGTCGAATGCCCACCACTGACCGAGGTCGAGCCCGAGCGGCCACGCATGGAAGACACCGGCGTCAGGCCCAAAGGCCAGGCATCGGCATGAGCCTGGCAGCGTCACGCAATGGTCAGGCGGCCCGCCGCGCAGGTATAGTCGGTGCTTTAACCGCGCACAGTTCGCCCATGAGCAATCTCGCCCCACTGAACAACCTGATCACCCGCTTCCAGGAGCAGACGCCGATCCGCGCCAGTTCCCTGATCATCACTTTGTACGGCGACGCCATCGAACCCCACGGCGGAACCGTCTGGCTGGGTAGCCTGATCAATCTGCTGGAGCCGATCGGCATCAACGAGCGCCTGATCCGCACATCGATCTTCCGCCTTACCAAGGAAGGCTGGCTCACCGCCGAAAAGGTTGGCCGCCGCAGTTACTACAGCCTGACAGGTACCGGCCGCCGGCGGTTCGAGAAAGCCTTCAAACGGGTCTACAGCCCGAGCCAGCCAGCCTGGGACGGTGCCTGGACGCTGGTGTTGCTCTCGCAACTGGAGGCCGGCAAGCGCAAGGCTTTGCGTGAAGAGTTGGAGTGGCAGGGCTTCGGCGCCATGGCGCCGAACCTGCTGGGCTGCCCACGGGCAGACCGTACCGACCTGGCCGCCACCTTGCGTGACCTGGAGGCGAGCGACGACAGCATCGTCTTCGAAACCCACACCCAGGAAGTGCTGGCATCCAAGGCCATGCGCGCCCAGGTGCGGGAAAGCTGGCGTATCGACGAACTGGGGCAGCAATACAGCGAGTTCATCCAGCTGTTCAGGCCGCTATGGCAAGGTTTGAAAGAGCAGCAACAGCTCGATGCGCAGGATTGCTTCCTGGCACGTACGCTGCTGATTCACGAATACCGCCGGCTGCTGCTGCGCGACCCGCAACTGCCGGACGAGCTGCTGCCTGGGGATTGGGAGGGAAGGGCCGCGCGGCAGTTGTGCCGTAACCTCTATCGGCTGGTGTTTGCCAAGGCGGAAGAATGGCTGAATGCAGCGCTGGAGACGGCTGATGGGCCGTTGCCGGATGTGAATGAAGGCTTTTACAGGCGTTTTGGCGGGCTTGTTTGAGGATTGGGTGCAGAGGCGGGTTCTATATAACTACGCTAAATGAGTATTTAGTGTAGTTATACCTAATTTGCATATACGGCATGGCAAATGGGGGGGATGCCTGGCCCTCAGGTATCAAGCGGTCCTCATTATCTTTTGTCGCTTGTACTGGTCACATCGCTTGCAGGCCAGCACCCACAGGGATGGTTCGTGGTTTGAGGTCTGCGGGAGATGTAAACAACTGTCTTCCCAATCCTACGGACCCTTGTAGGAGCGGCCTTGCGTCGCGATGGGCTGCAAGGCAGCCCCAGCAATTCATGCGTCTGCTTTGAAACCTTGGGGGCTGCTGCGCAGCCCATCGCGACACAAGGCCGCTCCTACAATTGACCGCGTTAACCGATCGACCGGGAGTTGGGTTGCCGGCGATGGGCAGCGTGACAACCTCAATGGCGCTGGCTGACAGGCGCTAGTCGTCAGTGTGGTCATGCATGCGTCGGATTTGTCCTGATAAACAAAGTCGAGGATGACCGTACCAGGTTTCTTTCAAGCACTCAGGGTACAGGTGCAAATGGCTGGCCTGATGTCCAAGTCGCGGTAGCCAACAGTCAAAAGGCAAGGCTAACGCATCCAGCACCAAAGTCGACGAAGCGGGCGATGGATCAGGACGGATTATCTAGACCAGGGAGCTTTCCCTGGTCCCAAAGTGCCTCACTCGTGGTCGGGTGACCAAATATAGACTAGCGCATAATGAGTATTATGTTAAATGACGTATTTGGAAGTGCCCGACCATATTTGTGCCATCCCTCACACCTCCGGTCAAATCCCCACAAACCCCCGTTTCCCAGAAAATCAGGAGCTTGGGCTCCACTCATAACCCTATCTCTGCGCATGTCCCTTCACTAACTGCACCTGAGTCTGCCCGCCTAGGGCTGTAATCTAAATCGCTCCAAGCTTCTGCTTCGGGGCGATTTAGACCTCATGCCTCGACACCAGCAAAGCGCTGTGCGTTTAGAGCTTGCACTGCCGAAAATCCTCCACTTTTCTTAAAACTCATGTTGTGTACAAAGTTCTTCATCGCGTCTGATGGGTCAATCGCCTCAAGGTTCAGGCCGTCGACTGTGGCCCGAGAGAACGCAACGCTGAGAATCGGTTGATCCTCCATGTGTCCGGTTGAGCTGTTCAACACATTATCCATGGCAGTAACGATTACCAGCTCGTCCGGAAGGATGGCTAGCAGCTCCCGCCCAACTCGCAGAGCACAACTGCAGACGTAGTCCTGGTGCAGCTCATTAAAGCGCCCACCTGGCATCGCTTTGGTTGAGAGCTTGCCGCTCTTGAGCAGAGACTTGATTTCGGACGGGATAACGTGTGAACCGTGGATGGCCAGCTTCGCTTCCAGAACTCCGCCCTCATGGACGATCATCTGGATAGATGAGCCTAGGTGGGAGATTTCCTCAAAAGATTCGAAAGCCTCTATAGCATCAAGCTTCGCTTGGCGGTCACCATCCAGGATGCGCAGAGCAATATCGCGCTCCTCAGCCCAATCGTCGTGTGCAGTCTTCCACTCATTAAGCTCTGCCTGGAACAGTTTTTCATCTTCGGCCGCGGCGACGCCGACTCTCCCCAAAAGCGCTTCGCGCTTGCGATCCTCAAGCTTGAAAAGCCGTGCCCAAAAGTTAGGGCGATAGGTAGCAGATGCATGAAGTGCGGCTTGCTCGAGCGCTCCGCTCTTCAAGGGTTGCCGGGGCTCTGGCGTTGAGAGGATCTTTTTCCACTGCACCGGCTCAGCGCATTCCTTGTGCATGGAAAGTAGGAGATCGATGTGATTTTCGTAGACCTCTACCTCGTACGCTGCTTGCTCTAGAGCCTCCATCTTGTCGAACTCTTTTTGCCGCTTCTCGAGTTCACGCTGCCGACGATGAGCGTTGCGCTCAGCTCGTCTGGCTGATGCCTGCAGCGATCTTACAGTCCCTTTCCAACCCATCACGATGCTCCATACCGAATGCGTGATGGCACATTAGCATATGCCGTCGAACAGTCGGCACACTGCACGGGCGTAAAAATTTAGAAATTTAAAGGGATCCAAAACACTTGCGAACACCAGCGGAGCGCATTATGTTGTGTCTTGCAGCAAGGAAAACCACCATATGATGTGTTAAAACCTTTCTGCGCGGCTCGCGATTTACTGAAAACCTCTTGTATCTCACATTGCTGGATGAAGGAGATTCCGTATGACAGATCGTCGCCCTCTCAACCCCAACGTGAACGTTCCAAAGCCTGGCGGTGGTGAACAACCACGGTCTCGCAACAAGGACGGTCAAGTCCGCGATAAACGGAGCGATGCTGGCAAACCGCGCGGCAAATGACGGTTTACAGGTCAGCAGCATACGATCTCGCTGCTGACCTGTTCTGCCACTGCAAATTAGCCTTCGTGTGTACACAGGCGCGGCACAATTCGAAGCCCCTGAATCGATAAGGGGCGCTGGTAATGCGCCCTATCGAGTATCACTCTGCGATCCGCTTTATCGCTTTTTCGATACGCTGACGGCCTGCGTGGGCAAGCTTACCGACCCCGGCTTCCTTGGCTACTGCGTAAACCAGCCCCTCTCCTACGTGACCATGCTTGGTCATTTCATCTACTAAGGCACCTAGTTCGGGCAAGCAGATTTCAGCAAGTGGGCGAATGGCATCGTCATCACCCGGCCTACGAAAGACAACGTTCATATCCGGCTCGAGATGAGTCGGCCAGAAGAATGTTCCTGCCTGCTCCTCTTCATGAGATCGGAATCGTGCCCGCGCTATTTGATCGACGCGATCACGAATGCGCGAGCCCGTTCTGACCCAGCCATGAGCACGCGCGATACGCCGTGCAAGCGCCATATCGAGCACAGGCCCCTCCTCTGCCACCACATGGGCAATCATCTGTTCCAAGATAGTCGTGTAGCTCGCTTCGAAGAATCTGTCTGGATCAACCCCCTTCACAGCCTCGGCAGGGTCTGCTTCCTTGTAAACCAGGTGCTCTACTGGCACATAAGGAATCACGGTATCTTCTGCTGCTTGAGCCGCGGCAGCTCTGGCGTATTTCAACTCTGGCATTGCGCCAGACGGATCATTGGCTCCGGCAGCTGAAGTCGAAGTTACAACAGCAACCTGATCCACAACCTCAATGACTTCAGCCATGGCAGCATCGACTTTTAGGCGCTCAGCCTCATGGGCAGCATCGATGACCGCCTGCTTGGCCCTCGATTCGGCAAGCAGTTCGGTGAGACGTTGATGCACCTTTTCTGCAGTTCCCACGGCATCAACCCACCAATCGGTCGACCAGATCCTGACGATCTCCCAGCCAAGTCCACGCAGCACAAACTCACGCAGCTTGTCGCGATCACGCGCAGTCGCACTGCGGTGATAGGTAGCCCCATCGCACTCGACACCGGCTAGGAAGCGCCCTGGAGCATCAGGGTGCACAACCCCCAAGTCTACTCGGAAGGAAGAGACACCAATCTGGGTATGGATCTGCCAACCCTTCTTGGCCAAGGCAGCAGCGACTGCCTCTTCAAATGGGCTATCGAATCCACCCACACTACCGAAATTGGCTTCAGCCAAGGCCTGCGGCCCACGTTCAGCAAACTCGAGGAAATGCTTCAAGTCACGCACCCCGACGGCTTGCGTCCGAGCGAGGTCAATGTGCTCTGGGCGGAGGGTCGAGAACAGCACCAGTTCTTGGCGAGCACGCGTAATTGCAACGTTCAGTCGGCGCTCGCCACCCGGACGGTTCATCGGGCCGAAGTTCATAGACATCACGCCGGCAGCGTCTTTCCCGTAGGTGGTCGAGAAATAGATGATGTCCCGCTCGTCGCCCTGGACACTTTCCAGGTTCTTCACGAACACAGGCTCGAGCTCAGACTCAGCGAAATACGAGTCGAGCGACGGATCCCTCCGGCATGCCTCATCGAGCATGTCCATGATGAGCTTCTGCTGCTCACCGTTGAACGTGACCACTCCCACAGTACGACGGCTCTCACGGAAGGCCGGCGACTGAAGGCGAGCAACAAGGTCAGCAACTAGGGCTCTTGCTTCAATCAGGTTGGTACGTGAACCGCCCTTGTCGTAGACACCAGCAACTGGACACAGCCTCACAGCCTTATCAGCTGTGAATGGCGAAGGGAACGTCACCAGCTTCGAGCCGTAGTAACGCTGGTTGGAGAACGCGATCAGGCTCTCGTGGCGACTACGGTAGTGCCAGTTCAGATTGCGCATCGGCAGGTTCGCGCTGATGCATTCATCCAGGATGCTTTCCAGATCCGCCTCAACATCTTCGTCATCGGCCGTGGACTCAGCCCGATCGAAAAACGAGGTCGGCGGGAGCTGTTTCGGGTCGCCCACCATAACAACCTGCTTTCCTCGCGCCATCGCACCAATCGCATCCCAGACTGGGATCTGGGAGGCCTCGTCGAAAATGACGAGGTCAAACGGGGTCGAAGCCGGCGGCAGGTACTGAGCGATCGAAAGCGGGCTCATCAGCAAGCACGGGGTGAGTTTCGTGAGCGCCTCTGGTGCCCGAGTCATCAACTCACGCAATGGAATATGCTTGGTTTTCTTGCCCATCTCATGACGCAGCAAGCCCCACTCAGAAGAGCGGCTCACGCTGTCTTGACTTGGCAGGTCAGCACACAGCCGAGCACGGAGCCAGTCCTTCGTCAGCTCGGTGAACTTGTCATCCAGCGTTCGGAAATCGCGAATACGCTGTTCGTGCTCAACGCTGACAAATTTCCGGATCACTTCCTCGTTATCGACAGTGGTATTCAGCCACCAGCGAGCGTAATTCACCTCGAAGACGCGGCGGACTTTTCCGGAGGTGATCGCTCCGCTTTCCATGGCCTGGACAATTGGGGCGAGGCCAACGGCGAAGGCCTCATCGCGCACCTTCCTCCAGGCACACCATGCCTTGAGTCTCGCCTCGGAAGAAACTACGGTCTCGCAATTTTTCTTGAGGTCATTCAACGAAAGGTGTGAGGTCTCATCAGCACCGGCCTCGGTGAAGTGACCGATCGAAGTCAGATGTGATGAACGCTCCTGCAACAACGCAAGCTTTTCACGCAGGCCAACGCCTGCGAGAGCTATCGCACCTTCAGGCTCTAGCAAAGCGTTGCCATCGCCCAAGAGCGTTTGGAGGGGAGCCTTGTAAGCTGCGATCTGCTCCGGGTTCAGCGCGAGCTTCGCAATAGCAGTTGCTACCTGCCCTTGGAACACCACAGCCTGACGTGCAATCTCAAGCTTAGTCTTCAGGTCACTCCAGACCGGCACCAGCTCTCGAAGGTCAGCCAGGTCGGACAGATCACGTTCAACCGCTGCCCGCTGCTTCAGCAGGTCGAAGTCACCTTTCAGCAACGCTCCACAGCGGCCCTCCTGCACTTCTGGGTGATCATCAACAAGGCGACCGCGCTCTTCGATATCCCGACGCTCAGACTGGAAACGCAGCGCTGCAGTAAGGAGATCAACGTTAGTGTCCTTGCCGCACCAAAGTTGCTGAGTGCTCGAGCCAAGGTCGGACAAGGCAGCCATGTCGCTATCAAGGCGAGTCAGCGTGCGAAGCCGCCGGAGCTCTTCCTTCAATGCATCTCCCAACTGACCTTGCTCGACCAACTGGAGTCCATCATCAATCCAGTCCAAGTCTGCTTGCTGGAGCCGAATGGCCTCTTGAAGCTTGATCGACGTCGAAAGCTGCTCAGCCACAGACTTTGAACCTTGCCAAACGGCAACGCACTCGTGCCCGGGCTCAAGCTCATCAATAGCGCGGCGCACGGCGCGGATTTCTGCCCAGGTGGCCAAATCTTTACCGTGATCAGCCTCGCCTGCAATTTGAGTCGGGGCTAGCAAGCCCGCAATACGACGCTTTCCGAACCATGATTTTGGCCAGAACGATTCCTCAGCCTCCCTCCACTCACGCAGCAACAGATCGATGTCGAGCGATTCGATCGTATCGCCATAGGTCGCACTGAGCTGCTGCTTGAGCTCTACTATTTGGCCAAACAGTGCCACCGCCTGAGCAAGAACATCAGTGACACTCTCCGGCCAGGCCGGGCTGAACTCACCGAATATGATGCGACGTTGGGACAGCAGGTCAATACCCTGCTTCGCATCCGCCACAACGCGAGAGGGCCAGAGCGGCGAAAGCTTAGCGTTGAGCTCTCGGTGTTGTTCAACCCACGCACAGCCATCGCTCAGCCGTTGAGAAATGGAGCGGGCATCAGGCCGCAACGCGAAGCGCCAATCCTGTCCTGCTGCCGCGGGCAATGCCTGGGAAAGTACTGACAGACCTTCTAGTGCACTCGGGGTGTATTCCGCAGCTGGGAGCCCAGCCAGCTCAACGAACCGATCAGCCGCACGCTGCACATCCAGCACAGCAGGCAACACATCACGAGCCGCCTGCACGAACTGTTGCTGCCAATGAGGTGACCATTCCGCTTGGCCAACCGCAGACAACGCATTGCCAGCGAGCTGGCTGTAACCAACCTCCTGTGCATTCACTTCGAGGCGATCGCCCAACTGACGAAGATCGAGCATGGCTTTGTGGTCATGCGTGTCAGGTGACGCCCACCCAACAGGCGCAACAGCTTCATCGCCACCCGAAGTGACCGTGCCGATCGCATCGTAGATGGTGTAACCGTTGCGATGGCGCCGGTGCAGTCGCTCAACGTAAATGTTCAGGCTGTCGCGCAGCGTTGCGAGACGCTGAGCCTCAACCTCCCAGGCCGCAGAATCCACTTGTCCCTTGGCTTCCCAGGCTGATTGCAGTTGGGCAAGGACATCTGTTTTGCGAGCCTTGCTCGAGTGAAGCTCCAGGCAGAATTCACCCAGGCCAATCTCACGCAGCCGGCGGTACACGACATCCAGCGCCGCGATCTTCTCCGAAACAAACAGCACGCGACGGCCCTGAGCAATCGACTGAGCGATCATGTTGGAGATGGTCTGGCTTTTGCCGGTACCTGGTGGGCCGATGAGCACAAAGTCTTTGCCTTTGGCCGCAGCCATCACTGCAGCCAGCTGCGATGAATCAGACGGCAGCGGACAGAAAACATCGGTCGGGCCGTAATCACGATCCAGCGATTGCGCCTCTGGGAACGGTGTATCCGAAACGAACGAATCGCGTGGGGAATCCAGGAGGTGCTGAACCACTGGGCTCTGCCGCAGGTGCTCAGCGTTCTCGGCCAGATCCTTCCACATGAGATATTTGGCAAATGAGAACATCGACAGCACGACGTCTTCGCTCAACTCCCAACCTGGTATGTCCTTGATGGCATGGCCGACCTTGTTCCAGATGCCGGCGATATCAAGACCAGAATCGTCTCGAGGCAATTCGTGCTCCAGCGACCCCAAGCCCAACTCGAAATCCTGACGAAGCATCTCAATAAGAGTTGGGTTGAAGCGTGGCTCATCATCGTGCAGCACCATGGTAAATCCGGAGCGAGCGCTCTTGCGCTCCAGCGTGACCGGAACCAAAACCAATGGCGCTTTGTACTTTTGCCCTGCTCTGTCCTCGCGCGTCCAACTCAGGAAGCCAATGGCCAGGAAGAGCGTATTTGAGCCGCCTTCCTGCAGCGCTGTGCGAGCACTTCGGTACAGTTCGGTGAGTCGAACATCCATCTCGTTGGATGTTAGCGCAACAAAAACCTCTCTGCGCTTGAGGGCATCCTCGGCATGCCGGCGACGAACATCCTCACGCTCACGTTGCTCATACAGAGCGCGCTCCCGCGGATCAGCACCATCCATCAGATCTGGGCGGGTGAGCAGCTTCAGCGACTGACCACTGGCCAATACGTCCTCGAGGGCTCCTGGATCTGGGGACTCCAGCTTCAGCGCCCGCTTGCCCGTCTTGAAGTTCAAGAGGTTGTTTCGAAGCGAGAGATCCAGGAGTTTGCGCTGCCACCGGCCAAGCCGGTCTGCTGGGTCGAGCTTGGAAAGGTCTTCGACCACTACCTCGTGGATCTCATCAGGGATTCCAGCCCCGTCCTCGACCAGGAGCGTCGGAGAATCCAGCGGAACCTCATCAGTAATCCGTGCGATCTGAGCCTCAGCACTTGCGAGCGGCTTGATCCGTTGCAGTCGAGCCCGGCGAATGTCGAGCAGCATTTCAAATTCGCTGTCCGCGTCTTCGGCAATCTGCTTCTCACCTCTCTCGACTGCGTAAGAGAAGGTTGGGACAGGATTCTGCGCACTGAGCGTCGTTTCAAATAGAACCAGTTCCCGCAGCTTCACCCGCTTGCGTACCGCCGTCACATCATCGACAAGGGCAGTAGTGAACTCTTCGGGCTTCATCCACAACCCTGCGAAAGCGTGACCGCGGGTGAACACGATGACTGGGTTCAGCCCGATTTGCTCCAGGGCAGCGCAGAACAGCAGGGTAAGATCCATGCAGGTTGCCAAACCAGTATCGGCAATCTGGCTTGGGCTTCGCACCTTTTGACCTGACTGTTCAAAACTTGCCGGCGGCAATGCATAGTCGAGCTTCATCCGTGCGACGGCGCTCCAGACCGCAGACGCCAGCTGCCAAGCTCGCTTCGCGCCACCCTCGTAGCCATCCAGCGATGAGGACAGTTCGCTTTGGCGAAGCAACTCCGCCGTCTGCTTCAAGAGTCGTTCAACTGCCGGATCATTCGGCTGCACGAAGGCAGCCGTCATGTCAGGAATATGCCGCAAACCACCCCACTGATTTCGGGGCAGAAGGTCTACGACTTGCTCCAAACGGGAGACCTCCTTTCTGCCGCTCTCGGCTTCCTTGTCGTCCGCCTCAAGCACGAAGGTGAATGTCGACAGCTCAGCTTCGGTCAGACGACTAAGCAACGGGCCGTCCAAGACCAGATCAAGACCAGGAATGATCCGGAAGCTATCTGCCCCAATCTCGTCGATCCGCCACACCTTGGCCTTGAACACCTCAGGTTCTGAGGTCAATGTCAGGGTCGCATTAACGAAACGGTCTTCGGTCTCGTTCGCTATACGAAGTTCGCGAATTACGGGAATGGCGTTCTGGAAGTCGGCAAGGTTCAGCTTCGCCACAAGGGTGGCAAGGATCTTGACTTCTTTGGGTGGGATTTCTTCTTGAGCAGCGGGGGGCTGAACGATCTCGTCCATGCGCAACCTTCCTTGTTGTGATGCTCAAGGGAGTGCCGGACTGACCGGCCGCGAAGGGATCCTCTTGAGCTGATGGCGGGATGATAGCGCTTCCTGCTTCAGGCGTAATGATCCTTTGGTCGTTCGCTGATGCTTAATCTGTTCAGCTAAGCAGCGATCTGCAGCAAAGCGCAGATGCATCCTGACTTGCCACAGACCTATCAGCTCTATCGGGGGTAAAAAATTAGTATCAAAGGTTTTTCAAAAGTGGCACAAAACTGCAAAAAGCCACATCAAGACTGACTAGCTCAAGGAAAGCCCAGCCACCTAAAACATTCCAGCGAACTATAAGCTAGACGTATTGGACTCAATACCTATCAATCTCATCTCAATGTTGTTCAAGCCGTCATACACAACTTTTGCATAGGAATGTTCACCAACCCAGTTCAGCTCATTTTTTATTTCTGATAAATCATATTTTATATCATCTAGCTTTTGTGAAACCTCTTCATTGATAGCGACAAGCCGCTCCAGAAGCGTCTCAATATTTTCAGTACTCATAAAAACTCCTTTTCAAAGCAGAGGAAACGGTCTGGTAAGTTCTGCGCAAAGTGCTTGGAGGCTGGCCTAGCTTGGCTGCAAATAGACATCTTGAGGCGCAGCTTGCACATCAAGCAGTGGCGCAGTGCCATCATTAGCATAAAAATGACCTCCTGTGGAAGACCTACGCTTCGTAGTACCGCTCCATCGCCTCAACAGCGTTAGTGCTCAAGGCCACCGCGGCGCTGTTCGATCAGGCTCAGTAGCGATTTTATAGCCACACTCTGCGGCTTGGTTAAATCGTGCTGGTGAAAAATCCTCCCCGATCAGCTAGGTTGCTGATCAAGGACTCGCCCCTTCAATTTGAATGCATCAATCGGCGATACCGAGATACTTGCGGAACAGGTTCTGAATCGCCCTGAGCTTCGTAGGCACCTCTTTGTCTTGCAAGGCCAATAAAGCTAGTTTTATAAACATCAATCGATGAACGGCCGCATTCGTTTCGAGGACTTTGAGTCAGTAATCTCCGGCCCGTGAGTGGCTTATAAACATTTGACATCGCCCACTTGTTAAATCACGTATTTGGATCAGCCCACCACACGCCCTGATACCACCGAATTTTTTAACGAAATAAGTGGAAAAATTCTTCGGCCAAAAAATCGCAAGGTATCCCCCGGTGTCAGGATAGTTGTCGCCTCGCCAGATTCACCTGAAACCAGATCCCGGGGGCGGAAAGGTTGAGGCTGAAATAGCGCTGGTAGTAGTCGGTCTTCTCAAGCATTCAGGGGCGACATCCGAGAGCCGGAACAGTCCAGTGGCCGCTGATTCACGGCTGGCTACGTAGAACGGATCGAGCAAACACAATCCATTCAGGTGGTCCTGGAACAGAGGATACCGAGTATCAAGGCTTTTCATACAGAGCCTAGGGCAACCCAGCTAGCGACTCGATCATTTGGCCCACAGATCGGTGCCAGGCAATGTCCTGCAGTTGTTAAATTGATGCTCTACCCCTGTGGGATTACCTCCCGGGCCCTGTCCCTACCAGGAAACGGCAGGGCCTATTCCCCGGATTTTTACTCAGCCCGATGAAAGACAATCGGGCTTCGGCAACTGACTGTTCAGACTTTTCAGTGACACCTCCCCACTCCTGCACGCAGGCATCGCCGGTACCTCTCGGCGTGTTTTTCCAGCCATCATTTCCTAGACAACGAGCCGCAGAGGCTCAATGTCGTATTCATGCATTCCAAAAAACTTGAGTACCGGTGTTGTGCTGGCGACTGTATTTACACTAACTGTTGCCCGAAAAACACCAACTCAACAGTTGGTTGCGAGCCCAACACAAATGGAGCCATTTTTACGAATTAAGCACCTGATTTTACTGATTTAATCCATTGGCACGGCATATGCACCACATAGATTTTAGATTGCATGTGAGCACGCCATGAGCCTCGAAACCGTACCAGCCAATTTCCAAATAAACACACCCAAAGCCCACATCATCCTAGACGACTCGGAAGCCATCGCCATTGCTCATGAGATAGCTAACCTTCTACGCCCGGGGGCTGCGGAGCGCGATCGTGATCGGCTGGTACCTGCCGAAATTGTTGATGCCTACTCAAACAGCGGACTATGGGGCATCACCGTTCCACGGGAATACGGCGGAGCCGAGGTGTCTTTCGCCACGCTGGCAAAAGTCATAGCCACTCTCTCCACTGCGGATCCATCGCTTGGGCAGATTCCTCAGAACCACTACTGCCTGCTCGAAGACATTCGGTTGCAAGGCACCCCGGAACAGAAGCGCTATTTTTTCGACCTGGTTTTGCAAGGACATCGCTTCGCGAATGCTCTATCTGAAACGGGCGGGAAGACCGTTCAGGATATTCGCACTCGAATCATCCCAACGCCTGATGGCTACCAGATTGATGGTCGGAAGGGCTACTGCACTGGTTCCCTGTACGCCCACTGGATCGGTGTTCTGGCACTGGATGAGCAAGACCGTGCGCAACTGGCGTTCGTCCCTCGCCATACACCAGGGCTGGTCATCGTTGATGACTGGAGCAGCATGGGCCAACGCACCACTTCAAGTGGCACGGTACTGCTGGAAGGATTGCGCGTACCTGCATTCAATCTCTTCCCCACGTACCGCTCTTACGACCGCCCTACCCTTGCTGGCCCGTTCGCTCAGCTGACCACCGCAGCCATCGACGCCGGCATTGGCCGAGCAGCCCTGAACGACACCATCACATTTGTCCGTGAGCAGGCCCGACCTTGGATTGATGCCAAAGTTGATAACGCCAGTGAAGACCCGTTGACCATCATTCAGGTGGGCTCAATGGAAATTCGCCAGGAGGCCGCTGAAGCGCTGCTGGAACGTGCTGGATGGGCATTGGACGCAGCCAAACCTTCGCCGGATGAAGACAACGTAGCAACAGCCTCGGTTGCCGTTGCAAAGGCCAAAGTGCTCACAACCGAAGTAGCCATCGAGGCAAGCAACCGGTTGTTCGAACTGGGAGGCACACGCTCGTCACTTACCAAGCACAACTACGATCGCCATTGGCGCAATGCCCGGGTGCACACCCTCCATGATCCCGTGCGCTGGAAATACCACCTGGTCGGTAACTGGGCTCTCAACGGCATTAAACCAGCCCGTCACGACTGGAACTGAGGGCGCGCCATGACCAAGCAGATTCGCCTTAACGCCTTCGCAATGAACACAGTCGGGCACCTTTCGCCCGGCTTGTGGCGCCACCCTCGAGATCAGGCTACGCGCTACACCGACATTCACTATTGGATCGAGCTAGCCAAAACCTTGGAACGCGGGTGCATCGACGGTCTGTTCATCGCGGATGTACTGGGTGTATACGACGTCTACGGTGCCAGCGCGGACGCGGCCTTGAGCAGCGCCGCCCAGGTACCGGTCAATGACCCATTGCAACTGGTACCCGCAATGGCGGCAGCGACGCAACACCTAGGTTTTGGCGTAACGGCCTCTGTGTCGTTCGAGCACCCGTTTCCCTTTGCTCGACGCATGAGTACCCTCGATCACCTTACCCAAGGCCGAGCAGGTTGGAACGTTGTCACCTCATATCTCGCCAGTGGCGCTCGCAACCTCGGCCAGCGCGACCAGCTCACTCATGACCAGCGCTACGCGCTAGCCGAAGAATACCTTCAGGTCTGCTACAAGCTTTGGGAAACCAGTTGGGAAGACAACGCTGTAGTTGCCAATCGCGAGAGTGGCGTTTACGCCGACCCTGCCAAAGTGCATGGCATCGGGCATGAGGGCGCCTATTTCAAAGTCCCTGGTTTTCACCTCAGTGAGCCCTCACCGCAGCGCTCCCCGGTCATTTACCAAGCAGGTGCATCAAGCCGAGGTCGAGCGTTTGCAGCAGCAAATGCAGAGTGCGTTTTTGTAGCCGCACCGAGTAAAGCGGTGTTGAAAAAGCAGGTTACAGAACTGAGAGCGGCTGCGGTAGGTGCCGGGCGAGCTGCCGATGACATTCTGATTTTTGAGCAGTTGACCGTGATTGTCGCGCAGACCGACGAGGCTGCACTCGCTCTGCTTCGGGAGTATCGAGAATATGCGAGCAAAACCGGAGCGTTGACGCTGATGGCCGGTTGGACAGGCATCGATTTCGCACAGTATGACGATGACCAGGTGCTGCGCGAGGTGCCAAGCGAAGCGATTCAATCCGCCGTTGAGGCGTTCACTCGCGCCGATCCTTCACGAACTTGGACTACTGCCGAAATCGCCGACTATTGCTCTATTGGGGGCGATGGCCCGGTGCTGGTCGGCTCCGCAAAATCCGTAGCCGATCAGCTTCAGGCGTGGGTAGAAGAAACCGACGTGGACGGCTTCAATCTCGCGAGCGTGGTTGCCCCGGAGACCTTCGTCGCCGTGGTCGACTTACTCATCCCGGAGCTGCAATCTCGTGGCCTGTTCAAGCGTGAATACACGCCGGGAACATTGCGCAACAAGTTGTTCGCAAGAGGAGATCGATTGCAAGCGCCCCATCCAGCAGCCGCACTCCGCGCTGAGGCACTCCGATGAATGACCTGCTCGCGAATCTAAACTGGCTGGAAATAGCCCAGGCCTGTGTCGAAACCCTCAGCATGCTAGGCGCTGCGTTAGGGTTCACCGTATTGTTCGGCCTTCCTCTGGGGGTGCTGCTGTACCTCACAGGGCAACGCCAACTGCTCGCACACGCCCCCGTTTATCGCAGCCTTTCGCTGGTAGTGAACGTGCTGCGCTCGCTCCCCTTCATCATTCTGCTAATCGTACTGATTCCGCTGACCACTTTAATCACCGGCACCTCTCTAGGCGTGCGGGGCACCATCCCACCCCTGGTGGTGGGTTGCACGCCGTTTTTCGCACGTTTGGTGGAAACCGCTCTGCGAGAAGTCGACCGCGGGCTGGTGGAGGCAAGCCAAGCCATGGGCGGCAGTATCCGCCAAATCATCTGGCACACCCTGTTACCCGAAGCCCGAACCGGACTGATCGCCGCAGTAACCATCACAGCAATCGTCCTGGTCGATTACACCGCCATGGCCGGTGTAATCGGCGGCGGTGGTCTGGGCGATCTGGCGATCCGCTTTGGATATCAACGGTTCCAGACCGACGTGATGGTGGTCACCGTCCTGCTATTGATCTTGCTGGTGCAGGCCCTGCAGATGAGCGGCGACCGCCTCGTAAAGCATTTCACTCGACACTGACTCCAACCCACAGGTACTGACATCATGAGAAAAACCCTGACTGCCCTCGCCGCCTTCTTGGCACTCAACTCGTTGAGTGCCCATGCCGCCGAACATTTGGTTGTCGGCGCCACGCCTGTACCTCATGCAGAGATCCTCGAGTTCATAAAACCAACCCTCGCCAAGGAAGGGGTTGATCTCGACATCAAGGTGTTCAATGACTTCATCCAACCCAACCTGCAACTCGCACAGAAGAATCTGGATGCCAACTACTACCAGTACCGTCCGTTTTTGAACGATTTCAATAAAACCCGCCACACGGATCTGGTACCCGTGGTCGGAGTCCACATCGAACCCTTCGGCGCCTACTCCGGGAAGTACAAAAGCATCGCTGACCTCCCAGACGGCGCCAACGTGGCCATTCCAAACGATCCAGTGAACACCGGTCGTGCTCTGGTGCTCCTGGCAGAAGCTGGGCTCATTAAGCTCAAGGATCCAAGCAATCCGCAGTCGACCCAGCGCGACATTATCGAGAACCCTCGTCATCTGAAGATTCGAGAGCTCGAGGGCGCCATGCTCGCGCGCTCAGTGAAGCAGGTCGACCTGGCGTTCGTGTTCGCCAACTACGCCTTGGAAGCTGGGATTGATACGCACAGCGCCCTAATCACCGAGAAGGGTAAGGATCTCTATGTCGAGTACCTGGTCGCCCGTCCAGACAATCTGGAGGATCCCGGGATTCAAAAACTGGCAAAAGCGCTGAATTCCCCCGAGGTGCGGGAGTTCATTCTGACGCGCTACAAAGGGCAAATTGCGCCGGGGTTTTAACCCTCCCTATCAGTGATAGCAGGCAGTAAAAATCCACGCCAAATAATGAATCCGAGATACTGAAATGAGCCGCTTCGAGCAAGAAATCCATAATCATACCGCCCACCTCCAGCTACGAGGCGTTCACAAGCGCTACGGATCCGTATGTGCGCTGGATGACATTTGCCTCGAGATTCAACGCGGCGAGGTTTTTGGGATTATTGGCCGAAGCGGTGCAGGCAAATCATCACTGCTCCGGTTGCTCAACCGACTCGAAACAACGAGTAACGGCCAAGTCATCGTTGATGGAAGAGACATCGCCATTCTGAATGCACAGGGTCTGCGCGAATTTCGCAGAAAGGTGGGCATGATTTTTCAGCACTTCAACCTACTTTCCAGCCGGACAGTAGCAGAGAACGTTGAGCTGCCCCTGGTTATGGCGGGGATACCAAAACAAGAGCGAGCGCGTCGGGTAGAGGATCTGCTTAACGTGGTGGGGCTTTCAGAACGTGCAGGCGCCTATCCCGCCCAACTTTCGGGCGGGCAAAAACAGCGAGTTGGAATAGCCAGGGCGCTCGTGCTTCAGCCAGAGATTCTTCTGTGCGATGAAGCCACGTCTGCACTCGACCCAGAAAGCACCAAATCCATTCTCATGCTGCTTCGGGATATCAACCGACGCCTAGGCCTGACCATCATCCTCATCACTCATGAGATGGAGGTCATTCGAGATCTGTGCGATCGGGTTGCTGTACTGGAGCGAGGCCGCGTTGTCGAATCAGGTGAGGTATGGGAGGTTTTCGGAGCACCTAAACATGAGGTGAGCAAAGTGCTTCTCTCGGCTTCGCACCCCGCCAGCGAGTCAAAGAAAGAAACTCGACGATACCTTGACCTACACTACACAGGGGTCAAAGGGTTGCAGCCAAACCTGATGAGCATCTCGAAGGTATTGGGTGGAGATGTATACCTCCACCAGAGCTCCATTGAGCAAATTCAAGGACGCACGCTAGGCTATCTCACCCTAGCAATATCAAGTGATTTACCAACTGAGCACATCAATGCTCTGGCAGCTTCCTTTGCGGATCAAGTCGTTTGGCACGATTCGCCTTAATCAAAAAAAACAAGTGAAAGAAGCATCATATGAATAAGCAACTCGTGGCGCTTGCGACACTTAACGTTACACCGCCATGGTCGCACTGACTTATTCCAGGCAGCGTTCGCGATATCTCTTTTATCCAGAGCCTAGAACGGCACCTTGCCTCGACCCGCCTTAACAGTGCTGCGCCTGGCTTTCCCTTCGAGGCGACGGGTCTTCGAGCCAAGGGTCGGCTTGGTGGGACGGCGTTTCTTCTCGGTCTTGCCGGCATTGATGATCAACTCGGCAAGACGCGCCAGTGCGTCAGCGCGGTTCTGCTCCTGTGTACGGTATTGTTGTGCCTTGATGATCAACACGCCGTCGCCGGTGATGCGACTGTCACGCAGCGCCAACAGCCGCTCCTTGTAAAACTCGGGCAGCGACGAGGCGGGAATGTCGAAGCGCAGATGCACGGCGCTGGACACCTTGTTGACATTCTGCCCGCCTGCGCCTTGCGCGCGGATGTATGTCAGTTCGATGTCGGCATCTGGCAGATGCACGTTATTAGAGATGGTCAGCATGGCATAGCCCTTGTGATTCCCCTCCATTATCCAGGTTCGCCAAGCAATCATGCCAGTCATTGATGTACGCAGCGCCATCACATCAGGCAATAAAATTCCCTAACCTCTGCCACAATCTCTCCCTTCCCATCATAAAGCCTCGCCTCTGGCGTCATGGCCATGGAGCGGGCCTCGAGCACGTAGCGCTGCCCAGCCTTGAAATGCTCGTAGTCTATGGTCAGGTAGCATTGCCTTACCGTGGTACCTCCCATCAGGCTGATGCCACCGCCACCATTTACTTCGTAGTCGAACCTGACGACCAATTCATGGCTGCCGGGGCTGACCTCAAAGAAGCGCCCGTCGCGCAGGCGTTGTTTATCCAGGCGTTCGGCCAACAGCACACGGTCATTCGGGAATGGCGTCGACAGATCGACCCAAGCCATCTGTGGGTTGGCAGTGGGCATCGGCGCCTGGCAACCCGCCAATGCAGCGATCGCGAACAACAGTGTCAACTTGCGCATGGGTAGTTCCCCAAAGGCTCCTGGGCTCACTATTCAGAATAACGCCGACAAGTGTCGATGTGCGCATGAAGGGACGACCGAAGCCCCCTCCTTCGCCTTCATGCTGATACTTGGTTCACGCAGCCCCTTCTCGTATGATCGTCGCAATCTGATCTGGAACGGATTTAGTGAAGTCGTTACCTGGAAATGTCCCAATTACCCCGGTTGCCCCCAAGGACGTGAAATGGAACGTGGGCGAGGCTGCCAACCAGCTCTCCTGGGACGACCTGCGGATCATCAAAACACTCAGTGAGTGTGGCAGTCGCGCTGCAACAGCCAAGAAGCTCGGCATCAACGTGTCCACCGTCTCTCGCAGGGTCTCCCAGGTTGAAAAAACACTTGGCGTAGCCTTGTTCGATCACCGCAAATCAGGCTATCTGCTCACCATCGAGGGCGCGGAACTGCGTGCCCTCGCCGAGCGCGTTGAGCTGGACATCGTCAGCGTGACGCGGCGTGTCTCACGTGCCGGCCAGGGGCCACTCGGAAAGCTTCGTATCACCACCAGCGACTCACTGCTGCTTTACTTCCTCACCCCCATCATCGCCGACTTCAAGGCCCTCAATGAAGGCATCACGATCGAGGTGCTGGTGGGCAACGAATCACTGAGCCTTGCGCGAGACGAATCGGATATTGCGGTTCGGGCGACCAGGAAACCCGCCGAAAGCCTGGTGGGCCGCAAACTGGCCACAATCGCCTGGGCTCCCTACGGCAGCAGCAACCACACATCGCCTGCTCCTCTGTTCACTGAAGGCCAGGCATGGGTTTCCTATTCCGCGGCGCTACGCGGGCTCAAGGCAACGAGCTATGTCGAAAACAGGGTCGCTGCCGAGTGCATCTCGTACCGCACCGATTCGGTTGCGGCGGCAAGTGCTGCAATCGCGGCTGGCCTGGGAGTGGGCTTTTTGCCCTGCATGCTGGGTGATATCACGCCTGGGCTTGAACGCGTCGGCCCGGTGGTGCCGGAGCTGCAGGATGAGCTGTGGCTGCTGACGCACCAGGACATCCGCAAATCGTGGCGGGTCAAAGCATTCATGACGTTCTGTGCAGCTGCCGTTGCCAACCAGAAGCCGTTGATCGAGGGCCAACTGGTGCTCCCGGTCACGTAGAGCGAAACCGGGAGTGCGGGTCACTCAGCGTGTGAGCCAAGTACCGCTTTGCAGGCGATTTCGATCAGCTGTGGGCGCTGGGCAAGCCTCGAGACGCCGATGATGTTGCTGGCGCATTGAGGCCGCTCCGTGCCGTAGGCGGCCTTGCGCACCTTGCCGACCACGGCAAAGGCCGCGTCCATGTCCAGTACGTAGAGCGTCTCTTCCACGACATCTTCAAGCGTTGCGCCATACAGCGCGAGCAACTTGGCGATATTGTCGTAGGCGGCGCGCATCTGATCCCCCATCGAAGAGAAATCACAGGGCCTGCCGTCACGATCCAAGGGTGCCGGCGCGACCAGGTTGCCTTCTTCGTCATGATTGAACTGGCCCGATACGTAGATCTCGTCCCCTACCCGCCGGGCCTGCGGATACCCGTAAGAATTCTCCCACGGAACGCCCCAATAGGCGGTTTGTTTGTTGAGTGGTTGTGAAGCTGCCATCGCTTTCTCCTGGCGTAAACCGGATCAGGTAGATCCGCGTTTGCGTGCGAATCCTAGCATCAGGATGAACAAGCGAATGGCGCATTAATGCGCTCCTGAGAGCGCAAAGGTGCGCCACCGCTTCGCTCTGCGATTCGCTATCTTGTGCTCGGACTCAAGCAACGGGCATCACTGAGGACGTCATCCAGTGCCTCAGCACAGTCTGCACAAAGCAGGCGCCGTGACTTGTGCGATGACCATCATCCAGCTGACAGGGAACAAGAATGAACAATCCAAAAACTGAAGTACTGACCCCATTCAACAGCCAACTGATCTTCATCGATCAGCAGCCACAGATGGCCTTCGGCGTTCAGAGCATCGATCGCCAGACCCTGAAAAACAACACCGTAGGCCTGGCCAAGGCAGCCAGGATCTTCAATGTGCCCACCACCATCACGACGGTCGAGACTGAAAGCTTCTCTGGGCACACCTACCCCGAACTGCTCGCCGTCTTCCCCGACGCTCCGCTGCTGGAGCGAACCTCCATGAACTCCTGGGATGACCAGAAGGTGCGTGACGCGCTCAAGAAAAACGGGCGCAACAAGATCATCGTTTCCGGCCTGTGGACGGAGGTGTGCAACACCACCTTCGCGCTGTCGGCGATGAACGATGCCGGCTATGAAATCTACATGGTTGCCGACGCCTCCGGTGGCACCACCAAGGAAGCCCACGACTACGCCATGCAGCGCATGATCCAGGCAGGCGTGATTCCGGTGACCTGGCAACAAGTGCTGCTGGAGTGGCAGCGCGACTGGAAAAACCGCGACACCTACGATGCCGTCATGGAACTGGTGAAAGAACACTCCGGCGCCTACGGCATGGGTGTCGACTATGCCTACACCATGGTGCACAAAGCACCAGAGCGCGTTCAGCACGGCCCAACCCTGGCCCCGGTTGCTGCCGCTGTCTGACCATTGCCAGCCCCTGCATCCAGGGGCTGTTCATTGACCCGCTGATGGGTACGCCGGCTGGCTGAGCCAGGCCATCGAATCGAGCGTTATCGTCTGTAGCCCGCCCGAGGCTGCAGTGGCCTGCTCTGCCCACTCGAAACGTGCGTGCCCACTTCATTGATTAATGGATTTGTATGAACAGCGATCACTGCACTGTGCTGGCGACTGTCGCACTGAAAACGACCGGGCTCCTCAAGCCCTGGCAAGTCACGACTGCCAAGAGGTTGATGCTGGAGAACCTGGACACCGGCATAACTGTTACGGAACTCGCCCAAGCCTGCTCGCTGTCGCGTAGCCATTTCACACGAATGTTCAGGGATACCCTGCATGTGCCCCCGCAGCAGTGGATGCGTGAACAACGGTTGCGCAAAAGCAAGGAACTACTGGGGGGCTCGGGAATGATGCTCGCTGAGATCGCACTGGAGTGCGGTTTCTGCGATCAGTCCCACTTCTGTCGCACATTCGTCAAGGCCGAGGGGATGTCGCCGCAGGCTTGGCAGCGACAAGCGTCTATTCAACCTGGGCCTTTGCTCAATTAGGGAGCACATTTGTACTCTATCGATGCCGCCCTACCCTCATGGTCAAGGCAGTCGCTACCAAGAGCATCATCCCACTGGCGATGAAGGTCGCCTGGTACCCAACGCCGTCATAAAGCACCCCACCTAAGGTCGCACCTACAGTAATCGCCAGTTGTATCACCGCGACCATCAGGCCTCCCCCGGCCTCTGCGTCTTCGGGCAGCATCCTGGCCAGCCAGGTGAACCAGCCCACTGGCGCACAAGTGGCAATCAAGCCCCAGCCACCAAGCAGCACCGCCGTCGGGACGACCCAGGAACCTGTCGAAATCACAGCGAATGCGATGACGGCCATGAGCAGTGGAATACCGGGCAGCACTCTGAACAGATGGCGTCCTACGAGCGAACCTACCATCATCGTTCCCACCAGCCCCGCGACGCCGATGATCAGCAGAAGCAGCGACAACGTGGGCACGTCCACCTGTGTCACGGTTTCCAGGAACGGGCGAAGGTAGGTGAACAGCGTGAACTGCCCCATGAAGAGGAATGCAACTGCAGCCATGCCAAGCGCAACCTTGCTGTCCAGCAGCAAACGCAGGGATGCGGTCGCCGAAGCCGTACCACGCTCGCCAGGCATCGCCGGCAGCGTGAAGGCCTGCCAGATCAACGCAATTGCGGCCAAAGGTACGACGCAGAAGAAGGCCCCTCTCCAGCCGATCAGGCCGCCCAGGTAACTGCCGACCGGGGCCGCGATCGCCGTGGCCAGCGCAGTACCGCCCTGCATCACGGCAATGGCCTTGGGAACGAGGGCTTCAGGCGCGATACGCATCATCACTGCGGTGGACATCGACCAATACCCACCAATGGCGATCCCAAGCACGGCCCGCCCCAACATCAAGGTCAGGTAGTTCGGGGCAAACGCCACCATTGCACCGGAAACCAGCATTAGCGCCGTGGTGGCCAACAGGACAGGTTTTCGATCAATACCCTGCGTCAGGGTGGACAGCAACAAACTGGTGACTACGGCGAAGAAACCCGAGATCGAAATGGCTTGACCGGCCTGGCCTTCGGTAAGCGACAAATCAGTGGCAAGTGGTGTAAGCAGGCTCACCGGCAGAAATTCGGACGCTACCAGGGCAAAGGCGCAGAGTGACATTGCCAACACGGCGCCCCAGACCTGTCTGCTGGAATGTTGAAGGGGGATCGCTGAGCTGGTCATGGTGGTTCTCGTGCAGCAGGTTATGAAAAGCGGGTGCCCTCGCGTTACTCGAGCACTTTGGCAACATTGCCTGCCGCCCATCTTCCTCGCGAAAAACGGTGTATCAGTAGATCAAACGACCAGTTTTCTTGCCTGATTCTCCAGACCCTGTCGACGGGGCATGGACAGCGGAAGTGACGCGCGAGTAGTGTCTTTCCAAGAGATGACCTGAGGCTTCCTATGTCCGCCACCACACAACCGACCTCACACGCGCACCCGATGGCCACGCTGTGCAAGGTCATCGGCGCCCACGCGCCAACGGCTGGCGATTTCGCGACACGCATCGCAGACCTCAGCGTCTATCGACGCAACGCACCGGCCCCACCGGTCACCTGTATCGTCGAGCCAAGCATCGTGCTGGTCGTGCAGGGCGCCAAGGAAATGGTCATCGGCGGCGACGTGTTCCCTTATGACTCGACCCGGTTCCTGGTCACCTCGCTGAACATCCCCGCCCATTCGGCAGTGACGATGGCCAGCGAAGGCGCACCTTGCCTGGGCCTGGTGTTCAAGCTCGACCTGCGCACACTGGCAGAGTTGATCGCGCAAGATGGCCGCCTGCCGGCGGGCAGCCAGTCTGTTCACACAAGCGCCGGCGTGGGTTTGCTAAGCCCGAAGCTGCTGGAAAGCTTCAGCCGACTGATCGGGCTTTTGGAAGAGCCTGATGCGATACCCGTGCTCTGGCCGCTGATTCAGCGAGAAATCCACTATCGGTTGCTACAGAGCGACCAGGCCCTCCTGCTCCGCTACATCGCCTCGGTCGGCAGCAAGGGGCATCGAATCGCCAAGGCCATCGACTGGCTGAAGGTGAACTACGCCGCGCCGTTGCGGGTAGATGAGTTGGCCTCTCGGGTGCAGATGGGGCTTTCAACCTTCCATCAGCACTTCCGCCAGCTCACCGCGATGAGCCCGCTGCAGTATCAGAAATGGTTGAGGTTGAACGAGGCAAAACGACTGATGCTCAATGAACACCTGGATGCTGCCACGGCAGCCTTCAAGGTCGGCTATGAAAGCCCTTCGCAGTTCAGTCGCGAATATGGGCGGCAGTTCGGTACGCCGCCGAAACGCGATATTTCGGAGTTACGTCAAACAGCGCCAGCTCAAAGGGCAAGGTAATCTCCCAAAGAGATCGCACATGCCTTGCATCGAGCTTCTGGCCTGCAAAGGATCCTGTGGGAGCGGCCTTGTGTCGCGATTGGGCTGCGAAGCGGCCCCAAGGTTTCAGCACAAGTGCACAAATGGCCGGGGCTGCTTCGCAGCCCAATCGCGACACAAGGCCGCTCCCACAAGAGTCCGCGCAAAGCCACGAGGTTGGAAACACGATCAGGCATCGACAGCCTGCTGCAGCCCTCCTCCCAGCGGCAATTCATACGATTTCTTCACCGTACGCACCACCAACGTCGAGGAATAAGTGCGAATCGGAATATCCCGGTAAGTGTCGAGAAACCGGTAGATATAGTCGGTGTACTCGGTGGCATCGCGAAACTTGGCAACCATCACGAAGACGAACTCGCCTTCAGATAGGTTCCTGGCCGCACACCAACATTTCGCACCCTTGAAATTAATGCGTTTAGTCAGCTTGCCAAATATTCCTTGCACACCGCGGGAACGGGCTTCGGTCATAACAGTACACACAGACCTTCCTGTGTCTGACCTGAGGTAAGCGATCATGGCAAACAATCAAGACAAGGGTGGCAACCAAGGCAATGCTGACACCGGCATGGGTAACAACACTGCCGGCACCGGCCAGCAAGGCGGCCAGGGTTCGGGCGGCCGGATGCCCGGCCAACAGCAGCAAGGTGGCAGCCAGTCCGGCCAGAAACCTGAGGACAAGATGAACAAGGACTGGGAACGTTCCCGTGACACAGGGAGCCAAGGCGGCCAACGTACGACCGACAAGCAGAACCAGAACCTGACAGACAAGGACCGCATGGGCGGCCAGCAAAACCAGGCAGATGATCAACAGTGGGATAAAGATCGCTGATCATCCGCAGCCGGCATCAGGGTGAGTTTTGCCCTGATGCCACCTCCAACGTACGGGAGGCTCCTGATGAACAACTCCAGAGAACGGCATTCGACGGTCATTTGCCTGCAAGCAGGACGCATCCTTTTCGTGCGCAAGCAAAGCGCTGAATGGTCGTTGCCAGGCGGGAAAATAGATCCGGGCGAGCATCATCTGGACGCTGCGCAGCGCGAGCTGATGGAGGAGACTTGCCTACCCTTCAATGGTGCTCGATTCCTCAACCACTACGTGCTCGCAGGCGAGGAACATTACCTTTATCAGCTGCCTGTCGAACCTGGCGCAAAACCTACCGCAAATCACGAGATCGTGGAGTGCCGCTGGTTTGCAGCGCCTGAACTTCACGAAGTGCAGGTCAAGCCGTCCAACATCCAGCTGCTTGAACGAGAGCACCTGCTCCCTGTGTAGGGGTACCCGATTATCAGCGAAACGCGGAAAGTGTTCCGGCAACAACCTGGTTTTTCAGGGGGCTCGACGCGATTAACCTGCCACCACTGCTCACCTGAAAGGTCACATCCCAATGAAAGCAATCGTCTATGACACCCCCGGCCTCCCGATCCAGGATTCCCGATCGTTGTACGAGCACGAACTGCCCAAGCCCACACCCGGTGCCAGGGACCTGTTGGTGGAAATCAAAGCCATCGCGGTAAACCCTGTCGACACCAAGGTCAGAGCCAGCCGCAGCGGTGACCAGCCTCAAGTATTGGGATGGGATGCCGTGGGGATCGTTCGCGAAGTCGGCGCCGAGGTGTCGTTGTTCCAGCCTGGCGACGAAGTGTTCTACGCCGGTGCAATCGACCGCCCGGGCAGTTACTGCGAATATCACCTGGTCGACGAGCGAATCGTCGGGCACAAGCCTCGTAGTCTGGACAATGCCAGCGCCGCAGCCTTGCCGCTCACATCCATCACCGCCTGGGAATTGCTGTTCGACCGCCTGGGTGTGGAGGAAAATGGCGGCGCTGGCAAGAGCCTGCTGATCATCGGTGCCGGCGGCGGTGTTGGTTCGATCCTGGTACAGCTTGCACGCAAGCTTACCCAGCTCAAGGTGATCGGTACCGCGTCACGCCCTGAAACCCAGGCCTGGGTCAGCGAACTCGGGGCACATCATGTCATCGACCATTCGGCATCCTTTGCCCTGCAACTGGAACAACTTCAGTTCAACTCGGTGGATTACGTCATCAGCCTGACCCACACCGATGCATACCTCGCGCAGATCGTCGAAGTGCTGCGCCCACAGGGCAAGCTCGCGCTGATCGATGACCCTCAGCATCTCGATATCGTGCCGTTCAAGCGCAAATCGCTGTCGGTGCACTGGGAGCTCATGTTCACTCGCTCGCTGTACCAGACCGAGGACATGATCAAGCAGCACCACCTGCTGGAAACGGTATCGGCGCTGGTCGACGAGGGGGTCATCAAGACCACCGTTGGCGAGCACTTCGGCAGCATCAGTGCCAGCAACCTGAAACGCGCCCATGCCCTGATCGAAAGCGGCAAGGCAAAAGGCAAGATCGTTCTGGAAGGCTTCTGATCACTCGCCCGGTCAACGCAACGAAGGCGGGGCCATGAGCCCCGTCATCTTATCCATCAGCAGCGATGAGCTGCTCGAAACGCTCCGCCAGAAACGCTCTGAGCACCTGCACAGCAGGTGTGAGCGATGTTCGATGAGCGCACACCAGCTGCAACGGCGCAGGTTGACCGTAATCCCCGGGAAACAACTCGATCAGCCGCCCGGCACGTATGTCCGCCAGCACGTCCAGCCTGGATTTGTAAACGACCCCCAATCCGTCAACACCCCAACGCCGAACGATATCGGCGTCATCGCTCACGCGGTCGCCTGTGACTTGCACGGTCTTGACGCCATCGGGCAAATGGAAGCTCCATCGCTCGTAGGTTTGCTCGCCCATCACATACCGCAGGCAATTATGCCTGCCCAGATCTTCCAAGGCCCCTGGTGCCCCATGTCGTGCCAGGTAATGTGGCGAGGCGCAGACCGTTCTGCGATTTCCAGGGGCAAGCATCAGTGAAACAAGGCTGGAATCTGCCAGCTGCCCATATCGGATACTCGCATCCAGTTGCTGGCCGACAAGGTCGGCCACCTGATCGCTGATCCGCAGTTGCAGCATCACCTTGGGGTGCAATCGCTGGAAATCGTCCAACCAGGGCAGCAGCAGATTCCTGCCAATATCCGAGGGCATGGACAGGCGAAGTGTACCCGCGATCTCATCTCGCCCCTCGGTCAGCGCCACCACACCGTTGTCCAGTGCCTCCAAGGCCTGACGGGCATGAGGCAGGTATCGCTCGCCATCATCCGAAAGCCGCAAACGCCTCGTGGAACGCACGAACAACCTGGCACCCAGGCAGCTTTCCAGGCGCTGGACTGCGCCGCTGGCCAAGGCCGGTGAAATATCCAACAACCTGGCCGCTGCCGAGAAGCTGCCGGCAGAGGCTGTTGTGACGAAGACCTGAAGATCATCAACCCGAACTGTTTTCTTCACTGTGGAAAATTCTTGACCTGGCGCGAGGATCAAAGCGTAGCGGCAATGCTGATACGTGCCCAGCGTTGGCTTGCAGGAATTGCAGCGCGCCGGGTGTATCCCGTCATCCAGGCGAAAAAGCAAAAAAGATTTCAGCGCACCGCTGCGGTCAGAATCGTAGATAGCAGTGGAGATAACACCATGAAATTCGCGCTGTTCTGCCAATGGCTCGCCAAGCACGCTGGTAAACCCAGTACCTTCCTCATCGCCGTGGTGCTCATCACCCTGTGGGCTGCGTCCGGGCCCTGGTTCCACTACAACGACACCTGGCAACTGATCGTCAACACATCGACGACCATCATCACTTTCCTGATGGTCTTTCTGATTCAGAACACCCAGAACCGTGACAACGACATCATCCACGTGAAGCTCGACGAACTGATCCGCGCTACAAAGTCCGCAGAGCAATCGGTACTAGGTCTCGAATCTCTCGACAACCGAGAGATCCATCAACTTCGCAAGGAGTATCAGGCGATGGGCCGAAACTGCGAAACGGCCCCACAGTCGCCTCACGAACAGCAGACAGACGATGCCGCTCGGGACAACCTGCAGCGCTAGAGGTCAATTATGGTCGTTCGTTGCGTGCTGTTCGTCCTGGCAACCCAGCAGAAATTCAGCCAAGGTTTCAGCACAGGCTGAAATGCCGTCCAGGAGCACCATCTCAAAACCATGGGTATTCTCTGTCGGGATCGCGATACAGCCCGCCCGGGCATCGATCCCGGCGCTCAATACCGCACTCGCATCTGACGCGAAGTCGACGAGCAATGCCGCCTGCGGCTCATAACCTGCCTTGCGGCCAGCAGCGATCAGGCCTTGCACCACGGTGCGACTGTAGTAGCCCTTCTGGTCACCGGTATTGATGATCGGGTTTACCGATAGCTCCGTACCGTACTCATCAAGCACCGGGCCGACCTCGACGGCAATGGTGGTATCGCCGGGCAGCCGGGACGCGGCGTACATGGCACCGGCATTCGATTCCTCCTCCAGCGTGGTGAGCACGAACCAGACATCCTGCTTCAGCGCCTCCCGCCTTTCACTCAGCAGCTTCGCACAGAGGATGACAGCACTGATGGGAGCACGGTCATCGAGAAAGTGGGCAGCAATACAGTCCTGTACTTTGAATGGCTGACGCCAGTGCTGGCTGAGCACGACCCGGGTACCCGGCCGAACCCCCAATTCCTGGAGGTCCTGCCGGGTCTTGCGTGTGACCACGTGGACGTCCTTCCACTGAACGTTTCCCGCCAGCACATCTCTTCCGTTGGCAGTCCGATCGCTACTGTGCATCGAGCCAAAGGACAGCACGCCAGGCAGTATCTGCTCATCACCCAAGATATCGACGGGGCAGACACCAAAGCTGATCGGTTGCGCTCCCCCGAGGGCCAGCACCTCCAGGGTGCCGTTCTCGTGGACATTCTTGACGATCATCGCTATCTCATCGAGATGGGCCATTACACGTATGGCTTTCTGCGGATTGCATGCAAGCCCGGCGCGAATGACCCCCACCACGTTGCCGGCGGCATCGGTGTGCGTGTCATCGCAATAACTGCCGAGCTCTCGAAGGCAAATAGCCCGCACCTCATCCTCTTGCCCCCCAGGGCCACGGGCATTGAGGAGTTCGGTCAACAACGAGTCGATCTTCAAAGCAGAGCCTCCTTGATTCAAGCTGCAAGCGATTGTCCTGCACACAGATAGCCGCCGGCCCTCTGCCGGGGCAGTTGGGCCGACGACGAAGATGCCGCAGGATCAGGAATTGAAGCCCAACCCTGAGGAAAGGTCGGAGTCTCCAGGCCTGCGCTCTGCCTGTGTCGACGCTTTACCACTTGCCTGATCGAGCGACTCTTCGACCGACGCCTTCACCTCGCGACCCTTGGCCTTGAGTGTGTCGGTCAAGCGATCGCTGCTGGCGCCCATCAGCTGGTCTTCCTTGCGGGTACTGGGTAGCGCCGCCCCCAATGCCGCACCCAGTGCTATCCCCAAAGCGGCCAATACCAGCGGTTGCTCCTGAAGCAGATGGTCGAACTGGCCTTTCAGGGCCGTGGCCTGGTCTGCGGCCTTGTGTGCCGAATGGCGCAGGGTATCCGCAGAAGCCCCCACGGAGTCGCGGGCGCCGCTGCCGAGTTCGCTGGCCCGATCGCGCATGTCATGGGCTTTCATGCGCACCTTCTGGCTGGCGTCGTGCACTGCCTCCCCCGCCTGCGCGAAAGCGCCCTTCACCGTGTCCACCGCGTCGCCGAGCTTTTCGCCCAACCCCGGGCCCTGGTGCGCAGGCCCGGGGTTGAAGGGGCGGTTCTGGTTCAGGCCCAGCCAGGCCAGGCCCAGTACCGTCAGGGTAGCGGGTACGGGGTTGTTCTTGAGGGTGGTGCCCAGGTTCTGGAAGAACTCGCCGCCATTGCCTTTGGCATAGGCCAGTACTCGGTCGACCATCTGGCCCGGGCTCAGGCGCTGTTCGAGGGCGTCCACCAGATCGCTGATGTGCTCGCGCTTGGCGTTGATTTCCTGCTCAAGCACGTCAGGGTCTTTGTGCGCCTCATGTTCGAAGGAAGTGGTCATGGCAGTTTCCTCTTCAGCGTGTCCTTGTCCTGCTGCATGGCATGCAAGGTGCGGTCAGGGGCCAGGTGCGTGGGTTCGAACCGTTTCTTGCCCGACTGCAACATGATGAACCCGATCACCAAGGTGACCGCGCCCACGATCAAGGCTGCCAGCCAAGGCTCGACCACCATCGCCAGGGCGTAGACTGCCGCCAGCAACAGGATGACGAAGCCCGCCAGCATCACGATCGCTCCCGCCGCCACCGCAGCCGTGCCGGCCTTCAGGGTGGCGAGGTTCTGCTGCAGCTCTGCCTTGGCCAGGGCCAGCTCTTTGGTGAACAGGTCCGGTACTTCCCGCATCAGTTGGCGCAACAAACCGCCAACACCGACGGCGTCGTCTTCCACCGTGTGCAGGCCTGGGGTGGTATGCAAGGGGTCTTTGTTCATCATTCACCTCCTTTGAGTGGATCGCGCTCGAACGGGCTGCCACTGACCGGCGTGCCTGCACCAGGGCCGACTGGGTCGACGGGGGTGAAAGGTTCACGGGTGGATACGTCGCTACCACGATCAGGCACTGGCTGCGCGGGGCCGGACTGTTGCCAATCAGCGGACGACGCAGGGGTGGTGGACTCATGGCTGGTGCTGGCTCGCATGAAACGCGACACGGCAAACCCGATGGCGACGCTACCGGCCAAAAAGAGCGCCGGGTTGCTCCTGGCCAACTGAGCACCACGCTGCAGCAGGCTTTCGGCACTTTCATGGCGTACCTGCTCGGCAAACTCACCCACGCACTCTGCTGCCTGGTTCAGGTACTGCGACAGCCCGAGACTGTCGTTGCCTTGCAGCGCAGCAGCAGCCGAGCGCGCCCCCTCCTCAAGCGAATCAAGCTGATCGGCTGCGTTATCGCGGTAGTGTTCGAACTGCTCGCTGCCTTTGTGCCTGGCCTCGCCAAGCAGCGCACCGGCGTCATCGATCAAGGCATGTTCCTGGGTGCTGCCGGGTGGAGAGGTCGAGCTTTGATTGGTCTTGTCCATCGTTTCGCCCTCGAAGCTGATAGTTGGGTGGATGCCGTCTTTAATGGGGCATTCATTCGAGGGACGCAGGTGAGGCGGCAGGAGTTCAGCGTTTGTGATCTATGACATTTGCTTGGAGGCCCAGAGAAAATGGCGCAATCAAACCTGGTTGTTGGTACCGGAGCAAAGGCTTTGAAGGTGGCGGTAATCAGAGTCGACAACGATTGGAGCACCGCGTTGTCTCGGGGGGCAGCCGCGCTGCTCAGGCCAGCTGGATGAAGACCGCGTAAATACCGAGAATCATCCAGAAGACCAGGAATATCCAAGGTGTACGCAGCGAAAACAACAACGACTTGCGGTGCCCGGCCAGGGAGGTTTCCGCCTCGCTGAACAGTGGCGATTCGTCATATGCCAGACCCATCAGTGGCTCGCTGCGCAGAAGGTGGCTCTGTTTCAATTGCCAGTGCTCGATGATCTTGTAGGCCGCGCGAATGCCCGGCCAGGCATTGAGCGAACTCAACACGCCCAGCAATGCGAGAAACGGCGGAACCACCAGCGTGAACATCTCGCCCCAGCTCTGGTTGAGGTTACCCATCGACGATACGAAGGCGATCACCAGAAACGACTGCGCGGCAAGATAGGCGTCAGTGCGGTTGGCGAGGATGCTGGTCTCGTACTGGATTTCACGGCGGTAGAAATCAAGGCGCTCTTTTGGCGAACCGAACATGCGGGCGTTTCGCTCGCTGATCTCGTGTTCAGGGGTGCCTGGAGTGATGATTCGCGGCACGTACTGGCTCCTGAAAGTGAGAATGATGGTGCCTCGAAACTTGAGAAGCGAACCCATGAGTGAAGGCCTGCCTGAAGATTTCAGGCAGGTCCTGGTCACAACAAGCTTCAGGTACCGCCGGTACCGCTATTGGAGAATTTCTTTACATCAATGGTCGGTGCGACGAACTCCGGCCCGTCGCCCGATACCCGCCAGCGCACATTGTTGATGCCGTAGCGCTCAGCCATCGGCCGGCTGACCTTCTTGATCTTGTGCTGGCCGAACCGCGGGATGATACCCACGCCGGCATCGCAACTTGCCCAGTGCCAGGCTTCGGCGTTGTCCATACGCTCGAGCCGGATGATGAAGGTGCGAAATTCCCCATGAAGCTCGTACTCGATCACATACAACTGCTGTCCAGCCATTGCACTCTCCTTCACCAATTCAGACTAATGGAGCGAGCAACGTGTAAAAAGATTCATTAATTTTGACTGGTTGGTCATCGCTCTTTTCCATCGCCATGTTTCCATCACGTCCTCAGCGCAAATGCCGCTCCAGAGCCAGTGCATCGGCTATCGCAGCACCGGAGGCGGTGTTGTCGAAAATGCACCAGGTGGGCACTCCAGCGGCAAGGCTGTGCTGCAAGCGTTCAGCCAGACGCTGCAGATATTCGTCGGGATATTCGCTGTGGTAGATCCTCGGTTCGCCATGCAGGCGCCAGTAGACCAGCCCTGGCCAACCACCCGGTTGCGCATCGGTAACGAAACGCGACGGGCTCGCGGCAACCTGGGCGATGCGCAAATCGACCAGCATCGGCTGCGCCGATTGCCAGCTGGCGTGCCTGGGCTCCAGCGCTAACGGCCCGTCATACCGTTGCCGCAGGCTTTCGAAGAAACGTCGCGCATGCTCGGGGTCATGGCCAAGCGATGGCGGCAGTTGTACCAGCAGGCAACCCAGGCGGTCGCCCAACTGCCCGCATTGAGCAAGAAACCTGTCCAGCGCGTCCTCGCACCCGCAGAGCCGCTGCTCATGGCTGATGGCCTTGGGCACCTTCACCGCAAAGCGGAAATGCTCAGGCACGGACGCAGCCCAACGGGCGTAGGTTTCGGGGCGATGGGGTCGGTAGAAGGAACTGTTGATTTCCACCGCATTGAAGCGGCTGGCGTAGCGTTGCAGGTGGCTGCCGGGCTGCGCAAATGCCTCGGCGTAACGGCTCGACAGGCTCCAGCCAGCGCAACCCAGATAAATCATTCAACTACCTGCTGGTTCGCTACGCAACGCCTCGCCCTCACCCGCGACGCGCCGGGCATACCCAACACCCCACAGCAGCGCCCGCCTCATGGTTTCCCCTGCGCGCTGGTCGTAGATCCGTTCGTATAGCACCGAACCGTCGGTGCGATAGACACCGATGAACAACTGCGTGGCGCCTGTGCGTGACAAGCGTGTCTGCACCTCCAGGCAGGTGCCGGTGCCGAGCGTTTCCTCATGGGTTTGATGGTGCAGGATCGGGTCGCACCACCGTCTGTAGGTTTCACCTCTTCGTTTCATCTGCCAGCCCTCACCTTTTCATGGCTGCTGATAATGCCCCGGCGATGTGCCTGGCTCATGGTCGTGCTCCAGACGCTGCACCTGCACGTCAGTGAAAGATGACGCTTCGTTGCGGTGCATGCCTTGCAGGTAATCGCGCGCCGCTTCGCGGCTCAGGTCCTCCTGGTCGCTGCGCAACTCGCAGGTGCCGGGTTGGTTGTCGAGGATGTAGCTGATCAGGTACAGGTACTTGGCCATCGCTGTAACTCCTGCTGGCTGAGTGAAATCGGGCGACTCAGCTCGATTGATCCTGGCTTGAGTGCAGCCGTTCAGCAGCGACGACGACCGGCTCAGAAACTCAGCGCCAGGCCGTCATCAGGGCGCCACGCGTGCCGTTGACCGGGTCTTGTGCGGGGTCGGGCACGGAAGCGATTCGCGCCAGCGCCTGCTGGTGCGCTGCGCTTTCCGGGCGCTGGATATCGTAGTTTTCCTGCCCCTTGGGATAGGCGCCGACCACCAGAAAATCATCGCTGCTCTCGACGCAGCGATGGCCAGTTCCTGCCGGCAGTACCAGTACGTCGCCGCACTTCACGCTTATGGTCTGCCCCGCTTCGCCGCCCAGCGTCACCCGCGCCCGGCCGCATGCGACGCCCAGAACCTCATGAGCATTGGGGTGGAAGTGATGGTAATCGAAGATCCCGCCGCGCCACAGCGGCACCCACTGGTGTGCGGTGAACAGCGCCTCGAAGGCACTGGCGCAGTCTTGCGACGGGTTGAGTTGCAAGCGGTACAGCAATACCGGGAAACGGCTGTTCGGCGTTGCACCGTCGTCCTTGAAATACAAGGTCTGCACGGTGGCACCCGCAGTGTCTGTCGCATTCATGTCGAGCATCCTGATCCTGTTGTCCGTTCACTTGCGAACCCGATGGCTCATGCAAGGTTCCAGTCGGCAGACCAGTGCGCACACGCTTGAAACTTTCCCGATCCGAGCCAAGTCCAGACCCCTATCGGTCACAGGACGGGAGAAGACAATGACCAGCACGGTAGGCGACTTTCTGGTGGAGCGCTTGTATCAATGGGGGGTGCGGCGCATCTTCGGTTACCCCGGCGACGGCATCAACGGGGTATTCGGGGCGTTGAGCCGGGCCGAGGGCAAGATCCAGTTCATCCAGGCACGCCACGAGGAAATGGCAGCCTTCATGGCCAGCGCCCATGCCAAGTTCACTGGCGAATTGGGCGTGTGCATCGCCACCTCCGGCCCCGGCGCTTCACATCTGCTTACCGGCCTGTATGACGCGCGCATGGATCACCAGCCAGTGCTGGCCATCGTCGGTCAGCAGGCGCGAGCAGCGCTTGGCGGGCATTACCAGCAGGAGCTGGACCTGCTGTCGATGTTCAAGGACGTCGCAGGTGCCTTCGTCCAGCAGGCTTCGACCCCGGAACAGGTGCGCCACTTGCTCGATCGCGCTGTACGTACCGCCGTCGGCGAACGCCGGGTCACCGCCATCATCCTGCCCAACGACCTGCAGGACCTGCCCTACCACGAACCACCGAAAGCCCATGGCACGGTGCATTCCGGCATCGGCTACAGCAGGCCCAGGGTGGTGCCTTTCGAGCAGGACCTGCAACGTGCCGCCGAGGTACTCAACGCTGGGCGAAAAGTGGCGATCCTGGTCGGTGCCGGTGCACTGCAAGCCACCGAACAGGTGATAGCGGTAGCCGAAACGCTTGGTGCAGGTGTGGCCAAGGCGCTGCTGGGCAAGGCCGTAGTGCCAGACGACCTGCCCTGGGTCACCGGCGCCATCGGGCTGCTAGGTACCGAACCGAGTTATCGGTTGATGAGCGAATGCGACACCTTGCTGATGATCGGTTCCGGCTTCCCCTACGCCGAGTTCCTGCCTGAGGAAGGCCAGGCCCGTGGCGTGCAGATCGATTTGCAGCCAGACATGCTCAGCCTGCGCTACCCCATGGAGGTCAACCTGGTCGGTGACGCCAGCGAAACGCTGCGGGCACTGCTGCCATTGCTCGAACACAAGACCGAGCGCCGTTGGCGCGACAAGGTCGAAGGCTGGCGCACAGACTGGGACAAGACCCTGCAGAAACGCGCCTTGCTCAAGGCTGACCCGATCAACCCCCAGCGCGTGGTGCACGAACTCTCCCCTCGCCTGCCCGACCACGCCATCGTCACCAGCGACTCCGGGTCCTGCGCCAACTGGTTTGCCCGCGACCTGCAGATACGCCAGGGCATGCAGTGTTCGTTGTCCGGTGGCCTGGCCAGCATGGGCGCGGCGGTACCCTATGCCATCGCCGCCAAGTTCGCCCATCCGCGGCGCAGCGTGGTGGCATTGGTGGGTGACGGGGCGATGCAGATGAACAACCTGGCCGAGCTGATCACCGTCGCCAAGTACTGGCGCCTGTGGGAAAACCCCCAGTGGATCTGCGCGGTGTTCAACAACGAAGACCTCAACCAGGTGACCTGGGAGCAACGGGTAATGGAGGGCGACCCCAAGTTCGAGGCCTCACAGACGATTCCTGATGTGCCCTACCATCTGTTCGCCATCTCCATCGGCTTGCAAGGCATCTATGTGGAACGCGAAGAAGACATTGCCGACGCCTGGGAGCGAGCCCTGGCGGCTGACCGGCCGGTGCTGATCGAGTTCAAGACCGATCCGGACGTACCTCCCTTGCCGCCGCACATCAAGCTTGAACAGGCGAAGAAGTTCGCCAGCAGCCTGCTCAAGGGCGACCCGGACCAGGCTGGGGTCATCGTGCAGACGGCCAGGCAAGTTCTCGGTTCGGTATTGCCGGGCAAGAGATGAGATGTGCGCGGCAGCGGGGCCTTACACATCTGCCCGGCGAAACACCAATACCCTTGAAACAGTGGTTTGGCATATGGCATCGCAGGCAGCGACGGCAAAGCGAAACGCGCTGGAACTGGCGCCAGTTTAGCCCTTCTCTACCTGCCTCCAAAAGCACGCTCACGCTAGCGCTGCTCCCGTACGAACTCGATGAAGGCCCGCAACGCCGCAGGTACCTGGCGGCGGCTCGGGTAGTACAGATACAGCCCCGGGTAGTAGTGACACCAGTCCCCCAGCACCTGCTGCAGATGGCCACGCTCCAGGTGCTCCTTGGCCATGTCTTCGAACACATAGGCCAGGCCGAGCCCTTGCAAGGCAGGCGCCAGCATCAGGCTGACGTCACCCAATACCAAGGGCCCCTGTACATCGACCTCCAGTTGCACGCCCCCGCGCTCGAATTCCCATCGATAAAGTGCGCCACCTGGGAAGCGGTGCCCGATGCAAGGTAGCTGCTTCAAGTCTTGCGGGTGCTGTGGAACAGGATATCGATCGAAGAACGCGGGCGCCGCTACCACCACCGAACGAAGGTAAGGGCCGATGGGCAGCGAAACCATGTCCGCCTGGAGTCGCTCCCCCAGGCGCACGCCGGCGTCAAAGCCGGTACCCACCATGTCCACCAGCGCATCGTCACTGACGATTTCCAGGCGTATATCCGGATACGCCAGCAGAAAGCGATTGGCCAGTGGCAGTAGCGCGAGCTCTACTGCGGCACGCCCGGCGGTGATGCGCAGGTTGCCTGACGGTTTGTCGCGGAAGTTGTTGAGGTCCTCCAGCGCGTCGGCGATGTCCCGAAAGGCCGGTTGCAGCCTCTGGTAAAGACGCTCCCCTGCCTCGGTAAGCGCCACACTGCGCGTGGTGCGGTTGAACAGGCGAACATCCAGGCGGGTTTCCAGGGCCCGCAGCGCATGGCTCAGGGCCGAGGGCGTAAGGCCCAGCTCGACCGCCGCGCGGCTGAAGTTCAGGTGGCGGGCAATGCACAGGAACAGGGACAGATCGGCGGTGCTGGTTGGCTTCATTGCTGAAAGCTACTCAAAGGCCTATGTAATATTCATGGGATTATCACAGCAATCCGCAGATTTTAAAGTTCGCTCAACTCATCGAGAAGGCCCGCATAGTGCAGGGTCGGATACAGGAGGAGTTGACATGCGTACCTGGCTCATTACTGGCGCTTCCCGCGGTTTCGGCACCCTGATCGCCCAACAGGCCCTGGCAGCGGGTGACGCCGTCATCGCAACGGCGCGTAACCCGGAAGACATCGAGGCTCGCCTTGGCCAGCACCCGAACCTGCTGGCCGTGCGGCTGGATGTGACCCGCGAAGAGGACGCCCATGCGGCGGTCGCCGCTGGCATCAAGCATTTTGGGCAAATCGACGTGCTGGTCAACAACGCCGGTTTTGGCGTGCTCGGCGCGGTAGAAGAAACCAGCGCCAGCGAAACCGAACGGCTGTTCGCCACCAACGTTTTCGGGCTGCTCAACGTAACCCGCGCCGTACTGCCCCACATGCGTCGCCAACGCAGCGGCCACGTGATCAACATCTCGTCGCTCGGCGGCTACCAGGCCTACATGGGCTGGGGGGTGTACGGTTCGACCAAGTTCGCGGTCGAAGGCATCAGCGAAGCGATGCACCAGGAACTGGCCCCCTTGGGGATCAAGGTGACGGTGGTCGAGCCGGGCTTCTTCCGTACCGACTTCCTGGATGACCAATCGCTGGTGAAGACGGCCCTGGAGCTGCCTGACTACGCAGCCACCGTCGGCGTCATGCGTTACTACGCCGAGGCGGCCAACCATGCCCAGCCCGGCAACCCGGCGAAGCTGGCCGAAGCCCTGCTGGCCCTGGCCAATGCGGCGAACCCGCCACTGCGCCTGGCGCTGGGCAGCGACGCCGTCGCGCGCATCGAGGCCAAGAACAGCGCGGTCGAGCAAGAACTGGCCCAGTGGCGGGACCTGTCGCTCTCTACCGACTTTGCCGCGTAGCCGTTACACCGCATGCGCTCCCATAGAACTGCACATAACTCATTGAATTAGCAGGGACTCTGTGGGAGCGGCTTTAGCCGCGAACACCGGCGCAGCCGGTGCCATGCACCGCGTTGGATTCTTCGCGGCTAAAGCCGCTCCCACAGGGTACGAGGATCGCTTGCAAACTCCGTTATCTGTGCGACAGCGCGGCCCAAAGGGCTGGGCAATCTCCCACAGGACCTGTGTATGCCTTCAGGGCTTACAAACAGCCAACATGCTCGCGGCGTCGCTGCACTCGAACTTGCCGGGTGCTTCGACCGCGATGTGCCTGACCACCAGGTTGTCGACCAACATGGCATAGCGTTGCGAACGCCGGCCCATGCCGCGTGCCGAGAGGTCCTGGATCAGGCCCAGCGCCTCGCTGAACTCACCGTTGCCATCGCCAATCATCCTGACCGCCTCGCCCACCTGCAGGCTCGCGCCCCAGGCATTCATGACGAATGCATCATTGACCGAAACACAGAGAATTTCGGCAACCCCAGCAGCGAACAGATCTTGTGCCGCAGCCACGTAACCCGGAACATGCCGTTCCGAACAGGTGGGCGTGAAGGCACCAGGCAAGCCGAAGATCACCACTTTTTTCTGCTTGCAGCGCTCGTGCAGGGAAAACGCGTTCGGGCCGATCGCACAGCCGTCCTCGCCGTTGCTGTACTGGTAAAGCGTTACGTCGGGCAGTGTATCGCCGGTCTTGATCATCGCTGTCTCCCTGGGGCGGTAAATGGCCAGGCATGATGCAGCATCCTCCGGGGTACGTCAGCTACCACCGCGAACAGGCCAGCCCCCAGCCCGATCAACACACTGAAGTACACCATCGATCTCGGCCACTACCTGCAGCGTTGCATCCTCGATGGCCCCTTCATTACGGCACAGTACCCAGCCGTGTTCCGCTACCGCACGTTCGAACGCCTCGGTACAGGCAACCTGCTCGTCCAGGCTATGGATCACCGTACTACCCAACCCGCGCGTTCGTGCCGCGGCCCTTGCCCATGAAGTATCAGGGGCCGTGACAACGCCGACATGCAAATCGGGCACTTGCACATTTCGCTCGAGGTTCAGGCGCAGGATCTCGTCGAACGCCACGCTGCGGCGAAATGCGGCATCAGACGGGTACCAGCGATCGATCAGGATGATGCTGTCTACTGGCTGCCTCGGCAGCACATGCCGGGAAATCCAGGCACGGCTTTCGGCGAAGCGCTCGCATACCCTCAATTCCAGGTCCCGGGAGGGGTTTCTGACCAGTTGGTTGACGAGGGCCATGGTTTCTCCCCGGTAGGGATCGCTTTTTTTCTCGCAAAGCCGGATCACTTTCTTGTTGTCAGCCCTCAGGGCCTTGGTAACCGCCTCCAGAAGCGTGGTCTTGCCAGTGCCCTTGGGCCCATCGATGGAAACAAACAGCGGGCGGGTCATTTTTAATTACCAGTCGAATCTGAAGATGCAGCGCAGCCCTGGATGCCAGCGCGGTCCTTGTGGGAGCGGGCATGCCCGCGAAGCAGGCGACGTGGTGGATGGCACCGGCCAAGCCGGTGTTCGCGGGTAAACCCGCTCCCACAGGGTCCCTGCCAAAGCAACAAGTCATGTGCAGCCCCATGAGAGGGGGCATGCAGTTGGCCGGAATCAACCCAGCTGGGCCTGAAGAAACAGCGAAAAAAGCTCCGACTGCGATTTGATACCCAGCTTGCTGTACATATGCTTGCGGTGCACTTTCACTGTCTCCACGGAGATTTCAAGCTTGCGCGCGATCTCTTTGCTGGAACACCCGCTGAGCATCAGCCGGCCCACCTCCAGCTCACGCCCGGTCAATGGCGACTCCATCTGCTCGACCCTGTCCTCCATGCGGCTTTGCCAGTGCGGCGCAGGCTTGGTGGCCTCTTCCAGCAACTCCCGCTCGAAGGTCATCCGCTGGCGCATCAGCGCAGTGACCCACGGCCGCAACAGTTCCAGCAGGGTGACCTGTTCGATGCTGAACCGGCGCTTGCTACCCAGCGACAGGCACAGCGTGCGCTGCGCATCCAGCTGCACGTTGAACTGAATTTCATCGGCAACCACGTTAAGCCGGAAATAGCGCTGGTAGTAGTCCGTCTGCTCGAAACATTCAGGGGCCACATCCGCCAGGCGCACCAGGCCAGACACCGCAGCCTCTCGGCTGGCCACGTAGAACGGATCCAGCAGGTACAGGCCGTTCAGGTAGTCCTGGAACAGCGGGTCAGGGTTGCCGTCTGCACTGGGGCATTCGGCGAACACCTGCGGGCGCCCTGCGGAAAACAGCAGCGCAACCCAGCTGTCGCAGGCAACGTACTCGTTCAGCAACCGCACCAGGGCTGTCCAGAAGTGGTCCTTGTCGAGGGTTTCGATCAATTGGCCTACCGATCGGTGCCAGGCGATGTCGTGCAGCGTAAAATTCATCCTCTACCCCTGTTGGGTTACCACGTGGGCGTAATACCCCCCGCCATGATGACCACCCCATAATCCGGGCTAGCTTACGCTGAGCGAACCTGTACCGGGATCGTTTTTTACACCCCATGCCGCCAGGGCATGGCGGTCGAAGCCGTTAGTCGAGGATTGGAAATGAAGGTAGAGCTTGTCCAACTGGCCGGTCGCGATGGCGATACCGCGTACAACCTGCAGCGCACCATCGAGGCGATCGGCAACTGCGGCGCCGATACCGATCTGCTGGTCTTCCCGGAAACCCAGCTGATGGGCTTCCCAACCGAAGAAAACATCGGCCGCATCGCCGAACCACTGGATGGCCCGAGCATCACGGCAGTCCAACAGGCCGCACAAGCGCAAAACGTTGCCGTGGTCGTCGGGATGGCCGAAGCCGCAGACGACGGTCGTTTCTACAACACCACCGTGCTGGTCACGCCTGAAGGCGTAGCGCTCACCTACCGCAAGACCCACCTTTGGGCATCGGACTGCGGGGTTTTCACCCCAGGCGACCGTTTTGCGACAGCCCTGTTCAAAGGCATCCGTGTCGGCCTGCTGATCTGCTTTGACATCGAATTCCCCGAAACCGCCCGTGCCCTGGGGCAGCTGGGCGCAGAACTGATCATTGTCACCAACGGCAACATGGACCCGTACGGGCCCACCCACAGAACCGCCATCACTGCACGCGCCATGGAAAACCAGGCCTTCGCGGTCATGGTCAACCGCGTGGGCGATGGTGATGGCGGCCTGGTTTTCGCCGGCGGCAGTGCCGTCGTCGACCCGTACGGCCAGTTGCTGTGCGAAGCCGGCCGTGGCGAGTGCCGCATGACCGTCGAGCTGGCCATGGAGCAACTGCAGCAGTCACGGCGCGACTACACCTACATCGCCCAGTGCCGCATCCAGCTGCCGGGTGAACAGGTCGAGCACGCCAACGGCCTTCGCGAACTGATCATCCCCTCCTGAATATTCCACCCTTCCAGGCTCTCTTACTGGAATGCAAGGCCGCCAGGGACGGCAGCGTGTTCGACTCTGAATAACAATCACAAGCTGGAGCAAGCAGTAATGGCCACACTCAAGCGAACGCTTTCGCTGGGCTCGGTGGTGCTTTTCGGCATCGCCTACATGACCCCCATCATCGTCCTGGGCACATTCGGTATCCTGGCCGAGACCACGGGAGGGAGGGTACCCGCAGCCTACCTCGCTGCCGCCATCGCCATGCTCTTTACCGCCTTGAGCTACGGCCACATGGCGCGCGCCTTCCCGGTCGCCGGGTCCGCCTATACCTACGTGCGCAAATCGATCAGCCCGCAGCTGGGCTTCATCACCGGGTGGGCGGTGTTGCTCGACTACCTGTTCCTGCCCATGGCGATCTGGCTCATTGGCGCGGCCTATCTGCACTCGGCGTTCCCGGGCGTGCCGCAAGCCATTTGGGTGCTGGCATTCATCGGCATCACCACGACGATCAATGTGATCGGCCTGCGGCTGGCCAAGGCCGTCAATGGCCTGTTGATGTTCATTCAGCTGCTGGTGCTGGCCGCGTTCGTTGCACTCGCGGTGCATTATGTCTGGGGCGACCCCACGGTGCCGCTGTGGACACTCGAGCCGTTCTACAAGGAAAGCACCCAGTTGCCGCTGATCATGAGCGGCGCGGCGATTGCCTGCTATTCATTCCTGGGCTTCGACGCGGTCAGCACCCTGACCGAAGAAACCAGGGAACCACGCAAGAACATCCCGAAAGCCATCCTGCTGATCACCCTGATCGGCGGTGGGCTGTTCATCGCCTGCAGCTACTTCGTTCAGCTCGCTCACCCGTCCACTGACTTTGCCAACGCCGACGCGGCGGCTTATGAAATTGCCCAGAACATTGGTGGCGACATCTTCGTCAGCATCTTCCTGCTGGGGCTGATCGTCGGCCAGTTCACTTCGGGCCTGTCGGCGCAAGCCAGCGCCTCCCGGCTGCTGTATGCAATGGGGCGTGACGGTGTGCTGCCCAGGTCATTCTTCGGCAAGCTGAGCGAACGCTTCAGCACGCCGGTGCCCAGCATCATCCTGTGCGGAGTGGTCGCCCTGCTCGCCTTGCGCATGGACGTGACGACCTCCACCTCGTTCATCAACTTCGGTGCCTTTCTCGCCTTCAGCCTGGTCAACCTGGCGGTGATCTTCCACTACTGGGTTGCCATGCAGCAGCGTGGTGCCAACGCGCTGCTGATGTACCTCGCATTCCCCCTGGTGGGCTTTGCCTCCACCTTGTGGCTGATGGCGAGTCTCGATCACCTGGCGATCTACCTGGGGGCAGGCTGGCTCTGCCTCGGGGTGCTCTACCTGACCGTGATTACTCGTGGTTTCAAGCGCAAGCCACCGGAGATGCATTTCGAGGAAGCCTGAACGACCCTCTAGACCACTCGCCTGGCATCCCTGCGCACCGCCTGCGGCGGCACGCCAAACCCGCGGATGAACACCTCGCGCAGGTGCCGGCGGTCTCTGAAGCCGGTCTCCCTGGCCACCACGTCCAGGCTGTGCCGGCTTTGCTCGATCATCAGGCGGGCAGCTTCCAGGCGCAGGTTCTCCACGGCCTTGGCCGGGGACTGCCCGGTTTCGGCAGTGAACACCCGGGTGAACTGCCTGGGGCTCAGGTGCACCACGCCGGCCAGCTCTTCGACACTGAGCGGGCGGCTCAGGTGCTGGCGGGCGTATTCCAAGGCGCTCTGGATGCGGTCCGACTTCGGCGCCAGGGCGAGCAGTTCGGAATGTTGCGACTGCCCGCCCGAGCGCCGCTGATGCATCACCAGCTTGTGCGCCACCGACCTGGCCAGCTCTGCCCCCAGGTCTTTCTCCACCATGGCCAGCGCCATGTCGAGGGCCGCGGTCATTCCCGCCGATGTCCAGACCGGCCCATCGATGATGAAGATCCGGTCATCGTCGACCTCGACCTTGGGGTGCAGGGTGCGCAGTGCCTTGGCATAGGCCCAGTGGGTGGTGGCCCGGCGATTGTCCAGCACGCCGGCCTGCGCCAGCACGAAGGTGCCAGTACACAGCCCGGCGGTCCTGCGCGCACTGGCAACAAAGCCTTGCACACACGCCAGCACCTCATCGGCGGGGGGCGTCTCGGGGGTCAGGGTACCGCTGACCATCCAGGTGTCAGCCAGGCCTGGTGCAGCCAACGGCAGGGTTTCGATGGGCATGCCCAGCGATGAGCGGACCATGCCGCCACCTACCGAGAAGTTCTGCACCCGGTAAAACGCCTCCCCGGCGACGAGGTTGGCGACCTCGAACACCGTCTGCGTGGCCAGGCCCATGATTTGAAAACCTTCGGTGATCAGATAGCCGATGCGATGCATGACCGGGCTCCGTCTGGTAGTGTCCCGAAACACTACCATATACGTCATTTGAGCCAGTGAAAATCTACCGCATCATGGCCCCAGTCCCCAACCACTGGAGCTTGAATCATGACTCACTCGCACAAAGGCACCGCCCTCATTACCGGCGCTTCCTCGGGTATCGGCGCGGTATACGCCGAGCGCCTGGCCCGCCTCGGCTATGACCTCGTGCTGGTCGCACGCAACCGTGACCGCCTCAATGCACTGGCCAGCCGCATCAGCCAGGAAACCCGGCAAAGTGTCGAAGTCTTCCCGGCAGACCTGGCAATCCCCGATGAACTCGCCCGGGTCGAGCGCAAGTTGCGTGAAGACGCGAGCATCACCCTGCTGGTGAACAATGCCGGTATTGGCACCCATACTCCCCTGCTGGAAAGCGATGTCGAACGCATGGCCGAGATGATCAGCCTCAACGTCACCGCCCTCACCCGCCTTACCTATGCCGTGACGCCAGGCTTCGTTGCCCGCCAGCAAGGTGCAGTGATCAATATCTCGTCGGTCGTCAGCCTGGTCCCGGAGCTGCTCAATGGCGTTTATGGCGCCAGCAAGGCGTACGTCACCGCCTTCACCCAGTCGCTGTACAAGGAACTTTCGCCACACGGCATCCAGGTCCAGGCCGTGCTGCCTGGCGCCACGGCCACCGACTTCTGGGCGATTGGCGGTTTGCCGGTGGAGAACCTCGACCCAGGTATCGTGATGTCGGTTGACGACCTGGTCGAAGGCGCCCTGCAGGACTTCGAAAACAAGGTACTGATCTCCATCCCTGCCCTGCATGACCTGCAGCGCTACACAACCTACGAGAGCAACCGTCAGGCCCTGTTCGGTGAGCTTTCCAGCAACCGGCTGGCACCTCGCTACAGTGCCAGCTGAAACTGATTGCCTGGTCGAAGACCCGCGCAGGGGATACATTTGTGCTCCTCTTCGCGGGCGGGCGGTTCAAGCTGGCCGGCCGTGACGCGCCAGCGCGCCTTCCAGCGCCTCGAGAAACACTCTCACCCGCGCCGGTACGTAGCGACGGGTCGGCATCACCGCCCAGACGGCCAACTGCTCCATCTGTGCGTCCTGCAGCGTGATCTCTACCAGCAGGCCGTCACGGATGTGCTGAAACACATCCCAATGAGCCAGCATGGCGATGCCTAACCCTTGAACAGCGGCCGACCTCACAGCCTCCACGCTGCTGGTACTCACCCGCGCCTGCATGCGTCGATGCTGCAGGCCCCCGTCGACCACGAACGGCCAGCGTGGCACAGCCTGCAGCATGATGCAGGCATGTTGCTCCAGGTCCGCCATTGTGCGCGGCTGGCCGTGCTGTTGCAGGTAAGCGGGCGCTGCGCATAGCACCCTCGGGTTGGGGGCAATCTTGCGCGCCACCAGTTCCGAGTCGGCCAGGGGCGCTACGCGCAAGGCCAGGTCAAGGCCCTGCCCGACCAGGTCCACCAGTTTGTCCGACACATCCAGGTCGATGCGCAGGTCCGGGTACCGAGCCAGCAGTTGCGGCAGCAGCCCAACCACGATGCCCTGGCCGAAAACACTGGGCGCTGTGATGCGCAACAGCCCTTTGACGGTGCTTGATGACGGCCGCAACTCGCCAAGCGCGCTGTCCTCGGCTTCCGTCATGGTCCTGGCATACGGCAGCAGCGCTTCACCCTCGGCCGTCAGGGCCACGGCACGGGTGGTTCGATGGAACAGGCGCGCGCCGAGTTCTTCCTCCAGCGCCGCAAGCCTGCGTGATACCTGCATGGGCGACACATCGAGCTGGCGGCCTGCCGCTGACAGGGTGCCGGCGGCGACGACAGCGAGGAAAACCCGCAGGTCGGCAACGAGCATGATCATATCCTTTGGCGTTATACCGGCTTCTCTGCGGCCTACCTTGGTCAGGCGTACATCCAACAGTAGCCTCAGTGCATCGGCGCCATAGTGTGCGCGCCCTGATCCGAGAGAAATCCGATGACAGCTTTCAAAACACGCACTTTAACGCAAATCGATATTGCTGGGCTGGCATTGCCCAATCGCCTGGCGGTAGCGCCCATGACCCGCGTCAGCGCGAGCGAAACCGGTGATGCCACGGCAGCCATGGCCCACTACTACGAACGTTTCGCAAAAGGCGGCTTTGGCTTGGTCATCACCGAAGGCCTGTATACCGACCAGCAGTACTCGCAGGGCTACCGGTACCAGCCCGGCATGATGGATGAGCAGCAGGCAAGTACCTGGCGACCAGTCGTCGAACGGATACACACCCACCAGGGTGCGGTGTTTGCGCAACTGATGCATGCGGGCGCGTTGAGCCAAGGCAACCGTTTCAAGCGTGAAACCGCGGCGCCTTCGGCGGTTCGGCCCAAAGGCGAGCAGATGCCGTTCTACCATGGGGATGGGCGCTATGCAGAGCCCAAAGCCATGACCGATGAAGACATTGCCGATGCCATCACCGGTTTCGCCAATGCCGCAAAACGGGCCATGCAGGTCGCCGGTTTCGATGGTATCGAGATTCACGGTGCCAACGGTTACCTGCTCGACCAGTTCCTTACCGACTACAGCAACCAACGGAGCGATCGCTGGGGTGGCAGCACCGAGCGGCGCGTGCAACTGACGCTCGAGGTGGTCAGGGCCGTTCGCGCCAACGTGGGTGATGTGCCGCTTGGCGTGCGTATTTCCCAAGGCAAGGTCAACGACTTCGGGCACAAGTGGGCGGGGGGCGAGCGGGACGCGGAAGCCATCTTTGGCTCGCTGCGTGATGTGGGCGTCGACTTCATCCATGTCACCGAGCACGAAGCCTGGCAACCGGCATTTTCCAGCAGTGCTGCCAGCCTGGTACAGCTGGCACGGCGTTATGCGCCTGGGGCCCTGCTGATTGCCAATGGTGGCTTGCAGGATGTGCAGCGTGCCGACAGTGTTCTGGATGAGGGTGCCGATATCGTTGCACTCGGCAAGGCAGCGCTGGCAAATCCGGACTACCCGCGGCGCCTGGCGAGCCAACAGGCGCTTGCGCCATTCGACCCAGCCATTCTTGGCCCGATTGCCAATATCAAGGACACCGAACTCGCCCGTTGAGCGATGCAGTGGATGGCAACGGTCAAGGATTCTGAGGCAGGTCGCTGTCCCTGTATGGGCGGCCTTGTGTCGCGATGGGCTGCATGGCAGCCCCGGCGATTGTTGCGTTGACGCTGAAATCCGGGGGGCCGCTTTGCGGCCCATCGCGACACAAGGCCGCTCCTACACAGGATCGGCGCCAGCTTTGGGTGGTGCCGATCCTGTCAGGCCTTACACCGCCAAGGACACCGAACTCGCCCTTTGAACGATGCTGTGGATGGATTCTGAGGCAGGTCGCTGTCCCTGTAGGAGCGGCCTTGTGTCGCGATGGGCTGCATGGCAGCCCCGGCGATTGTGGCGTTGACGCTGAAATCTGGGGGCCGCTTTGCGGCCCATCGCGACACAAGGCCGCTCCTACACAGGTTCGGCGCCAGCTTTGGGTGGTGCCGATCCTGTCAGGCCTTACACCGCCAAGGACACCGAACTCGCCCGTTGAGCGATGCTGTGGATGGATTCTGAGGCAGGTCGCTGTCCCTGTAGGAGCGGCCTTGTGTCGCGATGGGCTGCATGGCAGCCCCGGCGATTGTTGCGTTGACGCTGAAATCCGGGGGCCGCTTTGCGGCCCATCGCGACACAAGGCCGCTCCTACACAGGTTCGGCGCCAGCCTTGAGGTGGCGCCGATCCTGTCAGGCCTTACACCGCCAGCGCACGCTCACGCAGCTCGCTGTTGAGGATGCGGTCGTTCTCGCTGTAATCGACCGGGCAGTCGATCACGTGCACGCCCGGGGTCTTGATGCAGTGCTCCAGC
>NZ_NEJM01000044.1:0-1249 GCF_002113725.1 Pseudomonas sp. B23(2017) | reverse complement strand
GGTGTTATGGACGTTGTTCGGTGCGGTGAACGGCACCGAAGCCGACGACTCGCCCACCGGGATGGTGATGGTCTGGCCGTTGGCCAGTTTCACTACCAGATCGGAACCGGTGACTTTGTGGTTCACCGAAGCGGTGTAAGTCACCACGCCGCCTTCAGCGACAGTCGAAGTCGCCGTCAGGGTGACGGTAGTGGTGTCAATGGTGTCGGTGACCTTGGTCACGGCCGCAGTGTTGCTGACCTCCAGCTTCTCGAAGTCACCGCCGGTGGTGCCGGTGACAGTCACGCTCAGGTTTTCGGCATCGAGGTACACGTCATCGCTTGGGGCATCGATGGTGATCGACGCTTCCTTCGAGCCAGCGGCGATGGTGATGGTTTCACCGTTGCTCAGTTTGATCACCAGGTCAGTGCCGGCCTTGTTGGTCAGGGTGGCGGTGTAGGTGATCTTGCCGCCTTCGGCCACGGTGTCCGTCGCGGTCAGGGTGAGCGTGGTGACGTCCGGAGTCGCCGGGTTGTCGGTGACAGTGGTCACTGGCTCGCCAACGGCCACGGTCTTCTCGTAGTTACCACCCGAGATATTGGTGATCTTGTTGGTCAGGTCCAGGTTGGTGTTGTGGACGTTGTTCGGTGCGGTGAATGGCACAGAAGCAGACGACTCGCCTACCGGAATGGTGATGGTCTGGCCGTTGGCCAGTTTCACCACCAGATCGGAACCGGTGACCTTGTGGTTGACCGACGCGGTGTAGGTCACCACGCCACCCTCTACCACGCTTTGCGTGGCGGTCAGGGTGACGGTAGTGGTGTCGATGGTGTCAGTGACCTTGGTCACGGCCGCAGTGCTGCTGACGTCCAGCTTCTCGAAGTCACCACCGGTGGTGCCGGTGACAGTCACGCTCAGGTTTTCGGCATCGACGTAGACGTCGTCGCTTGGGGCATCGATGGTGATCGACGCTTCTTTCGAACCGGCGGCGATGGTGATCGTCTCACCGTTGCTCAGCTTGATCACCAAGTCGGTACCGGCCTTGTTGGTCAAGGTGGCGGTGTAGGTGATCTTGCCGCCTTCAGCGACAGTGCTGGTGGCGCTGAGGCTCAGGTTCGTTACATCTGGCATGGCCGGGTTGTCAGTGACCGTCGTCACTGGCTCGCCTACGGCCACGGTCTTCTCGTAATTGCCGCCCGAGATGTCGGTGATCTTGTTGGTCAGGTCCAGGTTGGTGTTGTGGACGTTGTTCGGGGCGGTGAACGGTACC
>NZ_NEJM01000043.1:0-1251 GCF_002113725.1 Pseudomonas sp. B23(2017) | reverse complement strand
TGAACTGGCCTAATGATTTTGGACACCTTCATCGGGCGTTATGATGGCGCCCAATTGGAGGCAAAATCAGTGCGTAAATCTTATTCAAGAGAATACAAAGTCCAAGCCGCTGAAATGGTGCTGGACGGCGGGCAGTCAGTTCCTGAGGTCTGTGCAGCCCTTGGGCTAGGCCCTACCGCGCTTCGCCGCTGGGTTGACCAGGTGCGCGAAGAGAGAGCCGGCAAGGTTCCGGCTGGAGCCAAAGCGATCACGCCCGAGCAGCAACGAATTGAAGAACTCGAAGCGCTGGTTCGGCAAAAGGATCGGGATATCGAAATCCTAAAAAAGGCCAGTGCTCTCCTGCTTCGGGACTCCAAAGATCGTTCTCGCTGATCAACGAGCTGAGTGAGCAATACCCTGTTGTCGACTGCTGCCGCGTGCTTGGGGTTAAGCGCAGCAGTTTCTATGCATGGCGCAAACGGCAAGGACGTGAAAACCCGGCCAGAGATGCTCTACGCCTGCTGGTAATCAAGTACTTCAACGCATCGCGAGGGGCTTCTGGCTCACGAACACTCATGCAGGAGCTGCGGCATGAAGGCCATGAAGTCGGGCGGTACAAAGTGCGTGCGTTGATGCGCGAAGCTGGCCTGAAGTGCAAGCAGCGCAGGCCGCACCGCTATCGGTCATCAGGGGCCGAAGCGTTGATCGCCGAGAATCAGCTGAAGCGCAATTTCAAGGTTTCGGCGATCAATGAGGTTTGGTGTGGCGATGTGACCTACATCCAGGTTGGCAGGCGCTGGCTGTACCTAGCCGCCGTGATTGACCTCTATGCCCGTCGCGTAGTGGGTTGGGCATTCTCGATGATTGCAGATGCCAACTTAGCTTGTAACGCCCTGCGCATGGCCGCTGAATCGCGGGGTAGGCCGGCGGGCGTAATGTTTCATTCAGACCAGGGCTGTCAGTACACCAGCCATAAATTCAGAGCCGCGCTCGATGAGTACAACTTGAAGCAGAGTATGAGCCATCGAGGCCAATGCTGGGATAACGCTGCCATGGAGCGATTCTTCGGAGCATTGAAATCAGAATGGGTGCCGGCAGAGGGTTACGAGACCGAAGCGCAAGCACGAGTGGATATCCAGGCTTATCTGATGCGCTACAACCTCAAGCGCCTCCACAGCTACAACGGCTATGAAACGCCAGTAGCCATGGAGGAAAAGCTCAAGGCAGCGGCATGAACCTTAACCGGTGTCCAAAATTACTTGACCAGATCAA
>NZ_NEJM01000042.1:0-1286 GCF_002113725.1 Pseudomonas sp. B23(2017) | reverse complement strand
ATCCGCGTCAACGGCCTGCAGCGGGTTTCCGCCGGCAGTGTCTTCGGTGCCTTGCCGCTGAACGTCGGCGACCAGGCCGATGACCGCCGACTGGTGGAGTCGACCCGTTCCCTGTTCAAGACCGGCTTCTTCCAGGACATCCAGCTGAACCGCGATGGCAATGTCCTGATCATCAACGTGGTCGAGCGCCCGTCGGTGTCGAGCATCGAGATCGAAGGCAACAAGGCCATCAGCACCGAAGACCTGATGAAGGGCCTGAAGCAATCCGGCCTGGCCGAAGGCGAGATCTTCCAGCGTGCCACCCTCGAAGGTGTGCGTAACGAACTGCAGCGCCAGTACGTGGCCCAGGGCCGCTACTCGGCCGAGGTCGACGCCGAAGTGGTGCCGCAGCCGCGCAACCGTGTGGCGCTGAAGATCAAGATCAACGAAGGCACCGTCGCCGCCATCCAGCACATCAACATCGTTGGCAACAACGTGTTCGACGACGAGACCCTGGCGCAGCTGTTCGAGCTGAAGACCACCAACTGGCTGTCGTTCTTCAAGAACGACGACAAGTACGCCCGCGAAAAGCTCTCCGGTGACCTGGAGCGCCTGCGTTCCTACTACCTGGACCGCGGCTACATCAACATGGACATCGCCTCCACCCAGGTGTCCATCACGCCGGACAAGAAACACGTCTACATCACCGTCAACATCAACGAAGGCGAGAAGTACACCGTCCGCGACGTGAAGCTGTCCGGTGACCTGAAAGTGCCGGAAGACCAGGTCAAGTCGCTGCTGCTGGTGCAGCCTGGCCAGGTGTTCTCGCGCAAGGTGATGACCAGCACCTCCGAGCTGATCACCCGCCGCCTGGGTAACGAAGGCTACACCTTCGCCAACGTCAACGGCGTGCCGCAGCCGAACGATGAAGACCACACCGTCGACATCATGTTCGTGGTCGACCCGGGCAAGCGTGCCTACGTCAACCGCATCAACTACCGCGGCAACACCAAGACCGAAGACGAAGTGCTGCGTCGCGAAATGCGCCAGATGGAAGGCGGCTGGGCCTCGACCTACCTGATCGACCAGTCCAAGACCCGTCTGGAGCGTCTGGGCTTCTTCAAGGAAGTGAACGTCGAGACCCCGCCGGTGCCGGGCACCGACGACCAGGTCGACGTCAACTACAGCGTCGAGGAGCAGGCTTCCGGCTCGATCACCGCCAGCGTCGGTTTCGCCCAGAGCGCCGGCCTGATCCTCGGTGGCTCGATCAGCCAGAGCAACTTCCTCGGTACCGGTAACAAGGTGTC
>NZ_NEJM01000041.1:0-1317 GCF_002113725.1 Pseudomonas sp. B23(2017) | reverse complement strand
CTTCAGCACATCGGCCCAGATCGCCGCGATCTGCTGCTCCAAAGCACTCTGCGGCGCGATGTACTCGCCCTGCAACTGGCTGGCATCCGGCTGCGGCAGGGCCTTGCGGTCCAGCTTGCCGTTCGGCGTCACTGGCAGCTTGCCGAGCAGCAGCAGGTGCGCCGGCACCATGTAGTCCGGCAAACCGGCCTTCAGCGCCTCGCGCAGGCTGTCGCGCAATGCGCCTTCGTCTTGCGTGCTGTCGGCAGGCACTACATAGCCCACCAGCTGCTTGCCGCTTGGCCCGTCCTGGGCCAGCACCACGGCTTCCTGCACACTCGGCAGCTCCAATAGACGCGCCTCGATCTCGCCCAGTTCGATGCGCAGGCCGCGGATTTTCACTTGGTGGTCGATGCGCCCGGCGTAGTCGATCACGCCATCGGCGCGGTAGCGCGCCAGGTCGCCGGTGCGGTACAGGCGCCCGCCGTTGTCGCTGAACGGGTCCGGCACGAAGCGTTCGGCGGTCAGCGCCGGGCGCTGGTGGTAACCACGGGCCAGGCCGACGCCGCCAAGGTACAGCTCGCCGGCACTGCCGCGCACCGCCGGTTGCAGGCTGCCTTCGAGGATGTGGGTCTTGAGGTTGTCGATCGGCTGGCCGATCGGCACGCTGATGCTTTCGTCCGGCTGGCAGGTCCAGTGGGTCACGTCGATCGCCGCTTCGGTCGGGCCGTACAGGTTGTACAGGCCCGCCGCCGGCAGGCGTTGCAGGGTCTGGCGGGCCAGTTCGGCCGGCAACGCTTCACCGCTGCACACCACGCGCTTGAGGCTGATGCAGCTTTCGACCGCTTCGTGGGTCATGAACGCCTGCAGCATCGACGGCACGAAGTGCAGCGTGCTGATGCCGTAATGATTGATGGTTTCGACCAGCAGCTGCGGGTCACGGTGCGCGCCGGGCTGGGCCACGACCAGACGCGCGCCGGTCATCAGCGGCCAGAAGAACTCCCACACCGACACGTCGAAGCTGAACGGGGTTTTCTGCAGCACGCTGTCGCTGGCGTCCAGCCCGTAGGCCTTCTGCATCCAGCACAGCCGGTTGACCAGCGCCTGATGGCTGTTGCCAGCGCCCTTCGGGCGACCGGTGGAGCCGGAGGTGTAGATCACATAGGCGAGGTTCAGCGGGGCCACGTCGACATTCGGGTTGGCATCGCTGTAGCCGTCGAAGTTCTCGGTGTCCAGGTCCAGGCTGCGCAGGCCGGCCGGGATCGGCAGGGCTTCGTGCAGGTGCGACTGGGTCAGCAGCAAGGCGATGCCGCTGTCCTCGAACATGTAGCTCAGGCG
>NZ_NEJM01000040.1:0-1341 GCF_002113725.1 Pseudomonas sp. B23(2017) | reverse complement strand
ACGGCAAGCTGGACCGCCGTGCATTGCCGCAACCGGACGCCAGCCTGCTGCAAGCGGAATATGTGGCCCCGCAGAGTGAACTGGAACAACAGATCGCGGTGATCTGGGCCGATGTGCTGAAACTGGAGCGGGTAGGCCTGGGCGACAACTTCTTCGAACTGGGTGGGCATTCCTTGCTCGCCGTCCAGGTGATCTCCCGGGTACGTCAGAGCCTGGGCGTGGAGCTGCAGTTGCGCGCGCTGTTCGAAACGTCGAGCCTGGCCGACTTCGCCAGGCTTGCAGCGCAAGGTGAGCAGGCTTGCTCCAGCGTCATTGGGCGGGTTTCCCGGGAGCAGCCGCTGGCGCTTTCCTATGCCCAGCAACGGCAGTGGTTCTTGTGGCAATGGGCACCGCACAGTGCCACCTACAACATTCCGGCCGCACTGAAGCTGGCCGGGGCGCTGGATGTCGCCGCCCTGCAACAGGCCTTCGGCGCCTTGATCGAGCGTCACGAAACCCTGCGCACCACCTTCCGCCTGGACGGCGAGCAGGCGGTGCAGGTCATTCATGGCCAGCTGCCGTTCGAGCTGGTCGTCGAGGAGCAGGCGTATGCCGACGAGGCCGCTGTGCGGGCCTGGGTCGAGACCGAAGCAGGGCAACCGTTCGACTTGGAGCAGGGGCCGCTGCTGCGGGCCCTGCTGCTGCGTCTGGCGGCGGACCAGCACGTGCTGGTGCTGACCCTGCACCATATCGTCGCCGACGGCTGGTCGATGCCGTTGCTGGTCGACGAGCTGGTGCAACTGTATGCCGGCTACAGCCAGGGCCAGGTGCCGCAGTTGCCGCCCTTGCCGATCCAGTACGCGGACTTTGCCGTGTGGCAGCGCAACTGGATGGAGGCCGGCGAGCAGGCGCGGCAGCTGGCCTACTGGGCCGAACAATTGGGTGATGAGCAACCGGTGCTGGAGCTGCCGTTGGACCATCCGCGCCCGGCTGTACCGAGCCACCAAGGCGCGCGGTGGCCGATTGAGTTGGGCAATGAGCTGGCCGCCAACCTCAAGCGCGTTGCCCAGCAGCAGGGTGTGACGCCGTTCATGCTGTTGCTGGCGAGCTTCCAGACCTTGCTGCATCGTTATTCGGGCCAGGCCGACATCCGCGTCGGCGTGCCCACGGCCAACCGCAACCGGGTCGAGACCGAGCGCCTGATCGGCTTCTTCGTCAACACCCAGGTGCTGCGGGCCGAGTTCGATGTGCAACTGACGTTCAGCGAGCTGCTGCAACAGGTGCGCCAGCGCACGTTGGGCGCGCAGGCCCACCAGGACCTGCCATTCGAGCAGCTGGTCGAAGCCTTGCAGCCGGAACGCA
>NZ_NEJM01000039.1:0-1819 GCF_002113725.1 Pseudomonas sp. B23(2017) | reverse complement strand
CAACAACCCCGATGACTCGAAGACCCTGACCTCCGACAACCTGGTGACCTTGACCGCGACCAAGACCGACAAGGACGGCGACAGCGCCCAGGCCATCCTCAACATCGGCCAGAACCTGGTATTCAAGGATGACGGCCCGAGCATCAGCACCACCGGCACGGAACCAGTCCTGACCGTCGATGAAACGGACCTGACGACCAACGCCACGCAAAGCTTCGCCGCCAACTTCACCTCAGCCTTCGGCGCCGATGGTCCCGGTACGCTCACCTACGCCCTGGGCGTGGTGGCAGGCGCCTCCGGCCTGACCGACACGGCCACCGGCGAGGCGGTCAACCTGTCGCTCAATGGCACCGTGGTGGAAGGCCGCACGGCCGTCGGCAACCTCCTGGTGTTCACCGTCAGCGTCGCCAGCAACGGTTCCGTTACCCTCGACCAGCTTCGCGCCATCGTGCATCCCGACACCAGCAACCCCGATGACTCGAAGACCCTGACCGCTGACAACCTGGTGACCTTGACCGCGACCAAGACCGACAAGGACGGCGACAGCGCCCAGGCTACCCTGAACATCGGGCAGAACCTGGTGTTCAAGGATGACGGCCCGAGCATCAGCACCACCGGCACGGAACCGGTCCTCACCGTCGATGAAACGGACCTGACGACCAACGCCACGCAAAGCTTCGCCGCCAACTTCACCTCGGCCTTCGGCGCCGATGGTGCCGGTACGCTCACCTACGCCCTGGGCGTGGTGGCAGGCGCTTCCGGCCTGACCGACACGGCCACCGGCGAGGCAGTCAACCTGTCGCTCAACGGCACCGTGGTGGAAGGCCGCACGGCCACCACCAACCTTCTGGTGTTCACCGTCAGCGTCGCCAGCAGCGGTTCCGTTACCCTCGACCAGCTTCGCGCCATCGTGCATCCCGACACCAGCAACCCCGATGACTCGAAGACCCTGACCGCCGACAACCTGGTGACCTTGACCGCCACCAAGACCGACAAGGACGGCGACAGCGCCCAGGCTACCCTGAACATCGGCCAGAACCTGGTGTTCAAGGATGACGGCCCGAGCATCAGCACCACCGGCACGGAACCAGTCCTGACCGTCGATGAAACATTCCTGGCGACCGACGCCACGCAAAGCTTCGCCGCCAACTTCACCTCGGCATTCGGTGCCGATGGCGCCGGTACGCTCACCTACGCCCTGGGCGTGGTGGCAGGCGCTTCCGGCCTGACCGACACGGCCACCGGCGAGGCGGTCAACCTGTCGCTCAACGGCACCGTGGTGGAAGGCCGCACGGCCACCACCAATCTTCTGGTGTTCACCGTCAGCGTCGCCAGCAACGGTTCCGTTACCCTCGACCAGCTTCGCGCCATCGTGCACCCCGACGCCAGCAACCCCGATGATTCGAAGACCCTGACCGCCGACAACCTGGTGACCTTGACCGCGACCAAGACCGACAAGGACGGCGACAGCGCCCAGGCTACCCTGAACATCGGGCAGAACCTGATGTTCAAGGATGACGGCCCGAGCATCAGCACCACCGGCACGGAACCGGTCCTGACCGTCGATGAAACGGACCTGACGACCAATGCCACGCAAAGCTTTGCCGCCAACTTCACCTCGGCCTTCGGCGCCGATGGTGCCGGTACGCTCACCTACGCCCTGGGCGTGGTGGCGGGCGCCTCCGGCCTGACCGACACGGCCACCGGCGAGGCGGTCAACCTGTCGCTCAACGGCACCGTGGTGGAAGGCCGCACGGCCACCACCAACCTTCTGGTGTTCACCGTCAGCGTCGCCAGCAACGGTTCCGTTACCCTCGAC
>NZ_NEJM01000038.1:0-2022 GCF_002113725.1 Pseudomonas sp. B23(2017) | reverse complement strand
CATATCTCGACAAAGATCGGCTTGCGCACCTTGCGCAGGGGCTTCCTGTATGTGCTGCTCGATCAGCAGGTCTGGCATGCCTATGCGGTCAGCGAGCAGGGTCATCTGCGCCGCTTCAACCCTTACGAGCCGCCAGACGGCCCGCCTTCGCCGCTGCCCGAAAAATGCGTGAACGCAGATCACGACATTCCTTCGGCCTTTCTCAACATCGATACCAGCAGGTACGCCAGCGCCTGGCTGGCCTTCTCCAGCGATCCCTGGCCGGTGAGCGTGCTGAACGCCTACAAGAGCGGCGCGTCGCCTGCGCATCGCTTCGAGGGCCTGGACCTGATTCAGGCCCGCAACAATCCCGAACTGCTGGGCATCGCCATGACGCCCGATAAGCTTGGGGTCGACCAGCAGGTATTCGAGTATGCCCAGCATGGCTGCGCCCCCTTCGACAGTGCGCATGGCTTCCACAGCCGCTGGTTGCGCCGGTTCGCCCTGCGCGGCTATCTGGTCAATGCGATCAACCGGCACCAGCTGGAAAACGGCGTGCTGGCGGTGGTGCTCGACGACACCGTCGGGCTGATTCAGGAGTACAACCATCAACGTCTGAACTGGGTACTGAAGCGTCAGGCCTGGCGTGAAGAACCGATGCGGGCTTATCAGCTGCAGACCTCGCAGATCCTGCAGATCATTCGTGCCACGCACAGGGAGTGGGCGGCGCAGAAGGTGCCGTCGCTGGAACCGATGACGGGTGATGGGCCGCCGGTGTTCACCGACCCGGCTGTCGAGCGGCAGCTGTTGGTCGAGCGTGCGCAGCAGGAGAGTGACGAGCGGCTTGAAGAGCGCTACCACGAACCGCAGCGGGCCGCGTTCCAGGCTGAATACGAGCAGCAGGAGCGCGAGTTTCAGCGTTACATCGACAAGGACACAAGGGCGTACGTTGCCTTGTTCGATACGCCCATGTTCAAGGTGGCCGAGGCGTACGACTACGACGGTAACGATCGCGAGTCCGGGGTGGCCTACGCCAAGACCATGGCCCTCTGCCTGGGTGGCGGCATTACGGAAGCTGTCGTCCCCCACCTTGAACCGCATGTTCCCGCTTCCGGCACCAGCGAACTGCTCTGGTTGAAATGGCTGCAGGACCCTGACAGCCCGCCCTACCGCGCGTTGTTGATGCGGGATCGCTCTCTGCTGGCCGGACTGCTGCCCAGTTTCTCCGCCACGGAAGCGATCAACTGGAACGACAGCGACAAGCTCTACGGCATGCTGAGCAAGATCATCGCCAGCGATGACGCCGGCCTGCGCATGCGCAATACCCTCAAGCAGGCCATTGCGGAAACGCAGGGCGCGCTCAATGCGGCCAGTCAGCGGCTGGCGCCATGCCTGTCGCCTGGCATTCAGAAGGCCGTGCGGCATCTGAACAGCGCCACGCAGTTTCTCTACAACGGCGTCCACCTGATCGAGCTGGAAGTGAAGATGAAGCTGGGCGAGTACTACGCCTTGCAGAGCGCCCACCTCCGGGAGTTGCAGCACAAGGCCAATGCGTCGATCGCCGAGGCACGGGACCGGATGCGCCGCAATATCGATGACTTCGAGTTTGGCTCGATGAAGGCCATGCGCAAGGTGCGGCCGATCATCCAGCACGGGCTGATGAGCCTGGCCGTGCTCGACCCGCGGTTCACCAATACGATGATCAGCGTGACGGTGTGGGTCGAGGGCAAGGCCGAGGAAGTGCATGGCCGGTTGTTCAAGGAGGCCAGCATGGGGGTAACCCAGGCGAGCAGCGCGGCACAGCTTGCCCTGGTGGATATCTCGGTGGCAGCGGGGACGTTGGAAACCGATGCGCGCAGGTTGTTGCAGGGGATGAAGATCACGACGCAGCAGGCGGCCCGATTGGTTAGAACCGGTTTTTCCGGGTTGCGCGGGATCGCTGGCAGCTGGGAGGTTCTGCTGGCGATAGGCGGGTTGTATTTGCAGCAGGACAGCCTGGGCAGGAATCAGGAAAAGGCGGAAACGGAGATTGGGCCGAAGGCG
>NZ_NEJM01000004.1:22400-465159 GCF_002113725.1 Pseudomonas sp. B23(2017) | reverse complement strand
CATCAATGGCATCACCGAGCAAGGCACCGGCAAACAGGTCTTTGAGAACCTGGTCAAAGGCGACCCGGTCACCCTGCAGATCACCGACGAACCAGGCACTCCAGGTAACCCTGGCACCCCGGGCACGCCGAATGGCGGCGATGAAGTGACGCTGACCCTCACCGGCAATGCCGTGCAGGAAGGCAACACCACAACCATCACCGGCACCCTGAGCCACCCGGCAGGCCAGACCTTCACCGTCACCCTGAGCAACGGCCAGACCCTGACCTTCGCCAAGGACGCCACCACTGCGACCACTGCACCGTTCGTGGCCCAGAGCGATGATGTGTACCGTGACGGTGAAACCCAGACCGTCAGCGTGACCGATGCCGGTAACCACAACTTCGAGAACCTGAACACCAGCGCCACCACGACGATCACCGTGAGCGACACCGTCGACACCGTGAAGGCCGAGTTGAGCATTTCGCCGAACCCGGCCGTGGAAGGGCAGGCGGTGACTTACACCATTACCCTGACCGGGCCGGCCGGTGCCGATTTGACCCAGCATGGCGGCCTAGATATCGAGCTGAGCAACGGTAAGGTGGTTCACATCGCAGCCGGGCAGATCAGTGGCTCGCAGTCGGGTGTTCTGGCGGACAACGTCTATGTCGGCAACAGTGCCCCAAGCATCGCCATCTCCGGGATCACCGAGCAAGGCACGGGCAAACAGGTCTTTGAAAACCTGGTCAAAGGCGACCCGGTGACCCTGCAGATCACCGACGAGCCGGGCACCCCAGGTAACCCTGGCACCCCGGGTACGCCGAATGGCGGCGATGAAGTGACGCTGACCCTCACCGGCAATGCCGTGCAGGAAGGCCACACCACAACCATCACCGGCACCCTGAGCCACCCAGCGGGCCAAGCGTTCACCGTCACCCTGAGCAACGGCCAGACCCTAACCTTCGCCAAGGACGCCACCACCGCCACCACCGCGCCGTTCGTGGCACAGAGCGATGACGTATTCCGTGACGGCGAAACCCAGACCGTCAGCGTGACAAATGTAGGCAACCACAACTTCGAAAACCTGAACACCAGCGCCACCACGACCGTCACGGTCACCGATACCATCAACACCGTGACGGTCGTGCTGAGCGCTTCGCCCAACCCGGCAGCCAAGGGCCAGGAGGTGACCTACACGGTCAATCTGGAAGCGCCTGCTGGCATGAGCGCAAGCAACCATGGCGGCCTGACCATCAAGCTGGACAATGGCCTGACCATCATGGTGGAGGCGGGCGGCACCACCGGCACGGTGAAAGGTGCCATTCCCGACGGTGTCTTCGTGGGTGGTGGCAGCGTGTCCGTGGGCATCGACCAGATCACGCAGAATGGCACGGGTAGCAAGGTGTTCGAGAACCTGGTCCCGGGCGCCAGCGTTGCGGTGGGCATGACCAATGCCACGCCAACCATCACTTCGGGTGCCGCGCTGGTGTCCGAGGAGGGGCTGATCGGCGGGAACAAAGACACCGTCGGTTCACCAGCCGACCAAAGCGACAGCAAGTTGTACGCTGGCAAGCTGACGGTCAGCGATATCGATACGCCGTCGGCCAACCTCTCGGTCAGCCTGGCAGCACCATCGACAGCGCTGACGTCCTCTGGCCAGAGTGTGCAATGGGCGTTGTCCAATGGCGGCAAGACCCTGACCGGCACGGCCGGTGGCAAGGACGTGATCGAAATCAGGATCGACAACGCCGGCAACTACACCGTGGAACTGAAGGGGCCGCTCGACCATCCGAACCAGGCGGCCGAGGATGTACTGTCCCTCAACGTTGGTGTCAGCGTTTCCGACGGCAGCACCTCATCGACCGGCACGCTGACGATCAGCGTCGAAGACGACAGCCCGACCTTCGCCCCCAGTGACAATGCCGGCATGTGGAACACTGTTGGCTACACGGCGGTTGGCGACACGCACTTCCTGGCGGGCGGTGATGGCGTGGGCACGCTGAAGTTCGGCACCATCGTTGGCCTGCCTTCGGGCTGGAGCAGCAAGGCAACGGATGCAAGCGGCACCACGGTGGAAGTTTTCGACGGTACCACGAAGGTGTTCACGCTTGCCTTGGGAGCGGATGGGCACTACACCGTCACCCAGAACAGCATGCGTGAAGGTAGCCGAGATACGTTCAACCTGGAAAGTTTGAAATCCGGGAATACCTCAACCCTGCCTGTCACTTTCACCAGTGGCATAACGGCCACCTTCGAAGCCTTGGCCAGTGCTACAGGGAAGCCGACGATCAACGTCGGCAATGGGCTGGGGGTGGGTAACAACCACTTCTCTGCCAACGAAAAGTTCTCCGTGGCGTTCACCGATGCCCTGCAGCACGCCGTCTCGATGAAAGAGGTCACGCTAGGCATTGCGCGGCTTCAGGTCAGCGGTGACGTCAATATCATCGCCTCCTACAAGGACGCCAATGGTGTTGTGCATGAAGCAACGAAGACTTACACCATCACCTCTGGCTCCGAGTCCATAAAGATTCTGGCCAGTGATTTCGCGGGCCTTGCCGGGCACGCCTTCGACACGATTACCCTGGCTGCACCGAGCAAGAGTACGCTTGACACCACCTTCACCAAACTGACCTATGTAGAGGAGAAACCTGCCAGCGACCTTAACTTCACGGTCCATGTCATCGGCACCGACCACGATGGTGATTCGGCAAGCAGCTCGTTCGTGGTGACATCCCATGGTGACGCAGCCTCGTCGGCGTCGATGAGCACGATGTCGCTGATGGCGAGCGATACATCGGACAGCGCCTCCACATCCTTGCTTGGCAGCGAGAACCACATCCTGTTCGTGGGGGCAGGGGACAGCACCGTCACTGGCAGCAGCGGCATCGCCGAGTCCTTTGTGTGGACGGCAGGTGATACCGGCCATGACGTGGTCAGGAACTTCAATGCTGAAGAAGGCGACCGCCTGGACCTGAGTGCCCTGCTGCAGGGCGAATCGCTATCGTCCATCGACAGCTACCTGAAGATCACCACGGTCGATGGCGAGTCGACCTTGCAGGTCAGCACCCAGGGCAAGTTCACACCCGGCGGTGACACCAGCAGCGCTGACGTGTCGATCAAGCTCGAAGGTGTGAACTGGTCGAACACCACGGTCAGTTCGCTGGTCAGTGGTGGTGATCCAACCATCAAGATCGACCACTCCGGGCAATGAGCCACGCCCCGCGGCGGCCGCCAGGCCGCTGCGGGGTTCCCCCGGCGGCCTGTTTCGATAAAGGGCGTGACGATCAGGCTGTAGGCCGTCAGAGTGGGCTTGCCGATGGTGAGTCAGGTGTCTTCTGTGGTTATTGTTGAATCCCCTCAAGTTTCTCGACTGCCTGTGCTGGCCCTTTCGCGGGCACGCCCGCTCCCACAGGTACTGTGCAAGTCTTGATTACTGTGAAGATCCTGTGGGAGCGGGCGTGCCCGCGAAAGGGCCAGCACAGGCAACACACCTCTCATGGCTTGGCGCAAAGTCCGGGTCTCGCTAGACATCTCCCACAGGTTTTACTGCAGGGTCACCGGCTTCATGCCATCCGGCAGCTTTTGAATAGCTGCCTCCATCCGCGCGATCGGTGCCGCGAGTTCGTCCGCTTCCTTGTCCTTGCCCTCCCTTCTCAGGCGATCACGCTCAAGGCGCAGGTTAAGCAAATTCTTCTGCAGCTTCAGGGCCGAGGTATTGAACGGATCCATGCTTTTCTCACGCTGTAGGCTTCCGTGCCGTTGTAGGAAAACTGGACCGTAGCAGCTCGAATTTGCTGGAGAAACTGATGTTTCATACAGGCAAATCTCACTGCTTCGATTCTTCCTACACTGCGAGGTAAAAGATCCTACAAGCCGCATTTCAAATCGTGTCTTTCAAATTTGCCTCAACACCGCGCGGTAGCTGGGCACAACCGGTTTTCACAATGCAGGCCCTCGACGCGGCTCAAACCAGGGCCTGCCGCTCCTTTCGAAACCTTATGTAGCAATTGCCGCCCCGCAAGCTACAGGTGGTCCGCATCCACCACCGCCTGGGTGAACGCCTGCGGCGCTTCCTGCGGCAGGTTGTGGCCGATGCCGCCGCTGATCAGTCGGTACTCGTACTTGCCGGTAAAGCGCTGCGCATAGGCTTCGGCTGGCGGGTGCGGGGCGCCGTTGGCGTCGCCTTCCAGGGTGATGGTCGGTACGCCGATGCTGGGGAAGCTGGCCAGTTTGGCCTCGAGCGGGTCGTAGCGCGTTTCGCCCTGGGCCAGCCCCAGCCGCCAGCGGTAGTTGTGCACGGTGATCGCCACCTGGTCGGGGTTGTCCAGGGCCTTGGCGCTGCGCTCGAAGGTGGCGTCGTCGAAGGCCCACTTGGGCGAGGCGGTTTGCCAGATCAGCTTGGCGAAGGCATGGCGGTTCTTTTCATAGCCGGCCTGGCCGCGCGCGGTGGCGAAGTAGTACTGGTACCACCACTGCAACTCGGCACTGGGGGGCAGGGGGGCCTTGGCGGCTTCCTGGCTGCTGATCAGGTAGCCGCTGACTGATACCAGTGCCTTTACCCGCTCTGGCCACAGCGCCGAGACAATGTCGGCGGTGCGTGCGCCCCAGTCGAAGCCGGCGAGCACGGCACGCTGGATATGCAGCGCATCCATGAAGGCGATCACGTCGCTGGCCAGTGCCGAGGGCTGGGCATTGCGTGGGGTTGCCGCAGACAGGAAGCGGGTCTGCCCGTAACCACGTACGTAGGGCACCAACACCCGGTAGCCTTTTGCCGCCAGGGCGGGTGCAACTTGCTCGAAGCTGTGAATGTCATACGGCCAGCCATGCAGCAGGATCACCACCGGGCCATCGGTCGGGCCTTGCTCTACGTAAGCCACATCGAGCACGCCAGCGTTGACGTGTTTCAGCGGGCCAAAGTCATCCGCCGCTGCGGCGGCTGGCTGGGGCTGCTGTGGTGCAGCCGTGGCCATGTTCGCCGCCAGCAGGCCAAGTGGCAGCAGGGCACAGGCGAGCAGCGTACGGCTGAAGCGGCGTGGCAGGGCGGTGGTCGAGTGGCGGGCAGACATTGGGCATCTCCTTGGCGAAGCCATCGGTGCGGGTTGATGGGTGCCAGTAAAGATGACGGCTGTATCGCGGATGTGTCCGCTCGGCCCGTAGGAAACGTTCTTGTGTATCAGGTCTCAATTTGTACACATGAAGATACAAACACCGGCTGGCAGCGGGTTTCGCCGCTTCTGCTACGATCGACGAGTTTTCCCGGCCAAGGAGAGGCCCATGCATTACGTTGTGATTGAACCTCACCGCAGTGAGTACCCGCGGCCCATCCGCTTCGCCAAGGGCACCTTGCTGAACATTGGCCCACGCTACGAGGGCGAGGCAGGTTGGCAGGACTGGTACCTGTGCACCTGCACCGGCCAGGAGCCCGGCTGGGTGCCGGCCCAATTGATCGAGCGGCTCAGCGTGTGCCAGGGCAGGGCGCTGGACCACTACTCGGCGCATGAACTGGATGCCGACCCGGGGCAGTTGGTGCAGATGGTGCGCCCGCTCAATGGCTGGGTCTGGTGCAGGCGCCATGGCAGCGATGAGTTTGGCTGGTTGCCTGCGCAGAAGCTTCAGCAGCTGACCTGATGTACGCGTTCGCTCCAAGTACGCAGCTCTTGTGGGAGCGGCCTTGCGTCGCGAAAGGGCCGCAAAGCGGCCCCGGCAATTTTGCGGGATGCATCGAACCCCTGGGTCCGCTGCGCGGCCCTTTCGCGACGCAAGGCCGCTCCCACAAAAGAACCGGTGCCTCACATCTGATCCGCTTTTTTTCCATAAACCTGAATCTGTAACGGTATCAGCCCAAGCCCGACAATATGCCCGTTCCCGCATCACACTTGTAGAGGTTCCAATGGGCAAGCTCGCGCTATTCCTGGGTGGTTTTCTGTTGCTGACCATTCTGATCGGTATTCTTGGCACCATTCCGCCAAGCTGACGTTAACCACCTATATCCCTCGCGGCCTGCCTGTCCTTCGGGCGGGCCCATTCCTCTTCATTGTTGGCCGATTCACCCTACCGATTTGTACGATAAGTCGTTCTTTGCACTGGGAAAACTGTCCACAAAAAACGTGGGTAGGTCTGTGGATAAAGTGCTGCAAGCCAGGCCCGCGGCGGGCTCTGTTAAATTGAGCAGAATTTGAGCAGCCGTTTCAGGGCGTTGTTTCAGTAGGCCAGACCGGCGCGGCGCAGGGCAGCCAGCAGGTCGCGTACCCGCGCCGGCAGCTCGCCGGCGGGGTACACGGCATGCATCTGCGGGTCCTGGCCGTTGCTGGAAGTCAGGCGGTACTGCGGGCATACCCGCACCAGCCGCCCGGCCTTGACCTGCGCTTCGCCGACCCAGGCGGCCAGGCGGGCGATACCGGCACCGGCCAGGGTGCTGTGGTACACCGCGTCACCTGAGTCCAGGCGCAGCCTGGGCCTGGGGCGCAGGCTGGTGATCTGGCCGTCGCGGCAGAAGTGCCAGGCCTTGAGGATGCGCGGGGCAGTGTGCAGGATCAGCGCGTGGCCTTCGAGGTCCTCGGGTTGTTGTGGCGTGCCGGCCAGTGCCAGGTATTCAGGGCTTGCATACAGGTGGCGCTGGTAATCCCACAGCGGGTAGCCGATCAGCTCGCTCGACTTCGGAAAGGCACCGCGCACCACGAAGTCGAACTTGCCTTGCAGCGGGTCCAGGGCCCCGTCGCTGTACTGCACGTCCAGGGTTACCTGGGGGTGGCAGCGGGAAAACTCGGCAAGCACCTGGGGCAGTACATGTTCACCCAGTACCTGCGGCACGGCGAAGCGGATCCAGCCTTGTGCACTACCGCTGAGCGCGGCCAGTTCGTCGGCGGCATCACGTTGCACATCCAGCAAGCGTTCGGCGTGTGGCAGCAGGCGCTCGCCGGCTTCGGTCAGGGTCACGGCATTGGCGTTGCGGTTGAGCAGTTTGCTCCCGGCGTTGTCCTCCAGGGTTTGTACCGCGCGGGTTACCGCACTGGGTGAGCGCCCCAGGGCGCGTGCGGCGGCGACGAAGCTGCGCTTGTGCGCCACGCTGACGAACGCCTGGATTTCCCGCAGCATGTCCAATGCCATTGCCTGCTCCTCGTTGCAGTTTTTGCAATGTGGCATTTCAACACAAGCGCGGCACTTTGATTAGCCTTGCAGCGTCTTCACTGCCTGGAACCGCGTCATGATGGATATCGCTGTGCTTTCCGTGTTCGCCTTCGCCGCAGGGCTGATCGACGCCGCCGTGGGGGGCGGTGGGCTGATCCAGATCCCGGCCTTGTTCAACGTGCTGCCCACCGCGCAACCGGCGGCATTGCTCGGTAGCAACAAGCTGGCGTCGGTGTGTGGCACGGCCTTCGCTGCGCGTTCGTTCATCCGCAGGGTGACGCTGGACTGGGGGTTGATCGTGCCGGCTGCGCTCAGTGCCTTCGTCATGTCATTCGCCGGTGCCGCCACGGTGTCGCTGGTGCCGCCCAGCGTGATGCGCCCGGCGGTGCTGGTGCTGATCGTGCTGATGGCCATCTACACCTTCTGCAAGAAGGACTTCGGCACGCTGCACAAACCCACAAGGATCGGCCGCAAGGAGCAGTGCCTGGCGGTGCTGATCGGTGGCGCGATCGGCTTTTACGATGGCCTGTTCGGGCCGGGCACCGGCAGCTTCCTGATCTTCCTGTTCATCCGCTTCTTCGCTTTGGACTTCTTGCATGCCTCGGCATCGGCCAAGGTGGTGAACATCGCCACCAACCTGGCGGCACTGGTGTTCTTCGTGCCATCGGGCAACGTGCTGTACGCCATCGCCTTGCCCATGGCGGCGTGCAATATCCTCGGCGCGTTGACCGGTACCTGGCTGGCGGTGCGCAAGGGCGCGGGCTTTGTACGCGGGCTGTTCCTGGTGCTGTTGTGCGTGCTGATCGCCAAGTTGACGTGGGACTTGCTGGCCGGCTAGCTCACATCACCTGGCGTTGCGGCTCGGCCTGCTCGACGCGGTTGCGGCCATGGGCCTTGGCTCGGTACAGCGCCTGGTCGGCACGCGCCAGCAGTTCGTCGAGGGTGGGGGCCGGCATGTCGGCGGCACAACCGGCCAGGCCGATACTCACGGTAATCTGCAGGTGTTGGTCGGCCTGCACCACATGCAGGTCCTGCACGGCGCGGCGCAGGCGTTCGGCAGTGAACTTGGCCCGGTCTGGTGCCAGGCCTGGGAGGATCACGACAAATTCCTCGCCGCCCAGGCGGGCGAACAGTTCGCCATCGTGCAGCTGGTCCTGCAGGGTGCCGGCGAACTGGCGCAGCACTTGGTCACCGACCGCATGGCCGTGGGCATCATTGATCGACTTGAAGTGGTCGATATCCAGCATCATCAGGGTCAGCGGCAGCGCCTGGGCGTGTTGCTGGCGGCTTTCCAGCAGCGCGTTGGCGCGGCGGGTGAAGGCGCTGCGGGTGAGCACGCCGGTGAGGTGGTCGATGGTGGCCTGATGCGCCAGGCGGGCCATCAGGCTGCGGTTGGCCTGGCTGACGCAGGCCACCACCAGCGGCCCGAGCACCAGCATGGCGATGCCCAGGCGCGCCGACATCAGCGTGGTTACCCCGGGCTCGCTCTGCGGCACGCTGAAATGCATGAGGTTTTGCGCCACCGCCACGATCAGCGTGCTGCCGGCGGTGAGTGTCAGCAGTGAGACCAGGAACGGTGAGTAAGTCCAGGCGCACCACAGCAGCGCGGCAATCGGGAAGGCAATGGCCCCGGGGCCGCCGAAGGCAATGCTGGACGCCAGCGAGGCCAGCAGCGTCAACAACGGCGCCAGGCGGATGGCCTGGGCGCCACCGCGCACCAGGGCTCGCGCCGAGGGCGCCGTCAGCAGCACTGGCAGCACCAGCACGCTGGTCGAGAACTGTTCACTGAACCAGGCCAGCCAAGTGGCGCGCAAGGACTGTTCGAACCACGGCGCGGCCATTGCCGCCGCCATGCTGGCCGCCACTATCGCCCCGGCGGCACAGGCGCCGAACACGCTGAGCACGCCGTGGGGGGTACGCATGCGCCGGTGCAGGCGCGGCAAGCGCGAGAGCAGCAGCCAGAGGGTGACCACCACGCCCAGGTTGCACAGGTTGAACCACAGGGCCGGTACCCAGGCGCTGCCACACAGCAGGTCGGCGCCGACCATGGCCAGCCAGACCAGGGCAAAGCCCGTCAGCGTGGCCTGGCGGGGGTAGCGCAGCAGCACGCCGGCCAATACCGCGTTGACCGGCCAGAACAGCGACAGGGATTCGATCGGGCGGGCCAGGATGCCGCCCAGCGTCAGGGCGAAGGTCAGGCCGAGTAGAACGACGTAGTGCAACAAGCGCGATTGGGCTGGAAAAACCATGGGCTCGACCGGCAAAGCGGAAACGAAATCCAGGACAACGGCTTGAAGCACCTGGGGCAATTGCGCATAAGTGTGTTTCGTCAGAGGACTTGATGTCAATCTGCCGCGATCGGTCGAGATAATGCCAAATTGCCTTCATTCGAGATGTGTCACCTCACAGCCCGAAGAACCACGGCACCATCAACACGGTCACCAGCATCACCAGTACGGTGAACGGCACGCCGACTTTGACGAAGTCGGCGAAGCGGTATTGTCCCGGGCCCAGTACCAGCGTGTTGACCGGCGATGACACCGGCGTCATGAACGCCGCCGAGGCGGCCAGCGCCACGGTCATGGCAAACGGGTAGGGCGACATGCCCAGCTGCGTGGCGGTGCTGACGGCCACGGGGGCCATCAGTACTGCAGTGGCCGTGTTGGAGATGAACAGGCCGATCACCGCCGTGACCGCGAACAGGCAGGCGAGGATGGCGCTGGGGCCGGCACCGCCCAGCACGCTGACCAGGCCGCCCACTGCCAGGTCGATGCCGCCGGTTTTCTGCAGTGCCTGGGCAAAGGGCAGCATGCCGACGATCAGCACCAGGCTTTGCCAGTGGATGGCCCGGTAGGCGCTGTTCATGTCGATGCAGCGGCCTGCGCCCATCAACAGGCAGCCGATCAGCGCGGCAATCACATTGGGTACCGCGCCGCTGACCATCAGCCCGACCATCACCGCCAGGCTCAGCAGCGCCTGTGGTGCGCGGGTGCGGGCGGGCGCGACCAGGTCGATTTCCGCGGGCAGGCTCAGTACCAGGAAGTCCTTGGGCTTGCCTTGCAACTGGCGCACGGCCTTCCACGGGCCGACTACCAGCAAGGTGTCGCCCAGGCGCAGCTTTTCTTCCACCAGCTGTTCTTCGATCGCCACCTGCTCGCGGCGCAAGCCCACCACGTTGAGGTCGAAGCGAGTGCGGAAGGCCAGTTCGAGGATGCTCTTGCCGAGCAGTTTCGAGCCTGGTGGCAGCAATACCTCGGCCATGCCCAGCTCCTGGGACTGGTCGATGAAGTAGGCGGCCTTGAAGTGCAGTGGCTCCAGTTGCATGGTCTGGCACAGGCTGCGCAGGTCGTCGCGGTTGGAGAACAGGTCGAGCAGCAGCACATCGCCCTGGTGCAGCACGGTGCTGGAGTCGGCGGCGATCACCCGCGTGGTGAACTTGTGCTGGCGCTCGATACCGATCACGTTGGCGCCATGCCGGGTGCGCAGCTCCAGCTCGCCCAGGGTATGACCGATCAGCGGCGAGTGAGGGCGGATGCGCAGGCGCCGTTCGCGGCCGTTGAGCTTGTAGTCCAGCACCAGGTCCAGCAGGGTGCGGCGGCTTTCCACGCGGCCGTCCTTGCGCACTTCGCCATTCAGCCAGTGCCGGGTCAGCAGCATGTAGCCGATGCCGAGCACCAGTACCACCAGGCCGAACGGGGTGAAGCTGAAGAAGCTGAAGCCCGCTTCGCCATGGCGCACCAGTTCGCTGTGCACCACCACGTTGGGCGGTGTGGCCACCAGGCTGAGCATGCCGCTGATCAGGCCTGCGAAAGCCAACGGCATCATCAGGCGGGCGGGTGATAGCTGCAGGCGTGCGGCGATGCTCAGCACCACCGGAATGAAAATGGCCACCACGCCGGTGGAGCTCATCATCGAACCCAGCCCCGCCACGGCCACCATCAGCAACACCAGCAGGCGCGCCTCGCTGTTGCCGGCCCGCTCGCTCATCCATTCGCCGATACGGTAGGCAATGCCGGTGCGCACCAGGCCTTCACCGATCACGAACAGGGCGGCGATCAACACCACGTTGGGGTCACTGAAACCGGCCAGCGCCTGCTCCACGGTGAGGATGCCCGACAGCGGCAGGGCGAGGATCACCAGCAGCGCGACCACGTCCATGCGCGGACGGTTGATGACGAACAGGGTGATGACGATGGCCAGCAGGCCGAGGACCCAGAGCAGCTCTTGGTTCATGGGGAGGGGGTGTTCCTTCACACGGGGGCACGATAGACAGTAGCAGCCAGTGTGCCGGATTGCGGTGAAGGGGGTATTGATGTGCTGCAACAAAAAGGGCCGCTAGGCGGCCCATCGCTGGCAAGCCAGGCTCCCACAATGACTGCGCATGGCTTGAGGTCAATGCGGTCGACGTGGGAGCTGGCTTGCCGGCGATGGGCTGCGCAGCAGCCCTTCAGGTCACCGGATCAGTGACGGTGACGGCGGTGCTTGCCGTTGTTGTCGCCCAGGTGGTTGCCGATGGCACCACCGGCTGCGCCACCCAGGCCAGCGCCCACGGTGGAGCCGGTCTTGCCGCCTACCGCGCCGCCCAGCAGCGAACCGCCGGCCGAACCCAGGCCACCGCCGATGGCGGCTTCGGTACGGTTGCCCTTGCGTGCACCTACCGCACTGCCGGCTGCGCCGCCGAGGCCGGCGCCGATGGCCGCCCCCGTTTTGCCGCCGATCTGTTGACCGACAACGTTACCCAGAACACCACCCAGGCCACCGCCAATGGCGGCGGTACCGTCACCGGCGAAAGCGCCCTGGCACAGCAGCAGGCCAAGGGCAAGGGAAGGCAGAGTCAGACGCATGATACGAACCTCAAAGGAATCATCAGGTTAAGGTGCCGCGCAACGGGCGGCGGGCCAGGGTTGAAAAAGACGCTTCAGCGGTAGTAGCGGTCACCACGGTATTGACGATTGTCATCATCGTCGTCGCGGTCATGCCGATGGTGGTGGCGATGGCCACGATCGCGATCACGGTCACGCCAGCCATCGTCGTCGTCATGGTAGCGATGGCTATGGCACCCTGCGGTCAGCAGGACAACGGCAATCAGCGAAAGGCTTGCAAGACGGGTCATCACGATATAGGTCCTTGATCCGCAAAGGTTTACGGCACACCCTCTGAGACTGGAAAGGATCCATTTGGTTTCGCTGGCAGGCAAAAATTTGTCGTGCCAGCGATGAGCGGCGGGGAAAGTGTGGAATCAGTGGGCTGGCTGAATTGCCAGCACCACACCGTTGGTGATCTGCACCAGCACGTAGCGCCCCCCCATGTCTACCCAGTGGCTCTCCTTTTCCGGCGCTGGCAGGCCCTTGGTTTTCCAGTCCTTGATTGCCTGGTCATCGCGTTTGTACTGGTCGGGTGCCTTGTCGCCGACCTTGAGCTCGCGGTTGTGGGTTTCTGGCGCGGTGATGCTTTCTTCGCCGGAGGGGGCTGCGGTGGCAGCGAGGGGCAGGCAGGGAAGGGCGGCGAACAGCAGGTAGTGCAATTTCATGACGTTCTCCTTGTGGCGGAATGCCTTATCTGCGACAGCCACCTGCGCGTGACAATTCACTCGCGATGCTTGCCAGTGCTAGAGTCGCCTTCTTTTTTACCCTGAGGATGGAACATGCGTGCGATTCTGCCGATGGCCGCGGCGCTGATGCTGGTCGGTTGTGCTTCTGCGACCATGGAAACGGCCCGCGGCGGCAAGCCGACCGCGCAGCTCGACTCGCACAAGGCGCCGGAACTGGTGGCCCAGTGCATCCAGTTCAGCTGGCAGGAAGAGAAGGTGTTTGGCGACGACGCCAGTGGTTATCTGGAGCCACGCAAACAGGGTGGGTTCACGGTGTATACCCGTGAAGCCGAGGCGTTCGTGGATGTGTACCCGCAGGCGGGTGGGGCGCGGGTGGATTACTACGCGCAGAAGAACGACGGTGTGGCCCTGCAGCGCCGGGCGGCGGCGGCGACCTGCCTGTAACGGCTGGCGACTTGGCAGGGGCTCTGTGGGGTCGGGTGGGAGCGGGCGCGCCCGCGAACACCGGCGTAGCCGGTGCCAGCCACCGCGTTGTTTCTTCGCGGGCACGCCCGCTCCCACAGGGACCGCACCAGCATTACAATTTTTAGCAAGGCTTTTGTGTCGCAGGGAGATTGGTGGAGGCTAGCATGAGCCCCCACGAATCAAGGAAGACACCATGGACCGCTCACTGCAACTCAACCGCGCCAGCTGGGATGAACGTGCCCCGCTGCACGCTGCTTCCAACGACTACGAAGTCGAACGGCTCGTCCAGCATCCCGAACACCTTTCCGAAACCGTACGCTTCGACCTGCCGTTGCTTGGCAGTATCGACGGGCTCAACGCCGTCCACCTGCAGTGCCACATCGGTACCGATACCCTCTCGCTGGCGCGCCTTGGCGCCAAGGTCTGTGGCCTGGACTATTCCGCGGCTTCGCTGGCCGAGGCGCGGGCGCTGGCCCAGCGCTGTGCGGCACCCATCGCGTATGTCGAGTCCAATGTCTACGACGCCGACAAGGTGTTGCCGGCCGGCACGTTCGACCTGGTCTACACCGGCATCGGCGCGCTCTGCTGGCTGCCTCGCATCGAGCCGTGGGCGCGTACAGTCGCGGCCCTGCTGAAGCCGGGCGGGCGGTTGTTCCTGCGCGACGGGCACCCGATGCTGATGGCAGTCAACGAAGACCACCAGGACCGCCTGCAACTCGAATACCCGTATTTCGAGCACGAAGAACCGACGGTGTGGCACAACGACCAGACCTACGTCGAAACCGAGCGGCGCCTTTCCCACACCGAAACCCACGAGTGGAACCACGGCCTGGGCGAGGTGATCAGCGCCTTGCTGGCCCACGGCCTGCAGCTGACCGCCCTGGTCGAGCACCAGAGCATCCCCTGGGAGGCGCTGCCGGGGCAGATGGTCAAGGGCGACGACGGTGAATATCGCCTGCGCGAGCAGCCCGCACGCCTGCCCCTGAGCTACACCCTGGTTGCAGTAAAAGCCTGATCAGGACAGGTAACCACCGTCGACATTGAGTGCGGTACCGGTGGTGTAGCTGGAAGCATCGCTGGCCAGGTACAACACGGCGCCGGCCATTTCCTTGGGGTCGGCCACGCGCTTGAGCGGGATCTGCTGCAGCGCGGCATTGAGGATGGCGTCGTTCTTCACCAGTGCCGAGGCGAACTTGGTGTCGGTCAGGCCCGGTAGCAGGGCGTTGCAGCGGATCCCGAACGGCGCGCATTCCTTGGCGAAGACCTTGGTCATGTTGATGACCGCCGCCTTGGTCACCGAATAGATGCCCTGGAACAGGCCGGGCGAAACCCCGTTGATCGAAGCCACGTTGATGATGCTGCCGCCACCATGCTCGCGCATCAGCTTGCCGGCCTCTACCGACATGAAGAAGTAGCCACGGATGTTCACGTCCACGGTCTTCTGGAAAGCTCCTGGGTCGGTATCCAGCACGTTGCAGAACTGCGGGTTGGTAGCGGCGTTGTTGACCAGGATGTCCAGCCGCCCGAACTGTTCGCGGATGCCGGCGAACACCTGCTGGATCTGCTCCAGCTCACCGATGTGGCAGGCCACCGCCGTTGCCTTGCCACCGGCGGCGATGATGGCGTCAGCCACCTGCTGGCAACCGTCGAGCTTGCGGCTGGACACGATCACATGGGCACCTTGCTGGGCCAACAGGTGGGCGATGGCCTCGCCGATGCCACGGCTGGCGCCGGAAACGAAGGCAATCTTGCCATCGAGGTCGAACAGGTGGGTCTTGGACATGCTGTTTTCCTTGTTATCCGTCGTCGAGGTCGGGGCTCAGAGGCTGGACTTGGCGATGACCTGCAAGGTCATCTGCTCCAGCAAGCGGTTCATGTGGATGAACTGGGCGAAGCGCTTGTCCTGGGTCTGGCCGTGGTAATAGCGGTAGTAGATCTGCTGGACGATGCCGGCCAGGCGGAACAGGCCATAGCAATAGTAGTAATCGAAGTTGTCCAGGCGGATGCCGGCCCGCTCGGCGTAGTAATCGACGAACTGGCGGCGGGTGAGCATGCCCGGCGCGTTGCTCGGCTGGCGACGCATCAGCTGCACCGGCGCCGGGTCATCGGCCTCGATCCAGTAGGCCAGGCTGTTGCCCAGGTCCATCAGCGGGTCGCCGAGGGTGGCCATTTCCCAGTCCAGCACACCGATGATGCGCATGGGGTTGTCGGCATCGAGGATCACGTTGTCGAAACGGTAGTCGTTGTGCACGATGCCGGGCCGCGGGTGGTCGGCGGGCATTTTCTCGTGCAGCCACGCGGTCACCTGTTCCCAGCGCGGGGCGTCGGGGGTCAGGGCCTTTTCATAGCGGCTGGTCCAGCCCTCGATCTGGCGCTGCACATAGCCTTCCGGTTTGCCCAGGTCGGCCAGGCCGCAGGCGTTGTAGTCCACCTGGTGCAGTTCCACCAGGCGGTCGATGAAGCTCTTGCACAGGGCCTCGGTGCGGTTGGCGTCAAGGTCCAGCTCGGCCGGGATGTCCGAGCGCAGGATGATGCCCTTGACCCGTTCCATCACGTAGAACTCGCCGCCGATCAGGCTGCTGTCGGTGCAGTGCACATAGGCCTTGGGGCAGTAGGGGAAGCCGCTGTTCAGCTGGTTGAGGATGCGAAACTCGCGGCCCATGTCGTGGGCCGACTTGGCCTTCTGCCCGAACGGTGGACGGCGCAGCACGAAGTCGCGGCCCGGGTAGCTGACCAGGTAGGTAAGGTTGGAGGCGCCGCCAGGGAACTGGCTTATGCTCGGCAGGCCATCCAGACCGGGGATGTTGGCTTTGAGGTAAGGGTCGATGACAGCCGCGTCGAGTTCTTCGCCGGGGCGTACCTGGGTGGACTGGTCGGTGAGCGTCATGCGTTTTCCTTATTCTCGATCGCAAGGACTATTGGCTAATCTAATGGTCCGCCGGGGATGGGACAAGCGTGCCAGATGCCATATAGGTGAGGGTGTTGCTGCCTGATCAACTGCCTTGATGAAGCGACTGGCCCTATCGCCGGCAAGCCAGCTCCCACAGGTACAGCGGCAACCTCGAGAGCAACGCTGTACCTGTGGGCGCTGGCTTGCCGGCGATAGGGCCCGAACAGGCGGGCAAAAAAAAACCGAAGCCGGTCAGGCTTCGGTTTTTCGATCATCCGCTATTTCCAGCCCTCAGGACGGGAACAGCTCGCTGAGCTTCATCGACAGCATCATGTCGCCTTCAACGCGCAGCTTGCCGCCCATGAATGCCTGCATGCCGTCGGTTTCGCCGCTGACGATACCCTTCAGGGTTTCGCTGTCCATCACCAGGGTGCAGTTGGCATCCGGGTTTTCGCCTTCCTGCAGATCGCAGGTGCCGTCCTTGACGATCAGCGCGTAGTGCTTGTCTTCGTCGGTGATGTTGAAGCCGAACACCAGGTCCAGGCCGGCGGCAGCGGATGGGTTGAACTTCTCTTGCATCTTTTTGACGGCATCAGCTACGGAGGTCATGGCGCATTCCTTATAGAGTGATTTACACGTCCCCGCAGGGACACAACAAGCCGGGCTCATCGATAGGTGACAAGCTCCGGCGCCCTCAACAGCTGCACATGGGCCTGGCTGTTGAAGGAAGCCAGTGCCACGTCGCGGCCGCGGAACTTCAGCTGGCTGAGCGACGTGTTGATGATCTGCCAGTTCAGCGCGAACGCCTGGCCGGGGGTAATACGGGTAACCAGGTGGAGCAGGGCGGCAATGGTGCCGCCCGAGGTGAAGATGGCGATATTGTCGCCGCTACCGGCGGCATCCAGTACGCGCTGCAGGCCGCCTTGCACGCGGGCGGTGAACGCCTGCCAGCTCTCCAGGCCATCGTCGGCATGTTCGCCATCGTGCCAGCGCTGCACCATCAGTGCGAACAGGCGCTGGAACTCGCTGCGGTGCTGCGCGCCATTGCGCAGGATGTGCAGGGCGTCGGGCTCCTGAGGCAGCAGCCCGGGCAACAAGGCGCGGATCACACCATCGGCATCGAACTCATTGAATGCTGCATCGGTCTCAACAGCCGGCACCGGGCAGCCATTGGCGTGCAATGCATCCAGGGCCAGGCGCGCGGTATCCTGCTGGCGGCGCAGGTCGCCTGCCACGCAGCGGTCCAGCCTTACACCGAGCTGGGCCAGGTGCTCACCCAGGGCCTGGCTCTGGCGCACGCCCACGGGCGAGAGGACATCGTAGTCATCGGCGCCGAAGGACGCTTGGCCATGTCGGATCAGGTAGAGGTTGCCCACGAAAGGTTCCGGCCTGTTGGAGGTTGCTGCGAGGTTAGGATGCGGCACACGGGCTGTCAACGAAAAAACATACAAGCGTTTGAAAAGGTTGTTTGAAAGGTGTTGCCAGCGTTTGCCACGGCTGGCAGCACCTCAGGCGCAACGGTATGCTTGCTACAGTTACGCGCCGTAGTGGCGCAAGTCTTTAAGGAGTCAACGTGGAGTTTCTTGCTGAATACGCAAGCTTTCTCGCCAAAACCGCCACCCTGGTCATCGCCATCCTGATAGTGCTGTCGGCCATCGCCGGGCTGCGCGGCAAGGGACGGCGCAAATCGGGTGGGCAATTGCAGGTCACTCGCCTGAACGAGTTCTACAAGGACCTGCGCGAGCGCCTGGAATCCGGCCTGCTCGACAAGGCCCAGCTCAAGGCCTTGCGCAAGCAGCAGGCCAAGGCGGAAAAGCGGCAGAAGAAGGGCAAGGCCGAGGAAAAGGGCCGGGTCTTCGTGCTGGATTTCGATGGCGACATCAAAGCTTCTGCCACCGAAAGCCTGCGCAACGAAATCACCGCGCTGCTGACCCTCGCCACCCCGCGTGACGAAGTGGTGCTGCGCCTGGAAAGCGGTGGCGGCCTGGTGCACAGCTACGGCCTGGCTGCATCGCAGCTGGCGCGCATTCGCCAGGCCGGCATCCCGTTGACCGTGTGTATCGACAAGGTGGCCGCCAGCGGCGGCTACATGATGGCCTGTATCGGCGAGAAGATCGTCAGCGCACCGTTCGCCGTACTGGGTTCCATCGGCGTGGTGGCGCAGCTGCCCAACGTCAACCGCCTGCTGAAGAAGCACGACATCGATTTCGAAGTGCTGACCGCCGGTGAATACAAGCGCACCCTGACCGTGTTCGGCGAGAACACCGAGAAGGGCCGGGAGAAGTTCCAGGAAGATCTGGACATCACCCACCAGCTGTTCAAGGACTTCGTTGCCCGCTATCGCCCGCAGCTGCACATCGACGAAGTGGCCACCGGCGAAGTCTGGCTGGGCGTCGCGGCACTCAACCGCAAGCTGGTGGACGAGCTGCAGACCAGCGACGAGTACCTCAGCGAACGCGCGCGCAACGCCAACCTGTTCCACCTGCACTACGCCGAACGCAAGAGCCTGCAGGAGCGAATCGGCATGGCTGCCAGTGGCACTGTGGAGAACACAGTGGTGGGCTTGTGGAGTAAACTCGGCCGTCTGCGCTAACACCTTGAACCCGTTGAAATTTTTTTTCGTTCAGGGGGTTGCAAGGTTAAAGGAATGAAGACATAATGGCGCCCATCGAAACGCAGCAAACTTTGAAAAAGGTTCAGCGTTTCAAGGAGATAGCGAAGCGCAAGCTGCTAGATCCGACCTTTGAGGCCGAGTAGCAAAGTGGTTATGCTCCGGATTGCAAATCCGTCTACGCCGGTTCGATTCCGACCTCGGCCTCCACCATTCGAAAGCCCCGCAGATTAACGTCTGCGGGGTTTTTCTTTGTGCGCAGAAAACCCGGATCGTTTCCGCATCTTTAGGCATCGTTTCCGCATCAGCCCTCTACTTGGTCGGGCTGACCACCTCGCCGACGCGGCGATAAACGCGCTTGGTGATTTCCTCCTTGGAGTGCCCAAGCAGCCGGGCCGCCTGTTTCTTTGCTCATCGTGTGAACCTCGGTAGCCAACCGCATTGGCCAGGAGCCAGGCGCGGGTGACCAAACCCACCGTGAAAGGTGGCCTGGCGCCTGCCTAATGCGGTCGATGTGAAGGGAAGGGGATGGAGATAATGTGCGGCTCGGAGAGCCTTACGGTTTATAAGGCTCACGGTGAATGAGCTTTACGATGCAGCCTCAGATGGGGAGCAGGGCATCCGGCAGTTAACGACAGGCTGACGCATCCCCACTTGACCCTATCCACGCTCAGCCCCTCGTCTACTCTCCGGATGACCTCGACGCGGGTCGAAGGTGCCACATTGAAACGACTGATGGGTTCATGGTCGTACCCATTGATTACGACCAGATCCAGCGATAGCTGTCGCAGGTAGTGATTCGTCGACTCGTAGATCGATTACCGTCCGCACATATGTCCCCCTCTAGTCCGTCAGAATTTTCATCGCCCAGGATTGACCGAGCAGCCGATGCTGGATTTACTGTATATGCATACAGTTTGCTTCGGACCTGCCACCATGACCATCACTTTCTTGGGTACGCCAACCGGCGGTACCGAACCGCTCCCGTTGTATTCGTTTCGCGTGCCGGCCGGGTTCCCGTCGCCTGCTGCGGACCACCTGGAAGGCCATATTTCCCTTGATGAGTTATTCGACCTCCGCGCGCCCCATGTGTATCTAGTGAAAGTCGAAGGCGACAGCATGCAAGGGGCAGGCATCTATTCCGGGGATATCGTCATCGTCGATCGCGGCCGCGAGGCTGAACACGGCGATGTGGTGATTGCCGCGATTAACAGCGAGCCAGTTTGCAAGCGCCTGCACCGCCGCGATGGGGTGGTCATCCTGAAGTCCGAGAACCCGGCATATCCGCCGCGGTACATCATGGAAGGCGACGAGCTCGTGATATGGGGCGTTGTGCGTTACAGCGTTCGTGACCATGCGCAGTGACCAGGTGTTTGCCCTGATCGACTGCAACTCGTTCTACGCGAGCTGCGAGCGCGTGTTTCGACCCGACTTGGCCAAGACCCCGATCATCGTGTTGAGCAACAACGACGGATGCGTGATCGCCAGGTCGTACGACGCCAAGCCTTTTGTGAAGATGGGCGAGCCGTTTTTCCAGGCAAAGGACAAGCTGCGCCGACACGGCATCATGGCCTTCAGCAGTAACTATGCGCTCTACGGCGACATGAGCGAGCGCGTCATGACACTGATTGAATCGATGGTGCCGGCAACAGAGGTCTACAGCATCGACGAGTGTTTCGCTGACCTCTCCGGCATTCAGGAAAACCTGACCCAGTTCGGGCGAAAGCTGCGCTCGAGGATTTTCCAGTGCACAGGAATTCCGGTGGGCGTCGGCATTGCTGGCACGAAGACGCTCGCGAAGCTGGCCAACCATACGGCCAAGCGCCTGCAAGCACAGACGGGTGGAGTGGTCGACATCACCGATCCGTTCAAGCGCGATTGGGTGTTGCGCAATACCGAGGTGAAGGAGGTGTGGGGCATCGGCCGGCGTATGACCGCTCACCTTGAGGCAATGGGCATCCGCACAGCCATGGACTTGGCCAAAGCTGACGCCTGGACACTCCGCCAGAAGTTCAGCGTTGTGGTTGAAAAGACGGCCCGGGAGCTCGCTGGCACGCCATGCCTTGAAATGGACGAGGCCGAACCGCCGAAGCAGGAGATCTGCTGCAGTCGGATGTTCGGAAAGCGGCTGACAGAGCTGGCGCCGATCAAGCAGGCCGTGGCCACTTACGTTGGTCGCGCTGCCGAGAAACTGCGGGCTCAAGGGTCAGTTTGCAAGCGTATGCGAATCAGCATCCGTACCGGGATGTTCAATCCGGAGGAGGTGCACCACGCCCAGGGTGCGTTGGTGGAGCTTCCATACCCAACCTGCGACACGCTGTTGATGACTCGACTGGCCACCGATGCGGTCGCGCGAATCTTTAGGCCTGGGTTCCGCTACAGCAAGGCCGAGGTGCTGCTGATGGACCTGCGGCAACCAGGTGAGTTTTCAGAGGATTTGTTCGCGCTCAAGCAATCGGTGGCATGTGACCGGCTGATGCAGGTGATGGATGACATCAATGAGCGCTGGGGGAGGGGGACAATGCGAGCCGCCAGCGTGCCGGCGACACCGGGCTGGGGGATGAGGAGGGAGATGATGAGCCAATCCTATACAACGCGGATCGATCAGCTGTGGAAGGTCAAGTGTTGAGCCTGCCGGCGGCCTGGTTGGCCGAACTCAATGATCAGCCCGCGCTTGTAGCCGATCCGGATGGCCGAGCCGGGGTGCTTGCCGAACTCGCGATTTCTGCGCACCGACGCGGGGACGTTGATGCGGGCCAGTTGGCCGACATGCTGGAGTTTGCCGAGGCGGCTAGGCTGTGGGCTCTGATTGAGGATGAAGTGGCAGCTTGAGCCGCTCGATGCGCCCGGCGGCTAGGGGGGCGTTAGTCGCCGGTCGTGAATGGCTGCTATCGACCCAGAACGGACGGCCATCGCGGACGCCTGTCGACCAAGAGCAGTCATGACGGAACAGTGCCCGCCACTGATTGCCTATAGTCATCGCCTGGTAGCGAAAGAGGGCATCGGGTTAAGGCTGCTCCTGAACCAACAGTTATTCGCTGACGGCCGAACGTAAATCCGTTCACGTACCAGGTTTAGCCGTGTAGGCTTGCGAGCATGCTGAATAACGCTCTGGTGCGGTATTCACCCGTTAGGCTCTCTACAAACATGGAAGTCACTGTGAGCGGTTTTATATGTAACACCTGCGGCAAGCCGCACGATGAGTTGCCGATGTGCTTTGGCCCGAGCGCGCCAGACCTCTGGTACTCAATGCCAGAGACCGAGCGAAATGAACGAGGCGAATTGTCATCTGATCAATGCGTGATAGATGGCAAGCATTTCTTTGTCCTAGGCCGTATCCTCATCCCCGTAACCGACGGTGTCGGTCCATTTGCCTGGTTGGCATGGGTCTCATTGAGCGAAAGAAATTTTCTTCGAATGTGTGAGCTTTGGGAGCGCGATGGCCGGGAAACCGAACCGCTGTACTGCGGCTCGCTACAGAGCAATTTGCCCTACGAGCCGTCAACGTTGGGTCTTGAAGTTCAAGTTCAAACCATGCCTTTGGGAGAGCGTCCGCTTATCTTGTTTGATCATACAGTTCACCCCCTTTCTGTAGAGCAACACACCGGTATAACGATGGCCCAAGTCCAGCGCATTGTCGAGGCGGTGCTTCATGGTTAAGAAGAAGCCTGGCTCCTCCATCAAGGGATGGTTGTCCGCATCGGGGTATTTAACAATCAGTGACGTTCTAAAGGTCGATGACTACTTCCAGCTAGTGTTTGTGGGCGGGTCCGTGTTGTCTGTATACAACCCATTCCTGTGTGAAGGCGTGAACTTTGCCGATCTCAAGGGTCGTACCCTCTGCGAAATCCGTGAAGATGAAGCAGCCAATGTGATCGTATTAGGCTTGGACCAAGGCTCCATCCGTGTCAACGTGCACCCTGACGCATGGACAGGGCCTGAAGCAATGGCTCTTTACGAGCAAGGTCATTCGATTGTGATTTGGAATTGACCTTTACCAAGCGCACATTAGTAGCTGACTACTGCTCTTGTTTATAGTGGGCCTGATTTGTCTAAACCCAGCGCTCGTGATTGACCTCCGTCGACGCTTAGCAGGCCTTGGCCGCTCGGCGCTTATCGGCCTCTGCGTTATCGCTAATTCACTTTGGAGTACATATGGAAGCCGAACTCCGCACCGGTGCACACGGTGACTACCGCACGCTTGACTGGAACACTGGATGCGACGTCAATTTGGGCACTATCGTTCGCCAACTTCCTCAGGTCGTAATGGGCCGCTATGTAGCAATTGCTTGGTCCGATAGCGCGCAATACAACCTTAGCGCTGCTGAGATTGAGCTCGGCTGGGAATGTGTTGGTGACCTAGTGCTCAGTCCGCTGATCACGGATATCGCTCAACTACCCACGCCTGGCTTTGATGAGTGGCATATCTTCGAACGTATGCCAGACTGGACGAAGCTCTCGAAATTCAGAAGAGCTATCGCGTTTCAACCTTTTGCCGATGGCGTCGAGGCCGACGAGTTCTGGTCGCAAATTGAAGAACTGCAACCTGAGCACGCCCTTCTAGGCGCATGCCCAAGCCTGCTTCTGATCACTCGAGATGAAGCTATTTACGAACGCACCCTGGCGCTCTGTACCGCCTCAGCGTTTTCCATTGACGGATGGTGAGGTGGTGGGCACTCAAACCATATCTGGTCGCGCTTATGCCTGAGCTGGAGAAAGGATGCGTCCGGCCGATACAGGCTTTCTATAAGTGGAACTCGAATAGGGATAGATGATGCTTGACAAGGATAGGTACGATTTAGTGTGCACGAGCGCAACTGATCTTGGCGAGGCCCAGCGGCCGCTCCTGAACAGCGTGGTGATCGATGGGCTCGGCGCATCCGTTGGCGAAATGTTTCCTGGCTTTGCCGCGACCTTTCCTCGTACCGTTGCGGCGATCGAGCGTGAGTATGCGGTGCCGATAGTGCTGTTCAGGCTGTTTGAAGGTACTTGGATGGCCTCGCTGGCGGCTGAAGGGCGGGAGTTGGACCTGTTCTTCGACATCGTGCCCGTTATACTTGAAACAGAAGGGCCTGAATTCGAACGAAGCTGTGCGATGCTGCCGCCCCGCTGGAAGGAACTGTATCGCTATTTCTGGTCTTTTATGCTGACCGAGGATTCCTATCTGTCCATCAATTGGACCAACACCCCGTTTTCCTACAGCAGCCGTCTGTCGATCGAACGCTATCGAGTGCTACGTGGGGTGAAGAAGGCCGTGATAAGGGATTTCGTCAAAAGCATCCAGGCGAGTTCCGAGCACTACCTGCGTTGCTGGCTGCTGACTGATGCGGGCGATGCCCTGTTTCTTGACGAAGGCAAGTGCGATGGGAAGGTCTATCACGTTAAGTACGATGACTTTGCCGATTACCGCCTGCTCGAAGATCCGGAGACGATACTGGACAACTACCTAGCGCACTACGTGACGACGCAGTCACCAGAAGGGTTTGACTTCAGGACGTAAAGGGGTTGGGAGTAGGTCGGCAGAGCGCCGGAGGAGAGCGAAAAACGGTTCCAAAACTGAAACGCCGGCCCTTGTGGAATGCGGGTTGCAGACGGGCAAATCCCGATTCGTTTTGGAACTGATTTTAGCGCCAAAGGCGCACGAGACGGGGAGTCTTCTATCGGATTGCAAATCCGTCTACGCCGGTTCGATTCCGACCTCGGCCTCCACCATTCGAAAGCCCCGCAGATTAACGTCTGCGGGGTTTTTCTTTGTGAGTCGAAAAAAACTACGAGTTCCGAAACTGCAGGCACACAGATGGGATGGAGGGTCGGGTTGGTCGTGGGCCTGGTAGGTCGTGAATAGCGCCCGGATAAAGTCGCGTAGTGCGCTGATGTATGCAATTGCCTTAGAATGCTCGCCTTCCACCCCTCAAAGGAATGACTACGTGGTGAGCAATAACGCAATCTGCTGCCCGCAATGCCAAGGTCAAAACGTCCAGCTTCTGTCTATCATCCATGCTGCTGGCACTTCTCAAATACAAGCAACCCACCAAGCGCAATCCCAATCCGGATTCGGACCAAGCGTGACCGTTGAAACTTCAGGTCGGCATCAGACCAATTTGGCGGCAAGCGTCGGTCCACCTCCAGGTAAGCGCTTGCTTGGCCCGGTCATCCTTACAGGGGTTGGCGCAATCATCTTGTACGATGGCCTCAAGCTTATGAACACGTTCTGGGGCGTTGATTGGACGAGGTTCTTCATAGGCGCGATATTTATCACCGTCGGTGTAATTGGATTCGTTCGCCACTGGAAATTCAACGTCGCACAGTACGACAAATTGGAAGAGTGGCGCCGCACTTGGATGTGCCACGCTTGTGGCACTCGATTCATTCCGTAAACGGTATCGAGAGGGCACCTGCGTGTGCCTTTTCTTTTCGCAGAGCTGTTCAGTATTGCGCTGGAGGAGGGGAACGATGCCGGACGCTATCGTCCCATGGCATCCCTATCAGCGAACCCTTGATCAGCCTAAATCCCCCTCAACGATGAACAACTCACGACGATAGGCGCGTAATGCCATCGCCTTTGCCTCCGAATAGGCGGGACCGGCATAGCACGCCTTGGCCTGAGCATAACTGTCGAATTCGACCGCCAGCGCCCGCGTGCTGGTATGCGACTCTACCAGCGCGCCAGCTGCGCCCATATGGTCTGACACAGATCGTCCAGCAAAAAACATGTTCCATGAAACGAGGGCCGCAGCAATGCTGCGGCCACGGACGATCAAATGCTGCGTGTTACGCCGCCATCGACCCTGATGTTCTGCCCGGTGATGTATGCCGCGCCTTCGCTAGCAAGGAACGCAATGGTCGCAGCGATTTCTTCGCTGGTGCCGTAGCGCTTGAGCGGCACGCTGTCGCGGCGTTGCTCGGTGCTCGGCAAGCTGTCGATCCAGCCAGGGAGGACGTTGTTGATGCGCACGTTATCGCCGGCGAAATTGTCGGCGAAGATCTTGGTAAACGCGGCAAGGCCCGAGCGGAATACAGCAGAAGTCGGGAACAGCTCGCTGGGTTCGAACGCCCAGGCAGTGGAGATGTTGATGATCACTCCGCTCTTCTGACGCTGCATGTAAGGCGTCACCAGGCGAGTCGGGCGAATGACATTGAGCAGGTAAGTATCCATGCCCTTGTGCCAATCCTCGTCGCTGATTTCCAGGATTGGCGCGCGCGGACCATGGCCGGCGCTATTGACCAGCACATCGATACGGCCCCACTTCTCCACGACAGCGTCGACCAGGCGTTGCAGGTCTTCAACCGACTGATTGCTACCGGTTACACCAATACCGCCGAGTTCGGCAGCCAGCGCCTCGCCCTTGCCCGAAGAGGAGAGAATCCCAACCTTGAAGCCGTCGGCGGCCAGGCGTCGTGCTGCCGCTGCGCCCATGCCGCTGCCACCTGCCGTGATAATCGCAACTTTTTCTACTGGCATGCTGCCTCCAATCTCTCAGTGTGGATTTTTCAGGTGCATTCACCTTAGCAGCAGGCCCATTGTCGAGGGAGACAGCTAAACTTCACTATTGCGATAGATTAACTATCGACAGCTTGTTGCTTGAGCCAGTGTTGGACCACGTTCAATGAGTCCGGCTGTTTCATCTTGCGTGGCCAGACCAGATAAAACGACTTGTCGACCCTGAGTTGCTGGGTAAAAACCTGCATCAGTCGGCCTGCGGCAATGTCATCACCGACGAACGCAGGGCTGGCCAAGGCAATGCCCTGGCCGCTGATTGCCGCTTCAATGGCCAATGAGGTCTGATTGAAGCGCAGATTTCTGGCTGTGGGTTGCAGGTGATGCGGGAACAGCTCTGCAAGGAACTGAGGCCAGAAATTATGGGCATCGTGCAACATGACGAAGTCCTGCAACTGCGCAAAGCTGGCAGGTATTTCGCTGCCTTCGAACAGCCTTGGGCTGGCCACCGCAACGATTCGCTGCTCCATCAGCAGCTCGCTATTCAAACCTGCTCCGAACTCGGGCTTGCCATAGCGGACAGCGATATCCACACCATCGGTGCTGAAGTGCGACAGCCGGTCGGTTGCCAGCACACGCAAGTCGATGTCTGGGTGGCTCTGCGCAAAATTGCCGAGCCTGGGAATCAGCCATTTCGAGGCGAAGGTCGGTGTAACGCTGACTGTCAGGTGAGAAGTCTGTGGCCGAAGCAGGCGTGTTGCCTCGTCGATCATGGCCAGTGCACTGCGAATGCTTCCGCTGTAGCCCAGGCCCGCATCAGTCAACGCCAAGCCACGGGGCAGGCGTTCAAACAAACGCAGATCCAGGCTCGCCTCCAACCCGCGTATCTGCTGGGCAACTGCCGCCTGGGTCACGCCCAGTTCCTCGGCAGCCACACGGAAGTTCAAGCGGCGAGCCACCACTTCAAAAACACGCAACGCGTTCAGCGAGGGCAAATCAGGGAAACCGTCTGGCATGGCAATGAAGATTCTATCGAGTTCGGCAATTGTTCTGTCTCTCTGATGCTTTCACAAGGTTGATAACCTGATCGGGCTCGAAAGATTCACTGTGCCGAGGCTACTCCCTGAAACTAGCTAAAGAAACCTGTGCCAATCGAAAGCATCGCTTGGCTAGCTTGCTGAAACGTTTCTTCGTGTCTATAAAGGGGAACAACTCCAAGAAAGGCAACCTGTCATGCCCCTCCTCAAATTCTTCGTTGCTCTCGGCGCCCTGTCCGCAGCCTCCCACACCATGGCCTGGGATTACGTTCTGCTCGACACAGACAAAGCCGCCCGGCACTGGCAGATCACCAGCCAGCAACTTGGCATAAAAACCGACAAGCCCTTCAGCGTTACCTTGCGCACTTTGCACGGAGGCCGGCAAGAGGGTGTCAGCATCGTCGACATCGATAACGGTACGATGAAACTTTCGGTAGTGCCGACCCGCGGAATGAACGTCTTGCAGGCGTCGGTCGGCAATGTGCGCATGGGCTGGGATTCGCCGGTCAAGGAAGTGGTCAACCCGTCCTTCATCGAACTCAATGGGCGCAATGGCCTGGGCTGGCTGGAGGGCTTCAACGAACTGGTCGCCCGCTGCGGTTACGAATGGGTCGGCCACCCTGGCGTCGACAATGGCGAGCTGCTGACCCTGCACGGTCGGGCCGCCAACATACCTGCGAACAAAGTCACCCTGCACATCGATGAGAAACCACCATACGCCATCAGCTTGCGTGGCGAACTGAAAGAGCAGGCGTTCAAGAAGGTCGACTTCTCCGTCGTGACTGAATTGGTCACCGAACCGGGCAGCGTGATGTTCGCCCTCAACGATACCCTGACCAACAACGGCGATTATCCGAAGGAATACCAGGCGCTGTATCACAGTAACTTCAGCACCCCGTTTCTGGAGCATGGCGCTCGGTTCGCCGCGCCAGTGAAACAGGTGTCGCCGTTCAACGACAAGGCAAGGGAAGATCTGGCCGATTGGCAAACCTACCGAGCGCCCACCAAGGACTATGACGAAACGGTTTATAACGTGGTGCCGTATGCCGATGCCCAGGGCAATACGTTGGCCGTGTTGCATGACAAGGCTGGCAGTCTGGGCGTTTCGGTCGGCTTCAATACTCGGACATTGCCTGTATTTTCACTGTGGAAAAATACCGATACCCAAGGCCAGGGTTATGTGACCGGGCTCGAGCCGGGGACGAGTTTTTCCTACAACCGCCGTTACCAGCGGCCACTGAACCTGGTGCCGACAATCGGACCGAAGGAACACAGGCAGTTCCATATCAGCTACAGCTTGTTGGCGGACAAGGTGGCAGTGGACAAGGCTTTGAAGCAGGTTGGCGAGATACAAGGAGGTCGCGAAACCGAGGTGCGGCAGACACCATTGGTTGATCTGACCAAGGGGTAACGCCGGCCAGGGCATGTCGGCCTCGTCGACTAGTCAGAACTATCAAAGTTGTTGGTTTCATGCCTTTGCTGAAAGGCTGCTTTCGACCCTTGGCTGTCATTTTGCCCAACAGCAATCATTGTGGGAGCGGGTTTACCCGCGAACACCGGCACCGCCGGTGCCATCCACCGCGGCGCCTGCTTCGCGGGTAAACCCGCTCCCACAGAGTACGCGTCGCGCTTACGAAACCAGTTATCTTTTAGCGTCCGCTTTGGGTCGATAGCTGTCTGTCGCCTACGGCCGCAGGATCCATCGCCCGCCGCTCCGCCCATTCAAACGCTAGCCTTCAGGCGCGGATATCCCGCAAACGAACTCATCCGATCCCAGGCGGTGCGAGCCGAACTCCACAACATAGCCAACCCCGCGGCGCTCCGCCTCGGCCCTGGCAGTCTTCTGGTCGGCATAAACATCGACGAAATGCCAGGGATGCCGGTCTCTCAGTACGCCCCATCCAAGCACCCAGCCGTCATTGTCCGGATCGGGTGGCAGGTTTTTCGCCAAGCTGCGGATACCCATACATTGACCCCGATGTGCTAGCCAGTTTGCGGCTTGCGAAGCAACTACAAACCACGACTTGGATAAAACCGTATGTGAAGCATAGCGCTTACCCGAAACCAGAGCCCAAGGCGCGCCCATTGGTTCGCTTTACAAGGGGCGGAAGCGATTTCTGACTGCCTGCGCTTGAATGCAGCAGGGTAGCGTGCGCTGCACCAACAGCCAGCGCACATGGGCCATCACCCCTCGAACTGAATCACCATCCGCCCTTTGATCTTGCCCTCCAGCATCTCTTCGAAGATCTGGTTGATATCCTCTATCGGCCGCAGGGTCACCTTCGGCACCACTTTCCCTTCCGCCGCAAACTGGAAAGCTTCCTGCAGGTCCTGGCGGGTACCGACCAGTGAGCCGATCACCTCGATACCGTCCAGCACCAAACGAGGGATATTCAGGTTCATCGCTTCCGAAGGCAGGCCGACCGCAACCAGGCGGCCACCCGCACGCAGGGCATCAACGGCCGAGTTGAAGGCAGCCTTGGCAACGGCGGTAACCACGGCGGCATGGGCGCCACCGGTCTTGGCCTGGATGACCTTGGCGGCATCCTCGGTGCGTGAATTGATGACCAGGTCGGCGCCCATCTCGCTGGCGAAGCGCAGTTGCTCTTCGTTGACGTCGATGGCGATCACTTTGGCGTTGAAGACATTCTTGGCGTATTGCAGGGCAAGGTTGCCCAGGCCGCCAAGGCCGTAGATGGCGATCCATTGGCCAGGGCGGATGTTGGAGATCTTCACCGCCTTGTAGGTGGTCACGCCGGCGCAGGTAATGCTGCTGGCGGCAGCGGAGTCGAGCCCGTCGGGCACTTTTACCGAGTAGTCGGCCTTGACGATGCAGGCTTCGGCCATGCCGCCGTCCACGGTGTAGCCGGAGTTCTTCACTTCGCGGCACAGGGTTTCGTTGCCGCTGTTGCAATACTCGCAATGCCCGCAGCCCTGGTAGAACCAGGCCACGCTGGCGCGGTCGCCCGGTTTGAGCGAGGTGACGCCTGGCCCTACTGCCTGGACCACGCCGATGCCTTCGTGACCTAGCACCACACCGGTCTTGTCACCGAAGTCGCCATTTTTCACGTGCAGGTCGGTGTGGCACACACCGCAGCATTGCATCTTCAGCAGCGCTTCACCGTGCTCGAGGGGGCGCAGGGTTTTCTCCACCACATCCACGCGACGGCCTGGTGCAACAACAGCAGCTTTCATAGGAGCCTCCGTGTCTATCCGAATGAGCTTGGGTTATCGCCGGGGTTAGCATAGCCCTTGCCGGGTGGGGCAAAACTGCTTCAGGTCATGGTCTGGGGTGGAGGCTTGTACGCAGCAGGTACCTGCCCTGCGCGGGCACGTGTAGGAGCGGCCTTGTGTCGCGAAAGGGCCGCAGAGCGGCCCCGGATTTCAGCGGTGGCGCATAAGTTGTTGGGGCTGCTTTGCAGCCCATCGCGACACAAGGCCGCTCCTGCAGGGTTCTGCGTAAGGCTCGGCACAAAAAGAAAAGCCCGCGGCAATAATGCGGCGGGCTGCAAGAACATACGGAGCAGGGCCAGTGTGCCCACCCGGATGTCAGTATTTCGTGAAGGTCAGGTCATGAGCATGTCATGCATGGCTCAGTTCCAGTTGGCTGATGACGCACACCGAGCCGTCCTCGGCAGGCGTGTCGTCGGTGTAGTCCACCTGGTTGTATACCCCGCCATGGAATTTGAGCGTGCGCGTCGCCCAGGTCGCACCCAGTTGCAGAGGCGATGTGCTGCCAATACGGCCGTTGCAGCTTGCACTGACCGTGCAGGCGCCGTTGTTCGTCACGTCGATGCTCACATCGAAACGGGCACCGAGCGGTACGTCGGCCAGCACCGTGCTGCTGCTCGTGGCCGTCTGGTTGAAATCGGTCCGGAAGCCCACCGTGATCTTGCCCTTGTTCCAGAACACCTTGATGGGCGGGTTGTCGTCGTCTTTGACGTGCATCTGGGCAATCACCACTTTTTGCGCAAAGTTCACTTTCTGCAGTGTCATGGTCTGGTGATTGCGGTGCCGGGCGCCGCTGTTCAGTGCCCAGTACGCGGGCTCCTTCCACTCGCAGCGGGTGCGGTGGGTGCTTTTGCTGGAGGCGCCCTTGGTGGGGGCGGTCATGCGGATCGAGCCGTCGCTCAGGCGGGCGATGAATTCGGGCAGGGTCGCCAGTGCCTGGGCGCCGGTCAACTCCAGCGCCACCGGGTTGGTCGCGGACTTCGGCACTGGAGTGGTGATGATGAGGTTGTCGATATACACAGCCATGGGCTTTCTCCTTGAAAAACGACAGGTCCTGCATCATTTGCGAGCCTGGCCAGCATGGGCGCAGTTCACTGTGATTTGCCAAGGCTGGACGAAGGGAAAACCCAGGGGATAAAAAAGCCCGCCATGGGAGGCGGGCAAGCAACGTTTGAAGGGAGAGCCTGCAGAGTGGACCCGGCCGGTTAACCGAGCATTAAGCGGTAACGCATTGACCTGCGCAGCCGATCAGCCTATACAGGCCTGCCACCAGCCCAGGAGCCAGCATGCACGACGAAGACGACTTGCACGAACCCGAGCACGATCACCTGCTTGACCACGAATTCCTCTACGACGATTTGGAGCCTGAAGCGGATGCCCAGGGCGCCGAGGACGAGGTTGAGGAAGACGAGGAAACGCTGGATGACCTCGATGACGAGGAGCGCGATCACCCAGCCTGGTTCGACGACTGCGAAGACGACTGACTCAGCGCCCGTCTACCGAGAAACGCCCTGGGCCGCTCACTGCCAGCATCAACAGGCCGCCCATGATGCTGAGGTTTTTCAGGAACTGGGTCATGTTGGCGCTGCGCTCAGGGTCGACCATGCTCCAGAACGGGTGGCCCAGCAGCGCCGTGCCCAGCACGAACAGTGCCAGCAGGAAGGCCAGCGGCCGGGTGTAGAAACCGAGGATCAGCAGTATGCCGACGACGAACTCCATGAGCACGGCAACTGCCGCTGCCAGCATGGGGGCAGGGGCGCCCAGTGAAGTCATGTAGCCGACCGTGCCTTCGAACCCGGTCAGCTTGCCCCAGCCAGACAAGACGAACAGGATCATCAGCAGCACACGGGCAATCAGGATAATGATGTCGCGTTGACCATCGAACAGGGAGTAGCGCATGGCGGCGTTCCAGTGGACGGGTACAAGCTCCACTCTAGCAGCTGCGCAAAGGATTGCTGGCGGGCAGCAAAAAGGCGCCGCAAGGGCGCCTTCGCAAAGAATTTGGTGCGAGTGGCGGGACTCGAACCCGCAAGGCTCACGCCGACAGATTTTAAGTCTGCTGTGTATACCAATTCCACCACACTCGCACGCTTGAAGGGGTCGTGACGACCAGCTCGCTTCTAAGCAGAAGGGCTTCGCAATCAAGCGCGCTTTATAACCCATTGTTATAGTTGAGTCAACCACAGCACCTATGATCAACAGAGTGAAGGGTCGATCGATTGGGCAATTGACACCTTGCTGTCATTACGCCACTGTTGCCCCTTTATTGGATCCAAAGAGTGTGCAAATGAATCAGTCCAGTGCTTCCGAGCGTATCGTACGCCCACGGCTGTTCTGGCGACTGTTGTTCGTGCTGGTAGTCGTGTTGGGGGCGTTTCTCTACCTCAGCCTGATCAGCCTGGGCGGTTACCTGCTGATGCTGGGGTTCGATGCCGAACACCCTCAACCGCAGCGCCTGATGGCCCTGGCCGGTGGCGGGCTTATCCTGCTGGTCGGCTTGTGGCTGCTGAAAGTGGCGATGCCGCGGCGCATCAGCCCGGTGCTGGTTGAGCCAGAGCGTTGAACCTCGCCCTATCTTCCCTCCTGCCGTACCGGTGGAGCTCGCATGGTTTCAGCTGACTGCCTCGACCACCCTGTCATGCCTGCCCACCGCTATGAACAGCTGGTTCAGTCGGTGGTGGATTACGCCATCTACATGCTCGACCCGTCCGGCCACGTGGTGTCGTGGAACGCAGGCGCGCAACGCATCAAGGGGTACCGTGCCGATGAAGTGATCGGCCAGCATTTCTCGTTGTTCTTCACCCCGCAGGATTGCACCGAAGGCCGCCCGGAGCGCTTGCTGCGCCAGGCGCTGGAGCAGGGCGTGGCGCAGGATGAAGGCTGGCGCGTACGCAAGGATGGCACGCAGTTCTGGGCGCTGGCCGCGCTGGATGTGATTCGCGATGACCAGGGCCAGGTCGTCGGCCTGGCCAAGGTGACCCGGGACATCACCGACCGTCGCGAGTCGGCGCTGCAACTGGACGCGGTGCGCGCCCAGCTGTTCCAGGCACAGAAGCTAGAGGCCCTCGGCCAGTTGACCGGTGGCCTGGCGCATGACTTCAACAACATGCTGACCATCATCATCAGCTCGGCGCGCCTGGCGCTGGCCACACAGGACCCGGCACGCGCCCAGCGCATGCTGCAGCATATTCTGGATGCCGGGCAGCGGGGCACCGAACTGACCCAGCAGCTGCTCAGCTTTGCACGCCACCGGAAGCTTGATGTGTCTTGCGTCGCCCCGGCGAACCTTATTGCCGCCACCCGTGGTCTACTGGAGCATGCGCTGCCCGGTTCGATTGACCTGGAGGTTGTGCTGCAGCCAGACCTGCCCCTGATCGAGGTGGATGCCGGGCAATTGCAGATGGTGCTGCTCAATCTGTTGTTCAATGCCCGCGATGCCATCACGGGGCAGGGCCGGATCGGCTTGACCGTCGATGTGGTCGAACTGGCCGGCGAGGTGGAAGGCCTGCATGGCGGGTTTGTGCGTTTCGAGGTGGAAGACAGCGGCGAGGGCATCGCGCCAGCGGTACTGCCGCGGATTTTCGAACCGTTTTTCACTACCAAGCCCTTTGGCAAGGGGACTGGCCTGGGCCTTAGCCAGGTGTATGGTTTTGCCAGGCAGAGCGGTGGTGCCATTTGCGTCGACAGTGAGCCCGGCCGGGGAACTTGCATGCAACTTTACTTGCCAATCTATCAGCAGGCGGACAGCCAACTCGACAGGTAAAACACCATGGCACAGGCACTCAGGCGGCTGGTGACGGGGATCGATGGGCTCGATGCGTTGCTCCAGGGTGGCCTGGTGGCTGGCGCGTCCTACATCATTCAGGGCCCACCGGGGGCGGGCAAGACCATCCTCGCCAACCAGCTGGCCTGCGGGCATGTGCGCGGCGGTGGCAGGGTGCTGGTGGCCACCTTGCTGAGCGAGTCGCACGAGCGGCTGTTCCAGTACCTGGCGACCTTGGAGTTCTTCGACCCGGCGCTGGTCGGCGACCCGATCCAGTTCGTAAGTGCTTTCGACACCCTGGAGCAGGAAGGCCTGGACGCTGTGGTACGGCTGCTGCGCCAGGAAATCGCCCGCCAGCAGGCCAGCCTGCTGATCGTCGATGGCGTGCTCAATGCCCGGGTGCGTGCGGAAACAGCGCTGGACACCAAGAAATTCGTCTCCGAACTACAGGGCCATGCGGCCTTCGCCGGTTGCACCGTGCTGCTGCTGACCAGCGCCCGGCTGGAAGAAGGCAGCCCGGAGCACACCATGGTCGACGGCGTGATCGAACTGGGCGAGCAATTGTTCGGCAGCCGCGCCGTGCGCCATATACAGCTGCGCAAGACACGGGGCAGTGCGGCGTTGTCGGGGCGCCATGAATGCCTCATCGATGGAGCCGGCATGCATGTATACCCGCGCCTGGAGTCGCTGTTCAGCCACCCCAGCCAGGCGGGCAGCGCCACCTTGGAGCGCGTCAGCAGCGGGGTGGCGACCTTGGATGAAATGCTCGGTGGCGGCCTGGCCACCGGCTCGGTCAGCCTGCTGATCGGGCCCTCGGGTATTGGCAAGACGTCATTGGGCCTGGCTTTTCTCGGTGCCAGCAGCCCGCAGGCGCCGGGGCTGCATTTCGGCTTCTATGAAACGCCGGAGCGCCTGCGTATCAAGGCCGCGTCGCTGGGTTACGATTTCGCAGCCATGGAGCAGGGCGGCAGCCTGCAGCTGTGCTGGCAGCCGACCACCGAGGGCCTGTTGGACCAGGTCGGTGCGCGCCTGCTCGAGCGGGTCGAAGCGCAAGGCAGCAAGCGCGTGCTGATCGACAGCCTGGGGGCGTTCAGCCGCCTGGCCATCGACCCGGCGCGGCTCAATGCGTTTTTCCGCGCCCTGGCCGGCGAGCTGCGCGCACGCGATATCAGCGTGATGCTCACCTGGGAAATGCGCGACATCTTCGGCGCGGAAATCAGCGCCCCGGCCCCGGACCTGTCGAGTATCGTCGACAACCTGATGCTGATGCGCTTCGTCGAGCTGGATTCGCAGCTGCGGCGCATGCTGTCGATCCTCAAGGTGCGTGACAGCCACCATGACCCTGCCTTGCACGAGCTGCTGATCGGGCCGCAAGGCATTACCCTGCGCAAGGCGTTCGAAGGCGCCTGCGGTGTGCTTTCGGGAACGCCGGTGCCGCAGGGGAGCGGGTGACGGGGCGGGCGATGAACACCATCCTGATCGTCGATGACGAGTACCTGATTGCCGACATCCTCGGTTTTGCCCTGGAGGACGAAGGTTTTCTGGTGGAAAAGGCGAGCAACGGCTGCAAGGCGCTGGAGGCACTGAAGGAAAAGCGCGTTCAGCTGGTCATCACCGACTACATGATGCCACTGCTCAACGGTGAGGAGCTGGTGCGCTCGATGCGTGAAGACCCGGCCTTGAGCGAGTTGCCGGTCATCCTCATGAGTGGCGCGCAGGCCAACCAGGGATGCCCGGAACTGTTCGCCGCGGTGTTCGACAAACCGTTCGACATGGACTGTATGATCGCCAAGGTGCACGAACTGCTGGGCACCTGAGGCGCGGGGCGATCAAGCGCGTCCGTGCGGCTTGAGGCAGGTCGCTCAGTGCGAGTCGTCGTGCTTTTCCGGGGCCGGGCTGCCGGCCTGGATACGCTTGAAGATCTCTTCACGATGGACCTGGACGTCTTTCGGTGCATCGATACCGATCCTCACCTGCATCCCTTTGACGCCCAGAATGGTGACTTTGATGTCATCGTTGATGACGATGCTTTCGCCAACCTTGCGGGTGAGTATCAGCATGTAGTTCTCCTTGGTGATGTAAAAGTCCGTCGGGCTAGTTGCCACGGCGGCGGGAGCTTGTCCCTCTTCCTTCTCATTAAAGACGCTTTCGGCGGATAGTAATTCCCCGACAGACAAATTCTGTTGCGTGTCTTCAGTCGCAGGTGCCGAAGCAAACCGCCAGCGGTTTGTCGGCCAAGGTGCTCGGTGGCAAGAATAGGGGGCTTGGCGGCCAATGGGAAATATCTTCGCATCATGGTCTGAATAGACCGGGTTAATGGTCATCCTGTTCCTCGAGTGCCTGAAGAAATAACAGCAAGGCTACTTCTTCACGGCCCAGGCCTTTGCGTACACGGTTCTTCGGCAAGTTGGCCAGGCGCCCCAGGGCATAGTGTTCAAGTACAGCCGGGTGAATGTAGCAGCGCCTGCACACGGCCGGCGTGTTGCCCAGGCGTGATGCTACCTGGCGGACGATGGCGGCGACCTGGCGCTTGGCTTCGCTCTCGGGTTCCCAGGCCAAGGGCCTGAGCAGGTCCAGGGCCAGGCTGCTACCGGCCCAGGTGCGGTAGTCCTTGGCGGTGAAGTCGGCGCCGGTCAGCTGCTGCAGAAACTGGTTGACCTCGCTGGAGCCGACACTGTGGCGCTGGCCGTCGTCGTCCAGGTACTGGAACAGCGCTTGCCCGGGCAGCTCCATGCAGCGCTTGAGCAGGTTGGCCAGGCGCCGATCGTTGAGGCTGACGTTATGCTCGACGCCACGCTTGCCACGGAACTGGAAGCGGATGCTGCTGCCCTTCACCTCGACATGGCGGTTGCGCAGGGTGGTCAGTCCATAGGACTGGTTTTCACGCAGGTAGCGCTGGTTGCCGATGCGGATCAGGGTGTGGTCCAGCAGGCTGACCACCAGCGCCATCACCTTTTCCCGGTCCAGGCCTGGCCGGGCAAGGTGGGCGTGCAGTTGTGCACGCAGTTTCGGCAGGGCCTGGGCAAACGCCAGCATGCGCGCGTACTTGTGCTGATCGCGTACTTCGCGCCACTGCGCATGGTAGCGGTATTGCTTGCGGCCACGGGCATCGCGACCTGTCGCCTGCAGGTGGCCTTGCGGGTCGGCGCAGATCCACACCTCGGTATAGGCCGGGGGGATTACCAGTGCAGCGATGCGGGCGAGGGTATCGCTGTCGCGCACCCGCTGGCCGTCGGCATCCAGGTAGATGAAGTGGCCCCGCCAGCGCCGCCGGGTCAGGCCCGGCTGGCTGTCGTCGACGTAGTGCAGGGTGCGCGGCAGGGGGCAGTCAAGCATGGCTGGCAGGCCTCGATCAGGTCACTGATCAATGGACACCAGCCACGGGGCCGATGCTCAGCCCAGCAACGCCACCGACTTGATCTGGGCGAACAGCACCTGGCCTGGGTGCAGGCCGAGCTGGTCTGCCGAGAAGCGGGTGATGCGCGCGAGCAAGGCGTTGCCGCCGGCATCCAGGCTGACCAGCACATGGGCCGGGTTGGCGGCCGGGCGGCTTTCGCGCACGCGCACCGGCAGGCGGTTGAGAATGCTCGACGTACTGTCGGCTGGCAGGGCCAGGCTGACGTCACGGGCCTGCACCTTGACCCGCAAGGTGCTGCCCATCGCCTGGGCCGGGTGGGCGATGCGCAACAGTGGCCCATCGTTGCCGGGCAGGCGCAGTTCGAGCAGGTCGTAGTGCGGGTCGTGCCCCACCACCAGGCCCTCGAACACCACGCCGGCATCCTCGCCCTCGGCCAGCGACAGGTCGAGACGGGCCAGGGTTTCGCCGATCGGGCCGCTGGCCACTGCCTGGCCTTGCTCCAGCAACACCAGGTGGTCGGCCAGCCGCGCCACTTCCTCCTGGGCATGGCTGACATACACCAGCGGGATGTCCAGTTCGTCGTGCAGGCGTTCCAGGTAGGGCAGGATTTCGCGCTTGCGCGGCCCGTCGAGGGCAGCCAGCGGCTCGTCCATCAACAGCAGGCGCGGGCTGCTGAGCAGGGCGCGGGCAATGCCCACCCGCTGTGCCTCGCCACCGGACAAGGTTGCCGGCCGGCGTGCCAGCAAGTGGCCGATGCCCAGCAACTGGCAGGCCTGGTCGAGGCTGACCTTGCGCTCGGCAGCGGCCACCCGGCGCCAGCCGAACTCCAGGTTGCCGCGTACCGACAGGTGCGGGAACAGGCTGGCCTCCTGGAACACGTAACCCACCGGGCGCAGGTGTGGTGCCTGGAAGTAGCCACGGGCGCTGTCTTCCCAGACTTCGCCGTTGACCTCGATGTAGGCGCTGGCGGCCCGTTCCAGCCCGGCCAGGCAACGCAGGCAGCTGGTCTTGCCAGAACCGGAGTGGCCGAACAGCGCGCTGATGCCGCGCCCGGGCAGGTGCAGGTCGACGTCCAGGGTGAAGTCGTCGCGCGCCAGTTTCAGGCGCGCCACAATCGATGCGCTCATATCAGCTCCAGCCAGCCTTGCCGCGGCGCCCAGCGTACAGCAGGAGCAGCACCAGGAACGAGAACACCAGCATGGCACCTGCCAGCCAGTGTGCTTGCGAATAGGCCATGGCCTCGACATGGTCGAAGATCTGCACCGAGACCACGCGTGTCTTGTCGGGGATATTGCCGCCAATCATCAACACCACGCCGAACTCGCCCACGGTGTGGGCGAAACCGAGGATGCTGGCGGTGATGAAGCCCGGGCGGGCCAACGGCAGCACCACGTGGACGAAGGTGTCCCAGGGGCTGGCGCGCAGTGTGGCAGCCACTTCCAGAGGGCGCTGGCCAATGGCGCCGAAGGCGTTCTGCAGCGGCTGGACCACGAACGGCATGGAATAGATCACCGAGCCGATCACCAGGCCGGTGAAACTGAACACCACGCTGCCCAGGCCCAGCGCCTGGGTCGCCTGGCCCAACCAGCCATGCGGGCCGAGGGCAATCAGCAGGTAGAAGCCGATCACCGTGGGTGGCAGCACCAGCGGCAAGGCCACTACCGCGCCCACCGGCCCGCGCAGCCACGAGCGCGTGCGCGCCAGCCACCAGGCGATGGGCGTGCCGACGATCAGCAGGATCAGGGTGGTCAGGCTGGCCAGTTTCACGGTCAGCCAGATGGCACCCAGGTCACTGGCGTCCAGTGGCATCAGATTTCATAACCGTAGGATTTGATCACAGCCGCGGCTTTCGGGCCTTTCAGGTAATCGACCAGGGCCTTGGCGGCGGGGTTGTCCTTGCCTTTTTCGAGGATTACCGCGTCCTGGCGGATGGGCTCGTGCAGGGAGGAGGGAACGATCCAGGCCGAACCGCTTTCGACCTTGCCGTCCTTGTAGATTTGCGACAGGGCGACAAAGCCCAGCTCGGCGTTGCCGGTGGAGACGAACTGGAACGCCTGGGTGATGTTCTGACCTTCGACCAGCTTGGGCTTGGTGGCTTCGGTCAGCTTCAGCTTGCCCAGCACCTGGGTGGCGGCCAGGCCGTAGGGAGCGGTTTTCGGGTTGGCGATGGACAGGTGCTTGAACTGGTTCTTCTTCAGCACTTCGCCGTTGGCGTCGACATAGCCGGGCGTGGCCGACCACAGGGCCAGGGTGCCGATGGCGTAGGTGAAGCGCGAGCCCGGGACAATGGCCTTTTCCTGCTCGAGCTTGGCCGGGGTGCTGTCGTCGGCAGCCAGGAATACCTCGAACGGCGCCCCGTTCTTGATTTGTGTGTAGAACTGGCCGGTGGCGCCATAGGCGGCGACCAGCTTGTGGCCGGTGTCTTTTTCGAAGTCCTTGGCAATGGCCTGGATGGGGGCTGTGAAGTTCGCTGCGACCGCGACCTGGACTTCATCGGCCCAGGCAGTGTTGAAGGCGAGCAGGCTGGCCAGGGCGGTGGCAGCCAGGTGGGACGGGCGGATACGCATGAAGACAGTTCCTTGGGGGTTATCGTTATAGCCTGAACTATATAGCGATAGGCCGCGGGCCGGGAAGGGGCAAGGTAATGCGTAAGCAGGCCAGGCCCTTTCGCGGGTAAACCCGCTCCCACAGGGGCCCCCCAATATTCGAATTGTGGGAGCGGGTTCACCCGCGAAGAGGCCAGACCTGCTTATGCAGAAGCCTGGCGGCCGACCACGGCCAGCGCCTTTTCGGCAATCTCCCGGGTCAGCTCGCCCGCCGGCATATGCCTGCCCAGCCGCAGCGCTTGCCCCGACCACAGGTTGCTGAAATCGGTATTGCCCTGCGGATCCGTAATCGCCCGCAAAGGCATCAGCGCTCCGCCGGCCAGTGGGAAGCGTGGCGCAAGGTCGCTCATCGGCCCCAGCTCACGCATGATGCGGTTGTTGATGCCGCGCGCCGGTCGGCCGGTGAACAGGTTGGTCAGCGCTGTGTCGCTGGCGGGCGCGCTGTCCAGGGCCTGGCGATGCGCCGGCGAGACCTTGGCTTCGGGGCAGAACAGGTACGCTGTTCCGATCTGCACTGCCGAAGCACCCAAGGCCAGTGCCGCCAACAGGCCGCGGTGGTCAGCAATGCCGCCGGCGGCAATCACCGGCACGCTGACCACATCGGCTACCTGTGGCACCAGGGCGAAGGTGCCGATCTGGCTGGTGATATCGTCGCTGAGGAACATGCCGCGATGGCCGCCCGCTTCATAGCCCATGGCAATGATCGCATCACAGCCGTGGTGTTCCAGCCACACGGCTTCCTCTACGGTGGTGGCGCTGGACAGCACCTTGGCACCGCTGGCCTTTACCCGTTGCAGCAGGTCGGCCTGGGGCAGGCCGAAGTGGAAACTCACCACCTCCGGGCGCAGTTGCTCGACCAGCTGGCAGCTCTGTTCGTCGAAAGGCGCGCGGTTGGACACCGGCGTGGGCGCCGCGAAGTCTGCGCCCACTTCGCTGTAATAGGGCTCGAGCGCCTGCTTCCAGCGTGCATCGCGCTCGGCATCGGGCGCTGGCGGCTGGTGGCAGAAGAAGTTCAGGTTCAACGGGCGGCCCGGGCAGCCGGCGCGGAAGGCGGCGATCTCGGCGCGCACCTGGTCCCCCGTGAGCATGGCGCAGGGCAGGGCGCCCAAACCGCCCGCCAGGCCCACGGCAATGGCCATGCCCGAGCCCGTCGCACCGGCCATGGGGGCCTGCAGAATGGGCACCTCGATGCCCAGCAGGTCGAGGATGCGGCGGTCGGGCCAGTGGCTCATGCGGTTCTCCTTGCGCGGGCGAGCGGTACGGCGGGGCGGGTGTTTACAAGGCTTTGCTGACCTGGATGTCGCTGATCTTCTCGGCGTCTTCGCCGTGAATCTTGCGCAGGGCTTCCAGGGCTTGTTCGAGGGAGGCGTCGGGCATCAGTGCGAAGTCCCAGCGGCGCTGGCCGTCGAGCTTGTACTTGATGACGTACTTGGTGGTCTGGGTCATGGTGGCCTTATCTGAGTTTCGACGATGAACGACGGACGATCTTGATCTTGTGGGTCAAGGTTGGCTTGCGGGTGACCGAGATCGGGCGGGTTGTCACGGTATCGATGGTGATGTTCCAGAAACCGGTGCTGGGCACGGTGATCTTCGCCGGGAACTTGTCGAAATGGCCACCGTGGTAGGTGTGACGGCCGCCGTTCTTGAAGCTGCGGAAGTTGGCGTCATTCATCAGGCGGATATTGCAGCGCTGGGAGCACTCGATGACGACGATGTCGTCCTCGTTCAGGTGCTCGCGCTGGTGTACGAATTTCATGTGATGCTCCGCAAGGATTGGTTCTGCAAAGGCGAAAGATACCACGATGTCGGGTTACACTGCCGCGCTGTTCCGCCAGGCGTAGATAAATCTGCCAAAGCAGGGAGCAAAACAGCCTGGCTGTGGTCGAAGCGGATTCTTGAAGGCAGAGGTGCTGCAAATGAAGTGGATGGTGGCGGCGTTGGCGGTGACGCTGGGTGGCTGTGTGAGTGTTACGGAACTGGAACAGTCGCGTGAAACGCTGGATGTGATCTCCGGCAAGTCCCCGCGCGCGTATGCCGATTGCGTCAAGCAGAAGCTGGCCGATACCCGCGACCCGCTGGTGGAAGAGCAGCGCGGCGATGGCCTGCGGCTGATCGTGCCGCAGAAGATCAGCTCGGGCGTAGGCCCGGCGGCGCTGGTGGATATCGACAAGCGTGGCAGCGGCAGCAGCATCAAGCTGCACGAGCGGCTGAACAACTTCCCGCTGCGCCTGGGCGACGTGCGCACCGCAGCCACCCAATGCATCTCCGGTAGTTGATCCAGGGCAACTGATCACGCTCCTTTTGCTTATATGTTTTAGGCCTAAGCATATAACAATAGAAAAGGAGATTCGTGATGACACCGTTGAGTCGCGTCGTGATCGGCAGCCTGCTGATCCTGGCCTGGCCCGCGGCGCATGCCGCCGATGGCCAGAAAGTCTTCACCCAAGGTGGGGCCAACCCTGCCGCCCTGGCTTGCCTGGGTTGCCATGGGCCGGATGGCAAGGGCATTGCCGCTGTCGGCTTCCCGCGCCTGGCCGGGCTGCCTGCCGCTTACCTGGGCAAGCAATTGCGTAACTGGCGCGATGGCAGCCGCAAGCAGCCAGTGATGGAGCCGCTTGCCAAGGCCCTGACCGAAGATGAGATCGAGGCGGTCAGCACCTACCTGGCCAGCCTGCCGGCTGCGCCCACAGGCGACCTGCGTCGCCAGCAGATCGCCGATGACCCCACCACCCGCATGGCCCTGTACGGTGACTGGAGCCGGCAGATTCCTGGCTGCGTGCAATGCCACGGCCCGGGCGGTGGCGGGGTTGGCGAGCATTTCCCGCCTTTGGCCGGCCAGCCCGCCAGTTACCTTGTGGCGCAACTCAATGCCTGGCGCGATGGCAGCCGCAGCAATGACCCCAACCAGCTGATGGTCGGTGTAGCCAAGGCCATGACCGAAGACGAGATCAAGGCTGTCGCCGAATTCTTCGCCCGCCCCGCCGGCCAGGAGGTCACGCCATGAAACCGATGATTCCAGCTCTGTTGCTGCTGGCCATGGGCAGCGCCCAGGCCGCCCAGATCGCCATGGAAGACCAGTCGCAGTTGAAAGTGCCTGGCGTGCAGGCCGCGCCGCAGTTCGTGCCGCCAGCGGAAAGCGAGTTGCCTGCCAATGCCTTTGGCAAGATGGTGCGCGAGGGGCATGCCTTGTTCGTCGACACCCGCAGGTTGATGCCTGAAGCCGTGGGCAATGGCATGAACTGCAGCAACTGCCACCTTGACCAGGGGCGGCTGGCGCATTCCGCGCCGATGTGGGGGGCGTACCCGATGTACCCCGCGTACCGCAAGAAAAACGACAAGGTCAACACCTACGCCGAGCGTATCCAGGGCTGTTTCCAGTTCAGCATGAACGGCAAGCCGCCTGCGGCCGACAGCCCGCAGATGACGGCGCTGGCGGTGTATTCGTACTGGCTGTCGACCAAGGCGCCGACTGGCGTGGAGATCGCCGGGCGAGGTTACCCGGAGGTGCCGCAACCCAAGGGCGGTTACGACTTCAAGCGCGGCCAGCAGGTTTATCGCGAGCAGTGTGCGATCTGCCACGGCGACAACGGCGAGGGGCAGAAGGTGGCGGGCGAGTATGTGATGCCGCCGCTGTGGGGCAAGGACTCCTACAACTGGGGCGCCGGCATGCACCGCATCAACACCGCGGCGTCGTTCATCAAGTACAACATGCCGCTGGGCAAGCCGGGCAGCCTGAGTGACCAGCAGGCCTGGGATGTGGCGGCCTGGGTCAACCGCCATGAACGGCCGCAGGACCCGCGGCTGGTGGAAGGCTCCATCGAGAAGACGCGGGTAAAGTTCCATGCCAATGACGGGGTGAACCTGTATGGGCAGAAGGTCGATGGGGTGTTGATCGGGCAGGGCACGGGTAGCTGATGTATTGCCTGTGCCGGCCTCTTCGCGGGTAAACCCGCTCCCACAGGTACTGCACAGCATTCAGAGCCTGTGGTGATCCTTGTGGGAGCGGGTTTACCCGCGAAGAGGCCAGTACAGGCAACCCCGATTTCCTGTCATCCAACGGTCATGGATGACAGCAATATTTACGATCCCCCGGAACTATCTACACTGGGTTATCTCTATCTTCCCATCGATCGGCCACAGGTAGGGCATTGTAAGGTGACTGCCGCCTGATTAGACTGCGCCGAATTCCACAGGCCTAGCCTTTTGTAAGGACGTATATGATCAAAAAATGCTTGTTCCCGGCAGCCGGTTACGGCACCCGCTTCCTGCCCGCTACCAAAGCCATGCCCAAGGAAATGCTGCCGGTGGTCAACAAGCCACTGATCCAGTATGGCGTTGAAGAGGCACTGGATGCCGGTCTGAGCGAGATCTCCATCGTCACCGGGCGCGGCAAGCGTGCTCTGGAAGACCACTTCGACATCAGCTACGAGCTGGAAAACCAGATCAAGGGCACCGACAAGGAAAAATACCTGGTTGGTATCCGTCGCCTGCTCGACGAGTGCTCGTTCTCCTACACCCGCCAGACCGAAATGAAAGGCCTGGGCCATGCCATCCTGACCGGCCGCCCGCTGATCGGCGACGAGCCGTTCGCAGTGGTGCTGGCGGACGACCTGTGCGTGAACCCGGAAGGTGACGGCGTACTGACCCAGATGGTCAAGCTGTACAACCAGTTCCGTTGCTCGATCGTCGCCATTCAGGAAGTCGATCCGCAGGAAACCAACAAGTACGGCGTGATCGCCGGCGACATGATCCGTGACGACATTTTCCGCGTCACCAACATGGTCGAGAAGCCAAAGCCGGAAGATGCCCCGTCGAACCTGGCGATCATCGGTCGCTACATCCTGACCCCGGACATCTTCGACATCATCGCCAACACCGAGCCGGGCAAAGGTGGCGAGATCCAGATCACCGACGCCCTGATGCAACAGGCGCAGAATGGCTGCGTGATCGCCTACAAGTTCAAAGGCAAGCGTTTCGACTGCGGTGGCGCCGAGGGCTACATCGACGCGACCAACTTCTGCTTCGAGAACTACTACAAGACTGGCAAGGCTTACTGATAAGCCGCTACTTGTATCAAAGCTGATAACTGGGGCTGCTTTGCAGCCCTTCGCGGGCGCGCCCGCTCCTACAGGTATTGTGCAGACCTTCAAGGTTGCGCCGGTACTGTGGGAGCGGGCGGGCCTGCGAAGGGTCGCAAAGCGGCCCCAGTGCGTTATGCTGGGCGCCTGCCTAGGAGAGTGAATACATGGCCTACGATTTTGATCTGTTCGTGATTGGTGCCGGGTCCGGCGGTGTGCGCGCGGCGCGGTTTGCCGCCGGCTTCGGCGCAAAGGTGGCAGTGGCCGAGAGCCGCTACCTGGGCGGTACCTGCGTCAACGTGGGTTGCGTGCCGAAAAAACTGCTGGTGTACGGCGCACATGTCGCCGACGAACTGGAGCAGGCCGCAGGCTTCGGCTGGACCCTGGAAGAAGGGCATTTCGACTGGGGTACCCTGATTGCCAACAAGAACCGGGAAATCGAGCGCCTCAACGGCATCTACCGCAACCTGCTGGTCAACAGCGGGGTCACCCTGCTGCAGGGGCATGCGCGCCTGACCGGTGCCAACGAAGTGGAAGTGGACGGCCAGCGCTACACCGCCGAGCACATCCTCATCGCCACCGGTGGCTGGCCACAGGTGCCGGACATTCCGGGCAAGGAACTGGCCATCACCTCCAACGAAGCCTTCTACCTCAAGGACCTGCCACGCCGGGTGCTGGTGGTGGGCGGTGGCTACATCGCCGTCGAGTTCGCCGGCATCTTCCAGGGCCTGGGGGCGGCTACCACGCTGCTGTACCGTGGCGACCTGTTCCTGCGTGGTTTCGACGGTTCGGTGCGCACGCACCTGAAGGAAGAACTGGAAAAGCGCGGCCTCGACCTGCAGTTCAACGCCGACATCCAGCGCATCGACAAGCTCGAGGACGGCAGCCTCAAGGCCACCCTCAAGGATGGCCGCGAATTGGTCACCGATTGCGTGTTCTATGCCACCGGCCGGCGCCCGATGCTGGACAACCTGGGCCTGGAAAACACCGGTGTCGAGCTGGATGCACGCGGTTACATTCGGGTTGACCAGCAGTACCAGACCACCGCGCCGTCGATCCTGGCCATTGGCGACGTGATTGGCCGCGTGCAATTGACTCCAGTGGCTCTGGCCGAGGGCATGGCCGTGGCCCGGCACCTGTTCAAGCCCGAGCAATACCGCCCTGTGGACTACCAGAACATACCCACCGCGGTATTCAGCCAGCCGCCCATCGGCACCGTGGGCCTGACCGAGGAGCAGGCGCTGGAGGCCGGGCACAAGGTGCAGGTATTCGAGAGCCGCTTCCGTGCGATGAAACTGACCCTGACCGACATCCAGGAAAAGACCCTGATGAAGCTGGTGGTCGATGCCGAGACCGACAAGGTGCTGGGCTGCCACATGGTTGGCCCCGACGCCGGCGAGATCATCCAGGGCCTGGGCGTTGCCCTGAAGGCCGGTGCGACCAAGCAGCAGTTCGACGAAACCATTGGCGTGCACCCGACCGCGGCCGAAGAGTTCGTGACCATGCGCACGGTCACTCGCTGATGCCACTGGCCTCATCGCCGGCAAGCCAGCTCCCACAGGGATTGCACCAGTGCAGAGACCTGCGCAGTACCTGTGGCAGCTGGCTTGCCGGCGATGGGCCCTTGAATGCCCCGCAATCCTTTGCTCAGCCCATTCCCTTCTATTAATTATCCTCGGTTATAGCCAAAACCAATCACAAGCATGAGCTTTGCCAATGAGCCTTTGTCGGGACCAGCGGTTAGGATTCTCTCCATCAACTGATTCCAACCCCATGAAGGAGCGTCTCTCATGCCAATCATCAACAGCCAGGTCAAACCGTTCAACGCCACCGCCTACCACAAGGGCGAGTTCGTCCAGGTCAGCGAAGCCGACCTGAAAGGCAAGTGGTCTGTCGTGTTCTTCTACCCGGCCGACTTCACCTTCGTTTGCCCGACCGAGCTGGGTGACCTTGCTGACAACTACGCCGAGTTCCAGAAGCTGGGCGTGGAAATCTACGGCGTGTCCACCGACACCCACTTCACCCACAAAGCCTGGCACGACACTTCGGACACCATCGGCAAGATCCAGTACCCGCTGATCGGTGACCCGACCCACGTCATCTCGCGCAACTTCGACGTGCTGATCGAAGAAGCCGGCCTGGCCGATCGCGGTACCTTCGTGATCAACCCGGAAGGCCAGATCAAGATCGTCGAACTGAACGACGGTGGTGTAGGCCGCGATGCTGCCGAACTGCTGCGCAAGGTTAAGGCTGCCCAGTACGTTGCCGCTCACCCAGGCGAAGTTTGCCCGGCCAAGTGGAAAGAAGGCGAAGCCACCCTGGCTCCATCGCTGGACCTGGTCGGCAAGATCTAAGCCGATGCGCATGTCGCGGGCGGTAGCCAGCCGCCAAAGCTGAAGTACCTACCGCCCCGTAAAAGCGCCCGGGCGACCTCGCCTGGGCGTTTTTGTATCCGAGTTTTGAAAAAGGAATCGCCCGTATGTTGGACGCCACGCTTAAATCGCAACTGAAAACCTACCTGGAGCGGGTCACCCAGCCGATCGAGATCGTTGCCTCCCTCGACGACGGCGCGAAATCCCGCGAATTGCACGACCTGCTGGTGGAAATTGCCAGCCTGTCGAACCTTATTACCTTCAGCGCGGACGGCAGCGATGCCCGTCGTCCATCGTTCTCGCTGAACCGCCCGGGAGCCGACATAAGCCTGCGCTTCGCCGGCATCCCCATGGGCCACGAATTCACCTCGCTGGTGCTGGCACTGCTGCAAGTCGGTGGCCACCCGTCCAAGGCCAGTGCCGAAGTGATCGAGCAGATTCAGGCGCTGGAAGGCGAGTTTACCTTCGAAACCTACTTCTCGCTGTCGTGCCAGAACTGCCCGGACGTGGTCCAGGCGCTGAACCTGATGGCGGTGCTCAACCCCAACGTGCGCCACGTGGCCATCGACGGCGCGTTGTTCCAGGCGGAAGTGGAATCGCGCAAGATCATGGCGGTGCCGAGCATCTACCTGAACGGCGAAGTGTTCGGCCAGGGCCGCATGGGCCTGGAAGAAATCCTCGGCAAGATCGACACCAACGCAGCCGGCCGCCAGGCCGAGAAGATCAACGCCAAGGACGCCTTCGACGTGCTGGTGGTCGGTGGTGGCCCAGCCGGCGCTTCGGCAGCCATCTATGCCGCGCGTAAAGGCATCCGCACCGGTATTGCGGCCGAGCGTTTCGGCGGCCAGGTGCTCGATACCCTGGCCATCGAGAACTTCATCTCGGTACAGGAAACCGAAGGGCCGAAGCTGGCCACGGCGCTGGAAGAACACGTCAAGCAGTACGACGTGGACATCATGAACCTGCAGCGCGGTGAAGCGCTGATCCCGGCCACCGATGGCGGCCTGCACGAAGTACGCCTGGCTGGCGGCGCCTCGCTCAAGGCCAAGACCGTGATCCTGGCAACCGGTGCCCGCTGGCGTGAAATGAACGTGCCGGGCGAGCAGGAATACCGCGCCCGTGGCGTGGCCTACTGCCCGCACTGCGACGGCCCGCTGTTCAAGGGCAAGCGCGTGGCGGTGATCGGTGGTGGCAACTCGGGTGTGGAAGCGGCCATCGACCTGGCGGGTATCGTCGCCCAGGTAACGTTGATCGAGTTCGACAGCCAGCTGCGTGCCGATGCGGTACTGCAGCGCAAGTTGCACAGCCTGCCGAACGTGAAGGTGATCACCAGTGCGCTGACCACCGAAGTGCTGGGCAATGGCGAAAAGGTGACCGGCCTGCGCTACAAGGACCGCACCACCGACCAGCAGCATGAAGTGGCGCTGGAAGGCATCTTCGTGCAGATCGGCCTGCTGCCGAACACCGACTGGCTGAAAGGCACCGTCGAGCTGTCGCCGCGTGGCGAGATCATCGTCGATGCCAAGGGCCAGACCAGCATCCCGGGTGTGTTTGCGGCGGGTGACGTGACGACTGTGCCGTACAAGCAGATCGTGATTGCGGTGGGTGAGGGGGCCAAGGCATCGCTGGCGGCCTTTGACCACCTGATCCGCACTTCGGCACCGGCGTAAGCCTGTACCGGCCTCTTCGCGGCTAAAGCCGCTCCCACAGGTACTGCGCAGATTTTGCAAACTGTGCAGATCCCTGTAGGAGCGGCTTTAGCCGCGAAGAGGCCGGTACAAGCAAAGCAATAACCGAGGATGTCTATGATTACTGCAGACACCCTCAGGAATCACACCCATGACCCTGATCAGCCGCGAACCCTGGTGGCTAGTCCCCCCAAAACCCGGGCAGCAAGAGCAGGACCTGCACTGGGGCTACCTGGAAATCTACGCCGACGGCCGCACCGTGTTCGTCGACCAGCGCCCCAGTGACCGGGAGCTGGCCGAGCGCAAGAGCTGCCGCAACTTCCCCGACCCCGAGCCGTGACGGCTCAGCCTTCCAGTTCGGCCAGGCGTGCCTCCAGCGCCGCGATGCGCGCTTCGAGGGCTTCGATGCGCTCTTCCGACACATTGCCAGCGCTGCTGCGTGCCCCGCCTTCCTGCTGCCGTGCAGCCAGGATCGCCTCGATTTCCGCCGGGTCGCCCAAGGCATGGGTGTAACGGTCTTCGCGCTGGCCGGCCTGGCGTGGCAGGTGCAAGGCCAGGCCGCGCGAGATCAGGCGCTCCAGCTGGTGCTGGATCTGCTCGGTGTCGTCGAAGTCGTGCAGGCGGTTGCTGCGGGTCAGCAGTTCGTTGAGGGTTTGCGGCCCGCGCAGGAACATCAGGCCCATCAGCACCAGTTGCGCCGGCACCAGCTCCAGCGCCTTGTCCACCCGTTGTTCCCAGCGGTCGGCGCGGCTGCCCATCTGCAGGCGGGTCATGTCTTGCCCTTCGAGGGCACGCAGGGCCTGGCCGACCTGGCCTTGGGTGAGGTTCATCACCGGCTCGCGGCTGGTCTTCTGGTTGCAGGCCAGGACCAGGGCGTTGAGGGTCAGCGGATAGCTTTCCGGGCTGGTGGCCTGCTTCTCGATCAGCGAGCCGAGAATACGGATCTCGATGCTGTTGAAGCGGCCTTCGCCGGCGGTTTCGTGTTCTGACATGGCCCTGTCTCATTGCTGGGGAAAGGCCACTAGGGTAGGTAATGCCATCGTGTTAGGCAATTGGCACCTGTGGGAGCGGGTTCACCCGCGAACACCGGCGCAGCCGGTGCCATGCACCGCGTCGTCTGATTCGCGGGTGAACCCGCTCCCACAGGGCCCCGGCAAATTCAGGCTTTACGCTCTTCAGCCTGGCACGCCGCCGCGGTAAACAGCACATCGGTCGAAGAATTCAGCGCCGTCTCGGCCGAATCCTGCAGCACGCCGATGATGAAGCCCACCGCCACCACCTGCATGGCAATTTCGCTAGGGATGCCAAACAGGCTGCACGCCAGCGGAATCAGCAGCAGCGAGCCACCGGCCACACCCGAGGCGCCGCAGGCACAGACCGCCGCCACCACGCTGAGCAGCACGGCGGTCGGCAGGTCCACCGGAATACCCAGGGTATGTACAGCCGCCAGGGTCAGCACGGTAATGGTGATGGCGGCACCGGCCATGTTGATGGTCGCACCCAGCGGGATCGATACCGAGTAGGTGTCTTCATGCAGGCCAAGGCGCTCCGACAGGGCCAGGTTGACCGGGATGTTGGCCGCCGAGCTGCGGGTGAAGAACGCGGTGATACCGCTTTCGCGCAGGCACAGCAGGGTCAGCGGGTAGGGGTTGCGGCGGATTTTCCAATACACGATCAGCGGGTTCATCACCAGCGCCACGAACAGCATGCAGCCGATCAGCACCGCCAGCAGGTGCAGGTAGCCGAGCAGGGCGTTCAGGCCCGATTGGGCCAGGGTGGCGCTGACCAGGCCGAAGATGCCCAGCGGGGCGAAGCGGATGACCACGCGCACGATCAGGGTCACGCCATTGGACAAGTCCTCGACCACGGTGCGGGTGGTTTCGCCGGCATGGCGCAGGGCCACGCCCAGGCCGATGGCCCAGGTCAGCACACCGATGAAGTTGGCGTTGAGCAGGGCGTTGATCGGGTTGTCCACCGCGCTCAGCAGCAGGTTCTGCAGCACCTCGGTGATGCCGCCCGGCGCGCTCAGCGTAGCGTCGCCGGTGCTCAGCACCAGGTTCGACGGGAACAGCATGCTGGCGACCACCGCGACTACCGCGGCGCCGAAGGTACCCAGCAGGTACAGCCAGAGGATCGGGCGGATGTGGGTTTCCTGGCCGTGGCGGTGGTTGGCGATCGAGGCCATGACCAGGATGAACACCAGCACGGGTGCTACCGCCTTGAGGGCGCTGACGAACACCTTCCCGAGGAAGGCCATGTCGCGGGCGATGGCGGGCGCGAGCAGGGCCAGGGCGATGCCGGCGATCAGGCCGATGACGATCTGCGTCACCAGGCTGGTGCGGTTGAGGAAGCGGAGGACGGGGGTCATGTGCAGCGATATCCCAGCATGTTCAAAAAGGGCGCGACTTTACCATAGACCTTCGTCGAGCAGGGCGGCCTGAAGAAGTCAGCGCCCGCGCCGCCGCGACACCCGCGCCTCGATGTTCTTGCGCCCGATCAGCAGCGGCGGCTTCTCCACTACCGGCTCGTCCGCCAGCCACTTGTACATCACCAGGCAGTCCACCAGCCCCAGGCGGGCATGGCGGTAGGCCTTGGGCAGGCGGCCAACGGTTTCGAAGCCCAGCTTGTGCCACAGCGCCACTGCCACCTCATTGGTGGCCACCACCGAGTTGAACTGCAGGGCCAGAAAGCCCTCCTGGCGCGCCTGTTTCTGTGAGTGCTCGCACATCAAGCGCGCGACGCCGCGGCCGCGTGCCGCTTCACAGACCATGTAGCCGCAATTGCCCACGTGCCCACCAGGCCCGGCGGCATTGGCCTTGAGGTAATACGAACCCAGCATCGCGCCGTCTTCCTCGGCCACGAATGTGCGCATGGGCAGTTCCAGCCACAGCTGGCGGGCCTGATCGAAGCTGAGGGCCGGGTCGAATGCGTAGGTTTCACGGGCCTGTACGACGGCCTGGAAGGTGGGCCAGAAGTGTTCGAAGTCTTCCGGTGTCATGGGGCGGATGTGGATCATGCGGGTTCCTGCAAGGGCTGGGCCGCCAAGTCTGGGTGGCGCGGCGCCGTCGCGCAAGGGCGGCGACGCCAATTGCGCTCAGCCGTTGGCCTTGCCCACCGCATCCATGGCACGTGCCGAGTAGACCAGCGCGGCACCGGCGTTCATCGCCACGGCCACGCCAAGGGCCTCGGCGATTTCCTCGCGGCTGGCGCCGTGCTTGACGGCCTGCTGCGAATGCACCGCGATGCAGCCATCGCAGCGTGTGGTCACGGCCACGGCGAGGGAGATCAGCTCGCGGGTCTTGGCGTCCAGGTGGTTGGTCTTGGCCCCTGCGCCGCTGGCGGTCATGTAGCCGGCCACGGTGTCAGGGGAAAGCTGCTTGAGATCGCCGATGCCGGCCATCAACTGCTTACGGTAGGCGTCCCAGTCCATCATGCTCATCGTCTTCACCTTGGGGAGGTTGCGAGTGGAGCTTTCAGGCTAGTCGAAGAGTGGAAATTGTGAGGCTTGTACTTTGGTTGGTTGCGCGCAGGCCTTTTTGCTGCGCGCAACCACACCGATCAGATGTAGATGAACACCAGCACCAACGCCGCGACGAATGCCCACTTCTCCAGGTAGTAGCGCGTGCGGTTGCGCTTCTTCATTGCCTTGCCACGTTCGCGGATCTTGTAGATGCGGGTGAACAGCCGGTTGATGCCACCGGTCTTGTCGCCGGCATCATTGGGTGCGGCGGCCGCGGCCATGACGTTGCGGCTGAACCAGCGGTTGAACGCGGTCGCCCAGCGGTACTTGAGCGGGCGTTCAACGTCGCAGAACAGGATGATGCGGTTGTGCTCGGTGGTATTGGCCGCGTAGTGGATGTAGGTCTCGTCGAAGACCACGCCCTCGCCATCGCGCCAGGAATACTTCTCACCGTCCACGTCGATGTAGCAACCGTCGTCGTTCGGCGTGTCCAGGCCCAGGTGGTAGCGGTACGAACCGGCATACGGGTCACGGTGGCGCACCAGCTTGGCGCCCGGCGGCAGGGTGGCGAACATGGCGGCCTTGACCGTGCCGATACCTTTAAGCAACTCGGTGGTGCGTGGGCACAGGGTCATCGCCGACGGGTGGCTTTCGCCGTACCACTTCAGGTAGAAGCGCTTCCAGCCGGTCTTGAAGAATGAGTTGAAACCGACATCATCGTAATTGTCGGACTTCTTGATTTCGCCCACATGCAGCAGCTGTTGGGCTTCCTCGCGGATCTCCTGCCAGTGGTCCTGCAGCGTCTGCAGTTCAGGAAAGGCCTCTACAGGCAGGTAAGGCTTGGCCGGGTGCCTGGAAAACAGGTACAGGAAGCTGTTGACCGGGGCCAGGAAACTGGAGTGGTCGCCCAGCTGACGGGTCAGCTTGTGGCGAACGCGACCGCGCAGGTGAACATAGGCGATCGAGAGGACGAAGATGAGGACTAAGGCGATTTTCATGGGCGGATACGTCAAGTAATGGCCATGCGTGATGGCTAAGCCCGCCAGCATAAACAATCGAGCCGATGCTTTGTAGGAGAATGTTACGCAGCGATGGCAGACCTTGGTACAAGCGTCACCGCTGTACCAAGGTCTGCATGGCGATGCATCAGGCCAGAGTGACCTCGATGCGGCCATCGGTGATGCGATGGTCCCTGCCTTGGTAGCTGACTACATAGTCAGTAAAGTCGGCGGTCAGGGTCTTTTTATCCATGTCCCACTCATGCTGCAGGCGGCCCCCGGTCAGGGGATAGTACAAACCGCCAATCAAGAAGAGCAGGCGTGCATGTTGCTGATTGAACAGCATCATGATGCCTTGGGTCGCGTTGTCCATTTGCTGTTTTGCGGTGAGTCGGATGCGCCCGTCCTCCAACTCCTTGGATTTGATGGTTTGAGCGTCAAGGTTGCCTAGCAAGGGGAATATAGCGGGGTCGAGGTTGGCCTTGACCCAACCGGTGCCGGAGATGTATTGCGTCGCATGGTCGGCCAGCGACAAGGACAGCGAGCCATCCACGATATCGACCTGGCCCATGGTGTCTACGATGGTGAAGTGGAACGTTGCCACTAGCGCCTTGGTAGTCTGATCCATCTGGACAATTCGGATTTCCCCTTCGGTCGCCCAGCCTGAGCGGCCAATCGAACTCGAGCCGAAATAGGCGTTGATCTCGGCTTTCTCGCCTGGACCGATCTTGTGGGATTCGCCTGTTACCAGGCGGCTTTCCGGGATATTCATGATTATGAAGCTATGAACGTTCTCTGAATTATCCTTGTAATGAGGGGCAAAGAACGAGCAGTTGCCAGAACTGATATTCGTATCTACTTCATTAGCCTTGAACGCGTATTCACGCTGGCCCCACTTCAGTTGCGCTTGCATGGCAGGCTGGGTATTCCGTGTTTGCTGGTGCTGTTTCATGACCGTATCTATGTGATTGAATTGAGGCCTCAGCGTATGGTTTGGGTCTCTGCCCGCGAAACTGACAGACCTGCGGGTTTCCCAACGCATCAGTACGTGCTTTGCATCTCGAGGAACGGCACGATGACACCGGTCAGCGGACGAATCGAAAAACCATTCAAGCGCCTGTTCTTCGCCTTGCCGGTGAGCGATGCCCAGCGCCGCGCCCTGGCCCAGTGGCGACGTGGCCTGAGCCTGCGCAGCGGCAAGCCAGTGCCGGCCGCCAACTTCCATGTGACACTGCTGTTTCTCGGCGATGTGGATACCGCCCATGTGCCTGCGATTTGCGCGGCGGTCGACCAGCTGGCACTACCGGCCACGGCACCACGACTGATACTGGACCGCTTGCAGGTGTGGCAGCGGGCCAGCGCCCTGGTGCTGGAGGCGCAACAGACCCCACCGGCCCTGTTGCAACTGGTGTACAGCTTGCAGCAGGCGCTGCTGCCGTTGGGGGTGGAAGCGGCCGACCGCGAGTATCGCCCGCACCTGACGCTGGCCAGGGATTACCGCGGCCAGCCGCCAGAAGCCAGCAGCGCGCCGGATTTCTACCTCGCCGCCCGCCATTTCACACTGTACGAGTCGCGCAAGGGCGCTTACTGGCCATTGGCGCAATGGCCGCTTTCAAGCTGATTCAGGCCATGGCCTCGCAGCCTGCGAACATCTGCTCGCCCAGCGTGCGTGCAGTGTGCAGATGCGCTGCCGGGGCTGCGCCCTCGCTGTCGTCCAGCAGGGTGGAGCTGAGTACTTCGGCGCCGCAGTAGTCGAAAATGCCGTGCTCGATCTGCACATGCATCGCCTTGCCATAGCCGTGACGCTCGAAAGTGCCGCTGTCGGCACCGGCGACGCCGACCAGGTGCACCTTCATGCCGCGCAGCTTCTTGACGGTGATGCCCCCTTCATAATCGAAGGCCCAGCCATTGCTGAACACCCGCTCGACCCAGCCTTTGAGCAAGGCCGGCAGCGACCACCAATAGATGGGGTAGACCAGCACCAGCGCATCGGCGCGTTCGATACGCGCCTGCTCCCTGAGTACATCCGCCGGCGGGGCTGCCAGCCTGCGGTGCACCGCATGGTCGGCCAGGCCGAAACGCGGGTCGAAACCTTCACTGGCCAGGTCGGCGATTTCGCTGCCGTGGCCGGCGTTGGCCAGGCCGGCGGCGATCTGTCGGGCCAGGGCATGGGTGAGGGATTGCGGGTCGTGATGACCGACGACGATCAGGGCATGCATGGTGGGCTCTCCAAGATGGGGATGCAGGGTTACCCGGAGCGCTATATACTCAAGGTAAGTTACGTTTAGTAAGTTACTTTTGGTAGGTAAACGATGTCAAGCGATGATCAAGGCCGCTCGCGCAAGCGCCTGAGCCGCGAAGAGCGCCGTCGACAGTTGCTCGATGTGGCCTGGCAGCTGGTACGGGAGGAGGGCACCGATGCCTTGAGCCTGGGGCGTTTGGCCGAGCAGGCGGGGGTGACCAAGCCGGTGGTCTATGACCATTTCGAGACCCGCACCGGGCTGTTGGTGGCGCTGTACCAGCAATACGATGCACGGCAGTCGCGGATGCTGGAGCAGGCGCTGGCGTGTTGTGACGCTAGCCTGGCCAGCCGCGCCGGGGTGATTGCCGAGGCGTATGTGGACTGTGTGATGAGCCAGGGGCTGGAGATACCCGGAGTGTCGGCGGCATTGGCCGGCTCGCCGGAAATGGAAGCGCTGAAGCGGGCCTATGAACAGCCGTTTCTGGACAAATGCCGTGAGGCGCTGGCCGGGTTTTCGCCCAGTGGCAACATTGGGGTGGCGGGCATGCGCCTGCTGGTGGGGGCGGCGGATGCCTTGTCGCAGGCGGCTGCCGCGGGGGAGCTGGAGGTGGGGCAGGCCAAGGCCGAATTGCGGGCAGCAATAGTGGCGATGGTCGAGCGGCAATGAAGCCTTGAGAGTGCCGGGGCTGCTCTGCAGCCCATCGCCGGCAAGCCGGCTCCCACATCAACCGCATCGGTTTCAAGCCATGTGCAGTCCCTGTGGGAGCCGGCTTGCCGGCGATGGGGCCAGGGCAGGCGATTACACTGGCAGGCTCTGGTACGGCAATTCATCCCCCGGGCTGCGGTCGAACTGGCGCTTGTACTCGCGGCTGAACTGCGAGGTGCTCTGGTACCCCACCCGGTGCGCGGTCTGCGCCACCCCCAGGCCTTCGCCGATCAGCATCTGCTGCGCCTTTAGTAGCCGCAGGCGCTTGAGGTACTGCATTGGTGCCATGTCGGTGCAGCGCTTGAAGTGCTCGTGGAAGGTCGAAACGCTCATGTTGGCGCGCGCGGCCAGCGCTTCCACGCTCAGCGGCTCGGTATAGTGTTCGCGCAGGTGGGCAAGGGCGGCGCCGATGCGGGCGAAGTGCCCTTGTTGCTCCACCAGCGCCCGCAACACGCCTGCCTGTGGGCCGCGCAAGGCGGTGTACAGCACCTCGCGTACCCGCGCCGGGCCCAGCACCTTGGCGTCCACTGGGTCCTGCAGGCAGCGCAGCAGCCGTTCCACGCATTCGCGCATCGGCGCATCGAGTGCCGCCGAGGTCATCGACTGCGGGGTTTGCGCCTGCACAGCGGCATCCGGCGCCAGGGCCATGCTTTGCACCAGTTCACCCAGCACGCCGCGGTCGATGTCCACCGCCACGCCCAGCAACGGTGCTTCGGGGGTGGCGAAGGTTTCGCACATGAACGGCACCGACAATGCCTGCACCAGGTAATGCCCGGCGCCGTACTCCAGGGTACGCGGCCCGAGGCGCGCCAGTTTGCTGCCCTGGGCCAGGATCATCAGGCTGGGTTCGTAGATCTGCGGGCTGCTGGCCACATAGTGGTCCCAGCTCAGCACCTGCACCTGGGGCAGGTGCGTGGGCACGAAGCCCGGGCGCGTGGCGAGGCTGCGGATCAGTGTGCAAAGCGGCGCATTGGCGTCGACGTGACGGGTCAGTTGCATGATGGACCTGGGCAGAGGATCAGACAGTCTGATCATCGCAGAATGAACGCTCGGCGCCAGGTGCTGCATGGCATCTTCGGAGAATCAGGCATCGATGCCGGAGAATCAGCCGTGGGCGAGGCGGCGCATGGCGCGCAGAATGCGCCTCCTGAATCGTTTCACTTCATAGCGAGGCCCTGCATGTACACCGCCATCGGTTACGCCGCCCAGACCCCCACCAGCCCTCTGGCTCCCATGACCTTCGAGCGTCGCAGCCCGCGCCCTGACGACGTCGCCATCGATATCCTGTACTGCGGCGTGTGCCACTCAGACATTCACCAGGCGCGCAACGAATGGGGCATTGCCGTGTACCCGCTGATGCCGGGCCACGAGATCATCGGCCGCGTCACCGCGGTGGGCGACAAAGTGACCGCGCACAAGGTCGGTGACCTGGTCGGCGTTGGCTGCATGGTCGACTCGTGCCGCCACTGCGAAGCCTGTGCCAAGGACCTGGAGCAATATTGCCTGGAAGGCCCGACCATGACCTACGCCACCCCGGACCGGGTCGACGGTAGCAACACCATGGGCGGTTACTCCAGCAGCATCGTGGTCAGCGAGCACTTCGTGGTGCGCATCCCGGCCGGCATGGACCTGCCCAGTGCCGCGCCAATCCTCTGCGCTGGCATCACCACCTATTCGCCGCTCAAGCACCACGGTGTCGGCCCTGGTCACAAGATCGGCATCCTCGGCATGGGCGGCCTGGGCCACATGGCTATCAAGCTGGCCAAGGCGCTGGGCGCCGAAGTGACCCTGTTCACCCGTTCCCAGGCCAAGGCCGAGGAAGCCCGTCGCCAGGGTGCCGACCATGTGATCGTGTCCACCGATGCCGAGCAGATGCACGCCGCGGCGGGCCGTTTCGACTTCCTGCTCGACACCATCCCGGTGCAGCACGACCTCAACCCGTACCTGGAAACCCTGAAATTCGATGGCGTGCACATCCTGGTCGGCCTGATCGAGCCGATCGACCCGGCGGTGCATGCGGCCAATCTGGTGATGAAGCGCCGGGTGCTGGCGGGGTCGTTGATCGGTGGTATTGCTGAGACCCAGGAAGTGCTGGATTTCTGTGCCGAGCACGCGATTCGTTGTGATATCGAGTTGCTGGATATCCGCAACATCAACCAGGCGTATGAGCGGATGATTGCCGGGGACGTGAAGTACCGGTTCGTGATCGATATGGCTACTTTGCAGGGCTGATGGTTGCCTGCCCCGGCCTATTCGCGGGTGAACCCGCTCCCACAGGTATCGTGCAGGTTTCAGGTTCTGTATTGAACCTTCCCACAGAGACTGCACAGACCTTGGCGCCTGTGATGTCCCTGTGGGAGCGGGTTCACCCGCGAAGAGGCCGGTACAGGCAATGAAAATGCTGGATCTGTTACCAGGCCAATGCCCTGTCCCAGCCTTTCCAGAACAACCACCGCCGTACCTCGCCATGCGCCCCGGTACCGATCTGCCAGGCCGGCCGCCCGTTGTCCAGGGCAATCACCGAAACGAACCCGGCATGGCTCGCCGCTACCAGCGTACGCCCGTCCGCACTGATATCCAGCGCACTGATGGTCGACCCCAGGTAATGCTGCCAATGCTCCATGCCATCTTCGCCAAATGCCCGCAGATAACCATAGGCATCCCCCACGATGTACTCGCCGTCGCGCGCCACGCCGGCATACACCCGTGCACCATCCTGTACCAGCGGGGTACGCGGGTCCTGGCTGTAGTAGTCGGTATCCAGCCCCGGCAAGTCGGCCACCCTGACAGCCAGCGTGGCACCGCTGTAGAAATGGCAGGCATTGACTATCAACTGGTCACCCGCGCGATTGAACAGCGCAAAGTGCGGATACTCGCTGGCCGGGCCGATTGCCGCCACGGGCCTGAGCTGGTCGTCCAGCACCAGGTGACGGCTGCCTTGCTCGCCGACCACGATCAACCGGCCATCCGCCGACACCGCACCGTGCTCCATGCTCAGCCCGAGGCTGATGTCGTCGGGGTCGGTGCCTTCGTCCAGCTCGTCGAGCACCCGCGCCTGGTGCGGCAGCAGGCGGGTCGCGCCGTGGCGCGTCAGCAGGAAGATACCCTCGGCACTCACCAGCAGCACCCGCTGGCCATCCGGGAAGGGGATCAGCGCGGTCGGCGTGGGCGGCAGGTCGAATGGCTCAAACGGGTAACCCGGCGGCAACCCCTCCAACCCCGTGGGCCAGGCCAGGCGCAGCACCTGCGGGCCGCCCCAGCCATCGGTCACGCGTATGCCCTCGGCATTGGCCAGGGCGAAATAGCGGCGGGCCGGGCAGCGGCCGAAGTGATCGACGCCGATCACCGGGGTCACCCCGACAGCGTCGATGCGCACTACCTGGCCTTTGTCATGCGGCATGCCGATGCGTGCCAGCAGGCTGCCATCCTCCAGCAGCAGGACGTTGCCGATGCCTTGCCCGTGCTCCTTGATCAGCGGCAGCAATGGGTGATGGGCGGGCGGCCAGGCTTCGCGGAAGGCTTGCTGTTCGAAGGCTTCGACGCCAGGCCGGTTGGCGGCTTGCAGGGCTTGCAGCCAGGCATCGAGCAAATGATCGGTGGCTTGCGGCAGGGGCTCTTCGAGGTCATCCCAGCCTTGCGCGCAGCTCTGCGCGACATAGTCGTTGACGGCCTGGGCATAGGCAGTGACCGCCTGCTGCCACTGTTGCTGCTGGGAGTGCTGCTGGTCCATGAGCGGATCGGGCTCCTTGTTGCATACGCGTTCGCACAAAGCGCGCATGTTACTCCTTCTGCCCGCCTCGCGGTTGTGAGCCCCCGGCTTGACGCGTACCATGCCGGGCATTCCTTCCAATAACAAAGCGTGCGTCCACACCCCGGCAAGCGGGTGGCTGGCGTGCGTCCTGTTGCCTTGCCTGCGGAGAAGCGGTTTGCACCCATGAACGGACCCACACCCACCAACATGCCACCCACGGCGGGTAGCGGCAGCTGGCTGAGCGTCATTGCCCTGGCCCTGGCGGCCTTCATCTTCAACACCACCGAGTTCGTCCCGGTGGCGCTGCTCAGCGACATTGGCCGCAGCTTCGACATGAGCACCGCGCAGGTCGGCCTGATGCTGACCATCTACGCCTGGGTGGTGGCGCTGGCCTCGCTGCCGATGATGCTGCTGACCCGCAACATCGAGCGGCGGCGCCTGTTGCTGTTCGTGTTCCTGGTGTTCATCGTCAGCCACTTGCTGTCGTGGTTGTCGCAGAGCTTTGCCATGTTGCTGGTCAGCCGCATCGGTATTGCCCTGGCGCATGCGGTGTTCTGGGCCATCACGGCGTCCCTGGCGGTGCGCGTGGCGCCGCCCGGGCAGCAGGCCAAGGCGCTGGGACTTTTGGCCACTGGCACCACCCTGGCCATGGTCCTGGGCATTCCGCTGGGCCGCGTGGTGGGTGAGGCGCTGGGCTGGCGCATCACCTTCCTGAGCATTGCCGGGGTGGCGCTGGCGACCATGCTGTGCCTGATGAAGTCGCTGCCGCTGCTGCCCAGCCAGAACTCGGGCTCGCTGCGCAGCCTGCCGATCCTGTTCAAGCGCCCGGCGCTGGTGATCACCTATGTGCTGGTGACGCTGGTGATTACCGCGCAGTTCACTGCCTACAGCTACATCGAGCCGTTCGCCCTGCACGTGGCGCAGATAGGCGGTGAGCGCACCACGTTGTTGCTGCTGCTGTTCGGCGGTGCCGGGGTGTTCGGCTCATTGCTGTTCAGCCGTTACAGCGACCGCTTCCCGCATGGCTTCCTGGTAGGGTCGATCGGCCTGCTGGCGGCGTGCCTTTTGCTGCTGTTGCCGCTGTCGGGCAACTTCTACATGTTTGCCGTGTTGAGCATGTTCTGGGGTGTGGCGATCCTCAGTTTCAGCCTGTCGCTGCAGTCCAAGACCCTGAAGCTGGCGTCCGATGCCACCGATGTGGCCATGGCGCTGTTCTCGGGTATCTACAACATCGGTATTGGCGGTGGTGCGTTGCTGGGCAGTATCGTCAGCAGCCAGCTGGACGTGGCGGATATCGGCCTGGTGGGCGGTAGCGTGGCGGTGGCCGGGTTGCTGCTGGCTGTGGCCAGCACCCGGCGGTTCCGCGAGGCGCTGACGCACTGATCTGGGGCTGGCGCGTTCTTTGTAGGAGCGGCCTTGTGTCGCGATGGGGCGCGCAGCGGCCCCGGATTTCAGCGTTACCGCGGATATCGCCGGGGGCCGCTGCGCGCCCCATCGCGACACAAGGCCGCTCCTACAGGTCCTCTGCAGGTCTGTGGGAACACCTGTTGCAGGCTCAAGCCAGTACGGCAGCCCACGCAGAAATCAACAACACCCCCGCCAACACCTGGTTGAACACCCGCAACCGCCGCGGTGCCTGAAACCATCGCGCGCTGCCCACCCCCAGCAGCGCCCACGCCGCCATGCAGGGCAGGGCAATCAGCAAGAACACCAGCGCCAGTTGCCATACCGGCAACGACGGCGCGGCAAACACTCCGACCACCGCCACGGCCATCAACCACACCTTGGGGTTCACCACCTGCAACGAGGCTGCACTGAGTGCACTGAAGCCTTGCGCCGTGGCCGCCTGCAGCGGGGCGGCAGCACTGCGCAGCATCTTCCACGCCAGCCAGCTCAACCACAAAACCCCGGCCCAGCTCATCAACTGCTGGGCCAGCGGGTGGCGCAGCAGTAGTTCACCCAGCCCCAGGCCCACCATCAGCACGATCGCTGCTGCTGCACCGCAGGCCGCCACGATCGGCGCCAGGCTCGCGCGCAGGCCAACGCGGGCGCCGTGGGCGAGTATCAACAAGTTGGTCGGCCCCGGGCTGATGCTGGACACCAGGGCAAACAGGATGAAGGGCAACAACGACTGCGACATGATCAAGGGCTCCGGATAAACGAAGCACCATGCTCGCTGCCTGCCGCCTTTCAGTCTGGAAGGTTTGAGCAGCGCCTGCGGTAGTCGGCCGGGGTCAGCTGGTAGGCACGGCGGAACCAGCGCCCCAGGTGGCTCTGGTCGGCAAAGCCCAGGGCCATGGCCACTTCGGTGGGTGTCTGGCCCCGGGCGAGCAGGCGCCGCGCCCGGGCCAGGCGCAGCTGGATCAGATAGGCATGTGGCGCCAGGCCGAATGCGGCCTTGAACGCGCGGGTCAGGCGGAAGCGGTCGATGCCACAGGCCTGGGCCAGGTCTTCCAGGCCGATGTCGCGCTCCAGGTTGGCGTGCAGGTAATCCCGCGCGCGCTGCGCGGTCAGCGGCAGGCGCGGGTCCGGGTTCAGGCGCCGGCGCCAGTGCAGGTGGCGGGTCAGGCAGGCCAGCAGGTCGTCCATGGCCGTCTGCCGGACAATGCGCAAGTCCTGGGTATGCACGGCCTGGAAGGCGAGGGCAGTGGCACGCGCCAGGCGCTCATCGTGGCACAAGGTATCGGCGAAGCTGGGCAGGCTGTCGCTTGGCGCGTGTTCGAACAGTGCCCGCAGTTGGCTGTCCACCCAGGTGGGTTCCAGGTACAGGGTCGAATAGGTGAAGCCGTCCTCGGTGGGCGCATGGCCGTCATGGATTTCACCGGGCTCCAGCAGGAACACGTGCCCCGGCGTGCTGCGATGGCGTACTCGTCGGCAATCGAATTGCTGCACGCCCTGCTCGGTAACGCCAACCAGGAAGCTGTCGTGCCAGTGCGGGTCGTAGGCATGCCCGATGAAATGCGCGCGGACCGACTCGATGCCGGTGTCGGCGTCTTGCTTGAGGTCGATCCAGTTGCTCATGGGGGCGTGCCGTGGCAGAAATCGCTACCTTAGCGCAACGGCCAGGCTCAGTCTGGAACGATTGTGCAGCCGTTGGTCAGCGCCCGGTTACGCAAGGCCTCGAAGCGTTCGCGCAGCCACAGGTGCAGTTGCGCCACCGCGGGCGTGAGCTGCTTGCGGTGCGGGCACACCAGGGTGACCGGGGCGGGCTCACCGAGGTGCTCGGGGAGGATGATTTCCAGCTCGCCGGCCGCGATGTTGGCGCTTACGTCCAGCCACGACTTGTAGACGATGCCTTCGCCCTGCAAGGCCAGGCGGCGGATCACGTCGGCATCGTCGCTGACCAGTGGCCCGCGCACCTGCACGGTGCGGTTGCCCACTCGCCACTTGTCGTAGACCCGGTTGTGCTGCATGTACAGCAGGCAGGCATGCTGCTGCAGGGCGTCGGGGGTGAGCGGGCGGCCGTGACGAGCCAGGTAGTCGGGCGCGGCCACCAGCACCCGACGGTTCCAGTCGGCCAGCGGCAGGGCAATGTAATTGGCGTCCTGGTTGAGGCCATAACGGATCGCCACATCTACCGGGTCGCGGTTGAGGTCGGCGATCTGGTCGGACAGCAGGAAGCGCAGGTGCAGGGCCGGGTGCTCGCGGCGGAAGGCGCTCAGCCACGGCAGCAGCATGTTGCGGCCCAGGTCGGACGGTGCCGACACCTGCAGGGTACCGCGCAGGGTGTTGGCGTTGCCATGCAGGTCTTCACGCCCCTGGCGCAGGCTCTCCAGCACATTCAGGGCCGTCGGCAGGTACAACTCGCCTTCGGCGGTCAGGCGCAGGCTGCGGGTGGTGCGTGCGAACAGGCGCACGTCCAGGTCGCGCTCCAGGCGCTTGATCGCGGCGGCCACCTGGCCCGGCAGCAGTTCGGCCTCGTGAGCGGCGGCGGTGAAGCTGCCCAGCACGCTGCTGCGGACGAACAGTTCGAGGTCGGCGATGCGCAGCATTTTCACTCCAGGGATGAAAGTGTTGCTGCATTGTGCCGGTTTTTCTTTTCTGCAGGAAAGATAAGATGCCCGGCAAATCCCCTGTTCATTCCCGGAGTTGTTGCATGGATACCGTCTCGCTGGCCAAACGCCGCTACACCACCAAAGCCTACGACGCCTCGCGCCGTATTCCCCAGGCCACTGTCGATGCCTTGCTCGAACAACTGCGTCACAGCCCGTCTTCGGTCAACTCGCAGCCGTGGCATTTCATCGTTGCCGACAGCGCCGAAGGCAAGGCCCGCCTGGCCAAGAGCACCACAGAGCGCTATGCCTACAATTCGCCGAAGATCCTCGATGCCTCGCATGTGATCGTGTTCTGCACCCGCACCGAAATGACCGAAGCGCACCTGAATGCCGTGCTCGACCAGGAAGCTGCCGATGGCCGCTTCCGCGATGATCAGGCGCGTGCCGGGCAGAACCAGAGCCGCCGGCATTACGTCGACCTGCACCGCTTTGACCAGAAGGACGTGCAGCACTGGATGGAAAAGCAGACCTACCTGGCGCTGGGTACTGCCTTGCTGGGGGCTGCGGCACATGGGCTGGATGCCACGCCGATCGAGGGCTTCGACAGCAATATTCTCGATGCCGAGCTGGGCTTGCGCGAGCGTGGGTTCACCAGTGTGGTCATTCTCAGCCTGGGCTATCGCAGCGAGGCGGACTTCAACGCTGGCTTGAACAAGTCGCGGTTGCCGGCTTCGCAGGTGTTCACCTTCCTGTGAGATTGCCAGGGGCCGCCCTGCGGCCCTTTCGCGACGCAAGGCCGCTCCCACAGGATGGCATCGCCTTCAAGGCATTCACAGGCCTCATGAACTGGCATATGTCCGGCATATGCCGCATACTTGTCGGCAAACGCCGGAAAGGAGAGCGCCATGCTTGCCGAAGTGCTTCGCGACAACGGTTACCACGAGTACCGGGCGCGCCTGCATGCACTGCTGGAAATCCCCGAACTCGCCAGTGACTTCGAAATTCACACCCGCATCACCCATGGCTTCGCTGCCACCTGGCTGGTGAAACTGACCGAACTCGGCGTGTTCACCCCTGTGGAGCGTGACCAGATCATTCCCCTGCGCACGCTGAAAACCCGCATCGAACGTGACCAGCCACTGACCGTGGAAGAAAGCGACCGGCTGTTCCGCTCGGCCCATATCACCGCCATGGCCGAAGCCGTGTTCGGTGAGGCGGGCAAGGCCAAGCGCTGGCTGTCCAAGCCCAAGGAGCGCTTCTCGGGGCTGACGCCGATGCAGATGCTCACCACCCAGCAGGGCACCACCCAGGTCGAAGAGATGTTGCTGCAGATCGCCGAGGGCTTCGGCCTGTGATTCTGTGGCGTATCAGCGCCTATGCAGACTTGAGCGGAACGGGCGGCTTGCGTGTCAGCGGCCGCTGGCACCAGGCGGGCCGGCCAGTGGTGTATGCCGCCACCAGCCCGGCTGGGGCAATGCTGGAGGTGCTGGTGCACCTGGAGATCGACCCTGAGGATTTCCCCACCACCATGCGGCTGCTGCGTATCGAGTTGCCCGACACCGTTTCGCAAGCGCAGTTGCCCGCCTTGCAGCCTGGCTGGTCGAGCCAGACCGAACTGACCCGGGGCCTGGGCAACCGCTTTCTGGATGAGTGCTCGGCATTGCTGCTGCCGGTGCCGAGCGCGATCATGCCCAGCACTACCAATTACCTGTTCAACCCGCGCCATCCGCAGGCAAACAGTGCCAGGCTCGAGGTCGAGGACTTCACCCCGGACAGCCGGCTGTTCTAGGGCCGGTTCACCAAAGTGCCGCTGATGCCGCTGTCAGCACCCGGCCAAACACTTCGAGCGCCTTGTCCACTTCAGCGTCGTTGCTGAAACGCCCGATGCTCAGCCGCACGCTGTTGCGTGCCTGGCGTTCATCCAGCCCCAGCGCGAGCAGCACATGCGAGGCCGCATTGCTCGCCGAGTTGCATGCCGAGGTGGTCGACAACGCCAGCTCACTGGCCAGCGCCGCGCTGTTGAAACCCTTGCTGTCGATACACAGGTTCAGCGTATGGGGAATGCGCTGGTTGGCGCAGCCGTTGAGGGTGACGCCGGGCAGGGCCAGCAGGCCTTCGCGCAGGCGCCTGGCCAGTTGCTCGAGGCGCTGGTGTTCGCTGTCGCCGGGCTGGCCGGCCAGGGCAAAGGCGCTGCCCATGCCGGCAATCTGGTGGGTCGCCAGGGTGCCGGAGCGCAGGCCTTGCTCATGGCCGCCACCGTGCATCTGCGCACGCATCAGCGTGCGGGCGCGTGGCCCGACGTAGAGCGCACCGATGCCCTTGGGCCCATACACCTTGTGCGCCGAGAACGACATCAGGTCCACGGCCATGGCGCTCAGGTCGATGGCCAGTTTGCCCACCGCCTGCGCCGCATCCACGTGCAGCAGGGCACCGTGGGCACGTACCTGTTCGCCAATCGCGGCAAAGTCGGTGATCGTGCCCAGTTCATTGTTCACCGCCATCAGCGATACCAGGCGAGTGTCGGCGCGCAACGCTGCCTGCACCGCCGCAGGCTGAATCAGGCCGACGGCATCCGGTGCCAGGCGGGTAACGGCCCAGCCCTGGCGCTCCAGTTCGGCCACCGTGTCGAGCACGGCCTTGTGTTCCAGTTGGCTGGTGATCAGGTGCCCGGGTTTGCCGAGGCCCTGGGCAATGCCCTTGAGCGCCAGGTTGTTGGACTCGGTCGCACCTGAGGTCCAGACCAGTGCATCGGCTTGTGCGCCGACGCGTTCGGCCACTTGCTGGCGGGCCTGCTCCACGGCGTGGCGGGCGGCCTGGCCGAAGGCATGGCCACTGGACGCCGGGTTGCCGAAGTTGGCCTGGCTGCCAAGGCAGGCGAGCATGGTTTCGATGACCCGGTCGTCGACCGGAGTGGTGGCGGCGTAATCGAAGTAGAGCGGGGCGCTGGGCATTGGGGCGGGTCCGTTTCTGTCGCCGTGAAATCGGCGATCGTTGGGGCAAGCGTACCCGCTGTTCGAGAGAAATTTTTTCCCTTCCAACGGCTCTATTCTCAGGATGCGCAATAAAAATTTCTCATTATTGAGCTTTTCCTGGAAAATTTTTCTCCGCATCGCGAGGGGCTCAGCAAAGGCCCCTCGTGAGCCTCTTCAGGCTGGTTCCAAGGCCCTCTCTTCCTCGGCCACCACACGTTCGCACAACTCGGTGATCTGCTCGCGCATCCAGCGGTTGGCCGGGTCCTGATCGGTGCTTTCATGCCAGTACAGGTGCGTTTCCAGCGCAGGCACCTCCACCGGCAGTGGCTGGTAACGCAACTGATGGCGGCGGGCGAAGCGCTCGGGGACGGTCATCGCCATGTCGGTCTGCTGCAACACCTGCGAGGCCATCAGGTAGTGCTGCGAGCGCAAGGCAACCTTGCGCTGCACGCCCATCTTGCCCAGGGCCAGGTCGACATAGCCCAGGCCGTTGCGGCGGCTGGAGATATGGATGTGGGTCATGCCCAGGTAGTTGTCGAGGGTCAGCTTGCTGTCGGCCAGCGGGTGGCCCTGGCGCAGGGCGCAGACATAGCGGTCTTGCATCAGTTTGACGTGGCGTACCTGCGGGTCGGTGTTCAACGGTGCGTCGATGGCGAAGTCCAGGCGGCCGGCGGCGAGTTCCTTGGTGGTCTCGCGGCGCTTGCACAAAAAGCTTTCGATCAGCACCGCCGGCGCCAGGCGGCGCAAGCGCTGGAACAGCGGCGGCAGGATCACCGCTTCGGTCAGGTCGGTCATGCTGATGCGGAAGGTCTTGTTGGCCTGTTGCGGGTTGAAGATGCGGCTTTCCTGCACCGAGGTGCGCAGCAGTGCCAGGGCGTTGCGCACCGGGCCGATGATGTTCTGCGCCATGGGCGTGGGCACCATGCCTTGCGCGGTACGCACGAACAGCGGGTCGTTGAAGGTTTCGCGCAGCCGCGAAAGGGCGTTGGACACTGCCGGCTGGGTGATGCCGACGATCTGCCCGGCGCGGGTCAGGTTGGCTTCGGTGTAGATCGCATCGAACACGATGAACAGGTTGAGGTCGACCTTGCTGAGGTTCATGGGCGCCGCTCTTTGTTGGAATTATGGGTCGATCATATATCGGTTATGAATGTTTATACACGCGGAAAATAGACTAGGTGGATGGGGCCATGCTGCTCTAGGCTCTGGCCCATGTACTCCGAACCGTGAAGGTAGCCCCGATGGATTTCGCCTATTCGCCCAAGGTCCAGGCACTGCGTGAGCGCGTCAGCGCGTTCATGGACGCCTATGTCTACCCCGCCGAGGCGGTGTTCGAGCGCCAGGTCGCCGAGGGCGACCGCTGGCAGCCCACCGCGATCATGGAAGAACTCAAGGCCAAGGCCCGCGCCGAAGGGCTGTGGAACCTGTTTCTGCCCGAATCGGAATACGGTGCCGGCCTGAGCAACCTGGAATACGCCCCGCTGGCAGAAATCATGGGCCGTTCGTTGCTCGGTCCGGAGCCGTTCAACTGTTCGGCGCCAGACACCGGCAACATGGAAGTGCTGGTGCGCTATGGCAGCGAAGCGCAGAAGCGCCGGTGGCTGGAGCCGCTGCTGCGTGGCGAGATCCGATCGGCGTTCGCCATGACCGAACCGGACGTGGCCTCCTCGGATGCCACCAACATGGCCGCCACCGCCGTGCGTGACGGTGACCAATGGGTAATCAACGGCCGCAAGTGGTGGACCTCCGGCGCTTGCGACCCGCGCTGCAAGGTGATGATCTTCATGGGCCTGTCCGACCCTGAAGGGCCACGCCACCAGCAGCACTCGATGGTACTGGTGCCCACCGATACGCCTGGGGTGAAGATCGTCCGCCCGCTGCCGGTGTTCGGCTATGACGATGCTCCCCATGGCCACGCCGAGGTGCTCTTCGAGAACGTGCGGGTGCCGTATGAGAACGTGATCCTGGGTGAGGGCCGTGGCTTCGAGATTGCCCAGGGGCGCCTTGGCCCCGGCCGTATCCACCACTGCATGCGCTCGATCGGCATGGCCGAGCGCGCGCTGGAACTGATGTGCAAGCGCTCGGTGGAGCGTACCGCCTTCGGCCGGCCACTGGCGCGTCTGGGCGGCAACGTCGACAAGATCGCCGACTCGCGCATGGAGATCGACATGGCCCGGCTGCTGACGTTGAAAGCGGCGTACATGATGGACACGGTCGGCAACAAGGTCGCCCGCAGCGAGATTGCGCAGATCAAGGTAGTGGCGCCGAACGTGGCACTGAAGGTGATCGACCGGGCGATCCAGATTCATGGCGGGGCAGGGGTAAGTGGCGATTTCCCGCTGGCTTACATGTACGCCATGCAGCGCACCTTGCGCCTGGCCGATGGACCGGATGAAGTGCACCGGGCGGCGATTGGCAAGTATGAGATTGGCAAGTACGTGCCGGCGGAGATGATGCGTAGCGGGCGATGATTTTGCCCGCCTGTTCCGGCCTCTTCGCGGGCTTGCCCGCTCCCACAGGAACTGTGCCGCCTTCAAGCTGTGCGCAATACCTGTGGGAGCGGGCAAGCCCGCGAAGAGGCCCTTGAAGGCTCACTCTGGATGGTCAGACCCGCATCTGCGGGTCTTCCTCCTTCTCGCTGACTGTGCGATCGGCATTTGAAGGCTGTCTGGATTGAGCACCCTTGATTTCCGGCTTCTCCCCCCGCGTCTTGACCAGCGAAACCACCACCCCACCCAGCAACAACCCGAACGTCACCCCCAGCGAAAGCAACGCTGGCACCTTGCCCACCATGCCGTGGTAGAAGATCTTGCAGCCAATGAAGATCAGCACCAGCGCGAGCGCGTACTTGAGGTAAACGAACCGGTGCATCAGCGCCGCCAGCGCAAAATACAGCGAGCGCAAGCCGAGGATGGCGAAGATGTTCGAGGTATAGACGATGAATGGGTCCTGGGTGATGGCGAAGATTGCCGGGACGCTGTCGACGGCGAATACCAGGTCGGCCAGTTCGATCAGCACCAGCGCCATGAACAGCGGGGTGGCATGGCGTAGCGCCTTGTGCTGCCCGGGCGGGGTCTGCTGCACGAAGAAGTGCGAGCCGTGGATCTGCTCGGTGACCCGCATGTGCCGGCGCACGAACTTTAGGATCGGGTTGTTGGCCAGGTCGGGGCGGCTGTCCTCCTTCGACAGCGCCATCTTCACCCCGGTAAACAGCAGGAAGGCACCGAAGATATACAGTACCCAGGCGAAGTTCTGCACCAGCGCCGCGCCCACGCCGATCATGATCGCCCGCAGGAACACCACCCCGAGGATGCCCCAGAACAGCACGCGGTGCTGGTAGCGGCGGGGGATGGCGAAATAGCTGAAGATCATCGCCATGACGAACACGTTGTCCATCGACAGCGACTGCTCGACCAGGAACCCGGTGTAGAACTCCAGCGCCGACTGCGCGCCCAATTGGTACCAGACCCCGGCGCCGAACAGCACGCCGACGCTGAAATAGCCCGAATACAGCAGCAGGCTCTCGCGCATTTCGATTTCCCGGTCGTGGCGGTGCAGCACGCCCAGGTCGAGTACCAGCAAACCTATGACGATGGCCATGAACACCAGCCACAACCAGGTGCTGGTACCGAGGAACGGGGTGGTGAGGAATGTCTGTAGAGCTGTCATGAGCCCCTCCTTCAATGTCGACGTTGCATGGCAACAGTGATCCGACATGGCGGCCTGGCAGCCGTCAGAGGGGCCCGGTATCACATGGGCTTGAGCCTAGACCCGTTTGCCGGTGATGCCGAATGGGGAGCTGTTACATTTCTTTGCCAGGGCGCCGTGTAGGAGCGGCCTTGTGTCGCGAAAGGGGTGCGTAGCGCCCCCACAGGGTTGGCATCGCCACAGAATTGCCGGGGCCGCTTTGCGGCCCTTTCGCGACACAAGGCCGCTCCTACACCGGTCAGGCCAGAGCAGGCCTACCGTTCAATAAACCCACACTTCCACCCGGCGATTACGCAGTCGCCCTTGCTCCAGTTCGTTCCCTGCCACTGGCAGTTCATCCCCCATCCCCGTAACCTCCAGCACCTCCACGCCATCGCGCGCCAGCTCGCGGCGCACCGCCTGAGCCCGCAGGCGGGAGAGCAGGGCGGCGCGGCCGGGTGTCTCCTTGGGGTCGCCAAAGCCCACCAGCACCGCCTTGCGCCGCAACTTGCCCGCTTGGCGCAGGTAGTCGGCCACCCGCTGCACATCGCGCAGGGCCTTGTTGTCGAGGCTGGCGCTGCCTTCCTGGAAGCGGAAGTTAACGCTCAATCGCTGCGCCTGCTGGGCAAGGGTGCGATAGCGCGGCGGCATGTCGGCCTGGGGGGCTACAGGTTGGGCCTCGATCTGCTGCGCAACGAAACCCTGCTGGGCGACGATCGCCTGGCCTGCCGGGCTCTGAGCGAAATCGGCCAGGGCCTTGGCCTGGGGCTTGGGGTTGGCCGGCAGGTAGAAGTACAGGCGCCGCGATAGCGGGTAATCCTCGCTGGCCACCAGTGCACGCTCCGGCAGCATGGCCGGCGCGTCACCTTCGGCCACCGCCAGCACCTTGGCCCCATGCACGGCCGCCAGGCTGCTGAAACCGATGGCCTGGCGGTCGGTGCTCACTCGCGCGGCCAACTCGTCGCTGGACTCGAAGCGTTGGGCCTTGGGCGAAAGCTCGCCGTGCTGAGGTTCCAGCACCAGTGCCTTGAAGGTCTCAAAGGTACCGGAGCGATCGTCACGGGCGTACAGGTGGATGGCCCCACCGGCAACACCCAATTGCTCCCAGCGCTGGATCTGCCCTGCAAAAATCTGTGCCAGTTGCCCCGTGGTGAGTTGTGGCAGCGTGTTATCGGGGTGAACGATGACGGCAACGCCATCCAGGCCGATGACTTGTTCGGCGGAAGCTGCGCGCAGGTCGCCCAAAGCCTGCAGTTGGCTTGCTTCGTTGTCGTTGATCGGCCGCGACGCGGCGGCCAGGTCGGCCTCGCCATGGCCCAGGGCGACGAAGCCGGTGCTGGAACCGTGTGCGGCGATGTCGATGCGCAAAGGCTGGCCACGCGTATCGCGAGCGGTGATGACAGTCTCGTTGGCCAGCGTGCCCGGGTATTGTTCGATGGCGGTAGCTTGCTGCGCGCGCAATTGCCCTTGCACCAGCGCTGGCAGCAAGGCCGCGCCGATGGTGTTGGAGCCTTGCACGCGCAGGTGAGCGGGCTCGGCCAGGGTCGCCAGCGGCAGCAGGGTGAGCAGCAAGACAAGCAGGCGGGGCATGCCGGAAGGCCTATGGCATAGAGATGGCCGGCAGATTACGACAGTGGCGTGATGATAATGTGACAGTCCATAGGGCAGTTGGCTTTGCCTGATGCTTGTAAGTTCGCGTCAATGGGGCTGCTGTGCAGCCCATCGCCGGCAAGCCAGCTCCCACAGGGGCCTTGCCAACCCTGAAACCTGCGCTGTAACTGTGGGAGCTGGCTTGCCGGCGAAAGGGCCGCAAAGCGGCTCCAGCGGTATCAATGCGCCCCGGCAGACTTGCTCAGGTCACTTTCTGCCCACTCGGTATAGATGCACGCATCCGCCACCGCCCAGCGCACCTTCACGGTATCCCCCGGCTGCATCGGCATGCCCGCCGCCGACAAAGCCTTGACCGTCAGCTCGGTACCGCCCGCAGTTACCACATGGCAGGTCTGGCTCTCGCCCAGGAACAGCACTTCGCCAACCTTGGCGCTGACCTCGTTCCACCCCGCCGGCAGCGGCTCGCGCGCGGCCTGTTCGGCGGTCAGGGCCAGGGCCTTTTCCGGGCGCACCATGATCAGTGCATCCTGCGAGGCGGCCAGGCCCGGGGTCAGGCGGATGGCTACCGGCTGGCCCTCGAAGCTGCCCGCGCCATTGCTGCTGGCCTTGATCCGCAGGAAGTTGGAGTTGCCCAGGAACGAGGCGACGAAGGCATTCGGCGGGTTCTGGTACAGGTCGTAACCGGTGCCCAGGCCGACGATCTTGCCATGGCTGAAGATGGCGATGCGCTGGGACAGGCGCATGGCTTCTTCCTGGTCGTGGGTGACGTAGACGATGGTGATGCCAAGGCGCCGGTGCAACTGGCGCAGTTCATCCTGCAGGTCTTCGCGCAGCTTCTTGTCCAGCGCGCCGAGCGGTTCGTCCATCAGCAGGATGCGCGGTTCGTACACCAGCGCCCGGGCGATCGCCACGCGCTGCTGCTGGCCACCGGACATCTGCGACGGCTTGCGGTGGGCGAACTTCTCCAGCTGCACCAGCTTGAGCATGGCATCGACGCGCTTGCTGGTTTCGCTGGCGCCGAGCTTGCGAATGGCCAGCGGAAAGCCGATGTTGTCGCGCACGTTCAGGTGCGGGAACAGCGAATAGCGCTGGAACACCATGCCAATGTCACGCTTGTGTGGCGGCACGTTGACCAGTGACTGGCCCTCGACCAGGATCTCGCCGCTGCTCGGTGTTTCGAAGCCGGCCAGCATCGACAGGGTGGTGGACTTGCCCGAGCCGCTGGAGCCGAGGAAGGTCAGGAACTCGCCGTCCTGGATTTCCAGGTCGAGGTTGTCCACGGCGGTGAAGTCGCCGTAGTGCTTGTTCAGGCCGCGCAGGCTGACCAGGGTCTTGCCGTGCGCGTTGTCTTTGATCAGTGCACTCATTGTTGTTTTCTCCGCGCGCTCAGGCGTTGGCTTCGGTGCGCCGGCGCAAGGCGGCGGCAATGAACATGACAAGCAGCGACAGGCCGATCAGCAGGGTCGAGGCCACGGCGATGACCGGGCTGAGGTCCTGGCGCAGGGTGGTCCACATTTTCACCGGCAGGGTCTGCAGGTCGGGGCTGGCCATCATCACGCTCAGCACCACTTCATCCCACGACACCAGGAAGGCGAACAGGCCGCCGGCGATCATCCCTGGGCGAATGGCCGGGAAGGTCACCTTGAAGATCGCCTGCAGGCGCGAGGCGCCGCAGATCACTGCGGCATCCTCGATCGACTGGTCGAACAGCTTCAGCGAGTTGATGATCGAGATGATGGTGAAGGGCAGGGCGACGATCACGTGGCTGACCACGAAGGCGAACAGCGTGCCGGTGTAGCCGAGCTTGAGGAACAGCGCGTACACCGCCACGGCAATGATCACCAACGGCACGATCATCGGCATGGTGAACAGCCCGTACAGCAGCTCGCGGCCGGGGAAGCGGCCACGCACCAGGGCAAACGCGGTGGGCAGGCCGAGCAGCACGGCGGCGATGGTGGTCAGCACGGCCACCTTCAGGCTGGCCAGCGCGGCGTCCATCCACTCCGGGTTGGAGAAGAACTGGCCGTACCACTTGAAGGTCCAGCCCGGTGGCGGGAACACCAGCCACTGTGACGAGCCGAACGACAGCAACACGATGAACACCACCGGCAGCAGCAGGAAGGCCGCGATGACCCCGGTGGTCAGGTACAGGCCCGTACGCAGCGGGCGGCCCATGGCATTGGGAGACAGGAGCATGGCGGTTTACCTCGCGTTGCCGACCGGGGATTCCGGCTGCAGCTTCAGGTACAGGTAGAAGAGCACCAGGGTGATCACCACCAGCAGTGCGGCGGCGGCGCTGGCCAGGCCCCAGTTGAGGAACGACTGCACCTGCTGGATGATGAATTCGGGCAGCATCATGTTTTGCGCACCACCCAGCAGGGCCGGGGTGACGTAGTAACCGAGCGACATCACGAACACCATCAGTGCCCCGGAGAACAGCCCCGAGCGGCACAGCGGCAGGAACACCTTCCAGAAATTGGTCCACGGGCTGGCGCCGCAGATCGAGCCGGCCTGCAGCACCATCGGGTCGATGGCGTGCATGGTTGCCTGCAGCGGCAGCACGATGAACGGGATCATGATGTAGCTCATGCCGATCACCACGCCGGTCAGGTTGTGCACCATTTCCAGCGGGGCATCGATGATACCCATGGCCATCAACGCCTTGTTGATCACCCCCGAGCTCTGCAGCAGCACCAGCCACGAGTAGGTGCGCGCCAGCAGGCTGGTCCACATCGACAGCAGCACGATGTTCAGCAACCAGCGGCCCCAGCCCTTGGGCACCAGGGTAATTGCCCAGGCCAGCGGGAAGCCCAGCAGCACGCTGATCAGGGTGACCACGCCGGCCACCGAGAAGGTGTTGAACAGTACCCGCGCATAAGCCGAGTTGGCGAACAGCTGCTCGTAGTTGCCCAGGCCCGGCGTTGGCTCCAGCACCCCGCGCAGCAACAGGCCGGCCAGCGGGGCAAAGAAGAACAGGCCAAGGAACAGCAGCGCCGGGAGCAAATTGCGGCTGCCTTTCCAGCGCTGGCTCAGGCTGACGCGGCGGGGGGCCGTTCCCGGGGCGCCGGTGCCCGTGGGGGCACCTTGCGCGTTATGCAGGGCGTTGATGGCGACTTTCATTTGACCAACCACTCATTCCAGCGGGCTGCGATGGCCTGGCCGTTCTTGGCCCAGTAGGCGAAGTCGAGGGTGACCTGATCCTGGGCGTAGGCGGTCGGCAGGTTCTGCGCGAGGTCTTTGTCCAGCTTGGCCACGCTGTCGACGTTCACCGGCGCGTAGGCGGTCTTGTTGGCGAACTCGGCCTGGCCTTCGGCGCTGCTGGCGTTGGCCAGGAACTTCATGGCCGCGTCCTTGTTCTTGGCCCCTTTGGGGATGACCAGGAAGTCGGCCATGACCAGGTTCTGCTTCCAGCTCACGCCCACCGGTGCACCGTCTTGCTGCAGGGCATAGACGCGGCCGTTCCAGAACTGGCCGAGCGAGGCTTCACCCGAGGCCAGCAGTTGCTGCGACTGGGCGCCACCGCCCCACCAGACGATGTCTTTCTTGATGGTGTCGAGCTTCTTGAAGGCGCGGTCCAGGTCCAGCGGGTACAGCTTGTCGGGGGCTACGCCGTCGGCCAGCAGGGCCAGTTCCAGTACGCCTGGGCTGGGCCATTTGTACAGGGCGCGCTTGCCAGGGTAGGTCTTGGTGTCGAACAGTGCGGTCCAGTCCACCGGTTTGTTGGCACCGAGCTTGCCTTCGTTGTAGCCGAGCACGAAGGAGAAGAAGAACGAGCCGACGCCATGGTCGGAGACGAAGCGCGGGTCGATCTTGTCGCGCTTGATCTGGGTGAAATCGAGGGGTTCGAGCAGGCCTTCGCTGGCGGCACGCAGGGCGAAGTCGGCTTCGACGTCGACCACGTCCCACTGCACGTTGCCGCTCTCGACCATGGCCTTGAGCTTGCCGTAGTCGGTAGGGCCGTCCTGGACGACCTTGATATCGGTGGCTTTGGTGAAGGGTGCGGCCCACGCTTCTTTCTGGGCGTCCTGGGTGGTACCGCCCCAGCTGACGAAGTTCAGGCTGTCGGCGGCCTGGGCGGCCTGACATGCCAGGGTCAGCAGGCTGGCGGACAGCACTGCGGTTACACGTTTGCTCAACAGCATGGTTACGCCCTCGTTGCTTTTGTTATTCGAGGCGGGGCTTGTGGTGCGCCCGCCAACAGTGTTCGGGGAGCAGCTAAAACAAAGTGTTTTTGGCCGTTTTTGATTGTAGGTGCCGGCCTGCAGATTCAAGGTCTACGGGATATCATATTATGGTATTCCAAGCTTTTGGCAAGAGGCATGAGGCTACCGGCCATCACTCCATCCTCTGCAATTTGCCGCGAACCTTTGTAGGAGCGGCCTTGTGTCGCGAAAGGGCCGCAAAGCGGCCCCCGGATTTCAGCGTCGACACATGAATTGTCGGGGCCGCTTCGCGGCCCTTTCGCGACACAAGGCCGCTCCTACAGGGGCCTGTATCAGCTCACCAGTCCGGGCTCGAAGGGGATGCTCTGCACCACCTCCAGCTCATACCCCGCCAGCCCCGCGTATTTCAGCGGCGGGCCCAGGTGGCGCAGCTTGCCCACGCCCAGGTCCTGCAGGATCTGCGCGCCTGTACCCACCTCCGAGTACACCTTCGATTGCCCACGCTGGTAAGGCCGCACCGGCTGGGTCAGCTGCGGCACGCGCTCCAGCAGCGCCTGCGAGGACTCATGGTTGGCCAGGATCACCACCACGCCGGCGCCTTCCTCGGCCACTTTCTGCAGCGCCGCCCACAGCGTCCAGTTGGCAGGGCCGGCGTATTCGGCGCCGACCAGGTCGCGCAGCGGGTCGATCACGTGCACCCGCACCAGGGTCGGCTGCTCGCGGCGGATATCGCCCATGACCATGGCCATGTGTACGCCACCTTCGATGCGGTCTTCGTAGGTGACCAGGCGGAAGGTGCCGTGCACGGTCGGCAGTTCGCGTTCGCCGATGCGCTTGATGGTCTGCTCGGTGCTCAGGCGGTAGTGGATGAGGTCGGCGATGGTGCCGATCTTGATGCCATGCCGGGCAGCGAACACCTCCAGGTCCGGGCGACGGGCCATGGTGCCGTCGTCGTTGAGCACTTCGACGATCACCGACGCCGGGGTGAACCCGGCCAGGCGCGCGAGGTCGCAGCCGGCTTCGGTGTGGCCGGCGCGGGTCAACACGCCGCCTTCGCGGGCGCGCAGGGGGAAGATGTGGCCGGGTTGCACCAGGTCTTCGGGGCGGGCGTCGGGGGCCATGGCCGCCGCCACGGTACGCGCCCGGTCGGCAGCGGAAATACCGGTGGTAACGCCCGTGGCCGCCTCGATCGACACGGTGAAGGCAGTGCTGAACACGCTGCCGTTGGCCGGCACCATCTGCTCCAGGCCCAGGCGTTGGCAGTGATCGTCGGTCAGGGTCAGGCAGATCAACCCGCGCGCTTCACGGGCCATGAAGTTGATGGCCTGGGCGTCGCAACGCTCGGCGGCGATCAGCAGGTCGCCTTCGTTTTCCCGGTCCTCGTCATCCACCAGCAGGACCATCTTGCCTTGCCGGTAGTCCTCGAGAAGTTCTTCGATGGTGTTGAAAGCCATGTTGCACGCTCACTGTGGCGGGGTGATTATTATGGTATACCATCATACACAAATATCGCCGTAACAGGAGAGCAACGCATGAAGGCCTATTGGATCGCCCATGTGGACGTGACCGACCCCGAGCAATACCAGCAGTACACCCAGCGCGCCCCGGCTGCCTTCAAGGCATTCGGCGGCCGCTTCCTCGCCCGTGGCGGGCGTAGCGAGGCGATGGAAGGGCGGCCTACCCCTCAGCGTAGCGTGGTGATCGAGTTCGATTCGTACGAGCAGGCGCTGGCGTGTTACCGGTCCGAGCTGTACCAGGAGGCTTGCAGCCATCGCCAGGGGGTGGCGAAGGCTGAGGTGATCATCGTCGAAGGGTTCGAGCCCTGAGTGATGGCTGATGGCCCTATCGCCGGCAAGCCAGCTCCCACAGGTACTGCACAGGTTTCAGATACTGTGCAGCAACTGTGGGAGCTGGCTTGCCGGCGATAGGGCCATTACTGTCGAAGCAGAAACTCAAGGCATGCCAGGCAATTCATGCGGCCGCAGGTCGAACACCAGCACCTCGGCATCCACCCCGTTGCTCAGCTCCAGCACCTGTTCCTGCCTCACCCGCACCCCGTCCCCTTCATTCAGCACTTCCCCATTGAGCTCGATGCTGCCCAGCGCCACATGCACATAGGCATGGCGGTTTTCCGGCAAGGTCAGGGTGGCACGCTCGTGACCGTCGAACAGGCCGGCATACACCCGCGCATTCTGCCGTACCTGCAACGACCCCTCGGCGCCATCCGGCGAGATGATCAGGCGCAGCTTGCCGCGCTTTTCCTCGGTACTGAAATGCTGTTGCTGGTAGCGCGGTGTTGCCCCTTGCACGTTCGGCACGATCCAGATCTGCAGGAAGTGCACCGGCTGCACCTGGCTGTGGTTGAACTCGCTGTGGGCCACGCCGTGGCCAGCGCTCATCAGCTGCACATCGCCCGGGCGGATCACCGAGCCGGTGCCCAGCGTGTCCTTGTGCTCCAGCGCGCCTTCCAGCACGTAGGAGAAAATCTCCATGTCGCGGTGCGGGTGTTGACCAAAGCCCTTGCCGGGTATGACGCGATCGTCGTTGATCACCAGCAGGTCCGAGAAACCTTGCTCGTCGGGATTGCGGTAGTGGCCGAAGGAGAAGGTGTGGAACGATTTCAGCCAGCCATGAAAGGCCAGGCCGCGGTCTTTGGCGTTACGGACGGTGAGCATGGTGATTCTCCTTGAATGCCGGGGCCGGGAGGGCTGCCGTGCTGTCTATGGAGATAACTTTACTGTCACCTATTTCTTTAAAAAATAGTGTCTGAAAGGAATGACTGTCTTGTAATTCGTGACAGTTGCCTCAGGTTTTTGTAGGGCAATTCTGAGTTTTCCGCCGCTCGGTCTCTTTCTGTTTTGCCGGTGATAGCGTCGGGATTTCCATACAGGGAGTTGCTCATGACACGCATATCGATACATGGCAAAGGACAGGCACTCGATGGAGACCTCACCACCACCGGGGCGGTCTGCATGGCCAGCAGTACCAATTATCGGGGGAACGACCAGCGTGCTCTGCGCCTGGGGGACACCACGACAGAGTGCCCGGAATGCAAGAAGCCCGGTGTAATCGTTGAAGGGCTGCCTTTCTTCAACATTGAAGGAAAACCAGCTGTGGTAGACGGGGCGCTGGTCAAGTGTGGCTGTCCAGAGGGCAATAACCGGGTCATTGCAAGGTCTGCGGTTCACTCTGCGGGTGGCCGTGCAACTCAGACAGCGCCATCGTCGCCTACCACCCGGAGTTCGCCTTCCTCACCGGAGCAGACCCCAGCCCAGGCTTTTAGCGCTTTTGAACGCGACTCAATGGCAATATTGGAGCCGGGTTTCCATATCGTGCAGCGCAGCATGTCATTCGAGGAGGTGCTGCAAAGCCTGGACGCAACAAATAGCCTGCTGCCTGTCTCGCTGCTGCAACGCCTGAATCCGACCTTTCCCGAAGGGTTCAAGGCGGGCGAGATTTTTGTCCTCGGCAGCCCGAGTAGTGGCTATGCCTGCAGCTTTGAGGAGAACCAGCTGATCATGGTGGCAGAGAGGGCGCGGGAGTCGCTATCGATTCTCTCCCATGAAGAAGCCAACTTCATGATGGAACACATCGGCGAGATTGCTGGAGTGCTCAATGGGGCGAGCCAGTCGATGGGCGTGGGCAAGGACATGCTCGAACGAGGGTTGGGGCAGGTCAAGGATACGTTGAGGGGAATCGAGGCTCTGCATCAACGAGAGTTCGCGGTATATGGCCATTTGAACAGTCCGAGTTTCTTTGCTGCGCGTAGGGAGCTTTATCAGCAACTCGGGGCGCAACTGCGGGTCGGTTTTTTGAACAAGGCATTAAATCTGGGCAGTCATGACACCTTGCGCCGAGACCTCGGCATCTCCACGAAAAGCGTTGTACATCACTGGAAGAAGGCAGGTGCGCCGGGGCAGATACCTGGGTATGCAACGCATCTGGACGAAGTGGCGAAGACTTCACAGTATCTCAAGTATGGCGGCTGGATCGGGATCGGGCTTGGCGGTGGCTCCTCTTATCTGAAGGTTCATGAAGCTTGCCGCGCAGGTGAGACCGAAGCATGCAAGAAAATCCGATTCACAGAGACCGGGAGCTTCTCGGGTGGGTTAGCCGGGGGAATGGCAGGCGCAAAACTGGCGGCTGATGCATCCCAACTGGTTTGTGCATTTGGCATATACGGCAAAGTGGCTTGCGGAGTTTTGTTGGTTGGCAGTGCTTCATTTGCTTTGAGCAAAATGGGCGAAGGTCTTGGAGAGACGACAGGTGAGTTACTGTTCGAGAAACTCTATGACTGAGTTCACAGCGTGGCCTATCAACTTGCGGCTTGCATTTCTATTGGCGCCCTTTGTCATCGGGGCTGTCGGACTTGGAGTTCACTACCGTTTAACGATGGGGAGGCGCTTTGAGGAGCTTTGCTCGGCGTTTCAGAACAGCCCGGGCCTGAAAGAAGATCTGAAATATTGGACCACGATATCGATCCGAACGAGGGCAATGATTGTTTCAGGCGTTATGCTGGGAGCAGTTTTCCCTGTGCTGGTTGTTCGTAGAGGGCTGTTGAATGCTGAAGACTGTCGGAACTGTCCTATCCCTCTCAAGCGGCGCCTGCAAATCTCCTTTTGGTGTAATGCTGTTGCATGCACATGGGTAATTGCAGCCTGGACCATCATTGAACTCGGCAAATAATAGCCATAAAGAGACCCGTCGGTCTCTTATTTGAAGTAATGAACTGCTTCGAGTTGTAAGGCCACACGACAAAGCCTGCTCACGCAGGCTTTGTCTTCACCGATGCTACGTTCAAACCGGGAGATAGCAAACGTGATCACGTCTGCAAATAAACCGAATCGGCATATCTGGCGCTGGGTAGTAATGATAATGCTTACGCCTATTATCTTTTGGTATGTTGCCACACCCCGGGTAAGTTTTCATTTTTCTGACAAAGGGCAGGGGCGTCTCGGCTACATCTTGAATGTCCAGCACGATATATCAAAAGGAGAGATCTACCCGGGTGAAGCCACAGGAGGCGCAGGGCATATCTTCCCGAACGACCAGTTTTTCATGGAGTTGTATTGGAACAACCGTGGGAAATCGCACTGCATCCGGGCCAAACCCAGATGGCCAAGTATTGATATCTACATCGGGGCGGACGGTGCCATAGATAGCCGCACCGATGGCAGATTCATTGAAGCCTGCGGGCCATTTCCGCCATAGAAGCAAAAGACCCGCCTAGGCGGGTCTTCTGGTCATCGATTTACTGCAGGTGCACTTTAAGTTCGGTGCCCGCCTGGCGCATCGCCGCCTTTACAGCCGGCACCTGGCTCAGCGGGTTGAGCAAGCCGTAGTCATGGATCATGCCGTTGTACCGCATCGAGGTAACGGTCACCCCGGCAGCATTCAGCTTGCGGGCATAAGCCTCACCTTCGTCACGCAGCACATCGAACTCGGCTGTCTGCACCAGCGCAGGTGGCAAGCCTTTCAGCTGTTCACTGCTGGCCCGCAGCGGCGAAGCGTAGATCTGCGCCCGTGCCTTGGCGTCGGTGGTGTAGTTGTCCCAGAACCACTTCATCATCCCGGTGGTGAGGAAGTGCCCCTCGGCAAACTGCTTGTACGACGCAGTCTCGAAGCTGGCATCGGTCACCGGCCACAGCAGCAGCTGGAAGCGCAGGGCTGGGGTGCCGGCCTCTTTGGCTTTCAAGGCAACTACTGCCGCCATGTTGCCGCCGACGCTGTTGCCGGCCACGGCCAGGCGCTTGCCGTCCACGCCAATTTCCTTGCCATGCTCGGCCACCCATTGGGTGGCAGCGTAGGCCTGGTTGATCGCCGTCGGGTAATGCGCTTCCGGCGACGGGGTGTAGTCCACATAGACCGCCACTGCGCCAGAGCCAACCACCAGGTCGCGGATCAGCCGCTGGTGGGTCGGGAAATCGCCGAGCACCCAGCCGCCACCGTGGAAGAACATGAACACCGGCAGGTCACCCTTCACGTTGGCCGGGCGCACCACTTGCAGTTTGATCGACTCGCCGTTGGCCTGGATGGTGCGTTCCTTTACCTCGATACCCGAGAGATCGACCTTGACCGAGGCCTGGGCACCGGTCAGCACCGCGCGGGCGTCTTTCGGGCTGAGCTGCTCCAGTGGCTTGCCGCCGCCTTGTTCGAGGGCTTCGAGGAAGGCCTGGGTGTGCTGTTCGACACCCGGGCTGCCAGCAGCGAAGGCGTTGGAAACGGACAGGGCCAGAAGGGAAGCGGTAAGGGTTTTGTGGACAATGTTCATGAGCGAATCCTTTTCTGTTGAATGTTGGTAGTGGGCGTCTTGCCTGGCCTTCAGGGCCATCGCTGCGACTTGTGCGTAGATTAGGGAGATGCGCTGATGGGAAAAAGCCGCTATAAAGCGTTTGACTGTCACCAAGAGCGAGACAATGAACCCTTACGAAGACATGCGCATCTTTGCCCAGGTCATGGAAGCCGGCAGTTTCACCGCTGCGGCCGACCGCCTGGGGATGTCCAAGCAATCGGTCAGCCGGCGCCTGATGCAGCTGGAGGAGCGCCTGGGCGTGCGCCTGCTCAATCGCTCCACCCGGCGCCTGGACGCCACGCCGCTGGGCCAGCACTACTACCAGTCGGCGCTGCGCCTGCTCGGCGAAGTGCAGCAGGTGGAGCACGACATCAGCGGCCAGGCCCAGGCCTTGCGTGGCACCTTGCGCCTGAGTGCGCCGCTGTCGTTCGCCATGGCGCACCTGGGCTGCCTGCTGACCGAGTTCCTGCAGTTGCACCCGCAGGTGGATGTGGAAGTGGACTTGAGCGACCGCGCCGTTGACCTGATCGGCGAGGGCTATGACCTGGCGCTACGGATTGGTGCGCTGGAGGACTCCAGCCTGATTGCGCGGCGCATTGCCAGTGTCGAGCGGGTGTATTGCGCGAGCCCGGCGTACCTGGAAGCGCGGGGCGTGCCGGCCAGGCCGGAGCAGTTGGCTGGGCATGATTGTCTGCCATATGGGCATTCGCGGCAGGTGCAGTGGCAGTTCAGCCAGGGCGGCAAGGCACAGGCGATCCAGGTGGCCGGGCGGATGCGGGCGAACAATGGCGAGCTGCTCAGGGATGCGGCGATTGCCGGGATGGGGGTGACTTATCTGCCAACCTTCATCGTGGGCCAGGCACTGGCGGATGGGCGGCTGGTGACGGTGCTGGATGAGTGGCGACCGCCGGCGCTGCAGCTGTCGGCGGTGTACCCGCAGCACCGACAGGTGGCGCGGCCGGTGCAGGGTTTTGTGAACTTCCTGCGCGATCGGTTGGTGCAGCTCTGACCTTCGGTACCGAGTGAGCTTCTTCGCGGGCACGCCCGCTCCCACAGGTACTCCACAGCCCCCAAGCCTTGTGATGACCCTGTGGGAGCGGGCATGCCCGCGAACACCGGCGCAGCCGGTGCCAGCCACCGCGCTGGCTTCTTCGCGGGTGAACCCGCTCCCACAGGTACCCCGCAGCACCCAAGCCTTGTGATGAGCCTGTGGGAGCGTGCCCGCGAACACCGGCGCAGCCGGTGCCAGTCACCGCGTTGGCTTCTTCGCGGGTGAACCCGCTCCCACAGGTACCCCGCAGCCCCCAGCCCAGTGATGACCCTGTGGGAGCGGGCGTGCCCGCGAACACCGGCGCAGCCGGTGCCAGCCACCGCGTTGGCTTCTTCGCGGGTGAACCCGCTCCCACAGGTACCCCGCAGCCCCCAGCCCAGTGATGGCCCTGTGGGAGCGGGCGTGCCCGCGAACACCGGCGCAGCCGGTGCCAGCCACCGCGCTGGCTTCTTCGCGGGTGAACCCGCTCCCACAGGTATGCCGCAGCACCCAAGCCTTGTGATGCCCCTGTGGGAGCGGGTTTACCCGCGAAGAGGCCGGTGCAGGTCAATGCATCAGTTCATCCACCCCGACCCACCCACCATCGAACTCATCCATGGCATCCAGCACCGCTTCACGGAAATACGCCAGCGACGCCCGATCAAACAGCAACTGCAACGCCGGCCTCTCATCGCTCCCCACATTCAGCACGATCACGTTGATCCGCGCCGCCGAGGTCTGCGCCACCGCCCCAACGGGAAACGCCTGGGCGCGCAAGTCCACCCCGCACAACTTGGCCATCACCGCGCTGCAATACTCCCCCGACAGCTGCAGCCAGGCATGGCTGTCCTGGCGCGGCAGCAGGTAGTTGCGCCGGGTATCCTGCACCCACCCGGCCTCTTCGGCAGCCACCCGTGCACCGCCGTCCGCCAGGCTGCCCAACAGCAGGTACTCGGTCTGCGACAAGCGCGCTACCCAGCCACCGTCTTGCTGGCGCACGGCCTGGTTGGGTAGCGATGGCAAGCGGTAGCCACGCGCCTGCAGGCAAGCGGCACTGTCGCCCCCACGAAACCCGACCCGTGCCAGATCGGTCAGGTCAGTCAACGCGCAGTTGTGCAACAGCTCGGCCCGCGGGCTGCGTGGAATAAAAGCTTCGGCTTGCAAACTGGTCATGGCTCAGAGCTCCTGGCGCAGGTTGTCGGGATCGTGGAACGGCAGGGGCACCACCTTGGCATTGACCATCACGCCGCCCTCAACGCGGATCGGGATGTGCATGCCAGGCGTGGCCTGATGGGCACCGGCGTATGCCAGGCCGATGATCTGCCCCAGGGTTTGCGAGTATTCGCAGGATGTGACGTTGCCGCTGATGTCCGCCCCGTCCAGCACCAGATGCCCCTCCAGCGGCTGCGGGCTGCCCTTGGGCAGGGTGAAGCCGACCAGTTTGCGCTTGAGCGGCTGCGCTTCGAGGATCTCGATCGAGCGCTTGCCGACGAAGAATGCCTTCTTGCGGCCGATGGCCCACTGCATGTCGATCTCCGCCGGGTGGGTCATGCCGTCGGTGTCCTGGCTGATGATCACGTGGCCTTTTTCCAGGCGCAGCAGCCGCTGGGTCTCGACGCCGAACGGGCGAATGCCCAACCCCGCGCCGGCCTGCATCAAGGCATCCCACAGGCGCTCGGCGTGGCGCGCCGGCACGTGCACTTCGTAGCCCAGTTCACCCACAAAGCCCACCCGCAGGATGCGCGCGGCAATACCGGCCACTGTGCCCTGGCGTACGCCGAGGTAAGGGAAGGCCTCGGCCGACAGGTCCACATCGTCACATACCTTGGCCAGCACCTGGCGTGCCAGCGGCCCGGCCAGGTTGACCGCGGCCAGGGCGGCGGTGACGTTGGTGACGTCCACATCCAGGCGCCATTGCGCGTTCCACTTCAGCATCTGCTGGTAGATGCGGTCGACGCCGCTGGTGGTGGCGGTGACGTAGAAGTGCTGCTCGCCCAGCCGGGCGCACACGCCGTCATCGATCACCACGCCGTGCTCGTTGGTCATCAGCGCGTAGCGGGTGCGGCCGATGGCCAGCTTGGCGAAGCCGAAGGTGTAAAGGCGCTCCAGCAGTTCGGCGGCGTCGGGGCCGCGCACATCCAGGCCACCGAGGGTGGAAACGTCGATCAGGCCGACCTTCTCGCGCACATGGCGGGCTTCCTCCTGCATGCAGCGTTCGCGTTCCTCGGGCTTGCCATAATAGGCCGGGCGCTGCCAGAGGCCGGCCGGCATCATCTTCGCCCCGGCTTCCAGGTGGCGGCGATGCATTGGTGTTTGCCGGTACGGGTCGAAGGCGCGGCCGGCGATGTGGGCCAGTTTTTCCGCCTGGAACGGTGGGCGGGCGGTAGTCACCCCGGTTTCGCTGATGCTGCGCCCGGTGGCATGGGCCACCAGGCGGGCGGTCGGCAGCGCCGAGTGGCGGCCCTGGGACGGGCCCATGCCGACCGTGGAGAAACGCTTGACCAGCTGCACGTCGCGGTAGCCGCTGCGGGTGGCGTTGACGATGTCGCGCACTTGCAGGTCTTCGTCGAAGTCGACGAAATCCTTGCCCTTGGGGTGGGGGAAGATCGGCCAGGGGAAGTTGACCTTGGCTTCGGCACTGAACACGGGCTGCACCGGCGCTTCCAGGCCCAGCGCTGCCAGCGCATCGGCAGCCCCGCGAGTGGCGTCGGCCAGCACATTGCCCAGTGCGTGACGGCCGTTCACCGAGCCGGCGATATCCAGCCCGGCCGGCAGGTTGCTGATGGCGAATTCGTCGCGGTTCACATCGTAGGCCAGCTTGCCGCCAGCCTGGCACAGCAACTGGTACACCGGCATGTAGCCTGCCGACATGCACAGCAGGTCGCAGGCCAGGCGCAGGCCATGCGGGCCGACCTTGCCCTGGCCGGTGATCGGGCGAATATCCACGCCACTCACGTGGCGCATGCCCGCTTCGTGCAGGGCTTCGTACACGGTGCTGCCCAGGTGCACGGGTATATCGCGGCGCTTCAGTTCGGCGGCCACTGCGGCATCGGCTGGCGCGGCGCGCATGTCGACCACCGCGGCCACGGCCACGCCTTGCTCCTGCAGGTCGAGGGCGGCGAGGTAGCCGTCATCGTGGCCGGTGAGGATTACCGCACGCTGGCCCGGCTTGACCGCGTACAGCTTCATCAGCCGCTGCGCGGCGCTGGTCAGCATGACCCCCGGCAGGTCGTTGTTGCGGAACACCACTGGCTGGTCGAACGCACCGGCCGCCACCAGGCAGCGGCTGGCGCGCACCTTGTACAGGCGTTTGTGCTGGATCACCGGCAGGTAGTTGTCGGTGAACCAGCCGTTGCAGGTGGCTTCCAGCAGCACCTGGATGTTCGGGTGGCCATCGACGGCAGCCAGCAGTTCCTGGCGCAGGCCGGTGGCGCGGGTGCCGGCAATGTCGAACCGGGCGTAGGTGAGCGAGCCGCCAAGCACCGGCTGTTGTTCGATCAGCAACACCTTGGCCCCGGCATTGGCCGCGTCCAGTGCGGCACGCAGGCCCGCCGGGCCAGCGCCGATGACGGCCAGATCGACGAACAGATAGGCCTTGTCGTAGTACTGCGGCTTGAACCCGAGGTCGAGCACGCCGAGGCCAGCCTTCTTGCGGATCAGCGGCTCCCACACCTTCCACATGCCCTTGGGCTTGTAGAACGAGCGGTAATAGAAGCCCACCGGCATGAAGCGCGAAAACTTGCCCAGGTAGGCATCGCGGTCGTGCGCCAGGCCACCGTTGAAGTTCTGCCCTTCGACCACCTGGCCATCGCGGGCGGCTTCCAGGTCGGCCAGCACATTGGGCTCGTCCGACAGCTGCACCAGGGTGTTGGCATCCTGCCCGGCCATGCTCAGCGGGCCGCGCGGGCGGTGGTACTTGAACGAGCGCGACAGCAACCAGCGGCCGCTGCCGAGCAAGGCGCTGGCGATGCTGTCACCGGCAAAGCCCTGGCAGGCCTGGCCGTCGAACTGGAAGTGCAGGGGCCGCTCGCGGTCGATCAGCAGGCCCATGGGCGCGGGGAGGCGAGTGTGGCTGTTCATCCGGCAATCTCCGGGGTGGCGGCGGGGGTGAAGTCGACACGGCGGTCGAACAGTTCTTTCGGGTCGAAGGTGCGCAGCACCTGGTCGCTCACGGTGTGGCGTTCGGCGAGGAACCAGTAGCTGGAGGCGTTGTGCAGCCACCACTCGGTCACCACCCCGGCCAGGTTGTCGCTGTTGAACACATAGTCGGCCCATTCGGCGTCGCTGCAGCTGGCCGGGTCGGGCATGTGCCTGAATTCGCCGCCGTAGGTGAACTCGCTGATATTGCGCGGGCCGTTCAAGGGGCAGGTCAGGATCTTCATCGTCGTCGCTCCTTAGTGGCTGGCCGCGGTGGCGCCCATTTCGTTGACTTGCTGGAAGCGGCTGAAGCGCTCCAGGGCAAAGGGTGCGATCAGTTCCGGCACCTTGCCGCCACTGGCGACCAGCTCGGCCATGGTCTTGCCGCAGATCGGCGTGGCCTTGAAACCCCAGGTGCCCCAGCCGGCGTCCAGGTAATAGTTGTGCACCGGCGACAGGCCCATGATCGGGCTGTAGTCCGGTGTCATGTCGGTGATCCCGGCCCATTGGCGCATCAGCTTGGCGTTGGCCATGAACGGGAACATCTCGATGGCGTGGGCCAGCAGGCTTTCCTTGAGGTCGAGGGTGGAGCGGGTGTTGTACAGCGGGTAGGGGTCGGAGCCGCCGCCAAAGACGATCTCGCCACGGCTGGTCTGCTGCACGTAGCAGTGCAGCGCCGACGAGCTGACCAGCGGATCGAGGAACGGCTTGAACGGCTGGGTGACCATGGCCTGGAGCGGGTAGGTATGGATCGGCGCACGGATGCCGGCCTTGGCCATCAGCAGCGAACTGGCCCCGGCCACGGCCTGCACCACGCAACCGCACTGCACGGTGCCACGGTTGGTCTTCACCGCCTCGATGCGCCCGTTGCGGATCAGCAGGTCCTGCACTTCGGTCAGCTGGTGGATCTCGACGCCGCGCTTGGCCGCCTGCTTGGCGTAGCCCCAGGCCACTGCGTCGTGGCGCGCGGTGGCGCCGTCGATGTGCCACAGGCCGGCCAGCACCGGCAGGTGCCCCGGGTCCAGGTTCAGGCTGGGCACCAGTTCGCGGATCTGCTGGCGGTCGATCATTTCCGTGCGGCCACCGAAGTGCTTGTTGACCTCGGCGCGCTGGCGGAAGGCGCGCACGGTGGCGTCGGTATGCGCCAGGGTGAGCTGGCCGCGCTCGGAATACATGATGTTGAAGTCGAACTCGTTCGACAGGTTCTGGAACATGCGCACCGATTCTGCGTAGAAGCGCACACCCTCACTGGTGAGGTAGTTGGAGCGGATCACCGCAGTGTTGCGTGCAGTGTTGCCGCCACCGAGATAGGCCTTTTCCAGCACGGCGACATTGGTGATGCCGTGGTACTTGGCCAGGTAGTAGGCGATGGCCACGCCGTGGCCGCCGCCGCCGATGATCACCACGTCATAGCGTGGCTTGAGTTCGCAGGGTGGTGGCAGGTCGACCTCCACCGGGTAGTCGGCGCTCAGGCCGTATTTCAGCAGGGCGAAAGGCATGGGGTGCGCTCCTGGTGGGCGGCCTGTTGTTGCAGGTCGAGGGCGAGCAGGGTGTTTTTCATCAGGTAGGCGATGGTCATCGGGCCGACCCCGCCGGGCACCGGGGTGATGCCGGCCACCTGGGGCAGTGCGGCGGCGAAGTCGACATCGCCGACCAGGCGGCTGTGGCCGCCTTCGTCGATGCGGTTGATACCGACATCGATCACCACCGCGCCGGGCTTGAGCCAGTCGGCACCGATCAGCCGCGGCTTGCCCACTGCGGCCACCAGGATGTCGGCCTGGCGGCACAACGCCGGCAGGTCGCGGCTGCGCGAGTGCACCACGGTCACCGTGCAGTCGGCCTGCACCAGCAGGGCGGCCATGGGCTTGCCGACGATGTTCGAGCGGCCGACCACTACCGCATGCTTGCCGCGCAGCTCGCCACAGGCATCGCGCAGCAGGCGCATGCAGCCGCTGGGCGTGCACGGGGTGAGCACATCGCGGCCCTGGGCCAGGCCGCCGACGTTCTCGCTGTGGAAACCGTCCACATCCTTCAGTGGGCTGATCGCCTGGAGAATGCGGTGTTCGTCGATATGGGCCGGCAACGGCAATTGCACGAGGATGCCGTTGACCTCGGGGGCGCGGTTGAGGCGGTCGATCAAGGCCAGCAGCTCGGCCTGGCTGGTGTTGGCGGGCAGGCGATGCTCCAGCGAGCGGATGCCCACCTCTTCAGCGCGCAGCACCTTGTTGCGCACGTAAACCTGGCTGGCAGCGTCGGCGCCGACCAGCACCACCGCCAGGCCCGGCTGCACACCGCCCTGGCGCAGTTCCTGCACCTGCTCGCGTACCTCGGCCAGCACCCGCGCCGCGGTGGCCTTGCCGTCGATCAGCTTGATACCGGGAATGGCGTTCATTTGAAGATCACCGTGCGGTCGTGGTTCAGGAACACCCGGTGCTCAAGGTGGTATTTCACGGCGCGGGACAGGGCGATGGTCTCGGTGTCGCGGCCGATGGCCACCAGGTCGTCCGGTGCGTAGGCATGGTCCACGCGCTGCACTTCCTGCTCGATGATCGGGCCTTCGTCGAGGTCGCTGGTGACGTAGTGGGCGGTGGCGCCGATCAGCTTCACCCCGCGCTGGTAGGCCTGGTGGTAGGGCTTGGCGCCTTTGAAACCGGGCAGGAACGAATGGTGGATGTTGATCGCCCGGCCCGACAGCTGGCGGCACAGGTCGTCGGAGAGGATCTGCATGTAGCGCGCCAGCACCACCAGTTCGGTGCCGGTGTCCTCGACGATGCGCAGCAGCGCGGCTTCCTGTTCGGCCTTGGTGTCCTTGCTGACCGGCAGGTAGACGAAACGGATGCCTTGGCGCTCGGCCATCGGGCGCAGGTCCAGGTGATTGGAGACCACGGCGGTGATCTGCATGTCCAGCTCGCCCTTGGCATGGCGGTACAGCAGGTCGGACAGACAGTGGTCGAACTTGCTCACCATCAGCAGCACGCGCATCGGTCGGGCACTGCTGTGCAGGCTCCACTGCATGTCGAAGCGCTGGGCGACATCGGCAAAGCCGGCTTCCAGCTGCGGTGTGTCACCCGTGACACCGGTGTTGTAGCGGAACACCGCGCGCATGAAGAAGCGCCCGTTGTCCTCGTCGTCGAACTGCGCCATCTCGCTGATGTAGCAACCGTGCTCGGCCAGGTAGGTGGTCACCGCGGCGACGATGCCGGACACGGCCGGGCAGCTGACGCGCAGGATGAAGTGATCGGGAGCGGGGTGCATGTCGGATAGGCCTCGTGATGGAGTGGGGCAGGTCGGGCACAAGGGCAAAAGAGGCTTCGCGAGAGGCGAAGTGATGTTTCTTGGTAGGAATATAAATTTCCTTTTGGCGATTTATAGGCGAAGTGAGGGGTGGCGGTCTAGAGATTTGTGAAATTTTTTATCCTGACAGGAAAGTTTTTTAACGCCATCGTGGCTCCTGTGGGAGCCGGCTTGCCGGCAATAGGGCCCGCACAGGCGGCACAAAAACTGGCTATGCTTGCCCCATGACCAGTTCTCCATCCCTGCGCCAACCCTGCCCACCTGGCGCCTGCATTTGTGGCCGCGAACACCTGGCCGACCACCCGCAGACAGCCCAGCGCATCCTCCTGCTGACCCGCCAGGAAGAAAAGCGCCTGCTCGACCGCCTGGAAAACCTCAAGGACCTGGAAGACCTGCAACGCCTGCAGCAACGGATGTACGAAAACCTGGGCATCCGCGTGCACATCGCCCCTGGTTTCAACGAAGTGCGGACCATGCGTGGCATCGTCATCGAACTGGACGACCAGCCCGGGCTGTGCCGCAAGACCCGGCAGTCGATCCCGGCGGCGATCCGCCGTGGGCTGGAGCGCAACCCGCAGGTGGCCTTCCGCTTGCTCGATACCCACGACCTGTTGCGGGATACCTGAAGACCTGCGCGGCGCGGTCCTTGTAGGAGCGGCCTTGTGTCGCGATCGGGCGCGCAGCGGCCGCAAAGCCTGCAACCCCGGTCTTCCTGGCAGGTCTGGGTCGCCTGGATTACGGCCGCTGCGCGCCCGATCGCGACACAAGGCCGCTCCTACAAGGACCGCGTCAGCCCCACTAATTTTTTCGCCGCACGCTACGTCTACTTGAAAGCCCCCCTGCGCCAGGCGCGCAGCGGCATTCATCACTCAAGGAGACAGGCAATGACTTCCGTTTTCGACCGCGACGATATCCAGTTCCAGGTAGTGGTCAACCACGAAGAGCAATACTCGATCTGGCCCGACTACAAAGCCATCCCCAACGGCTGGCGTGCCGTAGGCAAGAGCGGCCTGAAGAAGGACTGCCTGGCCTACATCGATGAGGTCTGGACCGACATGCGCCCGCTGAGCCTGCGCCAGAAAATGGCCGAAGCCGCCGCCCAGTGACTGCATTGAACCTGCTGTGCCTGCCGTATTCCGGGGCCAGCGCCATGGTCTACAGCCGCTGGCGGCGCAAGCTGCCGACGTGGCTGCAGGTACGCCCGGTGGAACTGCCCGGGCGTGGTGCGCGCATGACCGAGCCACTGCACACCGACATGCAGGCCCTGGCCCGGCAATTGGCCGCCGAACAGCGCCTGGCGGCCAGCACCCCCTACGCGCTACTCGGCCATAGCCTGGGCGCCTTGCTGGCATTTGAACTTGCCCATGAGTTGCAGGCGCTGGGCTGCCCGGCGCCACTGGCCCTGTTCGCCTGCGGTACCGCAGCGCCGACCCGCCGCGAGGACTACGACGGCAAGAACTGGCGCGAGCCGAAAAGCGACGCCGAGTTGATCGGCGAGTTGCGCGAGCTTCAGGGCACGTCCGAGGAAGTGCTGGCCAACGCCGAGCTGATGAGCCTGACCTTGCCCACCCTGCGCGCGGACTTCCTGCTGTGTGGTACCTACGCCTACCGCCAGCGGCCGGCCTTGCAGTGCCCGCTGCACGTGTTGGGCGGCATGCAGGACCGCGCCAGTGACGAGCAGTTGCAGGCCTGGCGCAAGGAAACCCACGGGGCGTTCTCGCTGCAGATGTTCCCTGGCGGCCACTTCTTCATCCATGAGCATGAGGACCGGGTGCTCGCTGCGCTGACCGCGTCGCTGGAACCGCTTCGGCTGTCCGCCTGATTGACGTCACCGCTTGCCTGGGGGAGGCTAGGCCTTTTCCCAGGCAAGAGGCAGACAATGCTGATCGATCCCCACAAGGCCACGCTGCTGGTCGTCGACATCCAGGAAAAACTCATCGGCGCCATGAGCGACCCTGAAGGCACCCGCGCGCGGGCCCGCTGGTTGCTGGCGGCGACGAACGAGCTGGAACTGCCGACGGTGATTTCCGAGCAGTACCCCAAGGGCCTGGGCCATACCCTGGCCGAACTGCTGGCCGCAGCGCCGGCCGCCGAGGTGGTGGAGAAAAGCCATTTTTCCTGCGTGGCCGCCGAGTGCCTGCCAGCGAGTTTGATGGCGCGCGAGCAAGTGATTGTCTGTGGCATGGAAACCCACGTGTGTGTGCTGCAGACCGTGCTCGGCCTGCTGGCGCTGGGCAAGCAGGTGTTCGTGGTCGAGGATGCCTGCGACAGCCGTACCCCGGCGAGCAAGGCCGCAGGGCTGGCGCGCATGCGGGCTGCGGGGGCGCAGGTGGTGACCCGCGAAATGGTTTTGTTCGAGCTTATGGGCAGTGCCGGCCACCCGCTGTTCCGGCACATCAGCAAGACCTACCTGGTCGGTGAACAGCCCTGAACGGCCGGTTACTGGCTGCCGGGTTGATGGCCCTGGCGCTGCTGCAAGGCTGCGCCGGGCGCCGTGAGGAAGCACCCGAGGCGGACCCGGCCAAGGTCCGCGCCCAACTGCTGCGGCTGTTGCCCGCCCAGGCCAAGGACCGTGAGGGCTGGGCCCGGGACATTCAGGTGGCGTTCGAGGCCCAGCGTATTGCCCCCAGCAAGAGCAACCTGTGTGCGGTGCTGGCGGTGACCGAACAGGAATCGACCTTCAATGCCGACCCGCAGGTGCCCAACCTGGGGCGTATCGCCCGGGAGGAAATCGACCGCCGCGCCGCACGCCTGCACATCCCCAAGCTGCTGGTCGATGGTGCACTGAAGACGCCGTCGGGTAATGGCAAGAGCTACCAGCAACGTTTGCAGGCCGTGCGCAGCGAGAAGCAGTTGAGCGAACTGTATGACGAAGTCATCGCTCGCGTGCCGCTGGGCAAGACCTTGCTGGGCGGGCTGAACCCGGTGCATACCGGTGGGCCGATGCAGGTCAGCATCGACTTTGCCGAAAAGCATGCGCGGGATTACCCCTACAGCCACGACGGAAGCATTCGCCAGGAAGTGTTCACCCGGCGCGGCGGCATGTATTTCGGTATCGCCCACTTGCTGGGCTATTCGGCCAACTACGATCGCCAGCTGTACCGCTTTGCCGATTTCAACGCGGGCTGGTACGCCAGCCGCAATGCGGCATTTCAGGCGGCACTGAGCAAGGCGACGGGGGTGACGCTGGCGCTGGACGGCGACCTGGTGGCGCCGGGCTCGATCATGCCCGGAACCACGGAAAAGGCGGCGCGCAAACTGGGAGGGAAGCTGGGCCTGCGCAACCCGCAGATCCGCAGCCAGCTGGAGGAGGGCGATAGCTTGGCCTTCGAGGACAGCAAGCTGTACAGCGGGGTGTTTGCCCTGGCAGATGCCGCGGCCGGCAAGCCGGTGCCACGGGCGGTGCTGCCGGGGATTCAGCTGAAAAGCCCGAAGATCACCCGCAAGCTGACCACGGCGTGGTTTGCCGGGCGGGTGGATGAGCGTTATCAGCGGTGCATGAAGCGTTAATGGTGGCCTGGCTGTCGAGCGCGGTCTGTAGGAGCGGCCTTGTGTCGCGATGGGCTGCGCAGCAGCCCCAAGATTGTGCATCACCGCTGAACCCTTGGGGCTGCTGCGCAGCCCATCGCGACACAAGGCCGCTCCTACACAGGGACCGTGCAGGCCTGTGGGACTGCGAGGAGAACATCAGCTTTCGCCCAGGGCGGCAACTACCTGATCCACACTGGCCTTCAGCCCCGCAAACGCATCCTCAGGGTCACTTTCCACCACCACCAGCTTCGCCCCGGACGCCTTGATCACCTCGGCTACAGCCGCCTCCGGCTGCCGATGGTCCAGCACCAGCGCCACATCCTGCGCCTTCAGGTTGTCCCCCAGTGCCTTCAGTGCGACGGCATCCCACTCGGCCGGCAGCGGCTGCTCGACCACGTCCAGGTTCAACCCGCTGGCCAGATAACCCAGCCGCTCCGACAGGCTCAGCACCGTCAGGTTGTCTACCTTGGCCAAGCGTGTCTGGCTGCTGGCCGAAAGCTCCAGCAACTGGCGTTTGAGCCCGGCCAGGTTGCCCTGGATCTTCGCCTTGTCGCCCGGCGCCAACCGCTCCAGGTCATTGGCTACCACGTCCGCCATGCGCCCGAAGTTGGTCGGGTTGAGCCAGGGGTAGGCGCCATAGGCCTCGTCGCCGCTCACCGCAATACCCGGCAGCGCGCCATCCACCGGCCGTGCGGCGTCGATCTCGACGATCCGGATATTGCTGCGCCGGGCCATCGGGTACAGCGGGTCGTCACGCCAGATCGAGCGCACGCCGATCACCGCGTCGGCCTGCTGCGCGGCCTTGTGCAGGCTGGCGCCACCGCGCCCGCTGAAATAGGAAGGTTGGCGGCTGGCAGGCAGGTTGGCGGGGGCTGCACGCGTGAGCTGCACCGTGGTGCCGTCGAGCAGGGCACTGGCCAGGCTGTGGGTGACGGGCAGGGTGGTCAGTACTTGCGTGGCGAAAGACAGCGACGGCAGGCCGGCCAGGGCCAGCGCCAGGGTCAGGCGTTTCAGGTTCATGCCGGGTTTCCTTGCAGGCGGGGGACGAGGGCGCGGGCCAGCGCCGCCAGGGCGAAGCAGATGCCGGCGACCAGAATGATCGCGGCGCCGGACGGCACCGGCAGGTCGAAAACGATCGGCAGCAGGATGCCGAGCAACGTGCTCAGCGTGGCGATCAGAACGGACAGGAAGAAAAAGCCCTTCAGCGACTGGCTGACCAGGCGTGCGGCGGCAGCGGGAATCACCAGCAGCGCCCCGACCAGGATCGCCCCGATCACCTTCACCGAGGCCACGGTGACCAGGGTCACCAGCACCACGAACAGGTAGTCCAGGGTTTTCACCGCCACCCCGCGCACGGCCGCCAGCTGTGGGTTGAAACTGGCCAGCATGATGCGGTTGTACAGCGGCACGGCCAATGCCAGCACCAGCACCGCGACGATGCCCAGCACCACCAGGTCCTGGCCGCTGACGGTCAGCACCGATCCGAACAGCACGTTCTCGAGGATGTGCACATTGATCTTGCCCGCCAGCATCAGCAGCAGGCTGGCGCCCAGCGCCAGCGACACCGACAGGAATACGCCGATCAGTGTGTCCGGCGACAGCCCGGTGCGGTTGCGCAGGAAGTTGAGCAAGATGCCGAACAGCAGGCAGTAGCCGAACAGGCTGCCGTAGGGGCCGGTGTAGGGCTCGCCCAGCAGGATGCCGATGGCCACGCCGGTCAGCGCGGCATGGCCGACCGCCTCGGAGAAGAAGGCAAAACGCTTGACCACCACCAGGGTGCCCAGGCCGCCCAGCACCGGGCCGATCATCAAACCGGCCAGCAGAGCGTTGACCACGAAGCCGTAGGCCAGCGCCTCGGGCAGGTAGCCGGCAGTGGCCCAGTCCTGGACCGTTTGCCGAAAGATTTCGAAACTCATCAGGCAAGGCTCTCGCTACGCGGGTGAACGTAGAACAGGCCGAGCAGGCGCTCTGGGGTAAGGGCCTGGGCGGGCGGGGCGTCGAACAGTACCTGGCGGCTCAGGCCGGTAACCCGGTCGGCCAGGCGCAGCACGGCTTCCAGGTCGTGTTCGATCCACAGCACGGTGGTGCCGGCCTGGCGCCAGCCCTGCAGCAGTTGTTCGAACACCTGGATGCCGGCTTCATCCAGGGCCGACATCGGCTCGTCCAGCACCAGCAGTTGCGGCTCGGGGATCAGGCCCTGGGCCAGCAGCACGCGTTGGCGTTCGCCACCGGAAAGCGCGCCCATGCGCCGTTTGCGCTTGTCGAGCATGCCGACCCGCGCCAAGGCTGCGTCGATGGCCGGCTGCACACGGCGCGACAGGCCGAGGAAGGCGGGGCGGCGCTGGCACATGGCAGCCATGAAATCGTCCACGGTCATCGGCAGGCCACGGTCGAACTCCAGCGCCTGCGGCACATAGCCGATCACTTCGCGTTCGCCGGGCCAGTGCAGGGTCAGCTGGCCCTGGTGCGGCATCTGCCCGAGCAGGGTCTTGATCAGCGAACTCTTGCCGCCGCCGTTGGGGCCGACGATGGCATGCACGCTGCCGGCGGCGACGTTGAAACTGACCTGTTCGAGGATGCGGGTGCGGCCCAGGGTCAGGTCGATGCCGGCAAACTCGATGCGCGGCCCGCAGGCTGTCACCAGGTTGGCGGCGACGGTCATGCGCGGTTCTCCTGGATGGCGCGGACCACGGTGTCGAGGTTGCGCTTCATCTCCACTTCGTACTTGTCCTTGGTGTATTCGCCGTAGGAAATGTGCGTCAGCGGGTACAGGCGCACGCCGGATTCACGCTGGATGGTTTCGACATAGGCCGACGGGAAGTCCATTTCCGAGAAGATCACCCGCACGTCCAGCGCCTTGAGCTGGTCGATGGTCTTTTTCAGCTGGGCCGGGCTGGGTTCGATGCCATGGGCTGGCTCGACCACCGCAGTCACCTCCAGGCCGAAGTCGCGCACCAGGTAGTCGTAGGCGGCATGGATGGTGGCGACCCGGAAGGTGGCGCTGGGCGCCTCGGTGACCTTGGCCAGTGCGTCGGCACGCAGTGTGCGCAAGCGCTTGGCATAGGCGCGGGCGTTTTGCGTGTACAGCTTGGCGTTGTCCGGGTCGAGCTTGCCCAGTTCGCGGGCGATGTTGTTGACCTGGGCGATGGTGGTGCTGATCGACAGGAAGGTGTGCGGGTTGACCACCTTGCCGGCGCCACGGGCGGCAATGCCGGTGGCCGCCAGCAAGGGTACGTTCTGGTTGGCCTCGATGGTGTTGATGCCGGGCTTTTCGCTGGCGGCGATCATGCGGTCGGCGAAATCGTCATGGCCAACGCCGTTGAGCACCACCACGTCCAGGGTGCCGATGCGCTTTATGTCCTCGGCCCGTGGCTCGTAGGCATGGGGGTTGAACCCCGCCGGAATCAGCGGTACCACTTCGGCCTTGTCGCCGACGATGTTGCTCACATAGCTGTAGTAGGGGTGCAGGGTAATGCCGATACGCAGGGGCTTGCCGTTATCGGCCAGGGCCTGTGCCGGCAGGGCAAGGGCCAGGAGCAGGGCGAGGGCGGAGCGGAGCATGGGGGAGTCCTTGGGTTCAGTGACGGTGTTCGCGGGTGACCCCGGCGTCGTAATGGCTGACCACCTGCTGCCAGCCGGCGGCGATCAGGGCGGCCTGGCCAAGGTCGTCAGGGGGCACGGCGGCGCTGTCGCGGCGCAGCCAGACATCGGCCTGGCCGGTGCTGTCGGCCGGCAGGATCAGCAGCAGGCTGCCGGCCACTTCCGGGGCCTGACTGCGGCCGAAGTAGGCCCCGGGTTCCAGCCACGACCATTGGTGGTTGCCGCGGCCCTGGCTGCCGGCATCGACCACGAACGGCGGCAGGCCTTCCTCGGCCAGGGCCTGCACGCTGGGCGCGGCGGCGTTTTCTTCACGCAGCAGCTGGATTTCGTCGAAGGCCACCCGCAGGTCGGTGTACAGGCCTTGCTCGGCGGCGGTGAGGTCGCGACGGGCGTCGATCTGGTGGCTGGCGATGGCCTGTTCATCCTCGCGTTCGCCGCGCAGCAGCACCACGCCGGTGGCGAGTACCACGATCAGCAGGCTGACCAGCAGCACGTACAGGGTTTCGTGCCCGGCACCGGCCGGGCGAATCACTTGGGCGCGGCTCATGGCTGGGCGATATCGGCGTGGTCGACTTCCACCACGTGCCCGGGGCCGGCATCGAACAGCACGTAGAATTCGCCGTCCGGGCGCTTGAAGGTCAGGGTCGAATCATCACCGAGCTTGCCGCCGACCAGCACCTGTTCGTCGTAGGCGATCACGTCCAGGGTTACCCCGGGGGCACCGCTGCCATCCGAGAAGCCGCCGGTGCACTTGACCTGGCCGCCAGGCAGTTCTTCGCACTCGCACATCGGGTTGTGCGCCAGGGCCGGGCCGGCGGCCAGCACCAGCAAGGGCAGGGCGAGGGTGCGCATCAGGTGTTTCATTTATTGCCTCCTTGTTTCTCGAGCCAGGCCACGGTGGCTGGCGATGCCTTGGCCAGGGGGACCGACGCCTGGTGCATGCTGCCGTCCCAGCCTTCCAGGGTGATCCAGATCTGCGCGTCGGGCTTGGTGCGTGGCGGGATCGGCAACGAGGTGCCCATGTTGTACGGCGCACCGAAGAAAATCGTGCCAGCGGCGCGCAGGCTGCGCGGTTTGCCGATGCGCAGGTAGGCCGCCTTGACGCCGTTGACGCAGGCCTTGCACAGCGATGCATTGAAGACCTTGAAGTGGCCGGCAGGGCCGTCGGCGCGGGGGGCCTCGTCACGCATCTCGGCCAGGTCCAGGGTATAGGGGCCGACCTGGATGTCGTTGATCACATTGGCGCCGAGCCCCGCTTCGCCGCGGAACAGCTTGGCGTCGGCGAAGTACTTGGGCATGAAGCCCAGCGGGATGAGTATCAGCAGGATGTTCAGGTGAAAACGCCACTTCAGCCACAGTTGCTTCAGCGGGCTGACGGGCACGGCTTGGGCCTGGCTCATGGGCGGATCTCCGCGGTGGGTTCATGGCGCGCCATGCGCGGTGCGCGCTCGCTGCGCTTGAGGGCGGCGGCGGTGGCCTGGGCGGTGCGTTTGGTCCAGATCAGCAAGCCGCTGAACACCATCAGGGTGAGGACCAGGCCGAAGAAGAACCACACCAGCTTGATCGGCAGGCCGCCGAAATCGCCGGTGTGCAGCGGGCGCATCGACTCGGTGACGAACTCCAGGGCGGAGCGGTCGCTGATCAGGAACTGGCTGTCGACATTACGCGTGTACGGGTTTACCGAGGCGCTCTGGAACATCAGCGGGTACCAGCCTGGCCCTGCCAGGGTGATGTGGCTGTAGGCGGTGGCCGGCAGCGAGATGAAGCTGATGTCCAGCCCCGGGACCGCCAGGCCGGCGATGCGTGCCGCTTCATCCAGGTCGATGCGCGTTGCCGGGCTGCCATTCGGGGTTTGCGGCACGTCCTCACGGGCGATCACCGGCACGATGGGCCGGCTGGAAATGGTGATGTGGTTGTCGGCCAGGATCGCCTGGATCAGGAACCAGGTGCCGGTGATGGAAATGACCGCAATGAACCAGATCGACCAGACCCCGGCCAGGCGGTGCAGGTCGCCCCAGAAAATCCGCGAGCCATGGCCGGTGCGCACCGGCTTGAAGAAGCCCTTCCAGAACTTCTTGTACACCACCAGGCCGGTGACCAGCGAAGCCAGCATGGGCAGACCGAGCAGCGACACCAGGTACCAGCCCCAGCTGAAGCCGTTGGTGAACGGCACCAGCCACCAGCCGTGCAGGGCGCGGGTGAAGGCTTCGAAGTTGAAGTCCGGGGTCTTGCCCTGGATGGCCCCGGTGTAGGGGTTTACATACAGCGTCGGGCTGGTGCCGTCAGGCAGGGTGACATTGGCTTTGACCGCAAAGTGCGAACCGTCGGGCTGGATCAACCGCTCCACCACCATGTCCGGCTCGGCCTTGTGCAGGGCGTCCAGTACCTGCTGGAAGCTCAGGCGTTCGGCGTCGGCGTCGGGCTTGTTGGCGCGCACGGCCGGGTCGGCCAGCCAGACGATTTCCTGGCTGACCACCGCGAGCATGCCGGTGAAGCAGACGATCAGGACAAAGAACCAGATCGGCAAGGCGAGCCAGCTGTGGACCAGGAACCACAGCCTGGATTTGGATTTTTTCGGTGATTTGGCCATCTGACGGTCTTCTGCAATGGGGAGTCGAGCGTGTGCCCAGCCAAAGAGGGGCTGTATTGATAAGGACGAATGAGAATCGAAAACCTGCCGTTTTAAATGCAAGCAAATGTTTCAGGCAAAGAAACCTGAAAGCTGGCGCGACCCTGTAGGAGCGGCCTTGTGTCGCGAAAGGGCTGCGCAGCAGCCCCAGGGTTTCAGCGCAGACGCACAAATTGCCGGGGCTGCTTTGCAGCCCTTTCGCGACACAAGGCCGCTCCTACAGGACCTGTACATGCCTTGAGGGCAGTGCTGGTCTTGCAGGAGATCAGGCGCGGGTCAGGGCCACTGCCGGTTGCGGCTTGCCGTGCAGCTGCGCCAGGTCCTGGTACAGCGCGCGGCCAATTTCCGCAGCGCGCGCCGGCAGCACCGAGAGCAGGGTGTCACTCAGGCCGTGGCTGTTTTCGCAGAAGCCCTGCAGGTACACCGAGGCCTGCAGGTCGGGGCTGGCCAGCACGCGGTAGTTGCGGTCGACGCTGAAATCTTCCAGGTACCCGGCCAGGGGCGCCAGCAGGTCACGGTGCGAGCGGCGCTCGTAGCCGGTTGCGAGTATCACCGCGTCGTAGCGGTGGGTCTGCTGCTGGCCGGTGGCGAGGTCGCGCAGGGTCAGTTCCAGGCCTTCGCGGGTGGCCACCACGGCTTCGACCTGGCGCCGGCACAGCACGTTGTGGCGGTACTGGTGGGCGACCTTCTGCCGGTAGAGGATGCCGTAGATGCGTTCGATCAGGTTGAGGTCGACCACCGAATAGTTGGTGTTGTGGTATTCGCCCAGCAGCTTGCTGCGCTGGTCGGCCGGTTCGTTGTAGACCAGGTCGGTGTAGTCCGGCGAGAAGATCTCGTTGACGAACGGGCTGTCATCGGCAGGCTTGAGCGCCGAACCGCGCAGGATCATGTCGACCTTGACCGACGGGTAGCTGTCGTTGAGGTCGATGAACGCCTCGGCGGCGCTCTGGCCCGAACCGATCACGGCTATGCGCATCGGCTTGCCGGCGGTGCACGGCAGCTTGTTCAGGCTGCTCAGGTACTGGGAGTGATGGAATACCCGCGGGTCGTCCTTGAAGGCGCCGAACTTTTCCGGGATTTTCGGCGTGCCGCCGCTGCCGACCACCACCGAACGGGTGCGGCGGCTGTATTCGCGGCCTTGGGCGTCGCGCGAGACCAGGCGCAGGTGCTCGACCCGGCCCGCCTGCACGTCCGGCTCGATGCGCAGCACTTCCTCGCCATATACCGCCTGGGTGGCGAAGTGCTCGGCGGCCCAGCGCAGGTAGTCGTTGTACTCGAGGCGGCAGGGGTAGAAGGTGCCGAGGTTGATGAAGTCGGCCAGGCGCTGCTTCTGGTGCAGGTAGTTGACGAAGCTGTAGGGGCTGGTGGGGTTGCGCAGCGACACCAGGTCCTTGAGGAACGAGATCTGCAGCTCGCTCTGGGTGGCCAGGGTTTCGCCGTGCCAGCGATAGTCCTGCTGTTTGTCGATGAACAGCGCGTCGAGGGCATGGCCCTGAGACTCGGCGAGTTCTTCCAGGGCGATGGCCAGGGCCAGGTTGGAAGGGCCGAAGCCCACGCCGATCAGGTCCTTGATGGTTTCCGGGTTTGCAGACTGGCTCATGGCTGCGGTTCCATAATGGTCGAATGTTGACGCTCGCCGGGAGAGGCCGGCGCCTGCGCTTGTACATTGGGTGGAACGAGCCAAACGACGGGGAATTTACTGGCGGGCGACCGGCCACTTGCAACAGGGGGCTAAAGGCTTGCGCCTGTCGGCCGATAGGCAGAACAACCCAAGGACCCATTTGCAACGCAGGGAGTAAGACATGACAGGTATTGCAGCAGTCAGCATCAGCACCACGGCCCAGGCGGTGAGCACAACCCAGGTCGCCGACAGCCAGGATGCGCAAAAGACTGAAGAGAGTGGGGCCGGCGCTCAGGCGGACACGTCGAAATTGAGCGGTGGCGGCCAGGCTCAAGGCGCCCAGGGCAGCAGTGAAAGTTCGGAGCCTGCGCACATCAGGCAATTGCGCGAGATGATCAAGAAGCTGCAGAAGCAATTGGCCGAGGAGCAGAAGCAACTGGCTCAGTTGATGGCGCAGAAGATGGACGAAACCACCAAACTGGCAGTTGTGTCCGCCAAGCAGGCGAGCATCGCCACCATCAATGGTGAAATCCTGCAGGCCACCGCGCAGTTGCTCGAAGCGCTACAGAAAACGGGTGGCAGCAGCGCGGGCGGGATGGTCAGCACCACGGCCTGACAGCGGATACGGTCCCCTGTAGGAGCGGCCTTGTGTCGCGATGGGCTGCGAAGCGGCCCCGGGATGTTGGCATCAATGCACAAATCGTCGGGGCTGCGTTGCAGCCCATCGCGACACAAGGCCGCTCCTACCAGGGCCGGGTAGCATCAGGCGGCGGTCATTCGGCCGCCAGGCGCCCCTTGTTCTGCCGCTCTGCCTTGTACTGCATGGCCACCGCCGGCGCCGGCTTGGCAGCACCGGTTTCCAGCCACTGACGCATGCGGCTGGCATCGGCGAAGTGGGTGTACTTGCCAAAGGCGTCGAGGATCACCATGGCCACCGGGCGGTTGTCCATGCGAGTCAGCAGCACCAGGCAGTGCCCGGCTTCATTGGTGAAGCCGGTCTTGGTCAGCTTGATGTCCCAGTTGCTCTTGTTCACCAGGTGGTCGGTGTTGCGGAAACCCAGGGTGTAGTTGGGCTTGCGGAAGGCCACGGTCTTCTCGCGGGTGGTCGACAGTTCGCTCAGCATCGGGTACTTGCGCGACGCCATCAGCAGCTTGGCCAGGTCACGGGCCGTGGACACGTTCTGCGTCGACAGGCCGGTCGGCTCGACGTAGCGGGTGTGCGCCATGCCCAGGCTGCGGGCCTTGGCGTTCATCGCCTTGATGAACGCCGGGTAGCCGCCGGGGTAATGGTTGGCCAGGGTGTTGGCCGCACGGTTTTCCGATGACATCAGGGTAATCAGCAAGGTTTCGCGGCGGTCGAGCTGGCTGCCCAGCCGCACACGCGAATACACGCCTTTCATTTCCGGGTTGTTGGCAATGGTCATGGTGAGCATCTCATCCATGGGCTGCTTGGCATCCAGCACTACCATCGCCGTCATCAGTTTGGTCACCGACGCAATCGGTACCACGCGGTCGGGGTGGCTCGAATACAGCTCCTGGTTGGAGTTCAAGTCGATCAGCAGGGCGCTGCCCGAGGCGAGGTGCAGCTTGGAAGGGTCACGTTGAACCTGGGCCGGGGGTTGTGCAGCAGCGGTCGACGGAAGGGTCGCAGTACCTGTGAGCAACAGCAGCAGACTGAGGATGGACAGGGATGTTTTCACGTTGAGGCTCACTAAAAGTTGGTATGTCGTTGGCTGTGCAAGGGTTTTCCCCCAAAAACCGCTGCATTCTGGAGTATGGCTGAATTGCTGTCGAATGCCTTATGACTAAAGGGCGCAACGTGAACGAAATTTAATCCGGTACCAATTCTGTACCAATTACGTTCGCTTCCAGCTTCGCCAGTTCGGCCCAGTCAAACACAGCCGCGCGGAACATCGTCTTGACCTGGGCAAAAGCGGCGCGCTTGACTGTCGAACTCTTCCACTCGGTCTTCGCGACCATGCCTCTGCATCGCGAGGTGCGACGTTCCAATTCGTGCTGCTCACTGCTCATTGCAGACGCTGGAGAAAAGTAGCGTACGGCTATCAGGTCGAACGCCGTTCTCTGCCTACAATGCCCTTCCGTTTCCCGATTCGTACAAGCCAAACTGAACGCCTATCATGGATGGCTTTTCGAGCTTCATATGGAGAGAGCAATGATTCCTGGCAAGGTATGCCCTGTAGTGCTGTCGTCTTCGCCACCGTCCAGGCTTCTACTATTCCGACACCCTATGGCAGGCACGCAACTGGTAAAAGGCACTATTGAGAGTGGGGAAGCTCCCAGCGAGGCCGCCTTGCGTGAGCTGGCAGAGGAGTCTGGCATCGACGACGCGATAGTTGAAACGGACTTGGGGTGCTGGAATGCCGAACATCTAGATCAAATATGGTCGTTTCAACTTTGTCGAGCATTGCGTGATCTCCCAGAAAGCTGGACCCATCAGACACTAGATGACCACGGCCATGTGTTCGAGTTTTTCTGGGCTCCGCTAGATGAACTTCCCTACGCCGATTGCCATCCCGTATTCCAGCGAGCACTGGAGTTCTTAGGGCGTAGACTCAAGGAATTTGAGTCGTTGGAATAGCGAGGGGAAATCAGATGGCAGTCGAAGGGCAACTTCACACCTTGAGGAAGTCAGTCATCCACGACCCGTGGCTTTCGACCCCTTGCTGCCGGTGAGCCGAACAGCAATCTCTGTGGGAGCGGGCGCGCCCGCGAAGAATCAAACGCGGAGACTGGCACCGGCTGCGCCGGTGTTCGCGGGCACGCCCGCTCCCACAGAGTGCGCATGGCACTCACGACATCAGTTTTTTTCAGCGTCTGCTTTGGGTCGAGAGCGGCCACTCGTGATTGGCAGCTTTCGACCCAAAGCAGATGCTAACCTTCCGGCGCATTTTCCTTGATCAAAACCTTTGTTATTGGTTCTTTGAGCGGTCACTTCTTTCTGACTTGGACCTGCTTGAAAGTCACCTGTCCTGTACCCATCATCACTCTGCCGAAGACAGCAGAACAACCTCAAAGGTCGTCCCTTCCTCTTCGGTCGACTCCACCTCAATTCTGCCACCGTGGTTCGCCACGATCTCCGATGCGATGAACAGGCCAAGGCCGAGCCCCGCTGCGGAGCCCCGGTCTCCGGATGAGTAGCTCGAGTATCGCCCTTCCGGCTTGAAGATGTAGGGCATCACCTCGGGTGGAATAGGCTCTCCGGAATTCTGGACGCTGACCCGTGGAACACCATCCACCCTGGCCACCGTGACCTTGATCGGGGCCGTCGCATCGCCATGGCGCAGGGCATTGCCTATCAGGTTGGAGAAAACCTGAGAGATGCGGTCAGGGTCGAATTGCCCGGTAATGTGCGCCTGCTCATCCAGGATGATCCGCGCGTGCGGGAATGCCGTGCGCAGTTCGTCAATGACAGCCTGGCAGATAGAGTTCAGATCCATTTTCCGCAAATCCACTGGAATGCCAGTCCCCAGGTTGCAGCGGGCCAGATCCAGCAAATCGTTGATCATGACATTTGCCCGATGTGCACTGGTACAAACCTGGGTCGCCAGTAACTTTCCCTTTTCATCCAGCCCCGTCTGCCGCTGGATCAGCCCGCCAGCCATGAGTATCGCGCCCAAGGGCGAACGCAAATCATGACCGAGCACGGCGAGCACCATTTTCCGGGTCGCCTCGACTGCCGTTCCGTAGGCCGCGATCGACTCTACGAGCGCCTGGTCAATCGCTTCATTGAACCGGATCATGTCCTGAACATGATGCGCGTCTGCGAACGATTCCTGGGTAAGCCAGAGTGACAGAACGCTTGCGCGCAATGCCCGGTATTCGGACACCATCTGATCCATCGAGAACCCAGCTATCAAGCGAGCAACCGCGTGGGTCTGCGCTGCGGTTTCGCTGGAACTACTGGGGCCTCTCCCTTGTGCTTTCTCGGACTGTTGTTGCCTGCTCTGGGGCGTTCTCATGTCTGCGGCCACGGTGCGGAGCATCTTCTCGGCATGATTGCGCAAGCCGATGGAGTCCTGCTTAGGCAGCTCTGTTTCAACCGAGCGGGCGTAATTTTCCCAAGCCTGGAGAATGGGTTCCATACTGCCATCAATGAAATCGAACAGTCTCATGGGGGCCTAACCCTGATCTGGAAAAAAGACATCCGATTAGCTTAGTTCATCTGGGAAACAGGAAGTTTGAGCGGCAGCCATGAGCGGCCCACCTGGAGTTCAGCCAAAGGCGATCCCGATGCAACCTGCGTCGGGGGCAGGGGCATCGGGAAGTCTTGCCGGCGGCCTGGGTTCAGGCATGGGTCAGCGAGAGGTCGCTGATGATGCAGATCGAGCCGTCATCGGCGGGCGTGGTATCGGTGTAGTCCACCTGGTTGTAGACCCCGCCGTGGAACTCGAATAGCTGTGTAGCCCAGGTGCTGTCGAACTGCAGATCGCCGGACGTACCGCTCACGCCATTGCACTTGGCCGTAACGTTGACCACGCCTGCTGCGGTGGCATGGATGCTCACCTCGAACTTTGCCCCCAGCGGTACCCCCTTGAGCACCGTCGAGTTGATCGGGTCAGTCTGGTTGTAGGTCCGCCGAAAACCCAGGGTGATGTCGCCCTTTTTCCAGAACACCTTCACGGGCGGGCTGTCGTCCCCGTAGACGTGCATCTGCGCGATTACCACCTTCTGCGCCCAGTTGACCTTGGTCAGCGTCATTTCCTGGCGATTCCAGTGATTTGGGGCACCGCCCAAGGTCCAGTATTTCGGCTCCGACCACTCGCAGCGGGTCCTGCGGGTGCTTTTGCTCGAAGCGCCTTTGGTGGGGGCAGACAACTGGACCGAACCATCGCTGAGCACTGTCACGTAGTTCGGGTACAGGGCAATCGCTTCGCTGCCGGTGAGTTCGACCGCTACGGTGCTGATCGACGATTCAGCTATCGGAACGGCGAGGGTGAGGTTGCGGATGTCTACGCTCATGGGGAGAACTCCTGAATGAAAATGACGGTGAGTGCCGCAGCAGCACGGTGGCGGCTGCTGGAATGAAATTTAGCCTTGCGCTAAATCATCGTCAATAGCCCATGGCTAAAATTATTTCGCCGGGCGACAAATTACCTGTTGGCGAAAATTTTCCACATCGGGGGCTTTACGCTTGATTTGGCGGTGAGATAAGCTTTCCTTGAATACTGTACGAATATACAGCTGTCAGGATAAGAATATGTCTAAGCCCTTGAAGTCGACGCCCCATCAGCGCCAGGAAATGACCGGAATAGAGCGGCTGAGCTTGCGGGTATCAGCGATGATCAACCACCCGCTCGCGCAGACGCAGCGCTGGGTGACGGTGCATCGCCTGGATACCGACGGTGATGCCGAGTGGGAGGAGGTGATGGGCCTGCTGGCCGAGACGCCCGAGCTGGAACTGACCTTCAACGACGACGAGAGCGTGACGGTGCGCTGGGAGCGCGGCAGCGTGGAGGAGCGCGACGACTTTATCGTCGAGCAGGACAGCGAGCAGCAGGTCGAGGAGGCGGCACCTTTCTGAAGGTCAGAAAGAGCCTGCGGGGTAGCGTAATGCTGTTCACTCAAGTCTGATGTGACATCGATGGGGCTGCCTTGCAGCCCTTCGCGGGCAAGCCCGCTCCCCTAGAACTGCGCATAACTCATTAAATTAGCAGGGACTTTGTGGGAGCGGCTTTAGCCGCGAACACCGGCGCAGCCGGTGCCATGCACCGCGTTGGATTCTTCGCGGCTAAAGCCGCTCCCACAGGGTACGCGTACCGCTTGGCTGTGGGAGCGGGCTTGCCCGCGAAGGGCCGCAAGGCGGCCCTAGTTGCGCGAATGGACAGCATTACGCCGGGGTGGTGGGCTTCGCTTTACACAAGGTGTGCATTCCAAACCAGCAGCACCCTGGCCTGGATGTAGGTCTCTTCCCGGCGAATCATGCGGTCCTTGTGCCGCGAGTTGTCGGAAATCATCTCGAAATGGTCTTCGTCGGCAATCTGCAGCCGCTTGATGTAGATGTGGTCGCCCCAGGAGAAGAAGTAGATTCCATCGCCGACGAACTCGCGGATGCTGACGTCCACGATCAGCGGGTCGCGGTGCTTGATGGTCGGTTCCATCGACTGCCCCCAGCCGGTCACCATCTTCAGGTGGTGGTGCTCGCTGAACTCCACGCCCAGCTCGCGCAGGTGGCTTGGGCTGACGCGAACATCCTTGAACATCTCAGGGTAGTCGTGGGGGATCTGCCCGCCGCCCATGGCCGCACGGACGTCGTAGTGGGCAATCCATACTTCGTCGCCCACCAGGCCTGGCCGAACAAGTTCAGCCGCCACCAGCGTCGAGTCTGCCGGCTCCTCGGCGGCGGCCAGCAGCCTTTGCCGGGTTTCTTCGGGGATGCCCCTGCCGCTTCTGGCAAGCATCTGCTTGACCAGGTCGGCCGCGGAAAGCTTGCTGTCGCCAGCCTCGACCGGCGACTGCGCCTGGTCGCCCGCTGCCATCGCGTCGAACCACCCCCGCGGCAAGCCTTCGATGCCCTCGATCCTGCGGGCCACGTCATCGCCCAGGTTCTTCGCTGTCTTGTCCGAGAGGATCTGGCTCAGGTGCGCAGGCGCCATCCCCCAGCGCTCTGCGCAGGATCCCTTCCTCTGGCTGCCGATCAGCTTGACCAGGTTGTGCTTGCGAATTTCGTAGATGTCCATGGGGCGAAGCATGCCAGTGTTTAGCTTGCTGCTAAATATGCTCAAGGCTAAATTTCTCTTGTCATGATATTAGCTGTAGGCTAAATTTAATATGCAAGCAAGGGAAGCCACCGAGAAGCTGTTCTCCAGGCTTACGACATCACCATCCGTTATGAGGTTTTCATGGACCCGACTGACCTCGGCCCAGGCACCATCACCTGGCTGGGCGGAACAGGCACCGTGTTGCTGGGTGCATTCCTCTGGCTGCGCAAGTGGCTGTCCAGGGATGCGGCTGACCGTGCCATGGACAACGCTGATATTGGCGTGGTCCGGCGCCTGAACGAACTGCTCGATATCGAGCGTGACGCCCGAAGGGAAGCGCAGGCCAGGGCCGATCAGTTTGCAAAGGAACGCAATGAACTGGTGATCACCGTAGGGCGCCTGGAAGGCAAGATCGAAGCGCTGATCAGTCGGGGCGGCCATCCTCCCCGGCAGGTCACCGTCCAGGGCGAGGGGATCGCCCGCCTGCGCGGGAAGCAGGGTGAGTGAGGCGGCCCGCAAGACAAATTCTGTTCATGCCCATGCGTATGGGCCCTTTTCTGTATGGAGACAACATGGCTCGATTGGATTCTGCCGCTGCCGGCGGCGCGAACGTGCTCGCATTCCTGGACATGCTGGCCTGGTCCGAGGGTACCTCGACCATCGCTGCCAGTGACGATGGCTACAACGTCCTGGTGGGCGGCCAACTGTTCAATGACTACAGCGGGCACCCGAGGCAGAAGGTGTGGTTGCCCAGCTACGGCATCCACAGCTCTGCGGCAGGGCGGTACCAGATTCTGGCCGGTACCTGGGATGCCATCGTGAGCACTTATGGCTTCAATGGCCGCTTTACCCCTGAGGCCCAGGACCTGGCGGCCATCAAGTTGCTGAGCGAGTGTGGCGCAATGGCAATGATCAAGGCCGGCCGCATTGCCCAGGCGATCGCCAAGGCCGCGCCGATCTGGGCCAGCCTGCCTGGCGCGGGCTACGGTCAGCGCGAGCACCAGTTGGCCGCGTTGTTGGCAATGTTCATAGCCTGCAGCGGGGAGGTTCAGGCGTAACGCCTAGGCAAAAAAAGACCCGCCAGGTAGGCGGGCCAGAAGGGCGTAGGGAGCAACGCACAACAAATACGGGTCAGGCGACCAGGGTGCCTGGTTGCAACTGTTCGACCAAGGCCTGGGCCGAGGCGAGGGTCGGCATCGGGCCGCTTACGGCTTCGCCGTTGCGTACCAGGTACCAGCATGCCAGCAGACCCTGCTGACGCAGCGAAGCGGGGACGGCACTGCCGACGACGGACATGATCTGGATAGTGGCCATGTGGACCTCCTGTAAAACATGGCCCTACCTTACGCAGCAGCCGGGGCGGTTTGAAATTAACTTCCTCGATAGTGGTCATTGGTTCTATCAACATTTACCACCGCGGCGGGCCGTAATACACCGGTGGCGGGCCGTAGTAGGTGCGGTAGCCCGGGGGCGGTGGTGCTGGCACGTAGTACGGCTGGTAGTACACCGGCGGTGGTGGTGGTTGCACGTACACCGGTGGCGGCCCGTAGTAGACCGGTTGGCGCTCGACGTACAGGGTACGGTCACGCCCGCCATAAACCGTCGCCCCGACCACGGCGCCAACCACGGCCGCACCCAGCAGCGGGCCGGGGCCATACCAACCGCCATGGCCATGGCCGCCATGGGCGACAGCGGGCGCGCTGATGGCCAGGGCACCGACCAGCAGGGCGATTCCGGGAATGTGACGGTTCATGAAGAAACCCTCGCAAGGACACCCCAAGTGTGGGGTCCTATTACTATGACTCCACTCTTCGTCAGCTGAGCACGGGGGAACGGTAAAGGTTGTGTAAGGGACGACCAGCGGTTACCTCTGTTACGCTGAACAAACGTTTCAGTTATGACAAAGGAGCAGGTTATGTCGACAACTCCAAGCAGAGACACCGTGCTGTGCATCTCCCTGGCGGGCCGCCCCGGCACCTTCGGGGTACGGTTCCACAACCACCTGTACCAGCAGCTGGGCCTGGACTTCTACTACAAGGCCATGCGCACCGATGACCTGCCGGCGGCGGTGGCGGGCATCCGTGCCTTGGGTATCCGCGGTTGCGGGGTATCGATGCCGTACAAGGAGGCCTGCATGGCCCTGGTCGACGAGATCGACCCATCGGCGGCGGCCATCGAGTCGGTCAATACCCTGGTCAATTGCGATGGCCAACTGAAGGCCTACAACACCGATTACCTGGCCGTGCGCCAGCTGCTGGCGCAGCACAAGGTCGACCCGTCCACGGCGTTTGCCTTGCGCGGCAGTGGCGGCATGGCCAAGGCGGTAGCCAGTGCCTTGCGCGATGCCGGGTTCGCCGAAGGCATCATCGTGGCGCGCAACGAGCAGGCCGGGCGGCAGCTGGCGGATGTGTGCGGTTATCGCTGGGTGGCGGAGCTGGGCGACCTGTGCCCACCCATGCTGGTGAACGTGACGCCGATCGGCATGGCGGGCGGGCCCGAGGCCGAGGAGCTGGCGTTTTCCGAGAACGCCATCGCCGCGGCGGCGCGGGTGTTCGACGTGGTGGCGATGCCGGAGAGCACACCGTTGATCCGACGGGCGCGGGCGTTGGGCAAGCCGGTGATCACCGGGCTGGAGGTGATTGCGCTGCAGGCGCTGGAGCAGTTCGTGCTGTACACCGGGGTGCGACCCACGCTGGCGCAGGTGGAGGCGGCGGTGGCGTACGCCCGGGATATCTGATTATTCCTGTGCCGGCCCTTTCGCGGGTAAACCCGCTCCCACAGGGATAGCGCACGCATGTAGCAGCGGCGCTACCCCTGTGGGAGCGGGTTTACCCGCGAAGAGGCCGGCACAGGCATCGACAAGGTCAGAACACCTTGTGCCCTTCATCCAGCTGCTGGTCGACCAGCGCCCGGCCATGGGCCAGCGACACATGCTGTGCGTTCTCGAGGTCGGAGAAGAACTTCATCGGCATCGACATGCGCCTGCTGGTGTGTCCGTCGGGGTCGGTGATCAGGCACCCGGCGGCATAGGGCAGGGGGGAATCGGGGTGGGGCATCACGCTGGCGGTGATGGTGTGCTTGCGATATTCACAGTGAAGAGATTGCATCGTCCTTACCTCGCTGTGGCATGTGAAGCAGTTACCTTCATATACCACAGCAAGGGGCCGGGAGTTCCCGGCCCGACGAGCGAGCCGCGATGAGCGCTCAGCCTTTGAGCTCGGTCGGCTGGATGACTTCGACCCAGTAACCGTCCGGGTCCTTGACGAAGGCCAGGTGGTTCATGCGCCCGTCCTGCAGGCGCTTCTGGAACGGTACGCCCAGTGCCTCGAAGCGTGCGCAAGCGACGCGTACGTCCGGTACCGAGATGCAGATGTGGCCAAAGCCGCGTGGGTCGGTGTTGCCGTTGTGGTAGGCAAACTCGGCATCGTTTTCGGTGCCGTGGTTGTGGGTCAGCTCCAGCACGCCCGGGATCGACTTCATCCACTGGTGGCGTTCGCTGTCATCGGCCGGGATCTGCGCCGGGTCGACCAGGGCCAGGAAGTACAGGCTGAAGGCAGCTTCGGGGAAGTCGCGCTTGTCCACCAGGCGGAAGCCCAGCACGCGGGTATAGAAGTCCAGGGACTTCTCGATGTCCTTGACCCGCAGCATGGTGTGGTTGAAGACGAACTGGGCGGTGGCGGCGTCCGGTTGGGCGGTGACGCCAGGCAGGGTTTGCAGATCATGCAGGCTCATGGGAACTCCTGAGACGGGGCCGGGCGCAGGGCGCCGGCAAAACAGACAGGCCGGCCATGATACGGCAGTGTGCCGATTGCGCAAATGAAAGCGCCCTGCACGAGGCAGGGCGCTGGAATTAGAGGCCCGCATGTGCGGGCGCGTGATGGGGTCGCTAGTCCTTTAGCTGTCTCGATACTGAGCCAGCCCTTGTGAAAAAAGTGTGAAGCACGTGTGGACGTTTCATCAGCGTACCCAGCTTTCTACCGTGGCGGCTCCGTATTGTTCTTTCCAGGCCTTGAGCCCACGGTGGTTGCCGCCTTTGGTCTCGATCCGCTCGCCGGTGTGCGGGTTGGTGTAAACCTTCACCACACGCGCGCGGCGCTGTTGCTTGGGCGCTGCACTGGAAACCCGGGCCACTGCCTTCGGGTCGAGGATGGCGATGATATCGCGCAGGCTCTTGTCGTAGCTTTTCATCAGGCCGACTAGTTTCTGCTCGAATTCGATTTCGCGTTTGAGGCCGGCATCCTTTTTCAACGCTTCCAGTTGCGCCATCTGTTCCTGGAGCGCTTTTTCGGCAGCACGAAACTCTGCAAGTCTGGACACTGTAATCACTCCTGTACGTCGGTCGTGGCAGGGCGTGACGAACATTGAAGAAGAATAAAAACGCCGGCCACGCGGGTGGGTTACGCTGTTCGCTGATATCGAGTGTAGTCATTCATGGGTACTGGGTAAACTGCAAACTTTTTGTAAGTAAGCCGGGAACTTTCCTAGTTTTGCGCGCGGTATTGTCAGGTTTTTTCGCGGTTGCCTTGCGGTGCGCTTAGACCATGGTCCAATGGCCCGTGCCAGAGCCTTCGCGCGATAATTTCAGATGATGGCCGGCTATTGTTCGGCCCCCTCGCAGTACCGTGGCCAGCACGTGCCACAGGTTGTTTACTCGCCTTGATTCTGGATGTTTTCTCCCATGTTTGCCCCTTTCCCCCTCGCCCCCGGGCGTCGTGTTGCCGGCTTGTTCCTGTTGTGTGCCGGCGTCAATGCCCAGGCCGCCGGTTTTCTAGAAGACAGCAGTGCTAAGGTCGAAGCACGCAATGTCTATTTCAACCGGGATTTCCGTGACGGCCACAGCAGTTCCAGCCAGGGTGCGTCCAAACGCGAAGAATGGGCACAAGGTTTCATCCTCAATGTGCAGTCGGGTTACACGCAGGGGCCGGTAGGTTTTGGCGTGGATGCGCTGGGCATGTTCGGCTTCAAACTTGACTCCAGCCCGGCAGACAGCAACAGCGGCCTGTTGCCGTCTTCCGGCCATGACCCACGGCACTCGGCGGACCAGTACGCGAAGATGGGCCTGGCGGCCAAGGTCAAGGTTTCCAATACCGTGCTCAAGTACGGTTCGATGATGCCGGATGTGCCGCTGCTCAAGTACAACGATGGCCGCCTGCTGCCGACCATGTTCCATGGCGCCATGCTCACCTCCGAAGAAGTGCGCGACCTGAAGTTCACCCTGGCCCGCCTGGACAAGTACACCGCACGGGATTCCACCGACCGCCAGGACATTCGCGTGCATTGCAAGAACAAGCGCTACGCCTGCGATATCGAGGCTGACCACTTTGACCTGGCCGGTGTCGATTACCGTTTCAACGAGCGCTTCAGCGCCCAGTACCAGGTGGCCAAGCTGGAGAACATCTACCGCCAGCACTTCCTCGGCCTGGTGGCCAGCCAGCCATTGGCGGTGGGCAGCCTGTCGGCAGACCTGCGCTTGATCAAGAGTGACGACATCGGCAATGCCCGCGCCGGCGAAATCGACCATCGCGCGTTCAGCGGCATGCTCGGCTACAGCCTGGGTGGCCACAAGCTCAGTGCCGGCTGGCAACGCATGTATGGCGACAGTGCCATGCCATACCTGGATGGCACCAACCCGTACCTGGTCAACTATGCCCAGGTCAACGACTTCGCCGCCGCCCAGGAACGCTCCTGGCAGGTGCGTTATGACTATGACTTCAAGGCCCTGGGCGTGCCCGGCCTGACCTTCTTCACCCGCTACATCAACGGAGACAATATCAAGGTGCCGGGCAGCACGGCCGAAGGCAAAGAATGGGAACGCGACACCGAGTTCAAGTACCAGGTGCAAAGTGGCACGTTCAAGGACGTCAGTGTGCGCCTGCGTAATTCCACTTACCGCAGCAACTATGAAAAGTGGGCGCGTGACATGGACGAGACACGGGTCATTGTCAGCTACAACTTCTCCATCTTCTGACGGGGCGCTTTGCCAAATACCGGCAGCCACCTGACAATGGCTGCTGGTTCCCGCAAAGGGCAGGGCAATGAAAGACCTGTTGTTGATCGGCATCGGCCCGGGTGACCCGCGCCAGGTCACCTACGAGGCGGTCGATGCGCTGCGCCAGGCCAGCGTGTTCTTCGTGCTCGACAAGGGCGGCGACAAGGACGAACTGGTGCACCTGCGCAAGGCCATCCTGCAACGCTACCGGCCCGAGGGCGGCTACCGCCTGGTGCAGGTGGCCGACCCTGCACGCGATGGCCAGGCCGATGATTACCTGGGCGCGGTGCAGGACTGGCACCGGAAGCGTGCGGCGCTGTATGCCCAACTGATCGAACAGGAGATAGGCATTGGGGAAACCGGCGCCTTTCTGCTGTGGGGCGAGCCGACGCTGTACGACAGCACCCTGCGCATCCTTGGCCTGGTCCGCGAGCGTGGTGTGGCGCTGCGCCTGCAGGTCATTCCGGGCATCAGCAGCGTGCAGGCGTTGGCGGCGCGCCATCAGGTGCCGCTCAACCGCATCGGTGAGCCGTTGACCGTATTGCCAGGGCGGCGCCTGGCCGGGCAGGGGCAGATCGACAATGTGCTGGTGATGCTCGACGGGCAGTGCGCGTTTGCCCGGCTCGATGACCCGGCGTTGATGATCTACTGGGGCGCGTACCTGGGGACTGCTGATGAGGTGCTGATTGCCGGGCCGTTGCAGGCGGTGAAGGCGCAGATAATGGAAGTGCGTGAGCGGGAGCGGGCGCGCAAGGGGTGGATCATGGATAGCTACCTGTTGCGCAGGGAGCTGTGAGGTGTACTGCCTGCTCCGGCCCCTTCGCGGGTGAACCCGCTCCCACAGGTACAGCGCCAGCTTGGGGGTCGCGCGTTCCCTGTGGGAGCGGGTTCACCCGCGAAGCAGACGACACCTTGCTCACGGTGTACCCAGAATGGCCTGCACCTTCTCCCGCAACTGGTCGATGCTGAACGGCTTGCCGATGAGGTGCATGCCCTCCGGTACATCGACGCTTTCGGCATAGCCACTGGCGAACAGCACCGGCAACAGCGGCCGCAGTTCGCGCGCCTTGACCGCCAACTCTTCGCCACGCATGTCCGGCAGCCCCACATCGGTCATCATCAGCGCCAGTGCCTGGTTCGGGTCCTCGAGAATGCGCAGCGCCGCGTTGGCATGCTCCGCTTCGATGACGGTGTAGCCCAACTCGTCGAGCACTTCGACCATCAGCATGCGTACGATGTCGTCGTCTTCGACTACCAGAAGGTGCATGGTTGCGATCCTGTGCAGAATGAATGTCTTTAATCTGTGCTCCGGATGGCAGCAGAAGTTCCCCGAGGATACCGGTCCGTGCAATCAGATGGAACGATTGGCGCACATCACCTTCAAATACTGGCTAAATGCCCTGCCAGACCCGCCAAAGCTGGTTAGACTCGCTTTACGGGACAGAGCAGTGGCAGACAACTACAACGATCGATTTGCCACACTTTCAATGGACTTTACTTGCTCGGGCGTTTTCACATGATTCAAGCAGCCTCGATGGACCAGCGGAGCTTCCGCAAGCTGTTGAGCCGCAACGTCGGCCTACCCCTGGGGGTTGGCCTGCTGGGGGCCGTTGCCTTCGTCGCGGTGATCAACTACCTGCTTTCGGCCTTGCAGTGGGTCGAGCACACCGACCGGGTGATCGGCAATGCCAACGAAACGGTCAAACTGTCGATCGACATGGAAACCGGCATGCGTGGCTTCCTGATCACCGGCGACGAGCGTTTCCTCGACCCCTACGAGGTGGCCAAGCCGCGTATCTTCGGTAGCCTGCAGAGCCTGCGCGGCATGGTCGAGGACAACCCGCAACAGGTCGAACGCATCGACCGGCTGATCGCCCTGCAGCAGGCGTGGAACACCTTCGGCAGCGAGATGATCAACTTGCGCCGCAGCCAGGGTGATTACCGCGCCTTGATCGGTAACGGCCGCGGCAAGCGCCTGACCGACGAGATCCGCAAGGAGTTCGACAACCTGATCGCCAGCGAACAACAGTTGCGCATGGCGCGCAACGAGCGGGTCAACAGTGTGACCGTCACGGTCATGTCGTCCTTCGTGCTGTTCATCATCGGCCTCAGTGCCTTGCTGGCCTACCTCGGGCGGCGCGACCTATTGGCGCTGTCGGGTACCTATGACGAAAACTTCAAGGCCCAGCAGCGCGCGGCCGAGCGCCTGGAACACCAGGCCTGGCTGCGCAACGGGCAAACGCAACTGGCCGAACAGGTGCTTGGCCAGCTGACCCTGCCCATGCTCGGTGACAACATCCTGCGTTTCTTCGCCAGCCACCTGGGCAGCGTGGTCGGCGCGTTGTACGTGCGTGACGAGCATGGCCGCCTGGTGCGTGTGGCCAGCTATGGCCTGGATGCCGAGGAGCAGGCCCGCGAGCAGGTGCTGGGCGATCACGAAGGCCTGCTGGCCCAGGCCGTGCGCGAAGCGCGGCTGCTGCGCCTGGACGACTTGCCCGACGACTATTTCCACCTCAGTTCCGGCCTGGGCCGGGGCCTGCCGCGCAGTGCCATGCTGATGCCCTGCAGTGATGACGGGCAGATCAACGGTGTGCTGGAGCTGGGCTTCCTGCGGCCGCTGCAGGAGCGTGACGAAGAGATGCTGCAGCGGGTCCGTGGCAACCTCGGTATCTCCATCGAAAGCGCCCGCTACCGGCAGCGCCTGCAGGAAGTGCTGGCCGAGACCCAGCAACTGAACGAAGAGCTGCAAGTGCAGCAGGAAGAGCTGAAAACCGCCAACGAAGAGCTCGAAGAGCAATCCCGCGTGCTCAAGGAGTCCCAGGCCCATCTGGAAACCCAGCAGGCGGAACTGGAGCAGACCAACGAGCAATTGTCCGAGCGCACCGAGGCCCTGGACCGCAAGAACGACGAACTGCTCCAGGCCCAGGATGAGCTGCAGGCGCGCGCCGAGGAGCTGCAGCGTTCGAGCAAGTACAAGTCCGAGTTCCTCGCCAACATGTCCCACGAGCTGCGCACGCCGCTGAACAGTTCGCTGATCCTGGCCAAGCTGCTGGCGGAGAACGGCGAGGGCAACCTCAGCGACGAGCAGGTCAAGTTCGCCGAATCCATCTATTCGGCCGGCAACGACCTGCTCAACCTGATCAACGACATTCTCGACATCGCCAAGGTGGAAGCCGGCAAGCTCGAAGTGCGCCCCGAAAGCACCCAGGTGGAACGCCTGGTCGAAGGCCTGCGTGGCATGTTCGAGCCGCTGGCCGGGCACAAGGGCCTGGCCTTCGAGGTGACCGCCGAGGCGCAGGTGCCGGCCACACTGTTCACCGACCGCCAGCGCCTGGAGCAGATCCTCAAGAACCTGCTGTCCAACGCCATCAAGTTCACCGAGCGCGGCCAGGTCAGCCTGAACATCGGTTACCAGCCTGGCACCGGCATCGTCTTTGCCGTGCGCGATACCGGCATCGGCATCGCCGCCGACCAGCAGCAGGCGATCTTCGGCGCCTTCCATCAGGTCGATGGCACCAGCAACCGCCGTTATGGCGGCACTGGCCTGGGCCTGTCCATTTCCCGCGACCTGGCGCACCTGCTGGGTGGGCAGATCAGCGTCGACAGCAGCCCCGGCCAGGGCAGCGTGTTCAGCCTGATCCTGCCGGAGCGCTATGAGCGCGTGGCGCAGGATATCGAGCCGCTCAGCCTGCGCCCGGCGGTCGACAGCCTGCCACCCGCGCCGCAGGCACCGGCGGTGGCGGCGCCGAAACGCCAGGCACCGGCATTCGCCGACGACCGCGAGCGCGCGCCGTTCGGCAACCGCTGCATCCTGGTGATCGAGGACGAACCGAACTTCGCCCGCATCCTCTTCGACCTGGCCCACGAGCTGGGTTACAGCTGCCTGGTGGCGCAGGGCGCCGACGAGGGCTTCGAGCTGGCCGCCCAGTACATCCCCGATGCCATCCTGCTGGACATGCGCCTGCCCGACCATTCCGGCCTGACCGTGCTGCAACGCCTGAAGGAGCAGGCGAGCACCCGGCACATCCCGGTGCATATCATTTCCGTGGAGGACCGGGTCGAGGCTGCCATGCATATGGGCGCCGTCGGCTACGCGGTCAAGCCCACCAGCCGCGAACAACTCAAGGAAGTGTTCGCCCGCCTGGAGGCCAAGCTGACCCAGAAGCTCAAGCACATCCTGCTGGTGGAAGACGACGACCTGCAGCGCGAAAGCATTGCCCGCCTGATCGGCGACGACGATGTCGAGATCACCGCCGTGGCCATGGCCCAGGATGCCCTGGCGTTGCTGCGCGAGAACATCTACGACTGCATGATCATCGACCTCAAGCTGCCCGACATGCTCGGCAACGAGCTGCTCAAGCGCATGACCGCCGAGGACATTCGTGCCTTCCCGCCGGTGATCGTGTATACCGGGCGCAACCTGACCCGCGAAGAAGAAGCCGACCTGCTCAAGTATTCGCGCTCGATCATCATCAAGGGCGCCCGCTCGCCGGAGCGCCTGCTCGACGAAGTGACGCTGTTCCTGCACAAGGTCGAGTCGCAGCTGTCCAACGAACGCCAGCGCATGCTCAAGACCGCGCGCAGCCGCGACAAGGTATTCGAAGGCCGCAAGGTGCTGCTGGTGGACGACGACGTGCGCAACATCTTCGCCCTGACCAGCGCGCTGGAACACAAGGGCGCGATCGTCGAAATCGGCCGCAACGGCCGCGAAGCCATCGAGCGCCTGGAGCAACATGACGACATCGACCTGGTGCTGATGGACGTGATGATGCCGGAGATGGACGGCTTCGAGGCCACCCGGCTGATCCGCCAGCAATCGCGCTGGCGCAAGCTGCCGATCATTGCCGTGACCGCCAAGGCGATGAAGGATGACCAGCAGCGTTGCCTGCAAGCCGGCGCCAACGATTACCTGGCCAAACCGATCGACCTGGACCGCTTGTTCTCGCTGATCCGTGTGTGGCTACCGCAACTGGAGCGAATTTGACTAGCGAACGTAACACCGATATTGAAATCCGCTTGCTGATCGAGGCCATCTACCTCAAGTACAGCTACGATTTCCGCAATTATTCCGGCGCGTCGATCAAGCGCCGGATCCTGCATGCGCTGCGCCAGTTCGACTGCCTGACGGTGTCGGCGCTGCAGGAGCGGGTGCTGCACGACCCTGGCATGTTCATGCAGTTGCTGCAGTACCTGACGATCCCGGTCAGCGAGATGTTCCGCGACCCGGGGCACTACCTGGCGCTGCGCAACGAAGTGGTGCCGCTGCTGCGCACCTGGCCGTCGATCAAGGTGTGGATTGCTGGCTGCAGCACGGGCGAGGAGGTGTATTCGATGGCCATCCTGCTGCGCGAGGAGGGCCTGCTGGAGCGCACCATCATCTACGCCACCGACATCAACCCACATTCGCTGGACAAGGCCAAGCAGGGCATCTACTCGATGCAGAGCATGCGCGAGTACGCCGAAAACTATCGCATCGCCGGCGGCCGGCGGGACTTTGCCGAGTACTACACGGCGGCCTACGGCAACGCCATCATGGACAGCACCCTGCGGGACAACGTGACCTTCGCCGACCACAGCCTGGCCACCGACAGCGTGTTTTCCGAAACCCAGCTGGTGTCGTGCCGCAACGTGCTCATCTACTTCAACAAGGAACTACAGGACCGCGCCCTGGGCTTGTTCCACGAGTCCCTGTGCCACCGCGGCTTCCTGGTGCTGGGCAGCAAGGAATCGGTGGATTTTTCCGCCTACAGCGAGCGCTTCGAGCCGCTGGTCAAGCCCGAACGGATCTACCGCAAGTCATGAAAGGCGTACGCGCAATGGTGGTCGGCGCCTCGGCGGGTGGCGTGACGGCGCTGTTCAGCGTGCTGGGCGCGTTGCCGGCCGGCTTCGCCATCCCGGTAATTTGCGTGCTGCACCTGCCCGATGACCGCCACAGCCAGCTGGCCGAGGTGCTGCAGCGCCGCTTGCGGCGGCCAGTGTGCGAGGCCCGCGACAAGCAGCCGCTGCGCGCCGGGCAGATCTACGTGGCCGGGCCGGGTTACCACCTGTCGGTGGAGCGTGACCTGACCCTGTCGCTGAGCCAGGAGCCGCCGGTGCATTTTTCCCGGCCGGCGATCGACTACCTGTTCATGTCGGCGGCCGATGCCTACGGTGCCGGCCTGCTGGGCATGCTGCTCACCGGGGCCAATGAAGATGGCGCCGAAGGCCTGGCCTATATCAAGTACAACGGGGGCCGGACCGTGGTCCAGGACCCTTGTGACGCACAGGTGGCGCTGATGCCGGAGGCCGCACTGGCCCTGCACCAGCCCGACCATATTCTTTCTCTGAGTGGCATCGAGCGATTGCTCGCCGCCCTGGAACCCAGCGCATGCTAAGCCACACCATCGCCAAACTGCTGATCGTCGACGACCTGCCAGAAAACCTGCTGGCCCTCGACGCCCTGATCCAGGGCCAAGACCGCGAGGTGCACCAGGCACAGTCGGCCGAGGCAGCGTTGTCGCTGTTGCTCGAGCACGAGTTCGCCCTGGCCATCCTCGACGTGCAGATGCCGGGCATGAACGGTTTCGAGCTGGCCGAGCTGATGCGCGGCACGGAAAAGACTCGCAACATCCCCATCGTGTTCGTCACTGCCGCCGGGCGCGAGATGAACTACGCGTTCAAGGGCTATGAAAGCGGCGCGGTGGACTTTCTGTACAAGCCGCTCGACACCCTGGCGGTGAAGAGCAAGGTGTCGGTGTTCGTCGACCTGTACCGCCAGCGCAAGGTGCTCGACCGCCAGTTGCAGGCCCTGGAACGCAGCCGTCAGGAGCAGGAGCTGCTGCTGGCCCAGCTGCAAACGGCGCGGGGTGAACTGGAGCATGCCGTGCGCATGCGCGATGACTTCATGTCGATCGTGTCCCACGAGGTGCGCACCCCGCTCAATGGCCTGATCCTGGAAACCCAGCTGCGCAAGCTGCACCTGGCACGCGGCAACCTTGCCGCCTTCAGCGGCGACAAGCTGCAGGCCATGGTCGAGCGCGACGAGCGGCAGATCAACAGCCTGATCCGCCTGGTCGAAGACATGCTCGATGTATCGCGCATCCGCACCGGCAAACTGTCGCTGCGGCCCAAGGCGTTCGACCTGGGCCAGCTGGTGCGCGGCCTGGTGGAGAACTTTGCTGCTCAGGCCAGCGCATTGGACACCCATTTCGAATTGCAACGCTGCGAGCCGCTGCAGGGTGAGTGGGACGAGTTTCGCATCGAGCAGGTGCTGGCCAACCTGTTGTCCAATGCCTTGCGTTATGGTGAGCGCAAACCGGTGCAGGTGCGGGTGTTCGAGCAGGACGGCCTGGCCTGCGTGCAGGTGCAGGACCATGGCATCGGCATCTGCGTGGCCAACCAGCAGCGCATCTTCCAGCAGTTCGAGCGGGTCGCCACCCAGCAGGCCAGTGGTGGGTTGGGCCTGGGGCTGTACATATCGGAGCAGATCGTCCAGGCACACGGCGGGCGCATACTGGTGGAGAGTGAAGAGGGTAAAGGCGCCACCTTTACCTTGCAGTTGCCACTGGCAACCTACGAACAACAAAACGACCAGGCACGGGCAACCTCTGCCTGAGCCTGGGGTCTGATGGCCAGCTGTAAGTATTTCAAGGCGTTGACATGAGTGAAGATGCACAAGATGTAGTACTGGTGGTCGAGGACGAACCGGCGATTCGCATGATCCTGCGTGATTACCTGGCAGGCGAGGGCTACCACGTGCTGGTGGCCGAGGATGGCGAGCAGGCGTTCGCGATCCTGGCGAGCAAGCCGCACCTCGACCTGATGGTGACGGACTTCCGCTTGCCGGGCGGGATTTCCGGGGTGGACATTGCCGAGCCGGCGGTGAAATTGCGGCCGGACCTGAAGGTGATCTTCATCAGCGGCTACCCGGCAGAGATTCTCGAATCCGGCAGCCCGATCACCCGCAAGGCACCGATCCTGGCCAAGCCGTTCGACCTGGATACCTTGCACGAACAGATCCAGTCGCTCCTGCGCTAGCCTGCACTGGCCCTTTCGCGGGTAAACCCGCTCCCACAGGAGCTGTGCAAGTCTCAAGGTTTGCACAGTTCCTGTGGGAGCGGGTTTACCCGCGAAAGGGCCGGAACAGGCTAGCGCAGTGTCCGCTCCAGCCCACCCACCAGCATGCTTTCCATCAACCCCAGCCCCTGTTCTTCGGGCAAGGCCTTCAACAACCCCGGCAACTGGTTCAGCAGCGTCGCCACCACATGCGCCGTGGCCACCAGGGCCTGCCCCTGCAACTTCGCCTGCGGTGCGATCAACCTCAGCAACCCCGCCTCATAGCGCTTGCGCAGCAAGGCCAGGCGCGCCTGCTGGTCTTCGCTCAGGCAACAGAAGTCGCGCTCCGCCAGGCGAAACTGCATGGGCCGCTCGGCATGCAGCTGCCAGTGCGCGGCAATCAGGCAGCTCAACGCCGACGCCCCGCGCGCCATGGCCCGGCGCCCCTGGTCCAGGGTGGCCTGCAACTCTTCGTACAACTCCTCGATCAGGTCGAACAACAAGTCCTGCTTGCTGGGAAAGTGGTGGTACAGCGAGCCTGCGGTAAGCCCCACATGGGCCGCCAGCTCGCGCATGCTGACCTGGCCAAAGCCCTTTTCGGCAAACAGCGCCATGGCCCGGTCACGTCGCTCTTCAAAGTTGGCACAGCGCATCGCGGCATTGACCGGGGGCATGGCGTTCGCTCCTCAGTAGGTGAAGAAACCGCGGCCGCTCTTGCGCCCCAGCCAACCGGCCGCGACCATTTCCTTGAGCAACGGGGCAGGGCGGTACTTGCTGTCGTTGAAGCCTTCATGGAAGGCCTCCATGATCGCCAGCAGGGTGTCCAGGCCGATCAGGTCGGCCAGGGCCAGCGGGCCGATCGGCTGGTTGCAGCCCAGGCGCATGCCGGTGTCGATGTCCTCGGCACTGGCCAGGCCTTCCTGGCGCACGAAGATCGCTTCGTTGATCATCGGCACCAGGATGCGGTTGACCACGAAGCCCGGGCGGTTGCCGGCGGTGATCGGGGTCTTGCCGACCTTTTCGGTCACCACCAGCGCCTGGGCGTAGGTGCTGTCGCTGGTCTGCAGGCCGCGAATGATCTCGACCAGCGCCATCATCGGCACCGGGTTGAAGAAGTGCACGCCAATGAAGCGCTCGGGGTGCTCGATGCTGGCCGCCAGCTGGGTGACCGACAGCGACGAGGTGTTGGTGGCGATCAGGCAGTCGGCGGCGACGTTGGCCGCCACCTGCTGCAGGATGCGCTGCTTGAGCTGCAGGTTCTCGGTGGCGGCCTCGATCACCAGCTGCGCGCCGCGCAGCTGGGTGTAGTCGGTGCTGGTGCGTATGCGCGTGCGGGCGGCTGCCGCCTTGTCGGCGTCGAGGGTGCCTTTGCCGACCTGGCGTTCGAGGTTCTTGCTCAAGGTGGCCACGCCGCGCTCCAGCGCAGCGTCGGAAACATCCACCAGCAGTACCTGGTAGCCGGCCACGGCACACACCTGGGCAATGCCGTTGCCCATGGTGCCAGCGCCGATCACGGCAATCTGTTCAATGCTCATGTGTCAGGCTCCCTCAGACGCGCTCGAAGACCACGGCGATGCCTTGGCCACCGCCGATGCACATGGTGGCCAGGGCGTAGCGGCCCTGGATGCGCTGCAGCTCATGGATGGCCTTGGTGGCGATGATCGCGCCGGTGGCGCCCACCGGGTGCCCCAGGGAAATGCCCGAGCCGTTGGGGTTGACCTTTTCCGGGTCGAAGCCCAGTTCGCGAGCCACGGCGCAGGCCTGGGCGGCGAAGGCTTCGTTGGACTCGATCACATCCAGGTCCTGCACCTTCAGGCCGGTCTTCTCCAGCACCTTGCGGGTGGCCGGGATCGGGCCCAGGCCCATCAGTTCAGGCTCGACGCCAGCATGGGCGTAGCCCACCAGGCGTGCCAGCGGCTTCAGGCCCAGGCGGCGCACCGCATCACCACTGGCCAGTACCAGGCCGCCAGCGCCGTCGTTGATGCCACTGGCGTTGCCGGCGGTAACGGTGCCGTCTTTCTTGAACACGGTCTTCATCCCCGCCAGTTGCTCGGCGGTCACCTCGCCACGCACATGCTCGTCGGTGCTGAACTGCACGCTGCCCTTGCGGGTTTTCAGTTCCAGCGGGACGATCTGGCTGGCGAAGCGGCCTTCGGCAATGGCGCGGGCGGCGCGGCGCTGGCTGGTCAGGGCCAGTTCGTCCTGCATTTCGCGGGTAATGCCGTGCTTGGCCGCAACGTTCTCGGCAGTGATGCCCATATGGAAGTGTTCGAACGGGTCCTGCAGCACGCCGACGGTGTAGTCGATGCCTTGCAGGTCACCCATGCGAGCGCCCCAGCGTGCCTGCGGCAGCAGGTACGGGCCACGGCTCATGGATTCGGCACCGGCCGCCACGGCCACGTCGGTGTCGCCGAGCAGCAGGCATTGGGCTGCCGAGACGATGGCCTGCAGGCCCGAGCCGCACAGGCGGTTGACGTTGAATGCCGGGGTTTCCTTGGGGATGCCGGCGTTCATTGCCGCTACGCGGGCCAGGTAGGCGTCACGCGGTTCGGTGGGGATCACCGTGCCCATCACCAGGTGGCCGACTTGCTCGGCGGCCACGCCCGAGCGCTCGATGGCGGCGCGGGTGATGGCGCTGGCCAGGTCGGCCAGCGGCAGGTCCTTGAGGGAACCGCCAAAGCCACCAATGGCTGAACGGACGGCACTGACGACGTAGATTTCTGCGCTGCTCATAGGGGCTCCGATTGCGAAGGCATGGCGGGACCGGGCCAGGCTCTGCGAGAATGGCCGGCGATCCCGGAGTGGGACCGAGTCTAGGCAAAGGCTCTGTTGCAGCCTATGCCGGAACTGTTCAGACAACCTGGCACTTTTTGCCACTCAGCATAGACAGCGAAAACCGCCATGCGCGATAGCGATTCGGTCGCCGTGTACTTCCTCAATGCCATGCTCCACGCCCTGCGCGACTGCCCCGCCGAACGCGATGCGCAGCTGCGTGCGGTGGGCATCGACCCGCAACTGCTCGAGCAGCCCCAGGCCCGTGTACCGGCCAAGGCCTTCGCCCAGTTGTGGCTGGCGCTGATCCAGCGCCTGGACGACGAGTTCTTCCGCCTCGACAGCCACGGCATGCCGCCGGGCAGTTTCGCCCTGATCTGCCGGGGCCTGATCCTGGAGCCGAACCTGGAAAAGGCCTTGCGCCAGTGCATGGGCGGTTTTGGCCTGTTCCTGCGCGATTTGCGCGGCAGCCTGACGCTGCGTGGCGGGCGGGCGCTGATCAGCCTGCAGTCGAGCATCGCCGACCCGCTGACCCGGGTTTATGCCGAGGAAACCTACCTGGTGCTGATGATCGGCATGCTGTGCTGGCTGGCCGGGCGGCGGATCGCCATCGACCGCACCGAGCTGGCGGTGTCGCGCCCGGCCCAGGAGGACGACCTGCTGCTGTGGGGGCCGGACCTGCGCCTGGGCAGCGGGCGCACCGAGGTGGAGTTCGACAGCGCCTACCTGCGCCTGCCGGTGGTGCAGGATGTGGCGGCCCTGAAAACCTTCCTGCGCAGCGCGCCGCAGGGGCTGGTGATTCGCTTTCGCAACCAGAACGGGCTGGTGGCCGAGGTGTACCGGCACCTGCGGGCGCGGCGCTATGGGCAGTGGCCGACGCTGGCGGCGCTGGCGCAGCAGCAGGGGGTCAGTGCCAGTACTTTCCGTCGGCAGCTGGAGCGGGAAGGGCGTTCGTACCAGCAGATCAAGGATGAGGTGCGCCGGGCAATGGCCTTCGAGCGGTTGCGCGAAGGGGAGCTGAGCATTGCCGAGATTGCCGAGCAGACCGGGTTCCAGGAGCCCAGTGCGTTTCACCGGGCGTTCAAGAAATGGACCGGGCAGAGCCCCGGCAGCTACCGGGCGCGGTTGGCCGGGCGGTAGCGTTCACCTGTACCGGCCCTTTCGCGGGCTTGCCCGCTCCCACAGGTGCAGCACAGCTTTCAGGCCCTGTGCGATCCCTGTGGGAGCGGGCAAGCCCGCGAAGAGGCCGGTACAGGCTACCGATCAATGATCAGGCCGGCACCATGGCAAACCCGACCCCGAAGCGGTTCCAGGCATTGATGGTGGCAATTGCCAGGGTCAGGTTGGCCACCTCGGCCGGCTCGAAGTGCTCCTGCAAGGCTTCATATTCGCCCTGCGGCGCGCCGTGCTCGGGCAGCCGGGTCAGGCTCTCCACCCAGGCCAGCGCAGCACGCTCGCGCGGGGTGAAGTAGGCGGTTTCCTGCCAGACGCACAAGGTCTGCAGGCGTGCCTCGGTCTCACCGGCCTTGCGCGCATCGTTGGCGTGCAGGTTGACGCAGTAGGCGCAGCCGTTGATCTGCGAGGCCCGCAGGCGCACCAGTTCCAGCAGGGAATTCTCCAGGCCGCTCTTGGCCAGGGCCTGCTCCAGGCCGACCATGGCTTTGTAGGCCTCGGGGGCGTGCTTGGCCCATTCGATACGGTTGTGCATGGCTGTCTCCAAAGGGTGTGTGGTGGGGATGGCGCTACTGTAGCGCCGCACGTTGGCCTCCCCGATAGCCAATCGCGCGCATCCGCGGGAGGCCAATCGGCCATTCGGGAGGCCACTGACAGGCATCCAATCTCTTCATTTCTGCCAGGCCGCCCAAGCCCGGATAATGACCAGGTCTTGCAACAGGAGAACCGATTCATGTCCGAAGAACGCTACATGCGCGAAGCGCTCGACCTGGCCCGCGCCAATATCAAGGCCGGTGGCCGGCCCTTCGGCGCCGTGCTGGTGTACCAGGGGCAGGTGCTGGCACGTGCGGTCAACGAGATCCACAGCACCCAGGACCCGACCGCCCACGCCGAGATGCAGGCCATCCGCAAGGCCAGCCACGCCCTGGGCCAGGCGCGCCTGGATGGCGCCGAAATCTACGCCAGCGGCCACCCGTGCCCGATGTGCCTGGCGGCCATGCACCTGTGCGGCATCGAGCGGGCCTGGTTTGCCTACGACAACGCCGAGGGCGAACCCTATGGCTTGTCCACCGCGGCGGTATACGCGCAGATGGCTCGCCCGCCCCAGCAGCAGAGCCTGCCGCTGCGCGCACTGAAGCCCAGCGGCGAAGCTGGTCTGTACCTTGAATGGAAACAGGCCAACGCACAATGAGAGCGGCATTGAACCTGTTGCTGGTCATGCTGCTGGCACTGAACCTGCGGCCGATCCTGACCAGCATCGGCCCGTTGCTCGAACCCATGCGCGCCAGTACCGGCCTGGGTTACCAGCAGGCGGCCTTGCTGACGGCGTTGCCGGTGCTGTGCATGGGCCTGGTGCCCTTGCTGCAACCCTGGTTGCGGCGCTGGATCAGCGAACATGGCGGCATGCTCGCTGGCCTGTCTGCCATCGCCTTGGCCTGCCTGTGGCGCCTGCAACTGGACAGCGCCTGGGCGCTGATTGCCAGTGCGGTGGTGGCCGGCTTGGGGGTGGCGGTAGTGCAGGGCATGATGCCGGGGCTGGTCAACCGCTGGTTCCCCGGCCGCCTGGCGGGGGCGATGGGCCTGTATTCGGCAGCGCTGATGAGCGGCGGCGGCCTGGCCGCCGTGCTCGGGCCGCACATCAGTGGCTACTTCGGCCACTGGCAGGTGGGCCTGGGCGTGTGGGCGATCCCGGCTGTGCTGGCGGTGCTGGCCTGGGCCGTGCTGCGGCCACGCCAGCAGGCGCCGAAGCTGGCCGGTGCCACCGGCGGTCACTGGTTCGGCACGCGCCGGGCCTGGTTGCTGGCGCTGTACTTCGGCTTGATCAACGGCGGCTACACCAGCATGGTGGCCTGGTTGCCGGCCTATCACATCGAGCATGGCGGCAGCGCCCAGGGCGGTGCCGACCTGGTGGGCCTGATGACCATCTTCCAGGTGGCCGGCGCACTGGGCCTGCCGCTGTTGCTGCGGCGCTGGGCAGACCGGCGCCCGGGCCTGTGGCTGGCCTTGGCGATCCAGCTGGTGGGTTTCCTCGGCCTGCTGCTGGCACCCACGCTGGCCTCGGGGCTGTGGGTGGCGATGATCGGTTTCGGCCTGGGCGCCTGCTTCAGCCAGAGCCTGACGCTGACCCTGGAGCACCTGAAAACGCCTGCCGAGGCTGGCAGCCTGGCGGCGTTCGTGCAGGGCATCGGCTTCATCATCACCGGCATCGTGCCGTACGTCACCGGCTGGTTGCGCGACATCAGCGGTGATTTCCAGGCCTCGTGGACGCTGCTGACCGTGACCGTGGTGGCAATGCTGCTGGTTACCGCCTGCTTCAACCCACGCGGTTATGCCGCGGCCATTGCCCGCCCGGTAGTGGCGGGCAAGGCCGCACCGGTCAACTGAGGCGCTGCAGGGTGTCGCGCACCCGGTCCAGCGCTGGGTCGATGTCCAGCAGCTCGATGGCGCCGAAGCCCAGCAACAGCCCCGGGCGCACTGGCGCTTCGCTGAAGAACGGCGCCAGCGAGTACAGGCCGACTTCCACCTTGCGTGCGAGGTTGGCCAGCAACTCGACATCGACCCCAGGTTTGGCCAGGGCGCTGAGGTGGAACCCGGCACTGGCGGGGATGGCGCTGAACCACGGTGACAGGTCGCCGCCCAGCCGCGCGAGGATGCGTTCGCGACGGGCGCTGTAGACCTCGTGGCAACGGCGGATGTGCTTGTTCAGGTGGCCTTCGCCGAGAAACCGCGCCAGTGCCCACTGCAACAGGGTCGGGCTGTGCCAGTCGCTGAGGTGCTTGGCCACGCAAGCGGCCTTCAACACGGCGGGCGGCAGTACGGCGTAGCCCAGGCGCAACTCGGGCAGCAAGGTCTTGGAAAAGGTCCCCACATAGGCCACCAGGCCATGGCGGTCGAGGCGCTGCAACGCTTCCGCGGCTGGGCCGTGGTAGCGGAACTCGCAGTCGTAGTCGTCTTCGATGATCAACGCACCCAGCTCGGCGGCCCGTGCCAGCAGGGCGTGCCGGCGTGCCTCGCTCATCGGCATGCCCAGCGGGAACTGGTGCGAGGGCGTCACGTAGATCAGCCGGGTGCCGTCGGCGATCTGTTCCACGCACAGGCCTTCATCGTCCACCGGTACCGATTGCAGGCGCGCGCCCAGGGCCAGGAACAGTTGCCGCGCTGGCGGGTAGCCCGGGTCTTCCATGGCCACCTGGCAACCCGGCTCGACCAATACCCGGGCGATCAGGTCCAGAGCCTGCTGGGCGCCGTTGCACACCAGCAGGTCGGCGGCGCTGCAGTGCACGCCGCGGGCGTAGGCGATGTGATGGGCAATGGCCTCGCGCAGCTCTGGCAGGCCCTGGGCCGGGAACTGTCGCTCGGGGTGGCGCTGGCTGCGGCGCAGGGCATGGTTCAGGCAACTGCGCCACTGGTCGAAGGGGAACTGCGCCTTGCTCGAGGCCCCGCCGATGAAGTCGTAACGCGAGGGCGCGTCCAGCTGACGTTGGCTCAGCACGGTGGCGCGCTGCTGCCAGCGCTCGAGGGACGCGGCAGCGGCAAGGGGAATGGCGGTCGATTCGCTGCTGCGCAGCGGCTGGCGCGGGGTGATGAAGGTGCCCCGGCCGACCACGCCGCTCAGCAGGTTGTCGTAGGTCAGCCGGGAATAGGCCTCGGCCACGGTCTTGCGCGACACGCCCAGCTGCTCTGCCAGCAGACGGCTTGGCGGCAGTTGGGTGCCCGCGGCCAGGTGGCCGCTGTCAATGCCGGCGCGCAGTTGCTGGTAAAGCTGGTCGGCCAGGCCTTTACGGCCTTCCAGGCGAATGTGCAGTTCCATGGAGCGGTCCGGAGCGGGAAAGTGCTCAGGATAGCGGATTGGTCGGGGAAGGGCATGGGGCCGCTTTGCGGCCCATCGCGACACAAGGCCGCTCCCACAGGTACAGCGCTGCATTCAAAGTCTGTGATGTCCTGTGGGAGCGGCCTTGTGTCGCGATGGGGTGCAAAGCACCCCCAGAAAGCCAGCGCAAACTCAGATCCGGGCAGTACTCACCGTGATGTAGCCCTTGTCCGCCAGCGCGATACGTATCACGGTCTCGTCCGCCGGCGCCTTGCGGTTGCGCTTGATGCGCACGCCTTCCACCGCCGCCGCTTTCATATGCTCGGTAACGGCCCGCCCGTTCGGGTCGAAGAACAACTCGCTGGCCAGCAACTCGATACGCTCGATCAGTTGGCGGGAGCGTTCATCGGTGGCGCAGAAGAACATCACCCCCGACAGGTGGGGGTCTTCGTCCGGGTTGTTCATGTCATGGGCCAGCAGTTCGCGCAGGGTGCTGCGCAATTCGGCAGTGGGGCGGGCGTACAGGTGCATGCGGAACCTCCTCTGGATCGCGACCTTGCGTCATCCAGTGCCGATCATGTTTTCAGTAGGCAGGGGCAACAAGTAGGACGCATCCGAGCAACGCGTAGGAGTTTTCTGAAGATGCAGGAGTGACACCCCAAGCTGGCGGGAGGACGGCGCCTGCGGCACAATTTGCCGCCCGCTACCCGCCTTGCCGAGGATTGCCATGAACAGCCATTTCCAAGCCGTCGACCTGAAAAAGGCCTATCGCCTGCTGAACCACGGCCCGACGGTGCTGGTGTCGGCCAGCCACGAAGGGGTGGACAATGTGATGGCGGCCGCCTGGGCCTGTGCGCTGGATTTCGACCCACCCAAGGTGACCGTGGTACTCGACAAGACCGCCCGCACCCGGCAGCTGGTGGAGGGCAGTGGCTGGTTCGTGATCCAGGTGCCAACCGCGGCGCAGGCGCAGCTGACCCACCAGGTGGGTACCCGCAGCCTGTTCGACCAGCCCGACAAGCTCGCCAGCATTGGTGTGCAGCTGGCGCGGGTCGAGGGGCATGCGGCGCCGTTGGTGGAGGGCTGTTCGGCCTGGTTGATGTGCCGGGTGATCGACGAGCCGCACAACCAGAACACTTACGACCTGTTCATTGGCGAGGTGGTGGCGGCCTGGGCCGATGACCGGGTGTTCCGCGATGGCCACTGGGCCTACGAGAATGCCGACCCGCAGTGGCGCAGTTTGCACTACGTGGCGGGTGGGCATTTTTATGCGATAGGCGAGCCGGTGGTGGTCGATTCGCAAAGTTGATTACACCTGTCCCGGCCTCATCGCCGGCAAGCCAGCTCCCACAGGTATCACACCAGGCCTGAAGCCTGTGCAGTACCTGTGGGAGCTGGCTTGCCGGCGATAGGGCCGCATGGCGGCCCCTGTCAGTATCAGCGCCCGATCTCCTGCTTGAAGCGCAAGCGCCAGCCATGCAGCAACGGTTCGGTATAGCCACTGGGCTGCTGCCGGCCCTTGAACACCAGCTCCCGTGCAGCGCGGAAGGCATGCGATGTCTCGAAACCGGCGGCCATCGGCCGGTACGCCGGGTCCCCGGCATTCTGCTGGTCGACCACGCGGGCCATGCGTTGCAAGGTCGCTTCGACCTGCTCGGCATCGACCACCCCGTGGTGCAGCCAGTTGGCAATGTGCTGCGCCGAAATCCGCAGGGTCGCGCGGTCTTCCATCAGGCCCACATCATGGATATCCGGCACCTTGGAACAGCCGACCCCTTGCTCGACCCAGCGCACCACGTAACCGAGGATACCCTGGCAGTTGTTGTCCAGTTCGGCCTGGATGTCGGCTGCGCTCCAGGGCCGCTCGGGGCTGACCGGGACACTGAGCAGGTCATGCAGCAACTCGGCGCGCTGGGCATTCAGGTCAACCTGTTCCAGCGTTTGCTGCACGGCCGCCACATCCACCTGGTGGTAGTGCAGCGCATGCAGCGTCGCGGCTGTGGGCGAGGGCACCCAGGCGGTGTTGGCGCCGGCCCTGGGCTGGGCGACTTTCTGTTCGAGCATGGCCGCCATCAGGTCGGGCATCGCCCACATGCCCTTGCCGATCTGCGCCTTGCCGCGCAGGCCACAGGCCAGCCCCACCAGTACGTTGCTGCGCTCGTAGGCCTGGATCCAGGCACTGCCTTTCATGTCGCCCTTGCGCAGCATGGCGCCGGCTTCCATGGCAGTGTGCATCTCGTCACCGGTGCGGTCTAGGAAGCCGGTGTTGATGAACACCACCCGTGACGCGGCGCCGGCGATGCAGGCCTTGAGGTTGACGCTGGTACGCCGCTCCTCGTCCATGATGCCCATCTTCAGCGTGTGTGCGGGCAGGCCCAACAGGGCTTCGACGCGGCCGAACAGCTGGTCGGCAAAGGCCACCTCGGCCGGCCCGTGCATCTTCGGCTTGACGATGTACAGGCTGCCCTCGCGGGAATTGCCGCGGCGCTTGAGGTCATGCAGGCCGATCAGGCTGGTGACCACGGCATCGAGGATGCCTTCCGGGATTTCCCGGCCATCACGGTCGTGGATGGCCGGGTTGGTCATCAGGTGGCCGACGTTGCGGATGAACAGCAGCGAGCGGCCCGGCAGGGTCAGTGGCTGGCCGTCTGCGCCGTGGTAGTGGCGGTCTTCGGCCAGGGTGCGTGCGAAGGTTATGCCGCCCTTGCTGACCTGCTCGCTGAGGTCGCCCTTCATCAGGCCCAGCCAGTTGCGGTAGACGTTGACCTTGTCGTCGGCATCCACGGCGGCTACCGAGTCTTCGCAGTCGATGATGGTGGTGAGCGCGGCCTCCAGCAGGATGTCCTTGACCCCGGCCGGGTCCTGCTGGCCGATGGCGTTGGCCGGGTCGACCTGGATTTCGAAATGCAGCTGGTGATGCTGCAACAGGATCGCTGTTGGCGTGTTCGGCTCACCTTGGTAGCCACGCAGTTGCGCGGGGTGCATGAGGCCCACCTGGCGGCCATCGGCCAGGGTCACCTGCAGCGTGCCCTGGCTGATCGCGTAGGCCTTGGCGTCGTTGTGCGACGCACCGTCGAGCGGGGCAGCGGTGTCGAGGAACTGCCGGCCATAGGCGATCACCTTGGCGCCGCGTCGCGGGTTGTAGCCTTGGCCACGTTCGGCGCCATCGGTTTCGGCGATGGCATCGGTGCCGTACAGGGCATCGTACAGCGAGCCCCAGCGGGCGTTGGCGGCGTTGAGGGCGTAGCGGGCGTTGCTCAGTGGCACCACCAGTTGCGGGCCGGCCTGCACGGCGATCTCGCGGTCGACGTTGCGGGTGCTGACCTGCACGCTTGCCGGGGGCTCCACAAGGTAGCCGATGCCTTGCAGGAAGTGCTGGTAGGCAGCCATGTCACGGATCGGGCCGGGGTGCTGGCGGTGCCAGTTGTCCAGTGCTGCTTGCAGGCGCTCACGCTCGGCGAGCAGGGCGCGGTTTTGTGGTGCGAGGTCGTGGACCAGGGCGCTGAAGCCTTGCCAGAAGGTGCGGGCTTCGATGCCGGTGCCGGGGAGGGCTTCATCTTCGATGAAGCGCTGCAGGGTGGGGGCGATCTGGAGTGGATGGTTTGGCATTGTCTGTTCGCTCGATGTTCAGGCTTCTGGGTAAATGTTGCTTTTGCCGGCCCTTTCGCGGGTGAACCCGCTCCCACAGGGTTTTCACAAGGCCTGAGGCCTGTGCAGAACCTGTGGGAGCGGGTTTACCCGCGAAGAGGCCGGTACAGGATTCAGAGGGCAGCCGCCCCGGCCTTGGCCACCTGGGCATCCTGCTCGGACTTGACCCCGGACACGCCGATCGCCCCCACCACCTGCCCATCCACCCGCAGCGGCACGCCACCTTCCAGGCTGGTCAGCAGCGGCGCGGTGACGAAAGCGGTACGGCCACCATTGACCATCTCCTCGTAATCCCGCGTCTCCTTGCGCCCCAGCGCGGCTGTGCGGGCCTTTTCCATCGCGATGTAGGCGCTGGCCGGCGCGCAGCCGTCCAGGCGCTCCAGGGCCAGCGGGTGGCCGCCGTCGTCGACCACGGCGATGGTCACGTTCCATTGTTGCGCCTGGGCTTGCTGGCGGGCGGCGGTCAGCACGCGGGCGACTTCGGCCTGGCCGATCACGGACTTGCTATGCATGGTGGTTCTCCGGGTTCAAGGCTGCTTCGACGATTTCGATCCAGTGCCGCACCGGTGTGCGCCCGGCCCCGTCGAGGTGGGCCTGGCAGCCGATGTTGGCGGTGGCGATGACTTGCGGTTTGCCGCTTTCCAGGGCGTTGAGGCGGTTGTCGCGCAGTTGTAGCGACAGCTCGGGCTGGGTCAGCGAATAGGTGCCGGCCGAGCCGCAGCACAGGTGGCCGTCCGGTACCGGGGTCAAGGTAAAGCCCAGGCGTGTCAGCAACGCCTCCACCGCACCCCCCAGCTTCAGCGCGTGTTGCAGGGTGCATGGGCAATGGAAGGCCAGGCGCTGTTCGGCGCACAGGCCCAGTTGCTCGACCGGCTCGTCGCGCAGCACCTCCACCAGGTCGCGGGACAGGGCGCTGACCCGTGCGGCCTTGGCGGCGTAGCGCGGGTCCTTTTCCAGCAGGTGGCCGTAGTCATGCACGAACGCGCCGCAGCCGCTGGCGGTTTGCACGATGGCCTCGGCGCCGGCTTCGATGGCTGGCCACCAGGCATCGATATTGCGCCGCGCTCGTTGCAGGCCTTGTTCCTGGGCATTGAGGTGATAGTCCACCGCGCCACAGCAGCCGGCCTGCTGGATCGGCACCACGCTGATGCCCAGGCGGTCCAGCAGGCGTGCGGCTGCGGCATTGGTGTTGGGCGACAGGGCCGGTTGCACGCAGCCTTCCAGCATCAGCACCCGCCGCGCATGGCGCGGTGCGGGGCGTTGGCCGGGGGCGGTGACCCGCGCCGGCAGCTTGCGCTTGAGCGTGGCCGGCAGCAGCGGGCGCAGGGCCTGGCCGCTGCGGGTCAGGGCCTTGAACAGCGCCGGCCGTGGCACCACTGCACGCAGGCCCTGGCGCAGCAGGCGCTGGCCGAGCGGGCGTGGCACCTGCTGTTCGACCACGGCGCGGCCGATGTCCAGCAGGTCGTGGTACTTCACCCCGGAAGGGCAGGTGGTTTCACAGTTGCGGCAGGTCAGGCAGCGATCCAGGTGCAACTGGGTGCTGGCGGTGATCGGCGCGCCTTCGAGCATCTGCTTGATCAGGTAGATGCGCCCGCGTGGGCCGTCCAGTTCATCGCCCAGCAGCTGGTAGGTGGGGCACGTGGCGGTGCAGAAACCACAGTGCACGCAGGAGCGCAGGATGCTTTCGGCCTCGTCGGCGCGGGCCAGTTGCCGGGCGGTTTCGCTCAGGTTGGTTTGCATGGTCTGGCCTCACAAGTCCGGGTACAGACGGCCAGGGTTGAACACCCCCTGGGGGTCGAGTTGCTGCTTGAGCGCACGGTGGTAGCGCATCAGCGCGGCGGGCAGCGGTGGGCTGCTGGCAGCGCCAGGGGCATGGCAGGTGGCGTGGCCGCCAACCTTGGCGACCTGCTCGCGGATCTCTTGCGCCGGTGCCGTGGACTTGAGCCAGCGCTGCGCGCCACCCCAGTCGATCAGCTGCTGGCCGGGCAAATCCAGCTCGCCGGTGGTGTTGGGCACGGACAGGCGCCACAGCGGCGCGGGGCCGGTAAAGAACGCCAAGCGCTGCTCGCGCAGGTCGCTCCAGAAGCAGCTGTCCAATGCCTCGCCGCCCAGACGCTGGCGTGCCGACTGCACCGAGCCTTCGCCGCCTTCCAGGCGCAGGTACAGCGCGTCGCCGTCATGGCAGGCCGCGCTGATCGGCAGCGGCTGCTGGCCCCATTCAGCCAGCTCCGCCAGCGCCTGGTGGCGGCCCATCGGCAGGCGCAGGCTGAGGCACTGGCGCGGGCGTGGCAGCACTTTCAGCGACACCTCGGTCAGCAACCCGAGGCAGCCGAAGCTGCCCGCCATCAGCCGCGACACGTCGTAGCCGGCAACGTTCTTCATCACTTCGCCACCAAAGCGCAACAGCTTGCCGTGGCCGGTGATCACCCGCGTGCCCAGCACATAGTCACGGACCGACCCGGCCCACGGCCGCCTTGGGCCGGACAGCCCGGCCGCGACCATGCCACCCAGGGTGGCGTCGGGGCCCAGGTGCGGTGGTTCACAGGGCAGCATCTGGCCAGCTTCGTGCAGTGCCGCCTCGATCTCGCGCAGCGGCGTGCCGGCGCGGGCAGTCAGCACCAGTTCGGTCGGGTCGTAGCTGACGATGCCGCGGTGGCTGCGGGTGTCCAGCACCTCGCCGGTCACCGGGCAGCCGAGCATGGCCTTGCTGTTGCCGCCCTGGATACGCAGCGGCGTGGCCTGGTTCAGCGCCTGGTTGACCTGCTCCAGCAGGGCCTGGCTGATGTCGCGGTCCATGCTCATCAGAAACGCTCCAGTTCAGGGAAGGGCAATTGCCCATGGTGCACGTGCATGGCGCCGAATTCGGCGCAGCGGTGCAGGGTGGGGATGTTCTTGCCGGGGTTGAGCAGGCCCTGTGGGTCGAAGGCGGCCTTTACCGCATGGAACAGGGTGATTTCGTCGCTGTTGAACTGTGCGCACATCTGGTTGATCTTCTCGCGCCCCACACCGTGCTCGCCGGTGATGCTGCCGCCCACGGCCACGCACAGTTCGAGGATCTTGCCGCCGATGGCTTCGGCACGTTCCAGCTCGCCTGGCAGGTTGGCATCGAACAGGATCAGCGGGTGCATGTTGCCGTCGCCGGCGTGGAACACGTTGGCCACGCGCAGGCCGTATTCGCCGGACAGTTCGCTGATGCCCTTGAGCACCCGTGGCAGTTCGCGGCGCGGGATGGTGCCGTCCATGCAGTAGTAGTCCGGGGAGATGCGCCCCACCGCCGGGAAGGCGTTCTTGCGCCCGGCCCAGAAGCGCACGCGCTCGGCCTCGTCGCAGGCCAGCCGCACTTCACGCGCGCCGGCCTGGGCCAGCACGGCGGCGACCCGTTCGCAGTCGTCGTGCACATCGGCCTCGACGCCATCCAGCTCGCACAGCAGGATGGCCGCCGCGTCCACCGGGTAGCCGGCATGGATGAAGTCCTCGGCGGCGCGGATCGCCAGGTTGTCCATCATCTCCAGGCCGCCGGGGATGATCCCGGCAGCGATGATCTCGGCCACAGCCCGGCCGGCGTCCTCGACGCTGTCGAAGCTGGCCAGCAGCACCCGCGCCACCTGGGGCTTGGGCAGCAGCTTGACGGTGACTTCGGTGACGATGCCGAGCATGCCTTCGGAGCCGGTGAACAGTGCCAGCAGGTCGAAACCGGGGCTGTCCAGGGCATCGCTGCCGAGGGTCAGGCGTTCGCCCTCGACCGTGAGGATTTCCACCTTGAGCAGGTTGTGCACGGTCAGGCCGTACTTCAGGCAGTGCACGCCACCGGCGTTCTCGGCGACATTGCCGCCGATGGAGCAGGCAATCTGCGAGGACGGGTCCGGCGCATAGTACAGGCCGTGGGGCGCGGCCGCCTGGGAGATGGCCAGGTTGCGCACGCCGGGCTGCACACGGGCGAAGCGGCCCTGCGGGTTGACTTCGAGAATGCGGTTGAACCGCGCCATCACCAGCAGGATGCCTTTGGCCAGTGGCAGGGCGCCGCCCGACAGGCCGGTACCGGCGCCGCGTGCCACCACCGGCACGCCACGCTGGTGGCAAAGCCTGAGCAGCGTCTGCACCTGCTCCAGGCGCTCGGGCAGCACCACCAACAGCGGCACCGTGCGGTAGGCCGAGAGGCCGTCGCATTCATAGGGCTTGAGGTCTTCCTCGCGGTGCAGGATCTCGAGGTCCGGCAGGGCAGCGCGCAGCGCTTGCAGCAGCGCCGCCCGATCCACGTCGGGCAGCGCGCCATCGACGCGTTCGTCATACAGGATATTCATCGGCTCACTCGGCAACGGTTTTGTTGTTGTTGGCAAAGCGCTCACCCTTGCAGCCTGCGCGTGGCCGCCGCCTGGGTCGAGTACGGGGTGAACTGGTCCTACCAGTTTTTGCGACGGGTACTGGTTATTGACGGCTTTGCCTGGCTAGATTGAGGCAGGTGGTCGAAGTGGTCCTACCAGCAGGAGGGTGCGCAGTGGGTGCTGAAGGCAAGGCCAAGGTCGCCGACCAGGTGGCCGAACGGGTCGAGCGGCTGATCGTCGAAGGCGTGCTCAAGGTGGGCCAGGCCCTGCCGTCGGAGCGGCGCCTGGTGGACAAGCTGGGCTGCTCGCGCTCGGCGCTGCGTGAAGGCCTGCGCATCCTGCGCGGGCGCGGCATCATCGACACCGAGCAAGGGCGGGGCTCGTTCGTTGCCGACCTGACGGGCCATGCGGGTGCCACGCCGTTGATGCACCTGTTCGGCTCGCAGCCGCGCACGCTGTTCGACCTGCTGGAAGTGCGGGCGTTGCTGGAGGCCGAATCGGCGCGCCTGGCGGCGTTGCGGGCCACCGAGGTCGACCGTTTGCTGATCCGCCGGCGCTATGAAGAAATGCTGGCTGCGCACGAAGCCCCCGAAGCGATCGATGCCCGTGAACATGCCCGCCGCGACCATGCCTTTCACCGGGCGATCAGCGAGGCGTCGCACAACCCGGTGCTGGTGCATACCTTGCAATCGCTCAGTGACCTGACCTTGAGCACGGTGTTCGCTTCGGTCAACAACCTGTATTGCCGGCCAGCGCAGAAGCGCCAGATCGACCGCCAGCATGCGCGGTTGTATCACGCGGTGATGGAGCAGCTGCCCGAGCAGGCGCAGCGTGCGGCGCGCGAACATATCAACGGGATCCGCGACAGTTTGCGGGAGATCGAGCAGGAAGAGCAGCGGCTGGTAAGGGCTACCATGCGCATGGATGGCTGGGGTTGAGGTTTTGCCTGTGCCGGCCCTTTCGCGGGTAAACCCGCTCCCACAGGGGACCGCACTGGGTTTGAAGTGGGTGCGGTTCCTGTGGGAGCGGGTTTACCCGCGAAGAGGCCGGTGCAGGATTACCTCAATCAATGATCGGCTATGCGGTCATCCTGCGAGAGGAGGGCCCGGGCCAGCTCTTCATCATTGGCCTGCAGGCCTGGGTTGTCCTTGCGGGCTTGTTCCAGCGCCGACTCCACATAGGCGCCACGGATTGCACCACCGCTGGCGACGTAGGCCGAAAGCTCGTCACGCGCCGGGATGATCCGTTTGTCGTCCTTGAAGGTCGAGTAAAGCGAGGCGGAAACACCGGCCGAGGTTGCGACGTCGCCTGCGTCGACGTCAGCCAGGGCAGCACCGGCAGGCAGCAGGAGCAGCAGCGCAGGGGCGAGGAGTAGGTGGCGCATGGTGTGATCTCCAGTAGCATGAAGCCCAAGTAATTGAACCACTCAGTGTTTAAGAAAGCGCAGGTGGGGTGGTAGTTCCCTTGTTCAACGCTGGAGATTGCCGGGGCTGCTGCGCAGCCCATCGCCGGCAAGCCAGCTCCCACACGACCGCGCTGCCCTTGAGGGCTGTGCAGTACCTGTGGGAGCTGGCTTGCCGGCGATAGGGCCCTGTCAGGCGAGTTGGTAAGTAGTCTTCACCCGGGTAATGAGTGGTGCTCGGGTGGGGACTATGACGGGAGGGACGGGGAATAAGATGTTCTGGCTGCGCGCATTGACCCTGTCGGGCCAGGCGTGATCTGCTCGGCCCGATGGCCCAATCATTCAATGGATACTGAAGGTTCTCACCCATGCCCGACTACAAGCTGCATTGTTTCGCCGAATCCGGTAACGCCTACAAGGCCGCCCTGATGCTTGAGCTCACGGGCCAGGACTGGCAGCCGGAGTTCGTCGATTTCTTCAATGGCCAGACTCGTGAACAAGCCTGGCGCGACGAAGTGAACGAGCAGGGCGAGGTGCCGGTGCTGGAGCACGCCGGCAAATCCTTCACCCAGTCTGCGCTGATCCTTGACTACCTCGCGGAGAAAACCGGGCAGTTCGGCCCCCGCGACGAAGACGAAAAGCGCGAGATCTGGCGCTGGATGCTGTTCGACAACCACAAGTTCACCAGTTACTACGCGGCGCTGCGCTTTCTTTTCTGCCTGAAGAAAACCGGCGAAACGGACGTGACCCGGTTCCTGCGTGAACGTGCCGTGGCAGCCTACCGTATTGTCGACGCGCACTTGGCGGAGACGCCATTCATGGTCGGTGGCCGGCTGACGATCGCTGACCTGTCGTTGGCCGGGTATGTGTTCATGCCGGAGGACACTGGCATTGCGTTGGCGCAGTTCACCCACATCGAGGCATGGAAGGCGCGAATCCAGGCGTTGCCAGGGTGGAAGCACCCGTATGATCTGATGCCTTGCGCGGCCTCCTGAGCAACCCGGCTCGCCAGGCCATGGTGCAGCGGCCTTTGGTGAGCCAGCCATTCTGATGACCGGTCGGTGACAAGCGAAGCGGTGTGGCTACGCTCAAAAAATCAAGAAACATTCTGAAATATATGGCCAGCAGGCCCAGATGGATCTCTTTCAACCGCTGCAGATGGAAGGCCGCGCTGGTTAGCAGGTCGCCCCATGGGGGGCCGGAAATCACAGGGTGCGTAGTGCAACCCGGTGCTACTCCAAGCGGAGGCTCATGATGCTCAGGAAATGTTTGTTGGCTTTGGCTATCGGTGCAGTGTTGTCGGCTTCGGCCGTGTTGGTGCCTGACTCCATTGGCGGTACCTCCAGCGCATATGCGAAAGATGGTGGTGGCGGAGGCGGAGGCGGTGGTGGTCACGGTGGTGGTGGCGGAGGCAGCGGCGGTGGTGGTGGCCATGGCGGCGGAGGTGGTGGTAGCGGTGGCGGCGGTGGCCATGGTGGCGGCGGCGGTGGCTCGGGTGGTGGCCACGGCGGCAGTGGCAGCGGGCATAGTGGCGATGGTGGTGGGCATGGCGGCCCAGGGCATGATGGCCGCGGGCGCAATGGTGCTGATGATGGCGCCGACCACGAGGCCAACCACGAAGCCAACCACGAAGCCAATCATGAGGCGAATCACGACGTGGGCGAGCCCCACGGTGTAGGGCATGGCGCTGATGATGGGGCTGACCATGATGTTGGGGATGATCGCGGAGGCGACCGGAACTAGCAATTTGGGTGTCTGTGCCGGCCCTTTCGCGGGTAAACCCGCTCCCACAGGTACTGTGCCGATCTCAAGCTTGGCGCGGCCCCTGTGGGAGCGGGTTTACCCGCGAAAGGGCCGGCGCAGGTTTACAAGCGTTCAGATCGACAACCGCACCACCCGGTTATCCAGCACCTGCTGCTCCTGCCCCCGCCGCTTGTTCACCACCAACTCGCCGATAGCAATCAGCCGGGTACGGGTGATGTTGCGCGACAACCCCAGCAACTGCGCGGTATGCACCTGGTTGTAATGGCAGAACCGATACGCCGACCGCAGCAGGGCATTTTCCACCTTCTCGTACAGGTCACCCGACTGCTCTTCGAACAAGCGGCTGAACGCCCGCTGCAGCAGATCCTCCACACCATTGCCCGCAGGCTCTTCCTCCTGCCGTTCGATACGCAGGTTGGACAAGCGCAGGTCTTGCGCCTGCACCGTACCGTCGCCGCAGGTCAGCAAGCTGTGGTGAATCACGTTCTCCAGCTCGCGGATGTTGCCCGGCCAACTGTATTCCACCAGCTTGGCCTGGGCCTTGGCGCTCAGCTCCACCGGCCCGTAGCCCAGCCGGTCGCTGTAGCTGCGGATGAAGTGCCGGGCCAGCGGCAGGATGTCACCCGGGCGGTCGCGCAACGGGTGCAACTGCAAGGTCACCACGTTCAGCCGGTAGTACAGGTCTTCGCGAAAATGCCCGGCGTTGATGGCCTTTTCCAGCTGCACGTTGGTCGCCGCCAGTACCCGCACATTGATCGGGATGCTCTTGCGCGACCCCAGCCGCACCACTTCGCGCTCCTGCAGCACGCGCAGCAGCTTGACCTGGATCGGCAACGGCAGGTCGCCGATTTCGTCGAGGAACAGCGTGCCGCCGTTGGCTTCCTCGAACCAGCCGGCCTTGGCCGCCAGGGCGCCAGTGAAGGCGCCTTTTTCATGGCCGAACAGCTCCGCCTCGACCAGCGATTCGGAAAAGGCACCGCAGTTGACCGCGACGAACGGGCCGTTGCGCCGGCCGCTGAGGTTGTGGATGTGGCGTGCGACCAGCTCCTTGCCCGTGCCGGTTTCGCCGATGATCAGCACGCTGGCCTCGCTGGGGGCGACCTGTTGCAGGTGGGCGAGCAGCGCCTGCGACCTGGGGTCTTCGAAAACCTGTGCGGTGGCCCGGATCGAGGTGGCCAGTGTCGGGGACGGGGGGAGGGTCAGCAGTTGCATGGGCAATCCTCAGGAATAGAAGGATGGGGCAGGGCGCTTGTCGTTGAGGGCCCACTCGCCGAGTTCGTGGATGCGGTAGTCCACCGGGTCGTGCAAGGTTTGCGTGCGCAGGTTGCGCCAGTGCCGGTCGAAGCGCAGCGAAGCATGGGTGGCGCGGGCGCCGGTGACCTCGAACAGGCGGTTGCAGATGTCCAGGCCATGGCGGCTGGCGGCAACCTTGGCGGTGCCGATGGCCAGGGCCAGGTCGCCGCGCTCTTGCGCCGTGAGGGCGTGCTCCCTGGCCCAGGCGGCATCGAGCTGGCGTGCGGCCCGTTCGATCAGCAGGCGCACGCTCTCCAGGCCGACCCAGAACTCGCCGTAATGGCGCAGCACGTATGGGTCTTCGGCGCTGCTGGCGGCGCTGGAGCGGAACCACGGCCGGCTTTCCTTGAGCGTGTACTGGCGGGCCTCCTCGAACGCCCCCTCGGCGATGCCGAGGAACAGGTTGGCGAAGTGCAACTGGGCAATCAGCGGGCGCAGGGCGGCGAACGGCGTGCTCAAGGGGCCTGGGTCGAGCAGCAGTTCGTTGTGCTCCACCCGTACCCGCTCGAAGGTGGCGCTGCCGCTGTCGGTCTGGCGCTGGCCGATGTTGTTCCAGTCACTGTGCAGGCTGATGCCGGTACGGCCACTGGGGATGGCGGCGATCAGCAGCTTGCCGCCGGCACGTTCGTCCACCGCCGAGGCGATGAGCATTTCCGAATCGCTGGCGCCGGAGCAGAAGCTTTTCTTGCCGGAAAACTCGCACCAGCCATCGAAGTGCTTGACCACGGTGCGGGTGTCCAGCGGGTTCAAGGCATTGCCCCAGAACCACTGCTTGCGGGCGGTCTGCTCGAACCACGGTTGCCATTGGTCCGGGCGCGAGAACAGGCGCACGGTGGCCAGCATCAGGTGATGGAAGCCGAACACGTGGGCGATGGAGCTGTCGACCCGGGCGAACTCGCGCACCACCGCGAAGGTGTCGTGCCAGTTGGCGCCCTGGCCGCCGAAGGCCTGCGGGATCACCAGCGACAGCAGGCCGCTGTCACGCAGGGCGTCGCGCTCGGCTTTTGGCGTGCCGCCGCGCTCGTCGCGCTCGACGGCGGTCTGGGCAAACTGCCCGGCCAGTTCGCGGGCGATGGCCAAGGCAGGGCGCCGGGGGGTGTTCACAGGTGCATTCATGGCCGCTCCTCAGGCGCTCTTGCGCAGCGCATGATGGGCGCCGAACAGCGGCACGGCGCGCTCGGCGGCCAGGCGGATACGGGCGGCCAGGGCTGCGCTGGACACCCGGTAGTCGGCCATTTCCGCCTGGCTGGCGAACACGCCGATGGGCAGGGTCAGGGCTTGCAGGAAGCTGAACAGTGGGCGCAGCTGGTGGTCGAGTACCAGTGCGTGGCGCTCGCTGCCGCCGGTGGCGGCGAGCAGCACCGGGGTGTCGACCAGGGCGTCCTGGTCGATCAGGTCGAACAGGTGCTTGAAGTGGCCGGTGAAGCTGCCGCGGTACACCGGCGTGGTCACCACCAGCAGGTCGGCTTTTTCCACCAGGCGCAGTTGCTGTTCAACGGCCTCGGGCAGTTCGCTGCGCCACAGGGCGCTGCCCAGCGGGCGGGCGATGTCGCCCAGTTCGATCAGGTGCGGCTTGATGTGCAGGTGCTGGGCCAGTTCGGCGAGGATCGCCTCGGTCAGGGCCAGGGTGCGCGAAGGGCGGGCAGTGCCGCCGGACAGGGCTACGACGTTCAGTGGGGTGCTCATGGGCAGGTCTCCGGTTCTGGTTGAGCGGGGACTTTGCTTGAGCAATCGTCGTGCCGAGTTTGAATTTGCTTTTATTTCAACTGGTTAGCGCTTTTCTGATGGTTGCGGCGCTGTTGCCGTGCAGCGTTGCCTGTTGATCGTGTGTTGCGCTGCAGACAGTTGGCCGGGTGTTGGCGGCTGTGCAGTGAGGACAGTTATAGAGCAATGCTTGATGGTTAAAAAAGAATAAGAATTCATATTCTTATGCGAATTATGTTTTACGGGCATGCCGCTGCCTTACCGGTTCCGACAATCCCTTGTACGAACGCCACCAGTTGCTCTCTAGCGGCCATCACCGTTCCCCACTGGGCCTGACCGCACAATAACCCAAGTACCGCCTGGGCGATCGAACGCGCGCACGATGCCGTCAAGCCGCACTCGGCTGCGACAATTTCGCTGAGCAGTCCGCTGTATTGCGCCTTCAACTGTTCAACCTGCAACAGTTGCTCTTCGTTCAGGTTCATGGCTTCGCGGGTCAGTAGCACCAGCTTGTCCGGGTTGGCCTGGCTGTACGCAACAAACGCCTGGACGAAGCACGGCAAGCGTTCACTGTTGGTACGGGCGCTTTTGAGGCATTGTCGGGTTTCATACAGCAGGTCGGTCAGGCTCGATTCGATCAGTTCGAACAGCAGGCCCTGTTTGCTCTCGATATGGTGGTACAGCGACCCGGCTCGGAGCCCCAGGTGGCTGGCCAGGTCGCGCAGGCCGATGGCCTGGTAGCCGTGGCTGGCAAACAGCGCGCTCGCCGCCTCCAGCAAGCGGTCCCGGGCATGCGGGGCGGGTACGGGCGGGTGGCTGGAGGCGGGCATGGCAGCACCTGTCGACGAATTGATGTTTGACCAAATGTAAGACAACAGGCATCTTACGTAAAGACTCAATCACGGAGGTGTTTTGTGGAAAATCAAACGGTGGTGATCGTAGGTGGCGCCTCAGGTCTGGGCCTGGAAACAGCCCGGCTGATGGTCAAGCGTGGCGCTGGCAAGATCGGCCTGATCGACCGCAACGAGCAATTGTTGCTACAAGCAGCAGAAGAGCTGCGCGGGCAGGGTGTGGAGGTGGCGATCGCGGTGGGTGACATCGCCCGCAAGGACACTGCCCACGCGGCCTTCGACCAGATCGTCGAAGGCCTGGGCCGGGTGCATTGCCTGGTCAACAGTGCGGCGATCTACCCGCGCAAGGATATCCTCGAGATCACTGACGAAGAGTGGGACCTGGAAAACGCCGTCAATATCAAGGGTACCTACCACATGATGGTCGCTGCGGTGCGCCACATGCAGCAGTACGTGGCAGCCCCGGCGGTGACCGGGCGCATCGTCAACGTCACTTCGGTTGATGCCTTCAAGGCCCACCCGCAAAACGCCCACTATGCGGCGACCAAGGCTGCGGTGGTGAGCCTGACCAAGTCGTTCGCCCAGGCCTGTGCCAAGGACCAGATCCTGGTCAATTCGGTGGCCCCGGCCGGTTTTGCCACCGAGCGCGCCAAGCAGCTGGGCTTCCTTGGTGAACTGGCAGCGGCCAACCCGTTGGGTCGCGCCGCGGAACCAGCAGAAATCGCCGAGTGGATCGTGATGATGGGCAGCAGCCGCAACAGCTACGCCACCGGTGAAAACGTGATCGTCAGCGGGGGTTACATCTATGCCTGAAGTCGCATTTCCCGAGGGCTACCAGCGCGCGCTGGTGACTGGGGCTACCAGCGGTATCGGCAAGGCCATCGTACTGGCGCTGCGTGACGCCGGCCTGCAGGTGATTGCGGTCGGGCGCAGCCCGGAAGCGCTCGCGGAGCTGGCTGGCGAGCCGGGTGTGACCATCTTGCAGGCGGATGTGCGCGACTACCGTTCGCTGGCTGTTGCGCTGGAAGGGCAAGCGGTGGATGTGCTGGTCAACAACGCGGGCATTCTTTCCACCCGTGCGGCGTTCCAGGACATCGACGAAGCCGAAATCGACAACATGCTCGACATCAACCTCAAGGCGCCGCTGCACCTGGCGCGCCAGGTGCTGCCGGGCATGGTCGGACGGGGCAGGGGGCATCTGTTCTTCATTGGCTCCAGTGCTGGCCGCGCGCCGCACCCGGGGGCTGCTGTATACGGGGCGTCCAAGGCTGGTGTAAGCCTGTTCTGCGATGCCTTGCGCTGTGACTTGCTGGGCAGCGGGGTGCGGGTAACCGAGATTGCCCCGGGCAGGGTGCAGACCCAGCTGTACAAGACCGCCATGGGCATGCAGGCGGCGGGCAGCGAACTGTATGACGGTTATGAGTCGATCCAGCCGGAGGATATTGCACAGCTGTTGCTGGCAGCGCTGAAGATGCCGCGGCAGGTGGATGTGTCGCGGCTGGAAGTGTTCCCCACGGCGCAGGCGGTGGGCGGCGGGCGGATGGTCAAGACCGGCGGTTGATCCGCTAGTTGTATTGGCTGTGCAGGTCTCTTCGCGGGCACGCCCGCTCCCCAGGTACTGTGCTGCTCTCAAGGTCTGTGGTGATCCTGTGGGAGCGGGTATGCCCGCGAAGAGGCCGGCACTGGCGCAGCAGATTTCAGCAAATAGGTGCTTGACCACATGTAAGACAACATATAACTTACATGAAGACCGCTTCAGCGGATCGAGACAACTACAAAGCATTGCAGGGGATATGACGATGACTGCGACATCATGCCGGGTCGGCGTGGACATAGGCGGGACCTTCACCGATATCGCGCTGGACGTGAACGGCGTGCTGCATTCGACCAAGATCCTGACCGACTACGAGCTGCCGGAACGGGCCATCCTCACTGGCGTGCGCCAAGTAGTGGAGCAGGCGGGCCTGTCGCTGTCGGACATCGATCAGCTGATCCATGGCACCACCCTTGCCACCAATGCGCTGATTGAGCGCCGTGGCGCACGCACCGCCTTCATCACCACCGAAGGCTTCCGTGACACACTTGAAATGCGCACCGAAAACCGCTTCGAGCAGTACGACATCAACATCGTCCTGCCGCCGCCGCTGATCGACCGCGAACACCGCTACACCCTGCGCGAACGCCTGGATGTCAAAGGCCAGGTACTGATCGCCCCGGCGCAGGCCGAGATCGACGCATTGGTCGAGCGTATCGCCGAAGGCAACTACCAGAGCGTGGCTATCGGCTTCATCCACAGCTACGTCAATGGTGCCCACGAGCGCCAGCTGCGCGATGCCCTGCAGGCGCGTCTGCCGCAACTGTCAATTTCCATCTCCAGCGAAGTTTCGCCGCAGATGCGCGAGTTCGAGCGCTTCAATACCGTATGCGCCAACGCCTACGTCAAGCCGCTGATCAAGTCCTACCTGGACCGCCTGGTGGTCACCCTCAAGGAAGCCGGCGCCGACTGCCCGGTTTTCATGATCCACTCCGGTGGCGGCATCATCTCGGTGCAGAGTGCCGCTGAATTCCCGGTACGTCTGGTGGAGTCCGGTCCAGCCGGCGGCGCCATCTTCGCTGCCGATATCGCTCGCCGGTACCAGCTGGAGAACGTGCTGTCATTCGACATGGGCGGCACCACGGCAAAAATCTGCCTGATCGAAGACCAGGTGCCGAAAACCGCGAAAACCTTCGAGGTTGCACGTACCTATCGCTTCAAGAAGGGCAGTGGTATGCCGATTTCCATTCCGGTGGTCGAGATGGTCGAGATCGGCGCCGGCGGCGGGTCCATTGCCAGCATCGACAGCATGCGCCAGATTCGCGTTGGCCCGCATAGCGCGGCTTCCGAGCCAGGCCCGGCCTGTTACGGCCGTGGCGGTCAGGAGCCGACCATCACCGACGCCAACCTGCTGCTCGGCCGCCTGGACGCCGACAACTTTGCCGGTGGCGCGTTGCGCCTCTCCACCGACAATGCCGCCAACGCCATGGCTCGGGTCATCGGCCAGCCGCTGGGCATGCAGGCCGATACCGCAGCCTTTGGCGTGTGCGAAGTGGTCGACGAGAACATGGCCAACGCTGGTCGCGTGCATGCGGTGGAGAGTGGCAAGGATATCGCCGACTACACCATGATCACCTTCGGTGGCGGCGGTCCGCTCCACGCTGCACGGCTGTGCGAAAAGATGGGCGTGGCGCGCTTCATTGTCCCGGCCGGCGCCGGTGTGGGCTCGGCCATCGGCTTCCTGCGTGCGCCATTCGGCTACGAAGCCGTGCGCAGTGCCTTCGTGCGCCTGTCCGAATTCGAGGCCGTGCAGGTCAATGGCCTGATCGACGAGATGAAAGCCGAGTCGCTGGGCTTCCTGCGTCAAGGTATGCCAACCGGTGAGCCGGAAATGGAATGCACCGCGTTCATGCGCTATGTCGGCCAAGGTTGGGAAATTCCGGTTGCCCTGCCGTTCAAGGCCTTCAGCGCCGCGGATACGGTGGAGTTCAAGGCCCGTTTCGAAGAAGCCTATACCCGCTTCTTCGGTCGCCCTATCGAAGGGCCGGATATCGAAATCGTCAGCTGGTCGGTCAAGGCCAGTTCACCGTTGCCACCGGTACAGCAAATCGAAGAAGTGGGTGCCGCCTACCGCTCCCATGAAGTCGCCCGCCGCCAGGTGTTCGACGTGGCTGCCGGCGGTTTCGTCGAGGCCGGCATCCATCCGCGCGAGGAACTGCAGGTCGGTGCCCGCGTCGATGGCCCGGCAATCATCGTCGAGCGCGAAACCTCGACCTTCGTCACCTCCAACTTCACCGCCACGGTCCAGCCAGACGGCTGCCTGCTGGTCGTGCGCCGCTAACGCCTGAATTCGGAAGCCAGAACCATGAGCGATACTTTGATCGACATTCAAATGCAGGTGATGTGGAACCGCCTGGTCTCGGTGGTCGAAGAGCAGGCCCTGACCCTGATCCGCACCGCATTCTCCACCAGCGTGCGCGAGGCCGGCGACCTGTCTGCCGGGGTGTTCGACCGCGCCGGCAACATGCTGGCCCAGGCCGTCACCGGCACGCCCGGCCACGTCAATACCATGGCCGAGGCGGTGGTGCACTTCATCAACGACATCGGCGAAGACAACATCTTCGAAGGCGACGTGTATGTGACCAACGACCCGTGGAAGGGTACCGGCCACCTGCACGACATCACCATCGTTTCGCCGTCGTTCTACAAGGGCAGGCTGATTGGTTACTTTGCCAGTACCGCCCACGTGGTCGACATCGGTGGCCGTGGCTTTGGCCCGGACGCCCGCGAGGTATACGAGGAAGGCCTGTTCATCCCGATCATGAAGCTGTTCGAGCGCGGCAAGGTCAACCGCGACCTGATAAACATACTGCGCAACAACGTACGCGAGAACGACCGGGTGGTGGGCGACTTCTATGCGCTGTCGGCGTGCAACGAGACTGGTCACAAGCGCCTGATCGACATGCTCGAAGAGTTCAGGCTGGATGACCTGGAGCACATTGGTGGCTTCATCCTCGAACACAGCCGCCGCGCCACGCTGGAGTGCTTCAAGGCGCTGCCGCATGGCACCTACAGCAACAGCATGACCCTCGATGGTTACGATGTGCCGGTGACCCTGGCGGTAACCATCACTGTAGGCCCCGATGGCATCAAGAGCGACTTCACTGGCACCTCGGGCATGAGCCAGTTCGGCATCAACGTGCCCCTGGGCTATGCCAAGGCCTACGCCTGTTATGGCCTCAAGTGCATCGTGGCGCCGGAAATTCCCAACAACACTGCCTCGCTGGCGCCGTTCGAGGTCACTGCGCCCGAGGGCTGCATCCTCAATGCCAAGCACCCGGCGCCGGTGTCGGTGCGCCATGTGCTGGGTCACTTCGTGCCCGACCTGGTGTTGGGGGCACTGCATAAGTGCCTGCCGGGCAAGGTGCCGGCCGAGGGGGCCAGCGCCTTGTGGAACCTGCACCTGAGCGTGCGCCCGCTGGAGAGCAACCCGAACGGTCGCAATGCCGAGATGCTGATGTTCAACAGCGGCGGCATGGGGGCGCGTTCAGCGATGGATGGCCTGAGCGCCACGGCATTCCCCAGTGGTGTGCACACCATGCCGGTGGAAGCCACAGAACACGCCGGCCCGGTGGTGGTGTGGCGCAAGGAGCTGCGTGAAGGCTCCGGCGGTGCCGGCCAACTGCGCGGCGGCCTGGGGCAGGAGATTGAAGTGTCGGCGGCCGCGGGCTACAGCTTCCGCTTCAGCGCCATGTTCGATCGCATCCAGCATGCCGCCCGCGGCCTGGAGGGTGGCAAGCAGGGCGCCGAAGGTTATGTCGGCCTGGATGACGGCAGCCTGCTGCGCGGCAAGGGCCAGCAGTTCGTGCCGGCCGAGCGCCGCCTGGTGTTGCGCCTGCCGGGTGGTGGTGGCTATGGCGACCCGCGTCAACGCGACCGCCAGCAGGTCGAGCGCGACCTGCGCTTTGGCTACATCAGCGCCGAGCAGGCGCGCAACGACTACGGCTTCGACGCCGCCCAGGAGTGCTAGACGATGGATGTGCAAAGCAGCCGCGTGCGCGCGGTAAAAAGCTCACCGAGCATGGCCGTGTCGGTGCTGGCCAAACAGATGCTGGCCCAGGGCGAGCCGGTGATCAACCTGGCGCTCGGCGAGCCGGATTACAACGTACCGGCTCATGTGATCGAAGCCGCCTACCAGGCGATGCTGGCAGGCAACAACCACTACACCGGGCCCAACGGCCTGGAGGTATTGCGCCAAGCCATCGTCGACAAGTTCGCCCGGGAAAACGACCTGGTCTATGGGCTGGACGAAATCTGTGTGGGCAACGGTGCCAAGCAACTGCTGTTCAACGCCTTCCTCGCCACCCTCGAGCCGGGTGACGAGGTAATCACCCCGGCACCTTACTGGGTGTCGTACACCGACATGGCCATGCTCAACGGTGGCGTGCCCAGGGTCATCCCGTGCACTGCCGAGCAGGGCTTCAAGCTGCGCCCCGAGCAGCTGGAGGCGGCGATCACCCCGCGTACCCGCTGGGTGATGCTCAACTCGCCGAACAATCCGAGCGGGGCGATCTTCACCCGTGAAGAGTTCGCAGCACTGGGCAAGGTACTGGAGCGCCACCCCAAGGTGCTGGTGATTTCCGACGAGATCTACGAGCACATCGTGTTGGGCGACCAGCCGTTCGTGTCCTTCGTTACCGCCTGCCCGCAGTTGCGCGAGCGCACCTTGCTGATCAACGGCGTTTCCAAGGCCTATGCCATGACCGGTTATCGGCTGGGTTACGCGGCAGGCCCCAAGGACCTGATCGTGGCGATGAACAAGACCCAGTCGCAGACGACCACCTGCCCGTCGAGCATCTCGCAGCTGGCGGCGGTGGCGGCGTTGAATGGGCCGCAGGACTTCGTGCGTGACGCCAACCGCGAGTATCAGGCGCGCGGTGCGCTGGTGGTACAGGGGCTGGCGCAGATCCCGGGCCTGCAATTGCAGATGCCGCAGGGCGCGTTCTATGCGTTCCCCGAGGTCAGTGCCTTCATTGGCAAGCGCACGCCAGATGGCCAGGTCATTGGCAACGATGCGGACCTTGCGGCCTACCTGTTGCGGGTCGGCAAGGTCGCCACCGTGCCGGGTTCGGCGTTTGGCCTGGAGCCCTACATTCGTCTGTCGTTCGCCACATCGCGGCAGGAACTGGAACAAGCCCTGGGGCAGCTGCGCGACGCGTTCGCGGCGCTGTCCTGAGCCCACCAAGCAATCGAGGTAACACATGAGCAAGCCTTTCAAACGCCTGCTGATCACCGGCGCCGCCGGGCGCCTGGGCAGTGTGCTGCGCAAGCACCTGGCAGCCTTCGCCGATGAGCTGCGCCTGACCGACATCGCTGACATGGGCCACGCTGCACCCCATGAGCAATTGGTGCGTTGCGACCTGGCCAACTTCAACGACGTGCTGCCGTTGACCGAAGATGTCGACGCCATCGTGCATGCCGGTGGCGTGCCGATGGAGGACACTTTCGAGAAGATCCTCAACGGCAACATCGTCGGTACCTACAACATCTACGAAGCTGCGCGGCGCAATGGCGTCAAGCGGGTGGTGTACACCAGCTCCAACCACGCCATCGGCTTCCATGACCGCACCGAGACCATCGACGCTACCGCTGCGCACCGCCCCGACAGCCTGTATGGCGTCAGCAAGTGCTTTGCCGAGGACCTGGGCCGCTACTACTGGGACAAGTTCGCCATCGAGTCGGTCAACCTGCGCATCGGTTCGTCATTCCCCGAGCCTCTGGACCGGCGCATGCTCGCCACCTGGCTGTCGTTCGACGACTTCGCCCAGCTCACCGAGCGCTCGCTGCTGGCGCCGCGGGTCGGGCACATGATTGTCTATGGCATGTCGGCCAACCGCGAAAGCCTGTGGGACAACCGCCTGGCTTCGTCGCTTGGCTACGTGCCCAAGGACAGTGCTGACGACTACCGCGACAAGGTCCTGGCCGAGCACCCGCCGCTGCACCCGAACGAACCGGCCGCGCGCTACCACGGCGGCAACTTCGCTGGTGCCGGGCACTTCGAAGACAAGTAGATATCTCCACATCAGCAGAGAGTGCATTACATGGCTTCCACCGCTAAACAACAGAATTACGATGTGGTGATCGTCGGCGGCGCGGTCAACGGCAGCGCCACCGCCTATTTCCTGGCCAACAACCCGGATTTCAAAGGTTCGGTGCTGGTCATCGAGCGCGACTGGACCTACAACAAGTCAGCCACCGCGCTGTCCAGCAGCTCGATCCGCCAACAGTTCTCCAACCCGATCAACATCGAGATCTCCAGGTTCGGCGCCGAGTTCGTGCGCAACTTCCCGGAGGTGATGGAAGTGGACGGCGATCGCCCGGACCTGGCCTTTCACGAGAACGGTTACCTGTTCCTCGGTGACGACAAAGGTTATGAAGTGCTGCGCCGCCTGCACGATACCCAGGTATCCCACGGTGCCGATGTACGTCTGCTCGACCCCGAACAACTGCAACGCAAGTTCCCCTGGGTCAACATCGACAGCCTGGCCGGTGCCAGCTATGGCCAGAGCGGCGAAGGGTGGTTCGACAGCCTGGGCATGCTCAATGGCTTCCGCCGCAAGGCGCGCTCGATGGGCATCGAGTATATCGAGAACGAAGTGGTCGGTATCCAGCGTGAAGGCGAGCGCATCACCGGTGTGCAACTGGGCAGTGGCGAGCGTATCGGCTGCGGCCTGCTGGTCAACTGCGCCGGCACACGTGGCACCAAGGTCGCTCGTATGGCCGGCCTGGATATTCCGGTTGAGCCACGCCGCCGTTCGCTGTTCGTGTTCGACTGCCGCACCCCGCTGGAAGGTATCGTGCCGCTGACCATCGACCCGACCGGTGTGTTCTTCCGCCCTGAAGGCAAGTTCTACCTGGGCGGCACGTACCCGAAAAACGACCCGGAAGTCGACTTCGAAGACTTCGACGTATTGCACGAGGAGTTCGACGAGGAGGTGTGGCCGATTCTTGCGGAGCGCGTGCCGGCGTTCGAAGGCATCAAGGTGGTCAACTTCTGGGCCGGGCACTATGACTTCTGCGTGCTCGACCACAACGCCATCGTCGGCCCGCACAACGAGGTGGGCAACTTCCTGTTCTGCAACGGCTTCAGCGGCCATGGCCTGCAGCAGGCACCGGCCATCGGCCGTGGGCTGTCCGAGCTCATCACCTATGGCGGCTACCGTTCGCTTGATCTGGGTGCGCTGAGTTACCAGCGGGTAATCGACAACAAACCGTTCCTGGAAGATTCGGTCATCTGACCGCAGCGCCTGAGGGAGAACAACAATGAGCAACTCCGAAGTGAAGCGCAGTGGCGGCCAGGTGCTGGTCGATGCCCTGCGGGTGAATGGTGTCGAGCGCGCCTTCTGCGTGCCGGGCGAGAGTTACCTGGCAGTGCTGGATGCGTTGCACGATGTGCAGGATGAAATCGACCTGATCGTTTGTCGCCAGGAGGGTGGTGCGGCATACATGGCCGAGGCCTACGGCAAGCTGACCGGCAAGCCGGGCATCTGCTTCGTCACCCGTGGCCCCGGCGCCACCAATGCCTCGGTGGGCGTGCACACGGCGTTTCAGGACTCTACGCCGATGCTGCTGTTCATCGGCCAGGTGGCCCGCGACCAGATCGAGCGCGAAGCCTTCCAGGAAGTGGACTACCGACGCATGTTCGGCCAGATGGCCAAGTGGGTGGTGCAGATCGACGATGCCGCGCGCATTCCCGAGCTGGTCAACCAGGCCTTTCAGCGTGCCATCAGCGGCCGCCCCGGCCCGGTGGTGATCGCCTTGCCGGAGGACATGCTGACCGACCTGGTGCAGGTGGCCGATGCGCGTCCGGCGCGACGCGTCGAAGCCGCACCGGCGCCACAGGCGCTGAGCGAGCTGCAGGCCCTGCTGGGCAACGCCAGCAAGCCGCTGGTGATTGCCGGTGGTGGCGGCTGGAACGACCAGGCGGTGGCCGACCTGAAGCGCTTCGTGCAGGTGCAGAACCTGCCGCTGGCAGCTTCGTTCCGTTGCCAGGACCTGTTCGACAACACCGACTCGCACTATGCCGGCGACCTCGGGCTGGCTGCCGGGCCGGTACTGGTCGAGGCGGTGAAGCAGTCGGACCTGCTGATCGTGGTGGGCGCGCGCCTGGGCGAGATGACCACAGGCGGTTATGCGCTTGTCGACATTCCGACGCCGAAACAGGCGCTGGTGCATGTGCACGCCAGTGCCGAGGAAATCGGCAGGGTGTACCAGCCGACCTTGGGCATCAATGCCGGGCCGGCCAGCTTCCTGAGCCAGGCGGCTGCGTTGCCAGCCGCGCGCCCCGAGGCGTTCGCCGACTGGGTCGCCAGCCTGAACAGCGGCTACCGTGGCAACTTCGAAACGCCACGCTCGCCGGGCGATGTGCAGATGAGCGAAGTGATTGCCTGGCTGAACAAGACCCTGCCGGCCGACAGCATTCTCACCTGCGGTGCCGGCAACTACACCGGCTGGGTGCATCGCGGTTACCAGCACCGTGTGTTCCGCACGTTGCTCGGGCCAACCAACGGGTCCATGGGGTATGGCGTGCCGGCGGCGGTGGCAGCCAAGCTGACCTATCCGCAACGTACTGTGGTGGCATTTGCCGGTGACGGCTGCTTCCTGATGAATGGCCAGGAGCTGGCCACGGCGGCGCACTACGACGCCCGCCTGATCACCGTGGTGGTCAACAACGGCATGTACGGCACTATCCGCATGCACCAGGAGCGCAGCTACCCGGGGCGGGTGTCCGGCACCGAGCTGCACAACCCAGACTTCGCCGCCCTGGCGCGTGCCTATGGGCTGCACGGTGAAACCGTCACCCGCACCGAGGACTTCGCTGCCGCTTTCGAGCGTTGCCAGGCTTCTGGCAAGCCGGCGCTGATCGAAGTGCAGGTCGACCCCGAAGCCCTGACCCCGCGCATGACCCTCAGCCAGATCCGCGACAAGGCCATGCAAGCCAAGCGCTGATTCGCCTCGGGTGGGGCGCGGTACGGCCCCACCTTTCTTCCTTTTTCGAACGAGTCAATCGACATGAACCTTGCCGATCGTGATCTGCTGCGTGAAGTTTGCTATATCGACGGAAAATGGCTGGCGGCCGACAGTGGTCAGCGCATTGCCGTGACCAACCCGGCCAGCGGCGAAGTGCTCGGCCATGTGCCGCGCATGGGGGCGGATGAAACCCGTCGCGCCATCGCCGCTGCCGAACGTGCCTTGCCGGCTTGGCGGGCGCTTGCTGCCAAGGAGCGTGCCGCCCGGCTGCAGGCCTGGTTCCGCGAAATCCTCGCCCACCAGGAGGACCTGGCGTGCATCATGACGGCCGAACAGGGCAAGCCGCTAGCCGAGTCCCGTGGCGAGATTGCCTTTGCGGCAGCCTATGTGGAGTTTTATGCAGAAGAGGGCAAGCGCATTTATGGTGATGTAATTCCTTCGCCGAGCGCTGATCGTCGGTTGATCGTCACCAAAGAGCCGATTGGCGTCTGCGCGGCGATTACGCCATGGAATTTTCCGGCGGCGATGATCACCCGTAAGGCGGCGCCGGCTTTGGCGGCGGGTTGCACGCTGGTGCTCAAGCCGGCCTCGCAAACTCCGTTCAGCGCGCTGGCGCTGTGCGTGCTGGCCGAACGCGCTGGTATCCCTGCGGGCGTGCTAAGCGTGGTGACTGGTGACTCGGCGGCCATCGGCGGGGAGCTGACGGCCAGCCCGGTGGTGCGCAAGTTGTCGTTCACCGGCTCCACGCCCATCGGCATCCAGTTGCTGCAGCAGTCGGCGGCGACGGTGAAGAAGGTGACCATGGAGCTGGGTGGCAATGCGCCGTTCATCGTGTTCGATGATGCCGACCTGGAAAAAGCCGTGGAGGGGGCGCTGATCGCCAAGTTCCGCAACAGCGGGCAGACCTGCGTGTGCGCCAACCGGTTCTATGTTCAGGGTGGAATCTACGAGCGCTTCGTGGCGCGCTTTGCCGAGCGCGTGGCTGAGCTGGTGGTGGGGCGGGGCGATGCGCCCGGGACCCAGGTCGGGCCTATGATCGACGGGCGTGCTGCCAGTGGTGTCGAGCGGCTGGTGGGTGAAGCGGTGGAGGCCGGGGCACGGGTGCTGGCCGGTGGGCGCCGGCATGCGCTGGGCGAGGCGTTTTTCGAGCCGACCTTGCTGGCGGATGTGACGCCGGACATGCGCGTGGCACGCGAGGAGATCTTCGGGCCGGTGGCGCCGATCTTCCGCTTCGGTAGCGAGGAGGAGGTGATTGCCCAGGCCAACGACACCGAGTTCGGCCTCGCCTGCTACCTGTATGCGCGGGATGTCGGGCGAATCTGGCGGGTGTCCGAGGCGTTGGAGTATGGGATGGTCGGGGTCAACGTCGGCGTGGTGGCGACCGAGGTGGCGCCGTTTGGTGGGGTGAAGGCTTCGGGCTTGGGTAGGGAAGGGTCGCGCTACGGGATCGAGGATTACCTCGAGGTCAAGTATGTGTGCCTGGGGCTTTGAGGTGATTCCGGGCCGCTGATGCTGCCTGTGCTGGCCTCTGCGCGGCCAAGGCCGCTCCTTCAGGTAATGCGTGATCCCTGTGGGAGCGGCCTTGGCCGCGCAGCGGCCGGTACAGGATAGCCATCAGGCCTTGCTGTCGAGCAACCGCTGATACCGCGACAAGCTTTCTTCCAGGTGCTTGCGCAGCGCCGTGCGCGCACTGGCCACATCGCCCATGCTGATTGCCGAGAGGATCGCCCCGTGCTCTCGGCCGATCTTCTTGATGTGCGCCTGGCGGTTCTTGCCCGTCACCTGCCCATGCTTGAGGTTCAAATCGAGGATGATGTCCGGGCCCAGCGCTTCCAGCAGCTGGGTGAAGTGCGGGTTGTTGGTGGCACGGGCAATTGCCAGGTGGAATTCGAAGTCGGCCCTGGCTTCTTCCTCCTGCGTGGCACCGTCCAGTGAGTTGAAACGGTCGAATGCCTCGGTGATTGCCGCCATGCTGGCCGGGCTGCGGCGCTCGGCTGCGCGGGCCACCGACTCGGTTTCGATCCCCAGGCGCAGTTCCAGGATCTGCGCGGCGGCACGCACGTCATCAACCACGCTGTCGATGGCAAAGCCGATGCGTTTCACGTCCTGCTCGACCACGAAGACGCCCACGCCCTGGCGGGCGATCAGGCGCCCACCCAGGCGCAGCGAGGCTACCGCCTCACGGATGACCGGGCGGCTGACGTTGAATTCCTTGCACAGCTCCTGTTCGGACGGCAGCTTGTCGCCCGGGCCGTAGGTGCCGTTGTCGATCCGGCCGGAAAGCTCCTGGATCACGGTTTCCGCCAGATTGGCGCGACGCGTGCCTAACGACGCATTCATAAAAGAGTTGCTCCTGAAACTGATTGGCTCATCACGGTTGATTCTCCGGCAGGTTGCGCGCAGCCCTCATGCCCCTTGCGGCGGGATCCGTAGCCAACCAGCGGTGATGTTGTAGGCATATGTTATCAAACATCTGATCTGTAGGAGCGGGCTTCCCCCCGAACAGGTCTCCACGCATGCCTGTAAATTTTAACCACGGCTCAAGCATACACCCATTGACAGTTGCCTGCTGACTGTTATCTTACAAGTGCGATGGCGTTCCGGCCAATTCGCATGCGGTAAGCGATGTCGAGGTTCGTCCAATCACTACTGGGAGCTGAGCATGAATAACAACAAGGGAGGGCGTGCAGCCCTCGCGACCGCGGTAACGTTGCTAATGGCCATGGGGACGGCAAACGCAGCAGACAGTGAAATCGTCAGGATCGGCTTCGCTGGCCCCCTGACCGGCCCTTCGGCGCACCAGGGACAGGATGTCGAGCACGGCATCCAGATTGCCGTTGATGAAGCCAACGAACAGCAACTGAAGATCGGCGACAAGGTCGCCCGGTTCAAACTGGTCTCCGAAGACGATGTCGCCGACCCGCGCACCGGCACGGCGGTCGCGCAACGCCTGGTGGACTCGAAAGTGGCGGTGGTGATCGGCCATTACAACTCCGGCACCAGTATCCCCGCCTCGAAGATTTACGCCGCCGCCGGCATCCCGCAGATCTCGCCCTCGGCCACCAACCCCACCTTGACCCGCCAGGGCATCCCTTCGGTGTTCCGTACCGTCAACGACGATGCCACCCTGGGCCGCTACGCTGGCAACTACCTGGTCAGCCAGCTCAAGGCCCAGCGCATCGCCATTTTCGATGACCGCACCGCTTACGGCCAGGGCCTGGCCGACGAGGTGACCAAGGCAGTCAAGGCTGCCGGCGGTAATGTGGTGGTGCGCGAGTACACCAACGACAAGTCCACCGACTTCAACGCCATTCTCACCACCGCCAAGGCACAGAAGGCCGATGCGGTGTTCTTCGCCGCCCTCGACTACCAGGCCGCACCGATGGCCAAGCAGATGAAGAATCTTGGCCTGAAGGCGCGCTTCATGAACATCGGCAACCTGCCCAACGACTCGTTCAGGCAGATGGCCGGCAGCGCCGCCGAGGGCACCTACGCCTGGAACTACGGCACGCCGCTGCTGGACATGCCCAAGGGCGCGGCCTTCGAGCAGAAGCTCAAGGACAAGTTCGGCGTGGGCGTAGTGCAGTCGTCGCCAGCCGCGTATGACGCCACCTGGGCAGCGATCAACGCCATGGTCAAGGCCGGCTCCGACGACCCCAAAGTGTACCTGCCAGTGCTCAAGAGCCAGAGCTACGAAGGCGTCACCGGCACCATCGCCTTCGATGATCAAGGCAACCTGAAGAACCCGGCGGCTACCGTGTTCCAGTTCGCCGACGGCGGCTGGAAAACCCTGTCGGTCCAGCGCGACTGAGCGCCACCCCCCATAACAAGCAGGCGCCGGCCTGCCACATAACAAGAAGACTTTTCCCACCTGCCAGGCCTGTCGGCGTGTGGCGCTGAGCCGCCGCGCGCCGACGACAACGCAGTTTCGAGGATTCAGCGCGTGGACGGTAATTTCGATATCTTGTTGCAACAGGTCCTCAACGGCCTGGTGCTGGGCAGCATCTATGCCCTGGTAGCCTTGGGCTACACCATGGTCTACGGCATCATCGGCCTGATCAACTTCGCCCATGGCGAGGTGGTGATGGTCGGCGCCATGGTGACCATTTCGGTACTGACGATGCTCGCGGGCGCAGGTTTTGCCCCAGGCATCATCACCTTGCTGCTGGCGATCATGGCTGCGGTGGTGGTGTGCATGCTGCTGGCCCAGGGCATGGAAAAGTACGCCTACCGGCCCTTGCGCAAAGCCCCGCGGCTGACCCCGCTGATTCTCGCCATCGGCATTTCCATCGCCCTGCAGAACCTGGCGATGATGATCTGGGGGCGCGGGTACAAGACCTTCCCCGAAGTGGTCGAGACCCAGCCGGTGGACGTGTACGGCGCCACCATTACCAACGTGCAGCTGTCGATCATGCTGATTGCGGTGGTGATCATGCTCGGCCTATGGCTGCTGGTGGACAAGACCCGTCTGGGCAAGGCCATGCGTGCCACCGCGCAGAACCAGGAGGTGGCCGGGCTGATGGGCATCAACATCAACCGGGTGATCAGCGCCACCTTCCTCATCGGTGCCAGCCTGGGCGCCATCGCCGGGGTAATGCGAGCGGTCAACTACGGCCAGGCCGATGCCTACATGGGCCTGCTGCTGGGCCTGAAGGCATTCTCGGCGGCAGTGCTCGGCGGCATTGGCAACCTGTTCGGGGCCATGGCCGGCGGCCTGTTGCTGGGGCTGATCGAGTCGCTGGCAGCGGGCTACACCGGGCAGATCACCGGTGGCTTCCTCGGCGCCAACTATCAGGACATCTTCGCCTTCGCGGTGCTGATCCTGGTGCTGCTGTTCCGCCCGAACGGCCTGCTTGGCGAACGCCAGGCTGACCGGGCGTAAGGAGTCGGCCATGAAAAACCTCAAGAGCCAATACTTGCTGTTGATCCTCGGCTTCATTGCCTTGCCGTTCCTGGTCGAGGCCATCCCCATGCTCGGCCCGACCTGGGTGCGCATCCTGGGCTTCGCCATGCTCTACGTGTTGCTGGCGTTGGGCCTGAACATCGTCATCGGCTACGCCGGCTTGCTCGACATGGGCTACATCGGCTTTTACGCCATCGGTGCCTACCTGTACGCCTTGCTTGCCTCGCCGCACCTGCAGATGGCCGGCCTGGTCGAAGGCGTGCTGGATTGGCCGGTATGGGTGATCATCCCGCTGGCGGCAGTAGCCGCGGCCATCTGTGGGGTGTTGATCGGCGCGCCGGTGCTCAAGCTGCGCGGTGATTACCTGGCGATCGTCACCTTGGGCTTCGGCGAGATCATCCGCATTTTCATGAACAACCTGGACCAACCGGTGAACCTCACCAATGGCCCCCAGGGCATCAGCAACATCGCTCCGCTGCACGTGGATGGCGCAGCATGGGCGCATGCCCCGGGGGAGGGTGCAGCGCCGCTGCTGTCGCTGCAGCAGAGCTGGAGCCTGTTCGGTCTGCAAGTGTCGCCGGTGATCAGCTACTACCTGTTCTTCCTGGTCATCGTCATCCTCAGCATCGTGCTGTCCAAACGCCTGGAAGTATCGCGTATCGGCCGTGCCTGGATGGCCCTGCGCGAGGACGAAGTGGCTGCCGAGGCCATGGGGCTGAACAAGCGCAACCTCAAGCTGCTGGCGTTCGCCATGGGCGCCACTTTCGGCGGCGTGTCCGGCGTGCTGTTCTCCAGCTACCAGGGCTTTGTCAGCCCCGAGTCGTTCACCCTGATGGAGTCGATCATGGTCCTGGCCATGGTGGTGCTCGGTGGCATGGGTTCGATCCGTGGCGTGGTGCTGGGCGCGCTGATCCTGTCGGTGATGCCGGAGTTGTTCCGCGACCTGGTCAACTGGGTCCAGCCATGGGTGATGGACAATGTCACTTTCATCAGCCGCGACATCCTGCGCAACGTACTGGATGCCTCGACGCTGCGCATGCTGGTGTTCGGCCTGGCGTTGATCCTGGTGATGCGTTTTCGCCCCGAAGGCCTTTGGCCGTCTGACCGCCGCCGTGCCGAACTGCACGATGGTGACCCAGAGGCGGAGCCGGTGCCTGCGGCGCTCAGCACCGCAGTGCATGCTCCGGCCAGTGAAGCATCCTTCGAACTCCCGATCAAAGAGGCGGACAAGGCATGAGCGACATCCTTCTCGAGCTGCATCAGGTCAGCAAGTTCTTCGGTGGCCTGCAGGCCCTGCATGGCATCGACTTGAGCATTCGTCGTGGCGAGATCCGCGGCCTGCTGGGCCCCAACGGCGCCGGCAAGACCACCCTGTTCAACGTGCTCACCGGGTTGTACCGGGCCGAGCAGGGGCGGGTGATGTTCGACGGCAAACCGCTGCGTATCAGCAAGCCGCACAAGGTGGTGGAAGCTGGCATTTCGCGCACCTTCCAGAACATCCGCCTGTTCCACAACATGACCGCCCTGGAAAACGTGATGATCGGCCGCCATGTGCGCACTCGCAGCGGTGTGTTCGGCGCCATCCTGCGTACCCCGGCCTGCGTGCGTGAAGAGCGCGAAATCCGGCAGGCCGCCCGCCACTGGTTGAACTACGTCGGCATCGGCCACCTGGCCGGGGAGCTGGCCAAGAGCCTTTCCTATGGCGACCAGCGTCGCCTGGAAATCGCCCGGGCGCTGGCCACCGAGCCCAAGCTGATCGCCCTCGACGAACCGGCGGCGGGCATGAATGCCTCGGAAACCGAAGGCCTGCGCCAGCTGATGTGCAAGATGCAGGCGGACGGCAAGACGGTGCTGTTGATCGAGCACGATGTAAAGCTGGTGATGGGCCTGTGCGACCACATCACCGTGCTGGAATTCGGCCGCAAGATCGCCGACGGCCTGCCGGCCGACGTGCGCAAGGACCCACGAGTGATCGAGGCCTACCTCGGTGCGGAGGCAGTGGCATGAAAAACATTTTGCAAGTGAACGACCTCAAGGTGAGCTATGGCGCCATCCAGGCCATCAAGGGCATCGACCTGACAGTGGGCGAGGGCGAGATGGTGGCGCTGATTGGCGCGAACGGTGCAGGCAAGACCACCACCCTGAAAACCTTGGCCGGGTTGCTGAAACCTAGCGCCGGTAGCATTACCTTCGATGGCAAGGCGCATGCGGCGATCAAGGGCCATGACCTGATCCGCGAAGGGCTGGCGCTGGTGCCGGAGGGGCGGGGCATCTTCCCCAAGCTGACCGTGCACGAAAACCTCGAGATGGGAGCCTTCAGCCGGCGTGACGGCAAGGATGCCATCGGCGCCGATATCGAACGCATGTATGGCATCTTCCCGCGCCTGAAGGAGCGCGCTTTCCAGTTGGCCGGCACCATGTCGGGTGGCGAGCAACAGATGCTGGCCATTTCCCGGGCGCTGATGGGGCGGCCCAAGCTGCTGTTGCTGGACGAACCGTCCATGGGCCTGGCGCCGATCATCGTGCAGAAGATCTTCGAGACCATCGTCGAGGTGGTCAAGGACGGGGTGACATTGCTGCTGGTGGAGCAGAACGCCCGGCTGGCACTGCAGACCTGCCAGCGCGCCTATGTGATAGATGGCGGACGCATCAGCCTGGAAGGCTGTGCCAAGACCTTGCTGCATGACGATCAGGTGAAGAAGGCCTACCTGGGCGAATGATCCATTCACAATGACAAGAGGATCTGCCCTGGGGTGTGGTGCTTGTCTTGCCGGCCTCTTCGCGGGCAAGCCCGCTCCCACAGGTATTTCACAGCCCTTGGGACTTGTGCAGTACCTGTGGGAGCGGGCTTGCCCGCGAAGAGGCCGGTAAGGCCATACCCGATGTCCGCCCCGGCCAGGTCCCCCCAAAGGTTTTAACGATGTCGCAAGTATCCCTGCAACACGGCCTGACCTCGCGCCAGGTTTCCATGATTTCCATCGCTGGCATCATCGGCGCCGGCCTGTTCATAGGTTCGTCCAAGGCCATCGCCTCGGCCGGCCCGGCCATTCTCGTGTCCTACGGCATGACCGGCCTGCTGGTGCTGCTGGTCATGCGCATGCTCGGCGAAATGGCCGTGTCCAACCCCACCAGCGGCTCCTTTTCCACCTATGCCGCCGAAGCCATCGGCCCCTGGGCCGGCTTCACCATCGGCTGGTTGTACTGGTGGTTCTGGGTGCTGATCATTCCCGTCGAGGCCATTGCCGGCGCCGATATCCTGCACGCGTGGTTCCCGGCGATTCCATCCTGGTTGTTCGCCTTCCTGATCATGGCGGTACTGGCCACCAGCAATCTGGTCAGCGTGAAGAACTTCGGTGAGTTCGAGTTCTGGTTCGCCCTGGTCAAGGTGATAGCCATCCTGGCCTTCATCGTCATCGGTGGCATGGCGTTGTTTGGTGCCTGGCCACTGGCCGAGGCCTCAGGCGTGAGCCACCTGTGGGCCAATGGCGGTTTCGCGCCCAATGGCTGGGGTGCGGTGCTGGGTGGGGTGCTGATCACCATCTTCTCGTTCTTTGGTGCCGAGATCGTCACCATCGCTGCTGACGAAACCGCCAACCCGCAGGCCAAGATCCGCCGCGCCACCAACCTGGTGGTGTATCGCATCGCCGTTTTCTACCTGGCGTCAATCTTTCTGGTCGTGTCGCTGGTCGCCTGGAATGACCCCGCGTTGGTCGCGGTGGGTTCGTTCCAGCGGGTGCTGGAGGTGCTCAACGTGCCGGGCGCCAAGCTGGTGGTGGATGTGGTGGTGCTGGTGGCGGTGACCAGTTGCATGAACTCGGGGCTCTATACCGCTTCGCGCATGCTCCATTCACTGGGTGCGCGTGGCGAGGCGCTGCCCATTACCCGGCGGGTGACCGCGAATGGTGTTCCGGTGGTGGCGGTACTGATGTCGACCCTGGCCGGGTTTGCCGGCTGCCTGGTCAACTACGTGTTCCCCGGCAAGGTGTTCAGCTTCCTGCTGTCCACCACAGGCGCGATTGCCTTGCTGGTGTATCTGGTGATTGCAATTTCGCAGCTGCGCATGCGGGCACGGGCAGAACGCGACGGTGTGCAGCTGGAGCTGAAAATGTGGCTGTTCCCGTGGCTGACATGGCTGGTTATCGGCGCCATCCTGCTGGTGCTGGGGTACATGCTGCTTAGTGATGCTTACCGCTATGAAGCACTCATGACTGCTGGAGTGACGGTATTCATTCTGCTGGTGTGCGTGACGCGGCGGCGGGTGGGTATGGCGGGGAGGGCGGTGTACGGGGATTGAGAACCAGGGGCCGCTCTGCGGCCCATCGCGACACAAGGCCGCTCCTACAGGCGGACGCGGTCTCTTGTAGGAGCGGCCTTGTGTCGCGATGGGGCGCGAAGCGGCCCCAAAGACCTTAAGTGTGCGGCACGCTGCGAGGCACTACCCCACCCGCATACTCCGGCTTCAGATGCCCCTGCTCATCCAGCAGATAGGCATCCATCACCTCCCGCACCACCGGCCCTGCCACCCGGCCACCGGCTTCACCGTTCTCGATCATCACCGCCACCACCACACTCGGGTGATCAGCCGGGGCAAAGCCGACGAACAGGGCATTGTCGCGGTGCCGCTCCAGGGTCTTGTCGCGGTTGTAGCGTTCGCCTTGCTTGATCGCCACCACCTGCGCGGTGCCGCTCTTGCCGGCAATCCGGTATTGCGCACCGGCCGCGGCAGCGCGGGCGATGCCGCGCGGGTCGTGCATGACCATCTGCATGCCCTGGCTGACCTGGTCCCAGGCGTGCCTGTCGTGCAGCACGATATTGGGCATCGGGTTGGGGTCTACCGGCGCATCGCCACCCACGGTCATCGCCAGGTGCGGGCGGTGCCACACGCCCTTGCTCGCCAGCAGGCTGGTGGCCTGGGCCAGCTGCAGCGGGGTGACCTGCATGTAGCCCTGGCCGATGCCCAGGATCAGCGTCTCGCCCGGGAACCAGGCCTGGCGCCGGGTGGCGCGCTTCCACTCGGCCGACGGCATCAGCCCGGACGCCTCCTCGAACATGTCCAGCGACACCTTCTGGCCCAGGCCGAACTCGGCCATGTAGTCATGCAGGCGGTCGATGCCCAGCTTGTGCGCCAGGTCATAGAAATAGGTGTCGTTGGAACGCATGATGGCGGTGTACATATCCACCCAGCCATCGCCGCTGCGGTTCCAGTTGCGGTATTTGTGGTCGTAGTTGGGCAGCTCGTAGTAGCCCGGGTCGAACACCCGGCTGCCCGGGGTGATCACGCCGCTGTCGAGGCCGGCGATGGCCACCTCCGGTTTCACCGTCGAACCGGGGGCATACAGGCCGCGCAGCACGCGGTTGAACAGCGGGCGGTCGATGGAATCGCGCAGGGCGGCGTACTGTTTGAAGCTGATGCCCTTGACGAACAGGTTGGGGTCGAAGCTGGGGTTGCTGACCATCGCCAGCACGTCGCCATTGGCCGGGTCGAGCACCACCACCGAGCCGCGGCGGTCGCCCAGGGCCTTTTCCGCGGCCAGTTGCAGGTGGGCGTCCAGTGTCAGGACGATGTCCTGGCCCGGGGTCGGGGCCTTGTGGTTGAGCACACGCATTACCCGGCCCTGGGCGTTGGTCTCGACCTCCTCGTAGCCCACATGACCGTGCAGCTGGCTCTCGTAGAAGTGCTCGATGCCCGTCTTGCCGATCGACTGGGTGCCCCGGTATTCGGTGCTGTCGAGGGTCTTGGCCTCTTTCTCGTTGATGCGCCCCACATAGCCCACCGAGTGGGCGAAATGCTCGGCCAGCGGGTACTCGCGGATGAACTGTGGTTCCACCTCCAGGCCTGGCAGGCGGAACTGGTTCACCGCCACCAGGGCTATCTGCTCTTCGCTCAGGCCGACCATCAGGGTCACTGGCTCGAACGGCTTGCGGCCACGGCGCAGGTCCTTGTCGAACTGCTTGCGGTCGTCGTCGGTCAGGCTCAGCACCTGGGCCAGGGTATCGAGGACCTTGGCCGTGTCACCGCCGGCCCGCTCGCGGGTCATGGTCAGGTCGAAACTGGGCTTGTTGTCGGCCAGCACCACGCCGTTGCGGTCGTAGATCAGCCCGCGCTCGGGGGCGATGGGCAGCACGTGCACGCGGTTGTTTTCCGATACGGCGGTCTGCTGGTCGTGCTGCAGCACCTGCAGCACATAGAGCCTGCCCACCAGGACGGCGACCAGGCTGAAGACCAGGGCGGCGCAGGCCAGAAGCCGGCGGTTGACCAGGTGCTTTTCCTTTTCGTGGTCCTTGAGGGGTATGGGTTGCGGCATCGGTGTTCTGTCTGCTGATGGTGTGGCTGGGTGAGGTGTGAGCGCTGTGGGCACGCGCCTGTGGGAGCGGGCGTGCCCGCGAATGGGCCGCGCAGCGGCCCCGGGGGGCGGTGATGCTACGCAAGGTAGTGAGCCCCCTCAAGGTGAAGGCCTGCGGCAGCAGAAGCGAAGAGGGCTGCCACGCCCGCAATCAGGGCGCTCGCCAGCAAAATGAAGATTTGTTCATGGCGGCAGTGCGTTGGTGCGGTTGGCTGAAAGCCGGACGTGATTGAGCGGAGGTATTGGTCAAGCGCTAGAACGCTTGTCCGTGCCTCTGCGGGAGAAACTGTCGGGCGCAATGTGGGAGATTGCCCAGCCCTTTTGGGCTGCGCTGTCGCGCAGAGAACAAATATCGCTCTTTGTAGGAGCAGCCTTGTGCTGCGAAGAGGCCGGTACTGACAAAGCCTGTCTATTGTCTGTACCGGCCTCTTCGCAGCACAAGGCTGCTCCTACAGAACCTCACTAAACCCAATAAGTCATGTGTTGTTCTACGAGAGCGGGCGATCCCGCGAACACGGGCACAGCCCGTGCCATCTACCGCGATGTTGGCTTGGTAATCAGGAGCCTTCCTGAATCAGCGATACATGTGATGATCCATGATGGTGAGCTAGGCCCCCGGCAGGCAGCATGATGTAGTGCCGCGTCTATGAGTACTTGGCTCTAGGCGTTGAAATAGCCTTATTGTGTCGCAAAGAAAGCTCATTCTTAGTCCGTTCTTTCACAGGAAAGGAAGTACTCGAACTTGCTAAGGTCAAATAATCCATTCGTCATCTTTTCGATTTTTTTTGCAGCTTGCAAATCAATAGGGTATTCATCGTAGAGTTGATCTTGGTCTTCCCCTATTCTGAGTATTGAGCGTAATTCGTTTACCTCAATATGGTTGATAAATTCGAACTCTCCAATATATTTTTCACCATATTTGTCAAATACGGAGATTGAATATTTTACTTTAGGGGGCATGGCTCAATTCTCTTGGTCGATTCAGGGAGCGGTATCTGCACTCCTATCTCAGGATAAAAAGCCCAGAAATGTCTCTAGCTGACTCGAAGCTGGATGTGGCCGCTGTGCTTTGAGTTTATAGAACGAAGCAGATCTAAAGCTTTCTGTGATTATTTATTTTCTGGTTAAGTAGTGTTCTGCTTGTTGAGAGGTCTAAATAAACTGCACTGGAAATCGGTATGCTGTTTCTAGGACTCGAAAGGAAACGCTCTGCGCCGTCTTCAAGAGCCTTGAGAAGCTCAAAGCGGTTTACCTTGATTTTTAAGATTCCCTCATGGTTTATTAAGATTGTCTCCCGTTGCTGTTTAAATTTGATGCGAAATGAAGAGTCGGCCGCGATAAATTCAAAGTATTATTGTTTCTGGTTAGTCCGTCAATCAATGATATGATTGAGAGGTATATCATGTTTGAATGTTTGGAGTTCAGTTTTGAGGTTATGCAGAGATTTTCTGAGATGAGGGAAATATCGCCTTGGTCGAATTCGTTTGCAAAAAGAGACTCATCTATGCGTGTAAATTCGAATGCAATCATGGTTACTCGATTCTGACTGGGTGAACAGTAATGGTTTTATTGCTGTCGTTGATATCGAAAATGCCGCGAGTACTGGATCTCCGCCCACTTCGTTTGGCCGCGGGTTTCTCCTCCGCTAATCCTAAGGCCATATAATTCGCGTTGCAGATAATCTATCCATCCTCATTAACATTCAGGCCGGTGGTCTTAGGTCATCGAGCTAAGAAAAATTCAGCGTATTGAATAGCTTCGGCGTCCTCTGTATAGGTAATGGTGAATACTATTTGATTTTCCATTATTTGCAGGTTTTTAATGCTGATTTTTCTGTTGCTCAAGGTTGCTGCGTAGAATGCGAGTGCTTGTATTTGTCGCTCTAATTGATCTGCGTGTGTAAGCAATTGTTTATTTGCAGTCTGTTCTAGGTCGGAAAAATATTTTTCATATTTTTTATAGTGCTGAGTTGGGAGAAATGTCCCGGAAATGACTTTCTCGGCTATAGCAGGGTTCTCAACGCTACCAATGCACATGTTCTGAGTGTCCATGATTTTAATAGCATTCGGCTTCGTTATGGGCATTTCGTAGTTTCTCCTAATGCGCTCGCTAGGCTTTTTTTGGGTTTCTATCGCTGAAAATATTTACTCCGTCAGGATGAATTTGGCACTTGCTGGAGAGTGCTTCAGGTTATTTTTTTATGAGCAAAAAAATATCGGTGTAGTTGTCGTTGGTTAGGTTTTTAATTTTTTGAGGTCGTCATTCTTTTTGATCGGCGATCCATCAAGAAATGTCCTGCTGCGCTAGGCTGATATCTGAAATCTTCATGATCAAACAAAGCTCTTCGAAATCGTCAATTGAGTTGTGGTTTATAGCGTATTCGCTGACATCTTCAGTGATGACAACTCTCAAGATGTTTCCTGTTCTTGTGTTCTTTGCTGAAAATATCGGATTTGCATCCATGAATGGAGTGCCGTCGGCAAAATGAGCGCTGTAATGAGGGCTCGTAAAGTCTTTGGCTATAGAGCGCCGCTTCTGAAGTTCGTTGTTGAAAATTTCAAAAAAATACTCTTCTAGTTGCTTGTGGCTTTCTGGGTTTGTTAGATAGTCTGTGTGCATTTCATTGCTCCGTGTAAGCCTTGTCTGATCTAATCTCGATGTCGACACGTTCGTAAGATTTTTGAGCGGTTGATTTGGATGTACAACTCTCTTGCAATTTCGGAGATAAAGATGTAGAGGTAGTTGCTTCTGGCAGAGTAGAGTGTTGCCGTAGCAATCCTTTGTATTACTTAGTCAGTGCTGGCAAAGAAATTGCGTTTTGTTCCAATATCTGCATTGCCTTATCTAGAAGTATCAATGGTAGACCTGTCTGGGCACCGTACAGGTCAACGAGGATGATTTGTTTTCTAGCGTGGCAAGAATTTCAGCTCTATTCATGATGGTTGCACCGTCAGGTCGGATTATTTCTTGATCTAATTTCCTTCAAGTGTTTTTGCAGTGCTCTTAAGTCTGGCGGGTTTTTTCTTGCGCTCTGTGAACTCACCCAAGAAGAAACTTTTGACTTTATGAGTTCTATCCCTTCTTGCGTGAAGTCACTCATTCGAAGTTCGGTGTCGATAAATTTGTTTTCCTGGTCGAGTATGGTTTTAGTTAGTAGGCCTTCCTCTAGAAAGAAGAGCCGCAGGGTCGTTAAAAGTCGTATGGCTATTTCTTGGCTTGGCAGGTCCGGGACAAGCTCATTGTGTTCATTGAAGGTCTGATACCGTTGAGCTTCAGATTTGATGGTGCCCCAAATTAGTGGATCTTTCGTCATTTTATGGTTCTCTGATAATTCTAGAGGGCTCTGTTTAGATACTAGGTTTTCGAATGCCAGCGTGTCGCCTTCCCGCACATACCAGGTGAGCCACCGTTGGCGTCGATGACAGCGATGGGCAGGTTATCGCTGTTGTAAGTGTAATGGGCCTTGTTTTCCAAACTTTGTTAACCGATGTGTGAGTTTTTAAAGATCAGTACTATCTCGTATTCCCTAAGTGCTATCCGGCTATCGCGAGAAGCAAAGCCGCTTGATGCTTGTCAAAGTACATGTATATTGTCGAGCTCTACAGTCAACTCTCCGGAGGGAGTAGCGATCATTGTGAGCTCTAACGTAAGGTCCGATTTGCCTTCGGCTTTAGACCATAGAGGGCAGGTGACGGACCATGCCTTAGGTATTGAGTTTGTAATTTCTATAATAATTGCAGATGTTAGTTCGCTCCAGGGTACTGGTATCAGTGTTTCTCCGTATTCTTCAATGGCATTTTCTATTTCTTTAGCATTGAGTCTGACTCCATGGCACATATTTGATAATGACTCATAGTCCGCCGATGCAAGCAGTTCGGTGATGTCGTGCAATTTTTTAGTGATTAATTTGTGCTCTGCGTTCATTTGGTTTTTTTCCTGTTGCCTACAGTCCGCGTTGGTGTATTAAGGTCTATCCCAATGCTTTCGAAATATTGGTCTGCGCGTAGCACTTCAAGCCTCGAGTCCTCAGGAGAGTAGCCTGCAGCTCGCAATGATTTATAGCCAATTCGCCTTTCAGCACCATATGTGCCTCCGCCAGGCTGTCTCTGCGCCTGAGTTGCGGCATAATGAGGTGTGCCGATTTTTGTGGATGGCCCCTCCAGTTTAACCCCTGGTGCGTGATTGGTATTATATCCTGGCAGCTCTCTAACAGCTGCATCTTGTATTATGTGATGTGCGTCTTTTTGTCCCGCTGCTCTAAGTTCGCCGACGCTTCCTTCTGGGAATTCGCAGTCACATTTCTTTCTTGCTAACCCCAGCGGATCGATCCAAGAGTTTGGATTAGGGGCGTACTGGTAGAGGTTAAGGCCACCGGCAAGTCCGATTGGATCTTTCCCAATAAACTGCCCAGTGCCGGAGTCGTAGTACCGATACCTGTTGTAATGTAAACCAGTTTCGATATCGAAATACTGCCCCTGAAAGCGTAGCGGATTACGAATCTCCGCCCACTTCGCCCCGTCACTCCGCTGCTCCTCCGCCAAACCCCAGGCCTTGTACCTCCCGCTCCAGGCAATCTCCCCATCTTCACCGGTCAACTCCATCGGCGTCCCTAGCTGATCGCACTGGTACCACGCCATCGCATCAAACGCTTTCGGCATCGGCTTATGCAGCCACACCGGATCCTTGTCGATGTCATACGGGAACACATACACCGGTTGGCGCAACAACTCGACAACATGGTTGGACACCGCCTGCGCCACCGGCACGAAGGTCCCGGGCTCGAACACATAGTGAGTGGTGTGGCCTTTGCCGTCCCGGTCCCGGCACTCGAATGCCAGCGTGTCGCCTTCCCACACATACCAGGTGTACCCACAACCCAACTCTTCATCCCGCTGCCGCCGTGCATTCTGGTTCCACACCGGGCCGGCCTGCGGTCGGTCGCGGTACTTGGCGCGTGAGTGCTTGTACAACCGCCGCCCGAGCGCGTCGTAGGCAAAGGTGACAATCAGTCGGTCATCCTCGTACCGCCGCAGGCGGTTGTAGAGGTCCCAGTCAAAGTGGCCTTTCTTGCTGCCCGTGGTGCGCTCCGCCAGGTTGCCGCGTTCGTCATAGCGGTACTGCGTGCTGCAGTAGCTGCGCAGTACGTTGTCGTTGATCCGGCGGGGTGAATGTGGGTTGGGGCCGGGCGGGGCTTGTGGGTCGAGCAGGTTGCTCGCAGGGTCAAAGGCGAAGAGCTCTTTCTTGTAGAAGTCGCCCGCTTCCAGCAGGCGGCCGACCGGGTCGTAGCGGTAGTAGGTGTCACCACGGGTCAGGTCATCGACGCGGGTTAGCTGGCCGCTGAGGTCGTACTCGTAGTCGCGCACCGCGATGCGCCGGGTGGCGCCGCGTCGGGCCAAGGTCTGCTGCTGCAACTGGCCATTCGGGGTCCAGGTCTGGCGCTGAACCAGGCCGTTGCCTTGCTCGCGGCCAATTTCCCGATGCAGGTCGTCGCGCTGGTAGCTGAGCAGTTCGTGCTCGTCGAGCTTGAGGCTGAGCAGGTGGCCGCTGCCATAGGTGAGCCAGCTGACCCGGTGGCCATCAGGGCGGGTGGTCGCGATACGCAGGTTGAGGGCGTCGTACTCATGCTTGAAGACAGCGACCTTCGCTTCCTTCATGTACTTGAAGTGCTGGTGCTCGCGGGTGTTGTTGCCCGCCAGGTCGTAGAACCACTGCAGCTTGCAGGCCTTGTTCTCGGCAAGTAGCAGGTTGCCGTTGCCGTCGTAGGCGAAGGTTTCGCTTTCCCACTCCTTGCCACCGCGCTGGCCGGCATGGCTTTTAACCAGGCGGCCCATGGCGTCGTATTCGAAGCGGGTGATGCGGTCGCCATCGATGCGGCGGGTGGGCTGGTTGCTGCTTTGATCGTAGAGGTAATCGGTGACCTGCTTGTCGAAGCCGGTCTCCATGATCAATCGCCCGGCCGGGTCGTACTTGAAGCTGGCCTCGCTGTTGTTCTCGTTGCGCAACCGCAGCAACTGGCCGAGCTTGTTCCAGTGGTAGGTGAGGGTGCTGTCGTCGGGGTTGTGGCGTTGGTGAATCAGGCCGGCCTCGTTGTAGGCCCAGGCGGTACGACGGTTCAACGCGTCGGTATAGCTGAGCAGGCGGCCTTCGGCATCGTGTTCGAAGCGGTCCTGGGTCTTGTCGGGGTATACCAGGCGGGCCAGCTGACCGGCCTGGTAGTGATATTCGGTGGTTTCCCCCGCTGCGTTGATCGCTTTGCTCAGTTGCCCGAGCCCGTCGTACTTCCACAGCGTGGTCTTGCCCGAGCAGTCGGTGTAGCTGGCCAGCTGGCCGTCGCGGGTGTAGCCGAGCTTCTTCTCGCCACCGTTGGCGTCGATGATGGCGATGGGCAGGTTATCGCTGTTGTAGGTGTACTGGGTCTTGTTCTCCAGCGGGTCGAGCGTTTCGATGATGTTGCCGCGCTGGTCGTAGTCGTACTTCCACAGGCCGCCCTCGGCGTCGCGGGTCTTGAAGCGCTGGTCGAGGTCGTCGTAGGCGTGGTGCACCGCGGAGCCATCGGGGCGGGTGTGCTGCAGCAAGTTGCTGCGCTCGTCGTAGACATAGCGGTCGATACTGCCGTCGGTATGCACATGCTGGATGACGTTCTTGCCATCGTCGCGGAACAGCCACTCTTCGTTGCCGTCCGGGTAGATGATGCGGTAGGTGTAGCCGAGGTAGTCGTAGTAGTGGCGGGTTTGCTGGCCAAGCGCATCTGTGACGGTGGTCAGGCGGATATGCTTGTTCCATTTCAGGCGCGTATCGAAGCTGCCGTCATCGGCCCATTCGCGCACGGCTTTCGCGTCCGGGCCTTCGCCCTGCCATTCAAGGCTGGTGCCCCGCCCGGTGCGGTCGGTGTAGCGCGTGACCAGGTGGTGCTGGTACTGGTAGGTCCACTGCGCCCCATATTCATCGCGTGCCGCGCGAAGGTCGCCCTGGTCGTCATGGTCGTAGCTGGCCAGCTGTCGCGTTTGCCGGCCGTCCTGCATCAGCCAGAGTGCCTTGATGCGCCCATGTTCATCGAGCTGGGTATGCACATGCTGGTGCTGGTCTTCATCCTGGTAGGTGACCAGGTCGGAGAGCACTGCCTTGCCGGCGTGCTGGTGCTCGTAATGCAACGCGATGCGCGCGCCGCCGCGCTGGATGATGCCGACCAGGCGGAAGTGATCGCCGACGCGCTGGTAGTGTTCCTGGCGCTGGTGGCCGTGGGCCAGGCTCAGGTGGTTGTCGTCGACCCGGATGAGTACAGTCTTCTCTACCGGGTCGTAATGGGGCTTGCCAACCTTGGGCAGGGCGTAGCTGTGGGTGCGGCCATCGTCGGCGTGGTACAGCACACCCTCGTCAACCACATCGAAGCGCATCGAGAATGGAGTGATCCAGCGGGCACCGAACTCGCTGTCATCGTAGGCGTCCAGGCTGGAACGGTAGGTGCGTGCCCAGGCGACAGGAAACACGCCTGGCAGGTTGAAGTCGACATGCACCAGGGTTTCGGTACCGCGTGCATAGCTGATGCTCTTGCTGGTGCCGGGGCAGGTGCCGTTCAGGTCGCAGCGTGGGTCGTTTTTAGGTCGGGCCTCGTTGCGGGTGGCTTCCACGCGGCTTTCGGTGCCCTTGTCCTTTGCCACACCCGAGCCGTGCGCCGGGGTATTGGCCGACACCCGGCGCGCGGGTTTGCGCTTGCGCAGGCCTGCATTGAGCTGGGCGAGGAGCCAGGCAATGCTGTTTTGCGTGGCGGGGTCGGCCAGGGCGGTCAGCATCTGCCGGATCAGCTGGGCCAGGCCCCTGAGCACATTGGAGTGTGGCTGGACGAGCTTCAAGACCCAGCCAGTGTTGCTCGCTGCAGCTTTGTACCCCTCGGTCGCGCCGTACTGAACCGCACCAGCGGTGGCGCTGATGACCGCTTCGGCCCGGGTCAGCAGGTCCCAGAGGGACGGCTCTTCGATGGGGGCGTAGATTGCCTGGGCGCTGTTGATGATCGCCTTGCGCTGCTGGGTGGTGTCGATCTCGCCCTTGGCGATGCGCTCGATGGCATCCGCCAGGCTGTTGAGTGTCTGGAAGCCGGTGTTGGCGGCATTGTTCAAGATGCCAGGCAGTTCGGTTTCGGCCCGCTCGACGAAGGTTTCGATTTCGCCCATCAGCGTGGCACTGAGGTGGCCGACCATGATGTTCATGACGGCTTGGGCGAAGTCACCTTTGTTTTTCTTCAGTTGCTGTCGGGCCAGGAACAGTACCGGGCGCAACGTCATCCGTGCGGCGGCCATGGTCGGCGGGACGGGTACTACACCGATCAGGTTGATGCCCAGGCTTACCCAGTCCAGCGGGTCATTCGAGCCTGTCTTGGCCAGATGGATGATGTCGCCCAAGGCGTCGAACAAGGCGACGATGTTGCCCACCACCGGCACTGCACCGGCCCAGGCCTTGACGGTGGCCAGGTCTATGGTGTTGCCGCTGAGTTCCAGCAGCCAGGCGTTTACCGTGGCTTCACCTTGGCCGATGTCCTGGGCGACCAGGTTGTTCAACGGGACCAGTGCGATTTCGCGTTCTTCGATTTCTTTCTTTTCTTGTGGGGTCATCGTTTCAATTCCCTTCCCGGACGAGTGAGGTAGCCAAGGCACTGGCAGTGCCGAGCCGGGAAGGGGGAGGTGCCGAGGGGGCGATGGCGTCGAGCGGGGCCTTGAACGCTTGTGCCGCATGCTTCGCGAGGTTTTCGGTGCCCTGCAGGGCGGAAGGTAGCGTCAGCGCTGCAGCCGGGCCTGAAAAGTCCTTTCTCAGGTTGCCGAAATAGCTGCCGGCTACCCATGGGTCGGCTGGGTCTTTCTCGAAATCAACGGCTGTGGGGCCCGGGCTTACAGCTGCTACCGCCGCAAATCCTTGTTCGTCCAGCGTGCCTTTGAGCACCTGGCCCAGCGCGTCCTCTACCTGGTACCCGGAGCCTTTCAAGGGGCGGTTGTTGGCGTAGTTGCGGAATAGGTCGAGGTTGCCTTTGTCGGTTTTGGGAGCGTCCGGGAACGTGGCCGTCTGGCTTTGTGCACCTTTGTAGATGAAGTCAGTCGCGTGCGCGGTGTACTGGCCAGCGGTGGCATGCAGGATTCCCCCTGCGGTGTAGGTGGTACTGCTGCCGCCCCCCTGGATGACCAGTTCCTCCTTGGCGCTGAGGGTGATGCGTTCGGCGGTGACGCTGACCTTGAGCTTGGCCAGCAGGTTGATGTTGTCCTTGAGCGCCTTCAGGTCGATGTCGCCGGTGGCCGCGACCAGTCGCCAGCCCATGCTCTGGACGAACTGGCGTACCCCTCGGCTGGCACTGATCAGCAGGCGCTTGCCGATGGCCAGGCTGGTGTGGCCACCCGTGCTCAGGCCCAGGTGTTCGCCGCTGGCGATGTGGGTGGATTCCGGGGTGGTGGTCGCGATGCCGGTCGGGCTGGCGAGCACCAGCTGCGGGTCGGCCAGTTCCGGAAACCGGTTGGCTTCAGGGTTGCCGCCGTAGCCGCAGATGGCGTCGTGCTGTGCCTTGAGCGCTTCACCGACCTCATCCTGATCGCCACCTTCCTGGGCCAGGTGGTCGCGGGCGACCCTGGCGAAGGTGGTGTGGTACTGCTGTGCGGTCTGCAGGCGTTCGGCGGTTTCGGCCAGGTCGGTGTGGTGCTGGACGGCGCGGGCGCGCAGTTCGGTGGTCAGCAGCAGGCCGCCGCCTGCGCGGATCACCCCGTGGGTATCGGTGCGCAGCTCGAAACCTTGCCCACGGGGCTGGCCACCGAAGTGACGCGGATGGGTCAGGTAACCCAGGTGCAGCGCGGTGTGGTCGTGGTCACTCATCAGCGCCGCGCTGATCTGCCCGGTGGTGTCGTCCAGGCGTAGTTCGTTATGCCGCTTGCCGTGGTGCTCCTTGCTGCGGATCGGGCTCAACGCCTTGAACTCGGGTAGGCGATACGGCGGGCGGTTGACGATGTGGTAGCTACGCCCGGTGATCATCGGTTGGTCAGGGTCGCCGTCGAGGAAACTGACCACCACTTCCTGGCCAATGCGGGGTATGGCCATATGGCCCCAGGTGGCACCGGCCCAGGCCTGGGTCACCCGCACCCAGCACGAGCTCTTGTCGTCGTCCTGGCCCAGGCGGTCCCAGGGGAACTGCACGCGCACGCGGCCGTGCTCGTCGCAGTAGATTTCCTCGCCGGGCGGGCCGACCACCTTGGCCATCTGCGGGCCGTCGATCACGGGCTTGGGGCACGCAGGGGCATGCCATTCGGCCCGGGCTGGAATCAAGGTGGCGGTGAGGGTGTAGGAGGTGCCGACTTCGGCTTCGGCAGCATCCTCTTCCAGCGCTGTGAACTGCTGCCCCTTGTGCGTGATCTGCATCGGCCGCCAGAGGATGTTCATGTCCTCACGGGCATGGCCGGCCAGCTGGAAGGCAATGCCCGGCTGCAGGCGCGCGTCGTCGCCTTTGACCTGGGCCACCCGGGCATCGCCGAACAAGGCGTTGATACGGGTCTGGGTAAACGGCTTGCCGGCGTTGTCGTGCTTGTAGCGGCCGGGGTAGTCGTAGCGCTCGTACTCGTTGCCCTGGTTGCCCATGTCCCTGGGGTACAGGGTGTGTTCCAGGTTGTAGCGCGGGTGGGTGAAGGTGTAGTCGCGCTGGACCTGGATACTGGTGCGTACCTGCTCGCGATAGCGGAAGTCATGCAGGCAGGGCTGGCGCGCCATGCCACCCCGGTTGGCCACGTACAACACCGGGTCGCCTTCCAGGCTGCCGAACTGGCTGATCTGGTCCGCCTGGACCACGCCATGGCTGCCTTGGCTGTGCTCGAAGATCGAGATCAGGCCTTCTTCTGCCGATAGCCGCCAGAAGAAATTCAGGTCCAGATCACCGGCCTGTACGCAGAACTCACGCGTCTGGTGCGGGTTGACCAGGTACTGGGTCAGCGTTCCCCACCGGCGCTCGCGGAACAGCTCCTCGAGCAACTGCGGCACGGGGCGGTGCTGGAAGATGCGCCAGTCCGACTGCAGGCCGGCGCGGGCCAGCTGCGGTTCGACAATGGCGCGGTAGCGGGTGCGGCGGTGGCCGGTCTTGCCCTGTTCAAAGCTGCTGATCAGGCCATGCACGTGACGCACCGGTTGCTCCTGCTGCCAGATGGTCAGCAGCGCGGGGTGGTCGAGCAGGGTAGCGAAGTCGGCATCGTCGGCGAAACTCACCAGTTCGACTTCCAGGCGATACAACTGGCTGACGCCTTCGGTCAGCTCGAATGACACGACATCAAACTGAATGGCTTCGTCGGCTGCGGTACTGAAGGTAAAGCGCACATCATTCAGGTTGCTCATGCGTACTCCTGCGGTTCGTCCCATCGGGCAGGTTCATGAAACCGGACGCGTCCTAGGACGCGAGGCATTAGTTGTGCTCACGACCGTAATGAGGAATCCGTTCCTGGTCGTGAAAGTTGCTTCCTAAAAATTTGTAGGAAGTTTCGCTAAATGCAGGATCTATCTTGTTTCGGACAAAGTTTTACTTGCTGCGCCCATCGGCACAGTGACTGTTGCGTCATGTCAGTTCGAAGTTGTCGAGTTCATGGCTGCAGCATCGCCTGCAGTGATGCCAGTACTTGCTGGGTAATGCCGTCAAGTTTGGTGGCGAAGTAGAAATACAGGCCTGTGCAGAACACGCCCATCACGGCCCAGGGCGTCCACCAGGGCAGTTGGCGGTTCATGCGGTAATGCCGGGGCGCGACATTGGCCAGAGGGTCGGTCAGGGGTTGCGATTCGGCTTCGGGGCCATGCAGTTCAACGATCCGGTCATGGACCCGCTTGAGCCAGGCGGCCAGTTGCTCATCGCCATTGGTCTGGTTGGCGTACTTGCCGCGGTAGCCCAGTGCCAGGCACCAGAACAGGAACACAAACAGGTCGTAGCGCTGTTCGGGGGCGTCCAGCAAGCGTCCGAGCACGCTGAAGAATTTCTCGCCGCCCCAGGTTTCCTGATGGATGGCGCTGAGCAAGGACTGGGCTTTCCAGGACGAGTCGCGCCCCCAGGACGTAGTCATCACGGCTTCATCGACCACGCAACACAAGCAGTAGGAAAACACCACGCGGTCGCCGTCGTCGCAGTGTTCAAGCTGGCGTACCTGCTCGACCATGCCGTGGATCATGTTCTTGACGTGGGCATGCAACTGTTCGACGTGGTCATAGTGTTCGGTGCCTTCCAGGCGGATGACCAGGCCGAACAGGGGAGAGGCGATGTCGAAGAGGGGGAATGTGGTGTTCGAGCGGGTGTCGAACCCCAGCGCGTCGACATGAGGGAACAGTTCGCTGAGTGGGGGAGCGGTGCGGGCGTCTACCCGGGTGTTCTCGAAGTCTTTCTCGGGCGCGTTGTTCATGAGCGGACCTCCTGGTCACATCACCGGCTGCCGCCCGGTCCGGGCGGGCCATAGCTGGCGGGTTGCGTTGGCGGTGTTGATGATCTGCAGTTGATGGAAGGAGTTGCTGTTGGCGTACAACGTCATGAAGTGGGACAGCACGTTGCCGAACAGCTGCACCTCACCCTCGCATTCGAAGCCGGCAGGGTCGATGTGCAGGGTGGTGCGCATGCCCCGAACCGGCACGCCCTTGACCAGCCAATCGCAGGGCTCGTTGTCCACCTGTCTGATGGCGTCGAGGCGCTGGGTGGTATTGCGCTCCTGCTGCAGGTCATGGGCGGCGACAAAGTCGTAAACCCGCAGTACGGCGGCGAGGGTTGCAGGAGAAGACAGCGACAGGTTGTTCAGCGCAAGGTTGGAGACCAGCGCCCAGTGGCGCTCACCTTGGCCACCGCTCTGCAGCATCGGCGGGTAGCTGCGGGTGGGGCGGGTGAGGTTGCGATAGGTGACGAACGAGGGGGTGTCCTGGGTGGTCACATCGACTTCGCCAACCCTGAGCTGCTGCGCAAGGGGCCCGTTGCTGCAGGTAAGGTCGATGTTCAGTTCTTCGTGCAGGCCAAGGTAGGGCGCAAGGTTGTGATGCACCAGGCGTATCCTGTGTTGCACCTTGTCATTGACGGGTTCCTGCTCGATGTCCAGCTTGTAGTAGCGGGCGGGCGTCGGCTCGGCCAACGGGAAGTCGCGGTCCAGGGCCTCGAAGGGTTTGAAGTCCTGTACGTGATCGTTGGATTTCTGGCGTTGGCTGCTGACTCGATCAATGCTGAAAATTTCACCTTTCTTGCCGCCCTGGCGCCCCATTCGCACGCTTTCACACAGCGCCTGCCCATTCAACGGGATGGGCTCTGCCGTACAACTGAACAGGTTGATGGCAGGGATGCAGTTGAGCAGGATCGTTGTCTGGTCGATCTGTATGTCGGGCGGGAGGGGCGCACTGAAACCGAACTCCAGCTGGATATCAGTGGCCGCCTCGTCAGGCCAGTAGCTGCCGAGCCCGTCAATGCGAAACCCATGAAAGCGCTCCGGGAAGCAGAAGAATTCGTGCAGGATGCGGTAGCCATCCATCTGCTCGCCGGGGCTGGGCAGCAGCGCTTCGTTTGCCTCGAAACCGACGAAGGCCACTGAGGGTGGTAGCGCAAAGCGGTGCTGGCCGATATGCAGATCAAGCTTGTTCAGGTGCCGCGCCAGCCACTGGTAGAGGGTGAGTGCATTGCGTTTACTGCCAGCCAGATGAAACCGCAGCTGGTCGCACTTCATCTGCCGCAGCGGCTGCTCGGACAAGGCGCCCAGGTCGATGCGCACTACCGGTGCTTCGGCACTGGGTTGCGTGGTGATGCTGCGAATTTCCAGTGGCGCGATAGCCAGGTCCGCGCAGGTGCGGAACTCGCAGCTCACGCCGTCAACGGCTCGGCTGAACACAGGGGTGCCTTTGGGCAGCACCTGGGTCTCGCTCAGCGCGTGGTCGACAGGCTGGAACTGCATCAGTGTCATGCTCGGCAGCGGACGCAGAAAATTGGGGTAGAGCAGCTGCAGCAACGGGTGGGTCAGCTCGGGCAGATGGTCTTCGATCTTCATGACCAGGCGAGCGGTCAGGAAGGCGAAGTGTTCCATCAGGTACTCGCTGGCCGGGTCCGAGGCGGTGCGACCGAGGACAGGCGCCAGACGCGGGTCGTCCTCGACAAAGTCGTCACCCAATTCCCGTAGGGTCTGCTGCTCCTGCATGAACCAGTCTTTGAACTTCATGTTTATCGCGTTGGACGCTCTATCTGGTGGCATGTGCCGGGGTTGATGAAAAGTGTGCATGGCTTATTTGTAGGAAAGTTCCCACAAGTTGATGGGTTGTTAACTTTCCTGGAGTAAGTGCTTTTTTATTTCATAATTCAGGAAAGTCACCGGCGTCTGCAAGAAAAGTGTTAGCTGGTATTTCTTGCTTGATATCATTGAATAGTGTTTTTCAATGCTGCTACTGTTTTTGCTAGTGTGCACTGTGAGGTGCCTTAAATCATTCGGATATGCAGTCGGTAAGGTTTGCCGCTATGAAAGTGAACAAGGACAGTCTGCTGCGCGGTGTATCGCTGGTGCAGCGTCAGGCAATGCCGGTAGTTGTTGGTGTGGTACTGCTCGGCGTTGCTGCCGCAGTGGTCTGGCTATGGTGGTTGGGGCCTGAATGGCGTTGGCGTGAGCAGCAACCGTTGGTTGACCTGCCGGTGCGGATTGCGGCAACCGTGCTGCTGGTGATGCTGCCATTGCTGGCATGGAGCGCGTGGGTGCATCGGCGCAACCGCTCGATCGTACGCGAACAGCAACGGCAGCGGCGCGAGGTGGAAGACCCGTGCCTGGTGTATCTGCAGGCCCAGCAGCGCTCCCTCGACAGCAGCCTGGCCCGCTTGCGCGACAGCCAAGGTGGCCGCGGGCACCGTTACGATGTGCCGTGGTACCTCATCCTTGGCGAACAGAATGCGGGCAAGTCGAGCTTCGTCAGCCGTTCGGATCAGCGTTTTGCACTCGCCCGCACCGATGGCGCCACCCAGCGGGCCAGTACGGATCCGGACCTGGCTTTTGGCATCGACTGGTGGGTAGGTGACGACGCGGTGCTGATCGATCCGCCGGGCGAGTTCATCAGCCAGCCTGAGCGCCCGGCGTATGTGGTCAAGCCCATCAAGGAGGAGGGGGGCGAAAACAACACCCTGCCAGTTGTGCAGGAGGCGGCACTGAAAGGGAGAGAGCTGGCCGAGCCCACAGGCCTGCCGGCTGGCGTCGAGCGACGCCTGTGGCGGCACATGATTGGCTGGCTTGCCCAGAACCGCAGCCGACGGCCACTCAATGGCGTGGTCTTGCTGGTGGATATGGTCAACCTGTTCGGGCGATCGGCGAAGGCGCGACGTGACCTGGCCTTGATGCTGCGCGCGCGCCTGACGGAGCTGGGCGGTGAGCTGGGTACGCGCTTGCCGCTGTACGTGGTGATGAGCAAGTTCGACTTGCTGGACGGTTTCGAGGAACTGTTCGCCGCGCTCCCGGCCCGTGAGCGGGAAGAGGTGCAGGGCTTTACCTTCACGCTGGGTTCGGTAAAGGACTTCGATGCCTGGCTGCAGGAGCTGGAGGGAGCCTATCAGGGCTTCCTGGGGCGCCTCGGCAGGCATCTGATGAGCGCTACCGTGGAAGCGCCTGGCAGCACGGGCAAGAGCGCCTGCTCGCTGCTTCGGGAGCTGAGCGGGGCGCAGGAGATGTTGCTGAATTTCCTTGGTGATGTACTGGTCAGTGACCGCTACAGCAGCCCACCCCTGGTGCGTGGCCTGTACTTTTCCTCGGTCTACCAGCGAGGCGAAGTGCGCAACCTGCTGGCGGATGCTTCTGCCCGCGCCTTTGCCTTCGCTGCCCCGGCTTTGTCGACCAAGCCGCAAGGCACCTCCGTGGTGTATTTCGCGCAGCGGCTGTTGCAACGCGTGGTCTACCCCGAGGCCGGCCTGGCGGGCGACAACCGCAAGGTCGCCCGGCGCAAGGGCCGCCTGTTGAAGGGCGGCGCCGTGGCGGCGAGTGTGTGCGGGTTGGCCATGGCCGGTGGTTGGGCGTACTTCTACAGCGTCAACCGTGACAAGGCGGAGCAGGTGCTGGAGAAAAGCCTTGCGTTCAGCAACACCAGCACGGACGCCAAGGATGATTTGACCGGGCGCAGCCTGCTGCTGCCGTTGAATGAGATCCGTGATGCCGTGAGCCTGTACGGCGATTATCGCTCTGGTTGGAGCGTGTTCACGGATATGGGGCTGTACCAGGGCAAAGCCATTGGCCCGCAAGTGGACCAGGCGTACCTGAGTGCCCTGGCCCAGCGCTTTCTACCGGTGATTGCGGGCGGCGTGGCAGCGTCTGTCATGCAAGCTGCCCCCGGTAGCGACGAGCAGTTGGCGGCATTGCGCGTGTATCGCATGATCGAGGATCGTGGTAATCGTCGGGCGGAGATGGTCGAGCAATGGATGGCTCGCGAGTGGCAAAGGGCGTATCCGGGCCAGGGCCAGCTGCAGGCCGCGCTGATGCGCCACCTCAGGTACGCTTTGGCCTACGCAGATGTCGAGCTGCCGGAGTATCGGAAAGTCGTTGCCCAAGCGCAGCAGCAGCTGCGCAAGCTGCCGCTGGCCGAGCGTGTCTACATCGGCTTGAGGCAGCAGGCTCGGGAGCAATTGCACGGTGAGCTGGATTTGCGCAACGAGATCGGCCCAGCGTTCGATATCGTCTACAGGCCACTGGCCGAGCGCGATCACCAGGCGGCCGTAGACGCCAATTTGTCCCTGCCACCTTTGCTGACGGCGACGGGCTTTCGCGACTATTTCGACCAGCATAGCCAGAACGTGGCCGACCTCGCCCTGGTCGATCAGTGGGTGCTAGGGGAGCGGCGTAGCCTCGACTACTCCGACATGGACCGCCAGGCCCTGGCGGAGCGTCTGCGAGCCCTGTACAGCGCCGACTACATCGACAGTTGGCGGCGTGTGCTGAACCAGTTTTCGGTTGCCGAATTCAGCGATCTTGCGCATGCCTTGGGTGTTCTGGAACAAGTCAGCGGCCCGACAGCGCCGATACGCCGGCTGCTGGAAACCGTGCGCAGCAATACGCTGATCTATCCGCAGGCCGCGGACAGCGAGAAGGAGTCGAAAGCCGATCCGCAGGTTCGCATGCAGGCCATGGGCATCTATCGGTCTTTCGCGGGGCTTTCGGGGATGCTCGACGTGCGGGGTGACAAACCGTCCTACCATGACGAAACACTCCAGGCGATCAGCGCTGTACACGACTACCTGAAGGCGGTGCAGGACAGCCCTGACCGGGGCAAGGCCGCCCTGGCGCTAGTGTTGAGCCGTTTTTCGGAAACGGCGCCCGACCCCATTCGCAACCTGCAGCGCATTGCCACGGGCCTGCCGGAACCCCTCAATCGGCATGTTCGCCAGCTGGCGGAGCAGACTTCGCAGGTGCTGATGGTCATGGCGTTACGGGAGCTGGAGCAGCGTTGGGATGCCGAGGTTTACAGCGTCTACCAGGAGCGACTGGCCTCACGCTATCCCATCGACCCGGCCGGGCCGGATGTGTCGCTCAAGGATTTTGAAGCCTTCTTTGGTCCGCAAGGCCAGCTCAAGCGCTTCCAGGACCAGTACCTTGCGGTGTTTCTCGAAGACAACCTCGATGCGCTGTACTCCCGTGCGGATGAAGGTTACCTGGTCCGCCCCGAAGTCATGGTGCAGCTCAAGCAGGCTGAAGCCATACGCAACGCGTTTTTCGACAATCGCGGGGAATTGAACGTGAGCTTTGGCCTGGAGCCTCTGGCGATCAGCGGTGGCTTGCGCGGCAGTGTCTTCGACCTGGATGGGCAGCTGCATGCGTTTGCGGACCGGGCCAAGGAGCCGATCGGCATGACCTGGCCGGGCCCTGCCGGGGAGAGTGGGCATAGCCGTGTCACCCTGGTGCAGGTTGCGGGTACCACTGTCAGCCTGGGCTATCACGGCCCCTGGTCGCTCTACCGCCTGCTCAGCCGCGGTGGGCTGAATGCCCGTACATCCACCAGTATCGATCTCGGTTTCATGATTGCCGGCGATACGGCGCGCTACAAGGTTCACACCACGGGCGCAAACAACCCCTTCACCCGCCCGCTCTTTGCAGGGTTCGCCCTGCCGCAGCGGTTGTTGCGTGACAGCCCGGCCAGCGAGGTGGCCGGGCGATAGGGCACGGCGCAGGCCACCCAAGAATCCCGATACCAGTGGCCTGGGTCGGTATTCGTTGTCTGTTTGTTCCGGTGCCTGGTCCGGCCTTCACAGGATGCTTTTTTTTTATTGGACGGATCATTTGTCACGGCGGTATTCACTGTCTTGCCTGAGTTCAACGGCGTTGTTCTCGAAGTGAACGTGTACGGTATGGTTGTAACCGCGTGCCTGGATGCGGACTGCATCTTTCCAGCGGCCCTTGGGGTTATCGCCCAGGCGAGCAACGACGGCGATGTAGCGGGTGCGCTCGTTGATTTCTTCGTGTTCGATGAACTTGAACTGGCCAGGGGTCAGACGGTAGTCATCGACGCTGATCAGCGTGGTGCCCAGTGCTTTATCCAGGTCTTCTTCGACTTGCTCATAAGTGGCATCCAGCAACAAGGAATCGTCCCGGAGTTGAAGTACCTTGAAAACGATGGATGACGGGGCTTGGTGTTGTGGTTGCAGGTCGAGTTCCTCAGGTAAAGCAGTTTGGGGCGTTGCGTAACTGGCCAATGCCGCAGGCGCCTTCGGCCCGACGATGGCTTGCTCGCCCTCGACAGAAGTGGGGTAGTTGCGGTGCAGCTGCTCCGCCAGTGAGCTCAGCTTGTCAGTCAGCTCGACAGGACTTGTGGCGCTGAGGTTGGCCGCCAGCTGTTCCGGGTGGTCATGCAGCGGTACGTGTGTGCCTGAATCTGTCGGTTCGAGGCTGACAGGCGCAGGCGGGTCTGCGGCGTATAGGCTCAGCGCCAGGTGGCTGATGTCATTGTTGGGGCCACCGACTGGCAAAGCCGGATCCATCGCCACCTGGTAGATCTTGCTGATCGAAGTACAACCACTTATCGCCAGGCAGGCCAGTAGCAAACCTACAGGCTTGTTCATTGCACCTCCTTGCCGAAGATTTCGACTATGGCCGGGTCAACCCGGGCTTGTGCGGCCCTGTCCAGATACGCCAACGGATCAAGCTCATCCACGGGACCAGGCATTGAGGCCCGGAAAAATCCGGCGATATCCGTTATCGGTACGCCAAGTACCTGCAGCGGGCACATCTGCTGATCAACCCCCACCTCGGAGAGCGGGTCCCTGCGGGTATGCGGCTGCGGCTCTTCCTCGTCCTCGCCCAGGTGTATGGCAATCTGATAGTCACCCATCTGCAGTCTGTCGTTGTGCCTGAGGCGGACAGGCGTGCCCGAAAGCAACTGGGTGTCACTGCCATTCATGAAACTCTTGCCGCTGTGGTCAATGATGCAGAAATGGCCTTCATGCCAGCCGATTTCGCAGTGCACCGGCAGGATGCGAACGCCCCGATCATGCAGGCGCCAAGCACCTTGACTGCCGATGGAGCCGCCAGCCCGATCGAAGCGATGCCGCGGTTCGCTGCCGTGCAAGAGTTTTTCCGGGTTGAGGACGGTGAGCGTGACGCTGGGGGAGAGAACATTTGTACTCATGTGCGTACCGTGATGCGAACAGGGGGAGGTGTGGGGTCATTGCGGTTGGCGATGAAGCTTGTCCAACCGAGGTGGGTGCCTTGCTCGGCCCGTAGGCTGAAGGGTGGGGCTTGCTCGGCGCACATGCGTAACTCCAGGTCATAGGCCCCGACATCACGGAGCAGGAATTCCACCAGCCGCGCCAGCCTCTGGTAGTTGTCACCGCTGGGCAGGAATTCGCGGAACTGCTGCTGATCCAGGCCTGCGATCACAATGGTGAACTTGCTGCTGCGTGACTCGATGCTGTCGCCAACCAGGAAGTTGTTGCCGAGTTGGTAGTTTCTGGCGCCCAGGCAGTTGCGTTGGGAAGTGGGAATCGAGACGGTGCGCTTTTCGAATTCGCGGATGGCGACCTGCTGGAGGTCGAAGCAATGCGCGATCATGCCGGCTACCATGCCGGGGGAGCGGCTGCGGCTGGCGATCATTCCCACGAAACTGAGCAAGCGGCTCCAGGGTAGCGGCGTAGCGCCGCGTAGTGCTGAGTCGTCCAGGCCGATCAGGGCGAAGACATAGCGGGAGAAACCGTCCTTCGCGCCCGGTTGGAAGCGTACGTAGTAGCGGTACTTGCGCCACGCTTGATGGAGCAAGGTATGAAGGCGATGGTTGAAGAAATTGAGGAAAGCCGGGCGTAAACCGATGCCGTGTGCGTTTTCGTAGGCGATCTCGTCAAGGTAGTAAGTAGGCAGTGGCGAGTCTGTGCCATGCAGGCCCAGAAAACTTGCCTGGATGCGGTAGCGGTCGTCCTTCAAGCGATCGGCGCGCAACACATCGGCAACAGGGAAAGACAGGCTGGGGGACACTTCCAGCCGTAATCGGCGTCTCGTCTCTCGAGCAAGTGGGCGTTGTTCCAGATCGTCGTCGTGTACGTGATACAGCAATTCCAGTAGCTGGAAATAGGCGTACTGGTGGGCGCTTTCCAAAGCGATATCGACCTGGCCAGCGGCGTGCAAAACTACTGGTTTTTCCATGGTTGAGTCTCTTGCCGTAACTAACGGGTGCGAAGTGAATGCTGATCGTAGTCGATGGTTTCTGATTCAGGTCATTGTTTTCTCGTCTGAAAGTGGATATCGACCAATAAAAAGAACTTTCTGTAGGAAGTGTCTTTTTTTATTGGTGCGGGGCTGTTTATGTTGACTTTTCGGTAAGGCTTTCAGGGGCGTGGATTTAATAAGTTCATCGAGGGTTGAAGTTGGAAACCGCTTTTCGAATAGAGCCAGAAATTGCTTTATCGAGGAAAACGACGAGTGTTCGTTCACGCCGCGATGAACCTGCTATTCCTAAGAAGACCCCTGAACCCACCAAGGCCCGTCGATGCTGGTCATCGAGCAACTGCACAAATCATTCCCCACCCCCCAGGGCCCGCTCCCCGTGCTGCAGGGCGTCGACCTGCGCCTGGCGCGCGGCAGCAGCCTGGCGCTGATGGGCGAGTCGGGCAGCGGCAAGAGCACCTTGCTGCACCTGGTGGCCGGCCTGGACCGTGCCGACAGTGGCCGCATCCTGATCGACGAGACCCCGCTCGACAGCCGTTCCGAGGCGTCGCTGGCGTTGTGGCGGCGGGAGGGTATAGGCCTGGTGTTCCAGCAGTACAACCTGATCAGCAGCCTGGACGTGGGGGCAAACCTTGCGTTCCAGGCCCGGCTGGCCGGTCGGCATGATCCCGATTGGCTGGCCTACCTGGCGCAGCGCCTGGGGCTGGCGGATTTGCTGGCGCGTTACCCGGAGCAATTGTCTGGCGGCCAGCAGCAGCGGGTTGCCATCGGCCGCGCCCTGGCCGGGCGCCCGGCCTGGTTGCTGGCCGACGAACCCACCGGCAGCCTCGATGAAACCAGCAGCGATGAGGTGTTGAGCCTGCTGTTGCAGCTGGTCGCCGAGGCTGGCAGTGGGGTGCTGATGGTGACCCACAGCCCGCGGCTGGCGGCGCGCTTGCAGCAGCGTTGTTACCTGCAGGCCGGCCGTGTGCGGCCCGAGCAGGGCGGATGAGGCTTCTATCGCTGGCCCTGCTGGCGCTGCTCAGCCACTGGCGGCGCCATCGCGTGCAGTTTTTCAGCATCTTCACCGGCCTGTGGCTGGCCACGGCGCTGTGGACCGGCGTGCAGGCGCTGAACAGCCAGGCACGCAGCGACTATGCCCGCGCCAGCGCGGTGCTGGCCGGGCCGTTGCAGGCGCAACTGGTGCCGCGCCGTGGCGAGCGCTTCGACCAGGCACTGTACGTGCAGTTGCGCAGGCTGGGCTGGGCGGTGACGCCGGTACTGGAAGGGCGCTTGCGCTTTGCTGGTGAGCCGGCGCGCAGCGTGCGGTTGATCGGCATCGAGCCGTTGAGCCTGCCGCCGGCCAGCAGCATCGCCGGTGTGCAGCCCGGAACCTTCGATCTGCAGGCCTTTGTCGGCATGCCCGGGCAAGCCTGGGTCGGGCCGGACACCTTGCGCCAGCTGCATGCCGGCCCCGGGGCCTCAGCACGCGACAGCGAAGGGCAGTTGCTGCCGCCGTTGGTTCTACAGCCAGCGCTGGCCCCAGGGGTGATCGTGGTCGATATCGGCCACGCCCAGGCGTTGCTGCATGCACCCGGTCAGTTGTCGCGCTTGCTGGTGGCTGCCACGCCGGGGCCGCTGCCGGCGGATATCGCGCCTTACCTTGAGCTGCAACCCCGGCAGGACGATGGCGGCTTGCAGCGGCTGACCGACAGTTTCCACCTCAACCTGACCGCCCTTGGCCTGCTGGCGTTCGTCGTCGGCCTGTTCATTGCCCATGCCGCAATCGGTTTGGCACTGGAACAGCGGCGCGGCCTGATTCGCAACCTGCGCGCCTGTGGCATCAGCCTGCAAACCTTGCTGTGCGCCTTGGTGCTGGAGCTGGGGCTGTTCGCGGTGCTGGGCGGTCTTGCCGGCGTGGCCAGTGGTTACGGGCTGGCCGCGTGGTTGCTGCCCGATGTGGCCGCCAGCTTGCGCGGCCTGTATGGCGCCCAGGTCGCCGGGGCGCTGAGCCTGCCCGCAGGGTGGTGGCTGATGGGCGTGCTGGTGAGTGTGCTGGGGGCGCTGCTGGCGGGTTTGGGCAGTGTACTGCGTGCGGCGCGGTTGCCGTTGCTGGCGCTGGCGCAACCTCAGGCGTGGCGGTTGGCCCAGGGGCCTTGGTTGCGGCGCCAGGCCCTGGTGGCCGGCCTGTTGCTTTTGCTGGCCCTGGGCTGTGGCGTGCTGGGCGACAGCCTGCCCAGCGCGTTCGGCCTGCTGGCAGGCTTGCTGCTGGCGGCGGCGCTGCTGCTGCCGGCCTTGCTCGACCGGGTGCTGGCCTGGCTGGCGCGCCATTGCCGGCGGCCTTTGGCGCAATGGTTCGTCGCCGACAGCCGCCAGCAATTGCCGGCCCTGAGCTTGGCGTTGATGGCTCTGTTGCTGGCGCTGGCGGCCAGTGTCGGGGTGGGCAGCATGACCGAGGGCTTTCGCAAGACCTTTGTCGGCTGGCTCGACCTGCGCCTGTCCGCCGACTTGTATGTCACCCCAAGGGACACCGCCCAGGGCTTGCAGATAGCCGAGTGGCTCGGGCAGCAACCTTCGGTGGAGGTGGTACTGCCCGGCTGGCGTGTGGAAACACAGCTGCAGGGCTGGCCGGTGCAGGTCCAGGGCATCGTCGATCATCCTGTCTATCGCACACGCTGGCCATTGCTGGCGCAGCAAAAGCAGGCTTGGCAACAACTGGCCGCCGGGCAGGCCGTGATGCTCAGTGAACAGCTGGCCAGGCGACTGAAGCTGCAGCTGGGTGATCGCCTGAGGCTGCCTGCAGACACTTCGCCAGCCCTGAGCGTTGTGGGCATCTATGCCGATTACGGCAACCCCAAAGGGCACATGCTGGTCAATGCCGGCTGGCTGCGCGGGCACTGGCCACAGGCAACCCTGACCGGGTTGAGTGTCGATCTGGTGGGCGATCAGGCGTCGGCGCTCGAGGCTGCATTGCAACAGCGCTTCGCCCTGGACGACAGCCGCTTGGTCGAGCAGGCGCGTCTGAAACGCTGGTCGACCGACGTGTTCAACCGCACCTTCGCCGCCACCGCCGCGCTCAACAGCCTCACCCTTGGCGTGGCAGGCGTGGCGCTGTTCATCAACCTGCTGACCCTGGGCCAGACCCGCCTGGGCCAGTTGGCGCCGCTGTGGGCACTGGGTGTGCGGCGCACGCACCTGGTGTGGCTGAGCCTGGGGCAGACACTGTTGCTGAGCAGCCTTACCGTGCTGCTGGCGATTCCGCTGGGCATCCTGCTGGCCTGGTGCCTGGTCGCGGTGGTGAACGTGCAGGCATTCGGCTGGCGTTTGCCGCTCTACGTGTTCCCTGCGCAACTTCTGCACCTGGCCGTGCTGGGCATGTTTACCAGCCTGTTGGCCAGCGCCTGGCCACTGTGGCAGCTGGCGCGTCGCCAGCCGCGTGAACTGTTGAGGCCGTTTGCCGATGAAGCGTAGCGCCTGGCTGTTGCTGTTTGGGTTGGTGGGCGGCTGTGACCAGCCCGCCGAGCAAAGCTATGCCGGGCTCGGGCAGCAGGCGGGCGAGTTCAGCCAGGTAAGCCGCGGCCATCGCCTGGAATTTCCGCGGGACCACGGGGCCCACGATGGTTTTCGCATCGAATGGTGGTATGTCACCGCCAACCTCCAGGACTTCCAGGGGCGGGACTGGGGCGCGCAGTGGACGCTGTTTCGCTCGGCCCTGCGCCCAGGCCCCGAGACTGCTGGCTGGAACAGCCCGAACCTGTGGATGGGGCACGCGGCGTTGACCGGTCCCGGTGGTCATCAGTCTGGCGAAACCTTGGCGCGTGGGGGTATCGGCCAGGCTGGCGTGCAGGCCCAGCCATTCCGGGCGTGGATCAATGACTGGTCGTTGCAGGGCAGCAGTGGCATCGAGCATCTGCAAATGGTCGCCGGTGGTGACGGCTTTCGCTATGACCTGCAACTGCACAGCGATCGGCCCTTGGTGCTGCACGGGGACCAGGGCTACAGCGAGAAGTCCGGCAAGGGGCAGGCTTCGTACTATTACAGTCAGCCGTTCTATTGGGTGAGTGGGGAGGTGCAGCGTGACGGCCAGTGCATTGCAGTCACCGGCCAGGCCTGGCTGGACCGGGAATGGAGCAGCCAGCCGCTGGCTGCCGGGCAGACGGGTTGGGACTGGTTTTCCCTGCACCTGGACAGTGGCGCCAGGCTGATGCTGTTCCAGGTGCGCGAAATGCAGGGGGAGGCGTATCGCGCCGGGACCTGGGTTGGCCCTCAGGGTGAGGTGGTGGTGCTGCAGGGGGCGCAGATCCAGCTGCAGGCGCTGGCCTGGGCCCGGCAGAAGAACGGCAAGCAGGTGCCGACGCGATGGCGGGTGCAGGTGCCGGGGCATGGCGTGGATGTGCAGGTCGAGGCTGTGGAGTCGCAGGCCTGGATGGAGACGCGGTTCCCGTATTGGGAGGGGCCAGTGCGCTTGACCGGGAGTGCGGGTGGGCGTGGGTATCTGGAGATGACCGGCTATTAGCACCTCATATCCCGGCCATGAGCCCAGCCCTTTGGGCTGCGCTGTTGCACAAGGAGCTATGCTCGAGAGCGTGTCATATTACCTGTGGGAGCGGGCGTGCCCGCGAAGAGCCCAACACGGTGCATGGCACTGTCTGCTGGCCGGCTTGTTCATATATCGGGCATGACGCGGTCCCGTGTAGGAGCGGCCTTGTGTCGCGAAAGGACCGCAAAGCGGCCCCGGCAATGTTGTGGTGATGCGAAGATCCTGGGGGCGCTTCGCACCCCTTTCGCGACACAAGGCCGCTCCTACAGGGAATCGCGCCAACTTTTGGAATTTGAACAAGACAGTTGCTCGCACAGGTATTGCACAAGGCTTGAGGTCGATGCAGTCGAGGTGGGAGCTGGCTTGCCGGCGATGGGCCGCAACGCGGCCCCAGGTTTTCAATCTTTGATCAACCCTCGCAACACCGCTCGCGCTTCTTCAGTGCGCAAGCACTCGATGAACAACCGGCTTTCCCGCGCCACTGTCGCCTCAAGCTCGGCTCGTTGGCCGTCCTTGAGCAGCCGCTTGCTGATGCGCAGCGCCGCCTGCGGGTAGCCTTGCAGCTGCCGCGCCAGGCGCCGGGCAGCTGCCAGGCACTGCTCACCGTCTTCATGCAGTTCATTGGCCAGCCCCCAGGCCACCATCCGTTCGCCATCAAGCAACTCGTTTGCCAGCAGCAGGCGAGCCGCCCGGGCATGGCCAAGCAAGCGCGGCAGCAGCAGGCTGGAACCAAACTCCGGGCACACGCCCAACGGCGCGAAAGGGATGCGCAGTTTGGTCGTACGGCTGACCAGCACCTGATCGCAATGCAACAGCAAGGTGGCACCAATACCGATCGCCGCACCACTGACCGCGGCAATCAGCGGTTTGTCCAGGCCCATCACCACCCGCATCAGGCGGAACACCGGGCTATCCAGGTCGGCGGGCGGGTTGTCGAGGAAGTCGCGCAAGTCATTGCCGGCGGTAAAGCAGTGCGGCCCACCGGTGATGATGATGGCTTCGACATCAGGGTCTTCACCTGCCGCCAGCAGCAGGTCGCCCAGCTGTTGGTACATGGCGGTGTTCAAGGCGTTGAGCTTGTCGGGGCGGTTGAAGGCCAGGGTCAGCAGGCCCTGGTCCAGGTCACGTGTGATCAGGTCGTTCATGGCAGCCGCTTTTGTTGTTGTGGGCATGGGTGCCAAGGGTTTATCACGCAGTCCGGCTTGTTGTACAGTCGTTCAGTCCAGCCCCTAGCCCGAGAGCCGCCGATGAACCAGGAAGCCCGCTACCACCGCATGCTGCCGGAATTGCGCAAAGCCAACCTGGTCGAGGCGACCTTGGTATGCCTCAAGCGCCATGGCTTCCAGGGCGCGTCGATCCGCAAGATTTCGGCCGAGGCCGGGGTCTCGGTCGGGTTGATCAGCCATCACTACGCCGGCAAGGATGAGCTGGTGGCCGAAGCCTACATGGCGGTCACCGGCCGGGTGATGGGCCTGCTGCGCGAGGCCATGGCCCAGGCCGCGCCCAATGCCCGCGAGCGGTTGTCGGCGTTCTTCCGCGCCTCGTTCTGCGCCGAGCTGCTCGACCCGCAATTGCTCGACGCCTGGCTGGCGTTCTGGGGCGCGGTGAAGACCGCCGACGCGATCAACCAGGTGCATGACCATTCCTATGGCGAATACCGCAATGAACTGAGCGGGCTGCTGGCCACGCTGGCCGGGGAGGAGGGCTGGCAGGGCTTCGATGCCGACCTCGCGGCCATCAGCCTGAGCGCCTTGCTCGATGGCCTGTGGCTGGAGTCGGGGCTCAACCCCGGTACCTTCACCCCCGAGCAGGGCGTGCTGATCTGCGAGGCCTGGGTCGATGGCCTGCAGGCCGGTGGCCGGCGCCGCTTCAGCCTGCCGGAGGGCTGTTGATCGCCTGTTCAGTAACGAGTACGCTGCTGTCGCGAGTGTGTAGAACAAACCAATAAAAAAAGAGACGACACGCAATGACGCCTCGGGTATTGATCGTCGATGACGATCCGCTTATTCGTGACTTGCTGCAGGCCTATCTGTCCCAGGAAGGCTATGACGTGCACTGCGCCGACACCGCGGAAAAGGCCGAAGCCCTGCTCGGCAGCCAGGATGTCGACCTGGTGCTGCTGGACATCCGCCTGCCCGGCAAGGACGGCCTCACCCTGACCCGCGAGCTGCGGGTACGCTCGGAGGTCGGCATCATCCTCATCACCGGCCGCAACGACGACATCGACCGTATCGTCGGCCTGGAATGCGGCGCCGACGACTACGTGATCAAGCCGCTCAACCCCCGCGAACTGGTATCCCGCGCCAAGAACCTGATCCGCCGCGTGCGCCATGCCCGCGAGGTGCACCCGGCGCCGGCCTGCGCGCAATCGCTGAAGCAGTTCGCCGACTGGGCGCTGGACACCGACCGCCGGCGCCTGATCGACGCCCGTGGCGGGCAAACCCTGCTGACCCATGGCGAGTTCCAGTTGCTCAGCGTGTTCCTGCGCAACAGCGGCCACACCCTCAGCCGCGACCAGTTGATGGACCAGATCCGCAACCGCGAGTGGGTGCCCAACGACCGCTCCATCGACGTGCTGGTCGGCCGCCTGCGGCGCAAGCTGCACGACGACCCGGCCGAGCCCCAGCTGATCATCACCATCCACGGCACCGGCTACCTGTTCACCGCCAGCGTGGCGGCATGACCCGCAGCGCCTGGGTGCTGGCCTTGGCATTGTTCGCCGTGCAAGCCAGTGCAAGGCAGCCGGTGCGCTATTGCGACTACCCGGTTTACCCGCCGATTTCCTGGACTGACGGCCACCAGGTGCGTGGCCTGGCCCCCACCGTGGTGCGAGAGCTGTTCGCGCGCATGGGCTACGAAGTGCAGACCGTGGTGCTGGGCAACTGGAAGCGCTGCCTGATGGACGCTGCCGCCGGGCGGGTGGACGTGGTGCTGGCCTACAACAGCGACCAGCGTGACCAACGCATGCGCTTTTCCACGGTGCCGGTGGTGCGTGAGGAAGTGGCGGTGTTCTACAACCGCCTGCGGCCGGTGCAGTTCCAGCGCCTGGAGGACCTGGCCAGCTACCGCGGCGGCCTGCTGTACGGCGAAAGCTACGGCGCCGATTTCGATCGCTTCGTCGCCCGCCACCAGAACATCGAACGGGTGTCGTCCAGCCAGCAGAACTTCGGCAAGCTGATCCGTGGGCGCATCGACTACGTGATCCAGGAGCGGCGCACCGGCCAGCTGTTCATCGAAAACCTGCCCGGGGCGCAGGACATCCGCGTATTGCCCACGGCCCTGAGCGTGGACTACCTGCGCGTTGCGATATCACGGCAATCGCCCTTGAGCCAGCATATGGACGAAATCGACGCGCAGTTGCTGCGCATGAACCAGGCCGGCGAGATCGAGCGCTGGCTGGAGCAGAGCGAAGTGACCTACCGCGACATGGTCAACCTGCCGGCGGACTCCCGATGATCCGCCTGCGCACCGATGGCTTGCTGCGCCGCCTGCTGCTGTTCATTTTGCTGTTCAGCCTGTGCTTCACCGTGCTGGCCAGCTCGGTGCAGCTGTATTTCGAATACCGCCGCGAGATGCGCGATATCGAGGCGCGCATGGCGTTGATCCGCGCCGGTTACCTGGCCAGCCTGGAGCGCAGCCTGTGGGACCTGGACGAGGCACAGCTGGACACACAACTGCGCGGCCTGGTGGACTTTTCCGATGTCGCCCGGGTGCGCCTGGTCAGCGACGATTTCCAGCTGCTGCGTGGCGCCGCCGAGCCCAAGGGGCCGCTGCGCATCGAACGCTTCCCCCTCGATTACCAGCCGCCCTCGGGGCCGGCCAGGCATCTGGGCGAGCTGGAAGTGAGCATCGACCTGGGCGCGGTGCACAGGCGCCTGTATGCCACTGGCCTTGCCAGCCTGCTGTGGATGGGCGTGTTCCTGTGTGGCCTGGCGGTGGCGCTGTCGGGGCTGTTCTACCGCCTGGTCACCCGCCACCTGCAAGTGATGGCCGAGTTCGCCCGGCGTATTGGTGCCGGCCAGTGGCAAGAACCTTTGCGCCTGGGGCGCCGGCCGTCGACGCGCCCGGACGAGATCGACACCGTGGCCAATGCCCTGGATGACATGCGCCGCGCCATCCTCAGTGACATCGAGCGCCGCGAGCGCGACCGCCTGGCGTTGCAGGACAAGCGCGACGAACTGCAGGCCATGGTCGAGCGGCGCACCGCCAGCCTGGCCCGGGCCAAGGACGAGGCCGAAGCCGCCAACCTGGCCAAGTCACGCTTCCTGGCGACCATGAGCCATGAGCTGCGCACACCGCTCAACGGCATACTCGGCATGGCCGAGCTGCTGCGCGGCGGCCGGCTGGAGGCGGCCGACCGCCAGCGCGTCGAGGCCTTGTACAAGGCCGGCGAGGGGCTGCTGGCGATTCTCAACGAAGTGCTGTATTTCGCCCGCCTCGAGGAGGGCGAGAGCCGCGCCGAGCTGGTCGGTTTTTCGCTACGCCAGTTGTGCCAGGAAGTGCTGGCGCTGCTCGAACCCATGGCCAGGGACAATGGCGACGCCCTGCAGCTGCACATCGACGAGCAATTGGCCGAGTACCAGCACGGTGCCGAACAGTACCTGCGCCAGGTGCTCAGCAACCTGCTGGCCAACGCCATCAAGTTCACCGAACACGGCCAGGTGCAGCTTACGGTGCAGGTACTGGCCAGTGACCAGGGCTCGCAGCGCGTGCGGGTGTCGGTCAGCGACAATGGCATCGGCATCGAGCCGGCTGTGCAGGCCAGGGTCTTCGACCGCTTCGTCCAGGCCAGCGAGACGGTGGCCCGGCGCTACGGCGGCACCGGCCTGGGCCTGGCGATCTGCAAGCACCTGGTGGAAAAACTGGGGGGCTGCATTGGCCTGGACAGCGTGCAAGGGCAGGGCAGTTGCTTCTGGTTCGAACTCGACATGGCCCGCGGGCAGCCAGTGCAGGCCAACTCACCAGCCCCTTCGCCCCTGGCCAGCCTGGATATCCTGGTAGTCGAGGACGTGGCATTGAACCGCGAGGTGGCCGGTGGGTTGCTGCTGCGCGATGGCCACCGGGTGAGCTTTGCCGAGGACGCCGGGCAAGCCCTGCAGGCCTGCGCACAGCGGCGCTTCGACCTGATCCTGCTCGATGTGCACCTGCCCGGCATGAGCGGGGTGGAACTGTGCCGGCAACTGCGTGCCACCCCCGGGCCGAACCGCCACAGCCGGGTCCTGGCACTGACGGCTGGCGTGCAACCGGGGCAAGTGCCAGGGTACCTGGATGCCGGCATGCAGGGAGTGCTGGCCAAGCCCCTGCGGCTGGACAACCTGCGCCGGGCGCTGGCCGAAGCGGCGCCCGCTGAAGTGGCGGGCGTCGACGCGACAATGGACTGGTCATTGCTGGACACCCACCGCTCGCTGCTGGGTGAACAGAAGCTGCAAGGCCTGTTGAAGGTGCTGCGCCAGTCGCTGGAGCAGCACGCCACCGCATTGGCCGAGGCGCTGCCGGCCCAGGACTTTACCGAAGTGCTGCACCTGGCCCACCGCCTGGCCGGCAGTTGCGACTCCCTGGGTTTTTCTGGCCTGGCTGCGTTGTTGCGGCGCCTTGAGGACGCTGCCCGGCAGCATGACGAACAGGCATTGAAAGCGCTCGGCGCGCCGCTGGCCACCGAGCTTGCCCAGGCCCGCGCCACCCTGGAACAGCTGATCCAGAGCTGACGTACAAAAAACTTACGACTTTTTACATCTTCGATCCGTTCGTACAACGGCACCTTACATCCGTTTCCAATAATCCAAGGCAACCGTGTTGCACGCGGTCCATGAGGCTTATTGGAGACAAGAATAATGACATGCCGTAGCGCTCAGCCCCTTCTTCCAACCACACCGCGCGGCACCCCCGCGCGGCCTGGCACCAGCCGCAAAGGCGAGGTGCGCCATGACTGACAACCGCGAAAAGATCCAGCTCACCCGCGCGCTGAAAAGCCGGCACATCTTCATGCTGTCGCTGGGCGGGGTGATCGGCACCGGGCTGTTCATGGGCTCGGGCGTGACCATCAACCAGGGCGGCCCGATAGGCGCGATCCTGGCCTACCTGGTCGCGGGTTTGCTGATGTACCTGGTGATGGTCTGCCTGGGCGAGCTGTCGGTGCAGATGCCGGTGTCCGGTTCGTTCCAGGCCCACGCCACCAAGTTCATCGGCCCGGCCACCGGCTTCATGATCGGCTGGGTGTACTGGATGAGCTGGGCCACCACCGTGGGCCTGGAGTTCACCGCCGCCGGCATGCTGATGACCCGCTGGTTCCCCGAGGTACCGATCTGGTATTGGTCGGCGCTGTTCGTGGTCGTGCTGTTCGGCCTCAACGCTCTGGCCACCCGTGCCTTTGGCGAGGCGGAGTACTGGTTCTCGGGGATCAAGGTGGCGACCATCCTCGGCTTCATCATCATTGGCCTGCTGGTGATCTTCGGCGCCATCCCGCTGAGCAGCGGGGCGCCGGCACCGATGCTGGACAACCTGATGGGCGAGTCGCTGTTCCCCCATGGCCTGTCGGCGGTGTTCGCGGTGATGATGACCGTGGTCTATGCCTTCCAGGGCTGTGAAATCATGGGGGTGGCGGCCGGCGAGACCGAGCACCCGGAAAAGAGCATCCCACGGGCCGTGCGCAACGTGGTGTTCCGCGTGCTGATCTTCTACGTGCTGGCGATTGCCGTGCTCTCGGCCATCGTGCCGTTCGAGCAGGCCGGGCTGATGGAAAGTCCGTTCGTGCAGGTGTTCGACATGGTCGGCATCCCCTTTGCCGCCGACCTGATGAACTTCGTCATCCTCACCGCCATCCTTTCGGTGGGCAACTCCGGGTTGTATGCCTCCACGCGCATCCTCTGGGCGATGTCGAAGAGCGGTATGGCGCCGAAAAGCCTGTCGCCGCTGAGCAAGCGTGGCGTGCCGTTGCGGGCGCTGAGCATCACCCTGTGCTTTGCGCTGATCTCGCTGATGACCAGTTTCGTTGCCGCCGACACCCTGTTCATGGTGTTGATGGCGGTGAGTGGCATGTCCGGCACCGTGACCTGGATCGTCATTGCGCTGGCGCAGTACCGCTTCCGCAAGGTCTACCTGCGTGAAGGTGGGCAACTGCAGGACCTGAAGTACAAGGCGCCGCTGTACCCGCTGGTGCCGCTGCTGTGCATCACCCTGTGCAGCTCGCTGTTCGTGTTCCTGGCGCTGGATGAAACCCAGCGGCCGTCGTTGTACTGGGGCTTTGGCTTCATTGCCCTGTGCTACGCGGCGTACTTCTTCGTCAACCGCCGTCGGCAGGGGGCCTTCGAGCCGAGCGTGCCGGGGGTCTGAGGTTTCAATCTCGGGGGCTGCTACGCAGCCCATCGCGACGCAAGGCCGCTCCCACAGGTACCGCGCAGACCTGAAGTCTGCGAATGACTTGTGGGAGCGGCCTTGTGTCGCGATGGGGCGCAAAGCGCCCCCGGCAATCTGTCAGTTGTACAAAGTTGTAACAACCACCTCCTATCTCAACCTTGACCAAAAAAATAAGACTAATAAAAACAACGACATACATCGTTTTCTAGCGTTGTTACAGCCAAATCCCCACCCAATTGCCGCCTTGTTGAACACTCGTTTAGTATCTCCCTCATCAAGCCCTCTCAAACCATCACAACAACACCGAGGCCCCCCATGACCACCCCGTCGTCGTCACTGTTGAGCAAGGTCGAAGCCGGCGTTGCCTGGATCACCCTCAACCGCCCCGAGCAGCGCAACGCGCTGGACATCCCCACCCTCAAGCAACTGCACGCCCTGCTGGAAACCTGCAACAGCGACCCGGCCGTGCGCGTGGTGGTGCTGACCGGCAGCGGGCGCAGCTTCTGCGCCGGTGCCGACCTGGCCGAATGGGCCGCGGCCGAGGCCCAGGGCACCCTGGAAAGCTACGGCTGGACCGAAACCGCCCACGCCCTGATGTTGCGCCTGTACAGCCTCGACAAGCCCACCATCGCTGCCATCAACGGCACTGCCGTGGGCGGTGGCATGGACCTCAGCCTGTGCTGCGACCTGCGCATCGCCGCGGCCTCGGCGCGCTTCAAGGCCGGCTACACCAGCATGGGCTACAGCCCTGATGCCGGTGCCAGCTGGCACCTGCCACGGCTGATCGGCAGCGAGCAGGCCAAGCGCCTGTTGTTCCTCGATGAACTGTGGGGTGCCGAACGTGCCCTGGCGGCCGGGCTGGTCAGCGAAGTCTGCGCCGACGAGCAACTGCCCGCCGTGGCCGCCGAGCTGGCCGGGCGCCTGGCCAACGGCCCCACCTTCGCCTACGCGCAGACCAAGCGGCTGATCCGCGACGGCGCCCGGCGCACCCTGGCCGAGCAGCTGGAGGCCGAGCGCCAGGCCGGCCTGCTGTGCGGCCGCAGCCAGGACGGTGCCGAGGCGCTGCAAGCCTCGGTGGAACGCCGCGCCCCCCGTTTCACCGGCCAGTAACCCGATAACCGACCCTCACCAGGACCTTCGCAGATGAATTTCCAACTGACCCAAGAACAAGAAATGTTGGTGGAAGCGGTACGCAGCTTTGTCGCCAAGGAGCTGCTGCCCCATGAGGAGGCAGTGGACCGCGCCGATGCCGTGTCGCCCGAGCTGGCTGCGCAGATCCGCGGCAAGGCCATCGCCGCCGGGTTCTATGCCTTCAACATGCCCGAGGAGGTCGGCGGCGGTGGCCTGGACTATCTGTCCCAGGCGCTGATCGAGCGCGAACTGTCCAAGGTGTCCTGGGCCCTGCACGTGTTCGTCGCGCGGCCATCGAAAATCCTCATGGCCTGCAAGGACGAGCAGATCAACGACTACCTGTTGCCCTGCGTGCAGGGCGAGAAGATCGACTGCTTCGCTCTAACCGAGCCGGGCGCCGGCTCCGATGCCAACGCCATCAAGACCCGTGCCGTGCGCCAGGGTGACGACTTCGTCATCAACGGCAGCAAGCACTTCATCAGCCATGCCGGCCACGCCGATTTCGCCATCGTCTTCGCCGTCACCGACACCTACGAGCACAATGGGCGCAAGCGCAACGCGGTAACGGCCTTCCTGGTCGACCGTGGCACGCCGGGCATGACCATCCGCCGTGGCCCCAAGTGCGTGAGCAACCGTGGCTACCACACCTACGAGCTGTTCTTCGACGACTGCCGGGTGCCGGCCAGCAAGGTGCTGGGCGAGGTCGGCAAGGGCTGGGAGGTGGCCAACGCCTGGCTCACCGCCGGCCGGGTGATGGTCGCCGCCAACTGCGTGGGCCAGGCCCAGCGTGCCCTCGACCTGTCGCTGCAATGGGCCGCCGACCGCAAGCAGTTCGGCCAGGCCATCGGCAGCTACCAGGGCGTGTCGTTCAAGCTGGCCGACATGGCCACGCAGATTCGCGCTGCGGAAATGCTCACCCTGCACACCGCCTGGAAGATGGACCAGGGCAGCATGACCGACGGCGAGGCCGGCATGGCCAAGCTGTTCGCCAGCGAGGTGCTGGGCAAGGTTGCCGACGAAGCCGTGCAGACCTTCGGCGGCATGGGCCTGATGGATGAAGGGCCGGTCGAGCGCATCTGGCGCAACGCACGCATCGAGCGCATCTGGGAAGGCACCTCGGAAATCCAGCGGCACATCATCGCCCGCGAACTGCTGCGCCCGCTGCTGCGCTGAACGCCAGGAGAACACCCATGTCGCATTCGATTCGTGACAACCTCAAGCGCCTGCTGGCACCCCGGCACCTGGCCTTCGTCGGCGGGCGCAGCATGGCGCGGGCGCTCAAGCGCTGCGCCGAAGGTGGCTTTGGCGGCGAGTTGTGGCTGGTCAACCCGCAGCATGACAGCCTTGAAGGTATCCCCTGTGTGGCGCGGGTGGCCGACTTGCCCCATGCCCCGGACGCGGTGTTCATCGCCACCAACCGCGAACTGACCCTGCAGTGCGTTGCCGAGCTGGCCGCACGCGGCGCCGGTGGCGCCATCTGCTATGCCTCGGGCTTTGCCGAAAGCGGCGAAGAGGGCCGCCAGCTGCAGCAGCGCCTGCTCGCCGCCGCCGGCAACATGGCCTTGCTCGGCCCCAACTGCTACGGCCTGCTCGACTACCTGCACGGCGCTGCCCTGTGGCCGGTGGCCCATGGTGGCCAGCAGGTGGAGAAGGGCGTGGCGATCCTCACCCAGAGCGGCAACTTCGCCTACAACCTGTCGATGAGCGACCGTTCGCTGCCGGTGGCCTACATGGCCTCGGTCGGCAACCAGGCACAACTGGGCGTGGCCGAGCTGATGGACGTGCTGCTCGACGACCCACGGGTAACCGCCATCGGCCTGCATCTGGAAGGCTTGAAGAACGTGCCGGGTTTCGCCCGTGCCGCCTGCAAGGCATTGCAGCAGGGCACGCCGATCATTGCGTTGAAGACCGGCGTGTCGCAGATTGGCGCCGAACTGGCGCTCAGCCACACCAGCTCGCTGTCCGGCTCCGATGCCTTGTACGACAGCCTGTTCCAGCGCCTGGGCGTGATCCGCGTCAGTGGCCCGGTGAGCTTCGTCGAAACCCTCAAGGCCGCCGCCTGTGGCCGCCTGCCGGTGGATGGCGAGCTGATTGCCCTGGCTTGTTCCGGTGGCGATGCCGGCTTGATCGCCGACTATGCCGAGCGCAACCAGCTGGTCCTGCCTAAGCTCGCACAAGGGCAGGTGGCGCAGTTGGCCGAGGTGCTGCCGGCCTATGCCAACCTGGTCAACCCGCTGGATTTCACCACTGCCATCTGGGGTGATGCAGCGGCCCTGCAACGTATGCTCGACAGCACCCTGAGCGGCGCAGCCGACGCGGCCATGCTGGTGCTGGACTACCCGGCGGCGTTCACCGGCGAACGCAAGGAATGCGACCTGCTGCTGGCGCTGTACTGCGATGCATTGGAACGCCACGGCAAGATCGGCTTCGTCACCTCGGCATTCCCGGAGCTGTTGCCCGCCTGCGCGCGCGAGCGTTTGCACGCGCGTGGCATCGCCGCCCTGCAGGGTGTGGAGGATGGCCTGGCAGCCTGGGGCCGCATCGTCGCCTACCAGCGCAACCGCCAGCGGCTGCTGGAACAGGGTGAGGCCACGCGGGTGCCGCTGTGCCCGCAGGCCCTTGGCGGCGAGAGCCACCTGCTGGACGAATGGCAATCCAAACAAGCCCTGCGTGCCTTCGGCCTGCCGGTACCGGCTGGGGTGCTGAGCACACCCGAGCGCGCCGTGGCAGATGCCGCCCGCGTCGGCTACCCGTTGGTATTGAAGGCGGTCAGCGCGCAACTGCCGCACAAGACCGAAGCCGGTGCAGTGGTGCTGAACCTGCGCGATGCCGCCGCCCTCGAGGTTGCGCTGGTGCAGATGCGCCAGCGCATCGCCGCCTACGCCCCGCAGGTAGCGTTCGACCAGGTGCTGCTCGAACCGATGGCCGAGCCGCCGCTGGCCGAACTGATCGTCGGCATCAAGCGCGAGCACGACTTCGCCCTGGCCCTGGTGATCGGTGCCGGTGGCGTGCTGGTCGAGTTGCTCAAGGACAGCGTCAGCCTGTTGCTGCCGACCACCGACGATGCCATCCGCAGCGCGCTGCTCGGCCTGCGCAGCGCCAGCCTGCTGCAAGGCTTCCGTGGCCGCCCGGCCGCCGACCTCGACGCACTGGTTGCGGCTATCCGCGCGGTGGCCGACTACGCCTGCGAAAACGCCGGGCAACTGCTGGAGCTGGATGTGAACCCATTGATGGTCGGTGCCCACGGCACCACCGCGGTCGACGCGCTGATCCGCCTCGGCCAGGCGCAAGGAGAACGACATGAATAAGCACACCCCGACCGCCGGCCAGGCGTTGGTGCGCCTGCTGGCCAACTACGGCGTGGAAACGGTATTCGGCATCCCCGGCGTGCACACCCTGGAGCTGTACCGCGGCCTGCCGGGCAGCGGCATCCGCCATGTGCTGACCCGCCACGAGCAGGGCGCCGGCTTCATGGCCGACGGCTATGCACGGGTAAGCGGCAAGCCGGGGGTGTGCTTCGTCATCACCGGCCCGGGCGTGACCAATGCCGCCACCGCCATCGGCCAGGCCTATGCCGACTCCATCCCGATGCTGGTGATTTCCAGCGTCAACCACACTGCCAGCCTGGGCAAGGGCTGGGGCTGTCTGCACGAAACCCAGGACCAGCGCGCCATGACCGCGCCGATTACCGCGTTCTCCGCCGTGGCCCTGCGCGGCGACGACCTGCCCGAGCTGATCGCTCGTGCCTGGGCCGTGTTCGACAGCGAACGGCCGCGCCCGGTGCACATCTCGGTGCCGCTGGACGTACTGGCCGCGCCGGTCAGCCGTGACTGGAGCGCTGAGGTGGTGCGCCGCCCCGGGCGTGGCCAGCCGTGCCGCGACATCCTCGACCAGGCCGCCGTGAAGCTGGCCGCCGCCAAGCGGCCGATGATCATTGCCGGTGGTGGGGCATTGCACGCGGCCGAGCAGCTGCAGCAGCTGAGCACTCGGCTGGCAGCGCCATTGTTCACCAGCGTGGCCGGCAAGGGCCTGCTGCCTGCGGACGCACCACTGAATGCCGGCGCCAGCCTGTGCGTCGAGCCCGGCTGGCAGCTGATCAGCCAGGCCGATGTGGTGCTGGCAGTGGGTACCGAAATGGCCGACACCGACTTCTGGCGCGAGCGCCTGCCGATCAGCGGCGAGCTGCTGCGCGTGGACATCGACCCGCGCAAGTTCAACGACTTCTACCCCTGTGCCATAGCCCTGCACGGTGATGCCCGGCAAACCCTGGCCGGCCTGCTCGAGCACCTGCCAGCGCTGGACCGTGACCCGGCTCAGGCCAGCGAAGCAGTGGCCAACCTGCGCCTGGCCATTCGCAGCGGGCATGCGCCGCTGCAGGCCGTGCACCAGGCAATCCTCGACCGCATTGCCGCCGTGCTGCCCGACGATGCCTTCATCAGCAGCGACATGACCCAGCTGGCCTACACCGGCAACTACGCCTTCGCCAGCCGGGCGCCGCGCAGCTGGCTGCACCCCACCGGCTACGGCACCCTCGGCTACGGCCTGCCGGCCGGCATCGGCGGCATGTTCGCCAGCGACCACCGCCCAGGCCTGGTGCTGGTGGGCGACGGCGGCTTCCTCTACACCGCCCAGGAACTGGCCACGGCAGTCGAGGAACTGGACCGACCGTTGGTCGTGCTGTTGTGGAACAATGACGCCCTTGGCCAGATCCGTGACGACATGCTCGGCCTGGACATCGAGCCGGTCGGCGTACTGCCGCGCAATCCGGACTTCATCGGCCTGGCCCGTGCCTTTGGTTGCACGGTGCGCCAGCCGCGTGATCTGGATGCGCTGCAGGCCGACCTGGCCAGCGGTTTCGCCACCCCCGGCGTCACCTTTATCGAACTCAAACACACCTGCGTCTGCTAAGCGGCAGACACCACGAACAACAAGAGAAACCACCATGCCATTTCGCCGTACCCTCCTGGCTGCATCCCTCGCTCTGCTGATCACCGGCCAGGCCCCGCTGTACGCCGCACCACCCCTGTCGATGGACAACGGCACCGCCGCCCTGACCGCGCAAAACAGCAACGCCTGGGTCGAAATCAGTGCCGGCGCGCTGCAACACAACATCCGTACCTTGCAGGCCGAGCTGGGCGGCAAGTCCAAGCTGTGCGCCGTGCTCAAGGCCGACGCCTATGGCCACGGTATCGGCCTGGTGATGCCGTCGATCATCGCCCAGGGCGTGCCTTGCGTGGCGGTGGCCAGCAACGAGGAGGCCCGCGTAGTCCGCGCCAGCGGCTTCACCGGGCAACTGGTGCGGGTACGCCTGGCCAGCCTCAGCGAAGTGGAAGATGCCTTGCAGTACGACATGGAAGAACTGGTCGGCAGTGCCGAGTTCGCCCGCCAGCTCGATGCCCTCGCCGAACGCCACGGCAAGACCCTGCGCATCCATCTGGCGCTCAATTCCAGTGGCATGAGCCGCAACGGCGTGGAGATGGCTACCTGGTCCGGCCGGGGTGAAGCGCTGCAGATCACCGACCAGAAGCACCTCGAGCTGGTCGCGCTGATGACCCACTTCGCCGTGGAAGACAAGGACGATGTGCGCAAAGGCCTGGCAGCGTTCAACGAGCAGACCGACTGGCTGATCAAACACGCGAAACTTGATCGCAGCAAGCTCACCCTGCACGCCGCCAACTCCTTCGCTACGCTGGAAGTGCCGGAAGCGCGCCTGGACATGGTGCGCACCGGCGGCGCGCTGTTCGGCGACACCGTGCCGACGCACACCGAATACCAACGTGCCATGCAGTTCAAGTCGCACGTGGCAGCGGTGCACAGCTACCCGGCAGGCAACACCGTCGGCTATGACCGCACCTTCACCCTGGCGCGTGATTCGCGCCTGGCGAACATCACCGTCGGCTACTCCGATGGCTACCGCCGGGTGTTCACCAACAAGGGCCATGTGCTGATCAACGGCCATCGTGTGCCGGTGGTGGGCAAGGTGTCGATGAACACGTTGATGGTCGATGTCACCGACTTCCCCGATGTGAAGGGTGGCAACGAAGTGGTGCTGTTCGGCAAACAGGCCGGGGGTGAAATCACCCAGGCCGAAATGGAAGAAATCAACGGCGCGCTGCTCGCCGACCTGTACACCGTATGGGGCAGTTCCAACCCGAAGATTCTCGTCGACTGAAACCGCCAATGAAGGGAGATTGCCATGCGCTACGCCAAGCTCACTCAACGCATCGCCGGCGACGGGGCCGCGGCCTGGGACATCCACTACCGCGCCCTGGCGCTGCAGGCCGAGGGCAAGGATATCCTGCTGCTGTCGGTGGGTGACCCGGACTTCGACACCCCCGCGCCGATCGTCGAGGCGGCCATCGACAGCCTGCGTGAGGGCCACACCCATTACGCCGATGTGCGCGGCAAGCTGGCGCTGCGCCAGGCCATCGCCAACCGCCACCGGCAGCGCAGCGGCCAGGCCGTCGATGCCGACCAGGTAACGGTGCTGGCGGGGGCCCAGTGCGCGCTGTACTGCGTGGCTCAGTGCGTGCTCGACCCGGGTGACGAGGTAATTGTCGCCGAGCCCATGTACGTGACCTACGAGGCGGTGTTCGGGGCCTGTGGCGCCAAGGTGGTGCCGGTGCCGGTCAAGCCGGAGAACGGCTTTCGCGTGTGCCCGCGTGACGTGGCCGCGCGCATCACCCCGCGCACCCGCGCCCTGGCCCTGAACAGCCCGCACAACCCCTCGGGGGCGAGCCTGCCGCGCGCCACCTGGGAGGCGCTGGCCGAGCTGTGCATCGCCCACGATCTGTGGCTGATCTCCGACGAGGTGTACAGCGAGCTGTTGTACGACGGCGAGCATGTCAGCCCTGGCAGCCTGCCGGGCATGGCCGAGCGCACCGCCACCCTCAACAGCCTGTCGAAGTCGCATGCCATGACCGGTTGGCGGATGGGCTGGGTGGTCGGTTCGACCGAGCTTGCCACCCACCTGGAAAACCTCGCCCTGTGCATGCTGTACGGCTCGCCGGACTTCATCCAGGACGCCGCCGTGGTGGCGCTGGAGCAGCAACTCCCGGAACTGGATGTCATGCGCGAAGCCTATCGCCAGCGTCGCGACCTGGTGTGCGAGCAGTTGGCCGACTGCCCGGGCATCAAGGTGCTCAAGCCCGATGGCGGTATGTTCGTGATGGTCGACATCCGCGAGACCGGCGTATCTGCCCAGACCTTTGCCGACTACCTATTGGACAGCCAGGGCGTGTCGGTGCTTGCCGGCGAAGCGTTCGGCCCCAGCGCTGCCGGGCATATCCGCCTGGGCCTGGTGCTGGGCAATGCGGCGCTGATCGATGCCTGCCGGCGCATCGCCTGTTGTGCCGACGAACTGAAACGGGACTACGGCCATGCGTGAGTATGCGCGGCTGTACATCGACGGTGCCTGGCAGGTACCGAGCGGGCAGGGCATGGCCGAGGTGATCGACCCGGCCACCGAACAGGCCATCGGCCGCGTGCCGCTGGGCGCCGAGGCCGATGTCGAACGGGCGGTGATGGCTGCGCGGCGGGCCTTCGATGGCTGGTCGCGCACACCGTCCAGCGTACGCGCCGGGTACATAACGGCGCTGGCCGCACAGCTGAAGAGCCGCGCCGCGGAAATGGCCTCGCTCATCACCGATGAACTGGGCATGCCGGTGCAGTGGTGCCAGGCGGTACAGGTCGAGGGCCCGATTGCCGGGCTGGAGCAGTACGCCGAACTGGCCGGGCTGATGGATGAGGTGCGCGAAGTCGGCAACTCGCTGGTGTACCGCGAGGCCGTTGGCGTGTGCGCGTTCATCAACCCGTGGAACTACCCGCTGCACCAGATGATCGGCAAGCTGGCGCCGGCCCTGGCCGCCGGCTGCACGGTGGTGGTCAAGCCCAGCCAGGAAACACCGCTGCATGCGTTCCTGCTGGCCGAGATGATCGAGGCCATCGGCCTGCCGGCCGGGGTGTTCAACCTGGTCAGCGGGCCGGGGGCCAAGGTTGGCGAGGCACTGGCCCGGCACCCGCAGGTGGACATGGTGTCGTTCACCGGCTCCACCGGCGCCGGGGTGCGCGTGGCCCAGGCGGCCGCGCCGACGGTGAAGCGGGTGTGCCTGGAGCTGGGCGGCAAGTCGCCGCTGCTGATCACCGCCGACGCCGACCTGCACGCGGCGGTGCGCCATGGCGTGCAGGACGTGATGATCAACTCGGGGCAGACCTGTACGGCCCTGACCCGCATGCTGCTGCCGGCCAGCCGCTACGCCGAGGCGCTGGAGATCGCCGAGGCCGAGACCCGTACGCTGGTCATGGGCGACCCGCGTGACCCGGCCAGCTTCCTCGGGCCGATGTGTTCGGCAGGCCAGCGGCGCACCGTGCTCGACTACATTCGCCTGGGGCAGGAAGAGGGCGCGCGCCTGCTGTGCGGCGGTGATACGCCGGCCGGTTTCGAGCGCGGTTTCTACGTGGCGCCGACGTTGTTCGCCGATGTCGACAACCGCATGCGCATCGCCCAGGAGGAAATCTTCGGCCCGGTGCTGTGCCTGATCCCCTATGCCGACGAGGCCCAGGCGCTGGCCCTGGCCAACGATTCGCCGTTCGGCCTGTCCAGCGCGGTGTGGGCCGGTAGCCGCGAGCACGGCCTGGCCCTGGCGCGGCAGATACGCGCCGGGCAGTGCTTCATCAACGGTGGCGGGTTCAACTACCAGGCACCGTTTGGTGGCTACAAGCAGTCGGGCAACGGGCGCGAGTGGGGCGAGGAGGGCCTGGCGGAGTTCGTCGAGGTGAAAGCGGTGCAGTGCTGAGCCACAGCTGGAAGACAACCTGTTTTGTGTGAGGAGAATGTTTGTGAATGTACTGATCGTCCACGCTCACCCCGAGCCGCAATCGTTCACTGCTGCCCTGCGTGACCAGGCCGTGGAAACCTTCCGCGCCCAGGGCCACCAGGTGCAGGTCAGCGACCTGTACGCCATGGGCTGGAACCCGGTGGCCAGTGCCGATGACTTCAGCCAGCGCGAGAACCCCGAGTACCTGGTGTATGCCCTGGAGCAGCGCCAGGGGGTGAAGCGTGGTGCCATTGCCGCGGATATCCAGCAGGAGCTGGACAAGCTGCTGTGGGCGGACTTGCTGGTGCTGAACTTCCCGATCTTCTGGTTCTCGGCGCCGGCCATGCTCAAGGGCTGGATCGACCGGGTGCTGGTGTCGGGGGTGTGCTATGGCGGCAAGCGCTTCTACGACCAGGGCGGGTTGGCGGGCAAGAAAGCGTTGGTGACCGTGACCCTGGGCGGGCGCGAGCACATGTTTGGCGACGGGGCGATTCATGGGCCGCTGGAAGACATGCTGCGGCCGATCTTGCGCGGCACGCTGGCCTACGTGGGGTTCGAGGTACTGCCGCCGTTCGTGGCCTGGCATGTGCCGTACATCAGTGACGAGGCGCGGCAGGCGTTTTTGCAGCAGTACCGGCAGCGCCTGGAGCAGCTCTCGGACGACCAGCCTTTGGTGTTCCCGCGTCTGGAGCAGTTTGATGAGGCGCTTTACCCGCTGGCGTGATTGACTGTTCTGGCCCAATCGCCGGCAAGCCAGCTCCCACAGGGAAATCACAGGGCTTCAGGACTGTGGAGGACCTGTGGGAGCTGGCTTGCCGGCGATTGGGCCTGTGGCCTTCATACGAAATTCACCTGCCAAAAAACGACCACCCACACATTCGGGGTATGTCCCCCTTCGGCAAATCCCTCGATAGTGCCCCCATCGGCTCGATCCCGAGCATTCACACGATGGAGTTGCCATGCGCAAGGTACTGAAGGTGATTGGCGGTCTGCTGCTGGCGTCTGGCGCCAGCCTGGCCCAGGCGGCAGAGGTGGACAGCGGTAACACGTTGCGGTTGTACAACTGGACCGACTACATCGGCGAAACCACCCTGGCCGACTTCGAGAAGGCCACCGGCATCAAGGTCATCTACGACACCTTCGACGGCTACGAAACGGTACAGACCAAACTGCTCACCGGCCGCTCCGGCTACGACCTGGTCATGCTCAACGCTTCCCTGGTCCCCCCGCTGATCAGTGCCGGGGTGTTCCAGGCGCTGGACAAGCAGCAACTGCCCAGCTGGCACAACCTCGACCAGCAGGTGGTGAACAACCTGCAAGGCTACGACCCCGGCCTGAAATACTCGGCGCCCTACACCTGGGGCAGCTCGGGGGTAACCTACAACGTCGACAAGATCACCGCGCGCATGCCCGATGCCCCCATCGGCTCGCTGGCCATGCTGTTCGACCCCAGGATCGTCTCGCGCTTCGCCGACTGTGGCGTCACCCTGATGGACGCGCCGACCGAAGTCATCCCGCTGGCCCTGCAGTACCTGGGCAAGGACCCACGCAGCGCATCGCCGGCCGACCTGAAGGCGGCCGAACAACTGCTGCTGGGCATTCGCCCATACATTCGCAAGTTCGACTCGGTCAATTACCTCACCAGCCTGCCCAACGGCGATGTCTGCCTGGCCCTGACCTGGTCCGGCGACTACGCCACCGCCCAGGCCCGCGCGGTGGAAGCGAAGAAGGACATCAAGCTGTCGTTCTTCATCCCCCAGGAAGGCTCGCTGATCTGGTTCGACAACCTGTACATCCCCAAGGATGCGCCGCACGCGGCCAATGCCCACCGCTTCATCGAGTTCCTGCTGCAGCCGCAGACCATGGCCAAGGTCACCGACTACATCCACTACGCCAACAGCAACGCCGCCGCCACCGCGCTGGTGCGCGACGAGATCCGCCAGGACCCGGCCATCTACCCCGACGCGCAAACCCGCGAGCGCCTGTTCGCGCAGAAAACCCAGAGCCCGAAGGACATGCGCGCCATCACCCGGGTCTGGAGCACGGTCAAGACCGGTTTCTGAACACTGCCCAACGATCACTGCCAAGGAGCTGCCCATGGCCACCCCAAGCAAAGCATTCGCCATTGCCCACGACCCGCTGGTGGAAGCCGACAAGGCCCACTACATGCACGGCTACCACGTGTTCGACGAGCACCGCGAGCAAGGCGCGCTGAACATCGTTGCCGGCGAGGGCGCCTACATCCGCGATACCCACGGCAACCGCTTCCTCGATGCCGTCGGCGGCATGTGGTGCACCAACATTGGCCTGGGACGCGAGGAAATGGCCCTGGCCATCGCCGACCAGGTACGCCAGCTGGCCTATTCCAACCCGTTCTCCGACATGGCCAACGGTGTGGCCATCGAGCTGTGCCAGAAGCTTGCGCAGCTGGCACCGGGTGACCTGAACCATGTGTTTCTCACCACCGGCGGCTCGACCGCGGTCGACACTGCCTACCGGCTGATCCAGTACTACCAGAACTGCCGTGGCAAGCCGCACAAGAAGCACATCATCGCCCGCTACAACGCCTACCACGGCTCCACCACCCTGACCATGTCGATCGGCAACAAGGCCGCTGACCGGGTGCCGGAGTTCGATTATCAGCACGACCTGATCCACCACGTGTCCAACCCCAACCCGTACCGCGCCCCGCACGACATGGACGAGGCCGAGTTCCTCGACTTCCTGGTGGCCGAGTTCGAGGACAAGATCCTCTCGCTGGGGGCCGATAACGTGGCGGCGTTCTTCGCCGAGCCGATCATGGGCTCGGGCGGGGTGATCATTCCGCCCAAGGGTTACTTCCAGCGCATGTGGCAGCTGTGCCAGACCTACGACATCCTGTTCGTCGCCGACGAAGTGGTGACCTCGTTCGGGCGCCTGGGCACCTTCTTCGCCAGCGAGGAACTGTTCGGCGTCACCCCCGACATCATCACTACCGCCAAGGGCCTGACCTCGGCCTACCTGCCGCTGGGGGCGTGCATCTTCTCCGAGCGCATCTGGCAGGTGATCGCCGAGCCGGGCAAGGGCCGCTGCTTCACCCACGGCTTCACCTACAGCGGCCACCCGGTGTGCTGCACCGCGGCGCTGAAGAACATCGAGATCATCGAGCGCGAGCATTTGCTGGCGCACGTCAAGGACGTTGGCGGCTACCTGGAACAGCGCCTGCAAAGCCTGCGCGAGCTGCCGCTGGTGGGGGATGTGCGCTGCATGAAGCTGATGGCCTGTGTCGAGTTCGTTGCCGACAAGGCCAGCAAGGCGCTGTTCGCCGACGAGGTGAACATCGGCGAACGCATCCACAGCAAGGCCCAGGCCAAAGGGCTGCTGGTGCGGCCGATCATGCACCTGAACGTGATGTCGCCGCCGTTGATCGTCACCCATGCGCAAGTGGACGAGATCGTCGAAACCCTGCGCCAGTGCATCATCGAAACCGCGCGCGAACTCACGGCGCTTGGCCTGTACCAGGGCCGATGAACCTGGCGCAAAGGGCTGTGCGCGGGCGTGCCTGGCAGGCTAGACTGCCGGGCATGACCCAGGCCTCTCCCGACACCCCGCTTATCCTTTCACTGGGCGCGCTGCAGCAATGGCATGCGGCGCTGCAGCGCGCACTGGCCCACAGCGAAACGCCCGAGGCGCTCGCGCATGTGGCGGCCGCGATCGGCCAGCTGGTGCAGGTGGAGTCGATGATGATCAGCCTCGAGTGCCAGGGGCGGGCACCGCAACTGCTGTACCAGCAAGGCATCCCCGACCTGCACCGCGCTGCCGTGCTGGAGCGCTACTTCACTGCCGGCTACCTGCTCGACCCGTTCTGCCTGGCCGTGCAGAGCGGCCTGGCCGAGGGCTTTTACCACCTGCAGGAAATCGCCCCGGACAACTTCTTCGACAGCGACTACTACAAGGCCTATTACCTGGGGACCGGTTGCAGTGAGGACAGCTACTACATCGTCGACCTCAGCGCTGGCCGCAAGTTGTCGCTGAGCCTGTTCCAGGGCTGCAGCGGCACGCGCCTGAGCGCCGGGCAGATCGACCTGCTGCGTGCGCTGGAGCCGATGGTACGCGAGCTGCTGGGGCGCTACGCCCGGCACCAACTGGAGCCCGGCCCCGCATCGGCGGAGCGTGGCAGCCTGCAGGCGGCGTTCGACAGTTTCGGCTGCCAGGTGCTGACCGACCGTGAGCGGGAGGTAGCGCACATGATCTTGCGTGGGCATTCGGTAAAGTCCACCGCGCTGGAGCTGGGCATCTCGCCGGAAACCGTGCGCATGCACCGCAAGAATCTGTACCTGAAGCTGGAGATCAACTCGCAGTCGGAGTTGTTTGCGCGGTTTATCGACTGGCTGCGCGGCGATCACCTGCCGGCCTGGCAGCAAAGGAGCAACGGCCTTACTCAAATCTGAAAGCTGGCGCGGTCCCTGTGGGAGCGGGTTCACCCGCGAAGCAGGCACCGCGGTGGATGGCACGGGCTTCGCCCGTGTTCGCGGGTGAACCCGCTCCCACACGGATCGCGACAGACCTGGGTTTTCGGGTAAGCCTTGTCACGAAGCAGCCAGTCTTGCCTCCAGCGCGGCAATATGCGCCTGCAGCCGTTCATGTTCCTGGCGCTCGGCGCTGATGTCTTCGAACACGCTGATCAGGTGCTCCGGCTCGCCGTTGTCGCGGCGTTGCAGCGAGGTGCGGGCGCGTACCCAGATGTACTCGCCGTTCTTGTGGCGTACGCGTTTTTCCACCTCGTAACGCTCGGTTTCGCCGGCCAGCATGCGCTGCAGCAATTGCAGGTTCTGCGCCAGGTCATCGGCGTGGGTGATCTGCTGGAAGGTCATGCCGTACAGCTCCTCGGCACGGTAGCCCAGCAGCTCGCACAGGCTGTTGTTGACCCGTTGCCAGGTGCCGTCGGGGTCGATGTAGGCGAGGGCGCCCCAGGCCAGCTCGAAGATCGTGCGGAAGCGTTCCTCGCTTTGGCTCAAGGCCTGCTGGGCCATCTGGCGCTCGGTGTTGTCCATGCTGATGCCGACCATCTTCACCGATCGCCCGGCGCTGTCGCGTACCACCGTGGCGCGGGAGGAGATCCAGCGTACTTCACCGTCGGGGCGGGTGATGCGGAAGTCGCACTCGCAGCCGCTGCCCTTGGCCACTGCCTCGGCATACATCGCCTGCATGTGCTGCACGTCTTCGCTTGGCAGGTGTTTCCAGAAGTCTTCGTTATGGTGCACCGGCCAGCCATACACCTGCTCGACATTGGGCGAGTAGGTGACCTCGTCGCTGATCAGGTTCCATTCCCAGGTGACGATGCGTGCGCCTTCCTGGGCCAGTTTCATGCGCGTTTCGCTTTCCATGATCTCGGCCGTCAGGCGCCGGCGCAGGTCGGTCATCGGCAGCTCGACCACCTGTGGTTGCTGGATGTTCTGCAGCGCCTCGTCGCCATAGCGCAGCCAGATCCAGTTGACCTTGAGAAAGTCGGCCAGCTTGCGCAGGTTGTCGTAGTCGATCTCGCCGCCACGGGTCCACTTGTGCACCGCGGTGCGCGAAATGCCCAAGGCCGTGCCCACGGCTTGCAGGGTCAGCTTGTGATGCTCGAGCAGTTCCTTGAGGCGGAAGGCGAAGCTGTTTTCCAACATCGGCAGGGTGTCCTGATCTGGGCCAAGAGCCTGCCAGTATACGTAACTTGTCAACTTTTGGTTGACGGTTTTGGAAGCCTTACCTGGTCAATGTGGGAGCGGCCTTGTGTCGCGAAAGGGGTGCGAAGCGCCCCCCATATCTCGACCCGACGCGAAATTGCCGGGGCTGCCATGCAGCCCTTTCGCGACACAAGGCCGCTCCCACAGGGGGCCGCGACAAGCTGGAAATACCAGTTACAGGTCCAGCACCAACCGCGCCGAGCGAGCACGCGAGACGCACAGCATGATGCTCTGCTGGGCAGCCTTTTCTTCGTCGCTCAGGTACTGGTCGTAATGCTCGGCTTCACCTTCGAGGATGGCCGTCTCGCAGGTGCCGCACACGCCTTCGCGGCACAGGCACTCGACCTTGGCGGCTTTGGACTTCTCGATGGCCTGCAGGATGGTCATGCCTTCTTCCACCTGCAGCTCCACACCCGACTGCGCCAGCACCACGGTAAAGGCACTGCCGGTGACCGGAGTGGCGGCAAACTGTTCCCAATGCACGCGGTGCTCGGCAATGCCGGCCTCGGCGGCGCAGGCGATGACCGCGTCGATCAGTGGTTTGGGGCCGCACACGTACAGGTGCGCCTGCTCGTCCAGCCCCGCGCACAGGGCGGCCAGGTCGAGCTTGCAGTCGAGGCTGTCGATGTAGAAACGGGTGTTGGCGGCATGCGGGCCGTTGGCCAGCTGGTCCTGGAACGCCCCGTGCTCCGGCGCGCGGAAGGCATAGTGCAGTTCGTAGTCGGCACTGGCGCCTTCCAGTTCATGCAGTTGCGCCAGGAACGGGGTAATACCGATGCCGCCGGCAATCAGCACATGGCGGCCGGCGGTCGGGTCCAGCGCGAACAGGTTGTTGGGCGAGGAAATGGTCAGGCGGGTGCCCACTTCCACCTGCTGGTGCATGAACGCCGAGCCGCCCTTGGACTGCTCCTCCAGGCGCACGCCAATCTGGTAGCTGCGGGTGTCGCGCGGGTCGCTCATCAACGAGTAGGCGTTGCTGAACTGGCTGCCGTCGGTGCCGTGCATCTGCACGATGACGTGGCTGCCACCGGTGAAGGCGGGCATCGCCGCGCCGTCTTCGCGGGCCAGGGTAAAGCGCTTGATCAGCGGCGTGGCTTGTTCCACTGCGGTAACCTGCACGCTGAACATTTCATATGTGTTGGCCATGGTTCACCTCGACTGCCTGGGTGCGCAGCAGGCCCTGCCGCGCACCTTTACGTGCAAAAAACGTGGAGCGGTTGCCATCAATCGTCGAGGTGGGCCACGGCGATCAGGTTGTGGAAGTGGGCAATGCCGTGTTCGCTCATGCCGCTGCGCTCGCGGTCGGCCATGATCCGGCCCTGGCCACGGTAGCCACGGGACTTCAGGCCCTTCTGCACGCTTTCGACCAGGCGCAGGTCTTCCGGGCGGAACACTTCGCGGTACCAGTCGATCAGCTTCTGCTGCTCCTCGCTGATGTCCTTGTTGAGGAAGTAGATGTCGTAGTGCTGCAGGGTGGTTTCGGCATCGACCGGGAACTCGTAGATCACGGTCATGAAGTTGGCTCCTGGCGGCACGTTGAACATGGTGCAAGGCCAGGCCCAGAAACCGGCGAACGATGGGTCTTTCACATTCTCGTCGAACTTGAACGACTGCTCCGAAGGCTTGGCCAGGCCGTACTGCAGGGTCCAGTTGCCGTGCAGGCTGTGGCTGTACTGGCCAACGTCCACCGAGTCGGAGAAGCCCGGGTGGGCAGGGGCGCAGTGGTAGCACTCCAGGTAGTTGTCGACGATCGACTTCCAGTTGGCCGGGGTGTCGCTGACGAAGCGCGCGGCCAGGTGCAGGTCGTCGATCACCGCGCAGGCTTCACGCATGCGTGCCTGCATGCCTGGCAACTGGTCTTCTACCGAGCCTGCGTCCATGTCCATGTTGATGAAGATGAAGCCGGCGTATTCCTCTACGCGCAGCTGCACCAGGGTGGAGTTTTCCTTGTCGAAGTTGACCACGTTGTCGCAGTTGCGGGCGTGGGCGAGTTCGCCGTCGAGCTTGAAGGTCCACGCGTGGTACGGGCAGGTGATGACGTTCTTGGCCTTGCCGCTGCCGCTGAGCAGCTGGTGGCCGCGGTGCGGGCAGACGTTGTAGAACGCGCGCAGCACGCTGTCACGGCCACGTACGACGATGATGCTTTCGCCAATCACTTCGCGGGTGATGTAGGCGTTGTTCTCCGCCACTTCACTCCGGTGGCCCACGCAGATCCAGCTGCGAGCGAAGATCGCTTCCTTCTCGTGCTCGAACACCGCGGCCTGGGTGTAGAAATTGGCGGGGATGGTGAAGGCCTCGTCGGCGTTCGCGCAGAAATCAGCGGGCAGGCGTTTGAAGTCGTTCATGACAGGTTTCTCACAAGCTCGGTTTGTATTTATTGGTTAACGCGTATCTGTTGGTTAACAGATCAGGCAAAAAAATTTGCAGCTATCCTGGGGCTGCCTGGCAGCCCCATCGCGAGCAAGCTCGCTTCTACAGCATCGGTCAGTGCACCGCAGCGGCGCTGCGCGGGGACTGCTCGGTTGGCTCTTCGCCAGCCATGCGGGCCGCTTCTTCGTCGATCAGGTGGGCCGATACCTGGCCGTAGTCGGCGATCATCCACTTGAAGAAGCCGTAGATCTTCACCAGCAGGATCACCATGAACGGGATGGCGGTCAGTACCACGGCGGTCTTCATGGTCGACAGCGAGGCCTTGGCGAACAGCATGGCCAGTGGCACCAGGGTCAGCACCACGCACCAGAACAGGCGGTGGGTCGGTGTCGGGTCGTCGCCTTCACGCAGGTTGCGGGTGCTGGTGGCGGCTACCGCATAGGCTGCGGCATCCATGTGCGAGGCACAGAAGATGGCCATGATGAACAGGTACACACCGAGGAACACCTGGCCCCATGGCAACGCCAGCAGCAGGTGGGTCACGGCCGATTCGCCGCCTTGTTCGGCGAGCATCTTCGGTACATCCACCGCACCGGTGATGAACTGGTGCATGCTGTAGCTTTCCAGTGCGCCGAAGAAGAACCAGCAACCGAAGCTGCCACCCAGCAGCAGGGCCAGCACCACTTCCTTGATCTGCCGGCCGCGCGAAACGCGGGTCACGAACATGGCCACGCCTGGTGCATACGACACCCACCACAGCCAGTAGAACACCGTCCAGTTGCGGGTGAAGGCACCGTCGCCGGCCGGGTCGGTGAACAGGCTCATGTGCACGTAGTTCTGGATCATCAGGCCAATCGAGTTGGCGGTGTTGTTGATGGTGAACTGGGTCGGGCCGACCAGCAGGATCACCGCGGCAAACACCAGCGCGCCGATGCACACCATCTTGCTCAGGCGCTGCAGGCCGCCATCGATGCCGATGTAGGAACTGAGCGAGAACATCACTGCCACGCCACCGATCACCAGCAGCTGCACGGTGAAGGTGTCCGGGGTGCCGGCCAGGTCGTGCAGGCCGCGGGTGAGGGTGGAGGCGGTGAGGGCCAGCGACACGGTCAGCGCGCCCATCATGGTCAGCAGGAAGATCAGGTCGACGCTACGGCCTACCGGCCCGGTAGCCTTGAAGCCGGTCACCGCTTCGACGATCGAGGCCAGGTTCAGGCCGCTCTTCTTGCGCACATGGAAGTGGTAGGCCATGGCCAGCGAGGCCAGGGCATAGATCGACCAGGCGCTGATGCCCCAGTGGAAGAACGAGTAGCCAACGCTGTACTCGAGCGCCTTGGGGCTGGCCGCGGCGATGTTCAGGCCTGGGGTCTGGTAGTAGTAGGCCCATTCCATCACGCCCCAGTACAGGGTCGACGAGCCCATGCCGGCGCAGATGAACATGAACACCCAGGTGGCGGTGGCGTATTCGGGCTTGCCGCTGCCCAGGCGGATGTTGCCGTACTTGCTGAAGGCCAGGTACAGCACGGCCAGGGTGCTGCCGAACACCAGCACCTGCACGCTGGTACCGAAGGTGCGGGTGGACAGTTCGAACAACTGGTTGGCGGCGCTTTCCGCCTGGGCGGGGAAGGCTGCAAGGCCGATCACGGTGAGCAGCACGGCAATCAGGCTCACGGTAATCAGGAACACATCAATCTTTTTATTCTTGTGCGACATCATCGTCTCCTGGGACGTTGGCGTACTTGTTTTACCCGGCAGGCATCCGGGGTGTTGCAGTACCACTCCTTCCTTGGTCGTTAACCTATGGTTTACGAATATCTAATGGTTAACAGATTTTGCATACAATCCACGCCGCTCGCAAGAGCCAAAGGGCCGATTGTCAGACACTTCTGACAATCGGCCCTGGTGGATCAGGCCTCGACCAGCGCGGTGATGGCCTGGCCCACTTGTTGGGTGGACTGCTGCCCACCCATGTCGCGGGTCACGTCACCGGCGGCGATGACCTGCTCGATGGCCTTGAGGATGTCGTCGTGGGCGGCGCGATAGCGCGGGTCGGCGCCGTCGTTGCCGAGGAAGTCGAGCATCAGCGCACCGGACCAGATCATCGCGATCGGGTTGGCGATGTTCTTGCCGTAGATGTCCGGCGCCGAACCGTGCACCGGTTCGAACAGCGACGGGAACTTGCGCTCGGGGTTGAGGTTGGCCGATGGCGCGATGCCGATGGTGCCGGCGCAGGCTGGGCCGAGGTCGGAGAGGATGTCGCCGAACAGGTTCGAGGCCACCACCACGTCGAAGCGGTCCGGTTGCAGCACGAAGCGCGCGCAGAGGATATCGATGTGCTGCTTGTCCCAGCTGATTTCCGGATAATTGGCAGCCATCGCCGCCGTGCGCTCGTCCCAGTACGGCATGCTCACAGCCATGCCGTTGGACTTGGTGGCCGAGGTGACATGCTTGCGCTGGCGGGTCTGTGCCACATCGAAGGCGTACTTGAGGATACGGTCGACGCCGCGGCGGGTGAACACCGACTCCTGCAGCACGAACTCGTTCTCGGTGCCTTCGAACATGCGCCCGCCCAGCGACGAGTACTCGCCCTCGGTGTTCTCGCGAATGACCACGAAGTCGATGTCACCTGGCTCACGGCCAGCCAGTGGGCAAGGTACGCCGGGGAACAGGCGCACCGGGCGGATGTTCACGTACTGGTCGAAGTCGCGGCGGAACTTGAGCAGTGAACCCCACAGGGAGATGTGGTCCGGTACCTTGTCAGGCCAGCCCACTGCGCCGAAGTACAGGGCGTCGAAACCTTTGAGCTGTTCGAACCAGTCGTCCGGCATCATCTTGCCGTGGGCCAGGTAGTAATCGCAGCTGGCCCACTCGAAGAACTCGAAGCTGATGTCCAGGCCGTGCTTGCGCGCAGCGGCCTCGACCACGCGAATGCCTTCAGGCAGTACTTCGTTGCCGATGCCATCGCCGGGGATTGCCGCGATTCTGAAAGTCTTGCTCATGGGGTGCACTCGTTGTCTAGGGAACAGGTGCTGGCCATGCTATAAGGGCTTGATCCGGAGATAATCTAGCCATTCATGGATTCTTGGTACACGCTACGTGAATAATCTGCCCAACCTCGACGACCTCAACATCTTCCTGCAAGTGGCCAGGCGCGCCAGTTTCGCGGCCGTGGCCGATGAGCTGGGCATGTCGGCGGCGTTCATCAGCAAGCGCATTCGCATGCTCGAGCAAACCCTGGAAGTACGCCTGTTGCACCGCACCACCCGGCGGGTGACGGTGAGCGAGGAGGGCGAGCGGGTGTACCAGTGGGCGTTGCAGATTTTCGATGCGGTGCAGCGCATGGGTGATGACATCAGCGCCCAGCACCGCGAGCCGGCCGGGCAACTGCGCATCGCCAGCAGCCTGGGCCTGGGCCGGCGCTTCGTGGCGCCGGCCTTGTCGGAGCTGGCCGAGCGCTACCCGCGGCTGGACATTCGCCTGGACGTGCATGACCGCCTGGTGGACCTGATTGCCGAAGGCGTCGACCTGGATATCCGCGTGGGCAACGCCATCGCCCCCAACCTGATTGCCAAGCCGCTGGCGCGCAACCGCCGGGTGCTGTGCGCCGCGCCGGCGTACCTGGCCCGGCGCGGCACGCCCAAGGTGCTGGGCGACCTGGCCAGCCATGACTGCCTGGTGATCAAGGAGCGCGACCACCCGTTTGGCGTGTGGCAGCTGATGGGCCCGGAGGGTGAGGAGGGAGTGCGGGTGACCGGCGGTTTGTCGAGCAACCATGGCGAAGTGGCGCACCAGTGGTGCCTGGACGGGCGCGGGATATTGCTGCGTTCCTGGTGGGATGTGCACGACAGCCTGCAGGACGGGCGCCTGGTGCAGGTGCTGGAGGACTATCACCAGCCGGCGGATATCTGGGCGGTGTACACCACTCCGCTGGCCAGTTCGGCCAAGGTGCGAGTGGCAGTGGACTTTTTCCGGCAGTACTTTGCCGAGCGTTATAGCCTGCCGGGGTAGAGCCTACCTGCAACACCCGCTCCTACAGACATCAAAAGCAGAGACGATTCCTCAGCCCCTTCCTTTGGCCAGATAGGCCGCAAACTCTGCCTCCGGCACCATGCTGCCACCGGTCCCCCACACCAGGTGCGTGGCCCGCTCCATGCGCCCAGCCGACAGGCCCATCCGCGCCAGGTACTCAGGCGATTCAAGCACCTTGACCATGCCTGGCATCCCCGCCAGCGCCGAAGGCTCCAGCCGCGCGTTCTCCTGGTCATGGGCCAGTACCAACAGCCGGTACAGCGCCTCGTCGCTGACCGTGTAATAACCATCGAGCAAACGCTGCATCGCCTTGCCGACAAAGCCGGAAGGGCGGCCCACCGCCAGACCGTCGGCGGCGGTCAGGTTGTCGATGCCGAAATCCTGCACGCTGGTGGCGTCATGCAAACCGCTATACACCCCCAGGAACATGCAGGGCGAGTGGGTGGGCTCGGCGAAGATGCAGTGCACATGGTCGCCCCAGATCAGCTTCAGGCCGAACGCCACGCCACCCGGGCCGCCGCCGACCCCGCAGGGCAGGTAGACGAACAGCGGGTGCTCGGCATCCACCTTGATACCCGCGGCCTCGAACTGGACGGCCAGCCGCTCGGCCGCCACGGCATAGCCGAGGAACAGGTGTGGCGAGTTCTCGTCGTCGACGAAGTAGCAGCTCGGGTCCGCCGCCGCCTGCTGGCGCCCTTGCTCCACCGCCACGCTGTAGTCGCTTTCGTACTCGACCACCTTCACGCCATGGGCGCGCAATTTGTCCTTCTTCCATTGGCGGGCATCGGCCGACATGTGCACGGTGGCCTGAAAGCCCAGCCTGGCGCTCATGATGCCGATCGACAGGCCGAGGTTGCCGGTCGAGCCGACCGCAACCTTGTACTGGCTGAAGAACTGCCGGGCCTGGTCGCTGGCCAGTTCCCGGTAATCGCTGTCGAGGTTCATCAGGCCGGCTGCCAGGGCAAGGTCTTCGGCATGCTTGAGCACTTCATGAATACCGCCGCGGGCCTTGATCGAACCGGAGATCGGCAGCTCGCTGTCGGCCTTGAGCCAGAGCGAACCGCTGGCTGGCAGGCCCGCTTCCTGCAGCAAGGTGGCGTGCAGGGTGGGCAGCGGGCGCAGTGGCGACTCGATGATGCCGCTGCTGGTGGCGGTGTCCGGGAACACCTTGGCCAGGTACGGGGCAAAGCGTGCCAGGCGGGCACTGGCGGCACTGACATCGGCGGCGTTCAGGCCGACATCGGCCAGGGCCTGGGCGGCAGGGGCAATGTGCGGGTTGAACCAACGGGTTTCGCGCAGGGCCACCAAGTCTTCGATCAGGGGGTGGGAGCTGCACCATGCTTGCAGTGTCTTGCCGTGAATCATGCTGGTTTTTCCTGTTGGTTGATGATGACCAGGGGGCGCATTCTTCTGGCCTGCGCAGGCCCTTGTAGGAGCGGCCTTGTGTCGCGAAAGGGCTGCAAAGCAGCCCCGGCAATTTGTGCATCTGCGCTGAAACCCTGGGGCTGCTTTGCAGCCCTTTCGCGACACAAGGCCGCTCCTACAACCGACCGCGTGAGGTCAGGGAGCGCGCTCATTCGGCCTGTTGTGCAATCAATGCCAGGCAGCGCTGCACGATCGGGCTTACATCGCCCTTGCGCCGGCTGAGGATGATCGGGCTGACGGCACCGCTGTCGAGCAGGCTTACATATTCGATATCGGTGCGGTGCTGCTGCTGCACCGACGCCGGCACCAGGGTGACGCCTACGCCGACGGCCACCAGGCCGATGGCGGTCTGCAGTTCGTTGGCCCACTGGCTGACGCGGATGCTCATGCCGTGGTGGGCGAACAATGCCAGCACATGGTCGGCATAGCTGGGCCGCGGGTTGGCCGGGTAGAGGATGAACGCCTCGCCAGCCAGCTGGGCAAGGGTAAGCGGGCTGCTCGCCAGCGGGTGGCCCTTGGGCAGTACAGCCACCAGCGGGTCCTCGCACAGCACTTGCTGGTGAATGGCCGGGTCATCGATGCGAATGCGCCCGAAGGCGATGTCGATGCGCCCGCTTTTCAGCGCCTCCACCTGCTGCAGCGTGGTCATCTCGTTCAGGCCCAGTTCCAGCTCGCTGTCCTGGCGCAGCTCGCGGATCAGCTCCGGCAGCACCTTGTACAGGGTCGAGGGGGCAAAGCCGATCCCCAGCCACTGGCGCTGGCCCTGGCCGATGCGGCGGGTATTGTCGCTGATGTTCTCCAGCTGCTGCAGCACGGTGCAGCTCTGCTCGTAGAAGAAGCGGCCCGCCTCGGTCAGCCGCAGCGGGCGCTCGCGCGCCACCAGCAAGGTACCGAGCTGGTCCTCGAGTTGGCTGATCTGCCGGCTCAGCGGTGGCTGGGCAATGTGCAGCAGCTCGGCGGCGCGAGTGAAGTTCAGGGTTTCGGCCAGGACCTTGAAGTAACGCAGGTGGCGCAGCTCCATCAGACCTCCAAGGTATGGTGGGAGATTCATTCGATATTGGACGGCTATCAGGGTCTCGCGCAATCCTTGAACAAGCAAGTAAATGCACCACTCGGGCCTGCGGCTGGCAGCCCGAAACAATGGGACCTGGCAACAATGACAAGCGCGCTGATTGAACGTATAGAGGCAATTATCGTCGACCTGCCGACCATTCGCCCGCACAAGCTGGCGATGCACCCCATGCAGCAGCAGACCCTGGTGGTATTGCGTGTTCGCTGCAGTGATGGCGTGGAAGGCATCGGCGAGGCCACCACCATTGGCGGCCTGGCCTATGGCTACGAAAGCCCCGAGGGCATCAAGGCCAACATCGATGCGCACCTGGCGCCGGCGCTGATCGGCCTGCCGGCAGACAACATCAACGCCGCCATGCTCAAGCTGGACAAGCTGGCCAAGGGCAACACCTTTGCCAAGTCGGGTATCGAGAGTGCCTTGCTCGATGCCCAGGGCAAGCGCCTGGGCCTGCCGGTCAGCGAACTGCTGGGTGGCCGCGTGCGCGACAGCCTGGAAGTGGCCTGGACCCTGGCCAGCGGCGACACCGCCCGCGACATCGCCGAAGCCCTGCACATGCTGGAGATTCGCCGGCATCGGGTGTTCAAGCTGAAGATCGGCGCCAACCCGTTGGCCCAGGACCTCAAGCACGTGGTGGCGATCAAGCGCGAGCTGGGCGACAGCGCCAGCGTGCGGGTCGACGTCAACCAGTACTGGGACGAATCCCAGGCCATCCGTGCCTGCCAGGTGCTTGGCGACAACGGCATCGACCTGATCGAGCAACCGATTTCGCGCATCAACCGCAGCGGCCAGGTGCGCCTGAACCAGCGCAGCCCGGCGCCGATCATGGCCGACGAGTCGATCGAAAGCGTCGAGGACGCCTTCAGCCTGGCCGCCATTGGCGCGGCCAGCATCTTCGCCCTGAAAATCGCCAAGAACGGTGGCCCGCGCGCCGTGCTGCGCACCGCGCAAATCGCCGAGGCTGCCGGCATCGCCCTGTATGGCGGGACCATGCTCGAAGGCTCGATCGGCACCCTGGCTTCGGCTCATGCTTTCCTGACCCTGCGCCAGCTCACCTGGGGCACCGAGCTGTTCGGGCCGCTGCTGCTGACCGAAGAAATCGTCAACGAGCCGCCGCAGTACCGCGACTTCCAGCTGCACATTCCACGTACCCCAGGCCTGGGCCTGACCCTGGACGAACAGCGCCTGGCGCGCTTTGCCCGCCGCTGAGTCACGCTGGCTGAAAGAACACACAACCCCTGTGGGAGCAACTGTCTTGCTCAAATTTTAATAGTTGGCGCGATCCCACAGGTACAGCGACAACCTCGAGAGCAACGCTGTTCCTGTGGGAGCGGCTTTAGCCGCGAAGCAGGCGACGCGGTGGATGGCACGGGCTTCGCCCGTGTTCGCGGGTAAACCCGCTCCCACAGTGTTCGCGCCAAATCAGAGAAAGGAGATACCAGCATGCTGTTCCACGTGAAGATGACCGTGAAACTGCCGGTCGACATGGACCCGGCCAAGGCCGCCCGGCTCAAGGCCGACGAAAAGGAACTGGCCCAGCGCCTGCAGCGCGAAGGCACCTGGCGCCACTTGTGGCGCATTGCCGGGCACTACGCCAACTACAGCGTGTTCGACGTGCCCAGCGTCGAGGCGCTGCACGACACCCTGATGCAGCTGCCGCTGTTCCCGTACATGGACATCGAGGTCGACGGCCTGTGCCGGCACCCCTCGTCGATTCACAGCGACGACCGCTGAGTCGCACCTGTCTACCTGACAAGAACAAGATGAGGCAAGCACGATGACCGTGAAAATTTCCCATACTGCCGATGTTCAGGCGTTCTTCAAGGAAGTGGCCGGCCTGGGCCATGCCGAAGGCAACCCACGCTTCAAGCAGATCATCCTGCGTGTGCTGCAGGACACTGCACGCCTGGTCGAAGACCTGGAAATCACCGAAGACGAGTTCTGGCATGCCGTCGACTACCTCAACCGCCTGGGTGGCCGTAACGAAGCCGGCCTGCTGGCGGCGGGGCTGGGCATCGAGCACTTCCTCGACCTGCTGCAGGATGCCAAGGACGCCGAGGCCGGCCTGACTGGCGGCACCCCGCGCACCATCGAAGGCCCGCTGTATGTGGCGGGGGCGCCGCTGGCGCAGGGCGAAGCGCGCATGGACGACGGCAGCGACCCGGGCGTGGTGATGTTCCTCCAGGGCCAGGTGTTCGACGCCGAAGGCAAGCCGTTGGCCGGCGCCACCGTTGACCTGTGGCACGCCAACACCCAGGGCACCTATTCGTACTTCGACTCGACCCAGTCCGAGTACAACCTGCGCCGGCGCATCATCACCGATGCCGAAGGGCGCTATCGTGCGCGCTCCATCGTGCCGTCGGGGTACGGCTGCGACCCGCAGGGGCCAACCCAGGAATGCCTGGACCTGCTTGGCCGTCACGGCCAGCGCCCGGCGCACGTGCACTTCTTCATCTCGGCGCCGGGGCACCGCCATCTGACCACGCAGATAAACCTGGCTGGCGACAAGTACCTGTGGGATGACTTTGCCTATGCCACCCGTGACGGGCTGGTCGGCGAGCTGCGCTTTGTCGAGGATGCTGCGGCGACGCGTGATCGCGGCGTAGAGGGCGAACGCTTTGCCGAGCTGGCGTTCGACTTCCACCTGCAGGCGGCCAAGGCGCCGGACGCCGAGGCGCGCAGCCACCGCCCGCGTGCGTTGCAGGGGGCCTGAGTGGTGTTATCGCTCCGGTTGTAGAGGTCGTTGTGGGAGCGGGTTTACCCGCGAAGAATGCGACACGGTGTATGGCACCGGCTGTGCCGGTGTTCGCGGGTGAACCCGCTCCCACAGGGGCCTGCTAAATCAATGAGTGATGTGCTTGTGATGGTTTTGGCCTGGGCCTTTCCGTGCGGGGAGGGCCTGGGCTTTTTTGCTGCCAGGGGCTGTTGATCTAGAATCCGCCTTTTTACCCGAGCCCCCGCACCATGCTGCCCATCGAACTGCTGGCAACCACTGCCGACCAGGCCCCGCTGATTCGCAACCTCTACCAGTTCTACGCCTACGAGTCCTCGGACTGGGAGCAGGAAGACGTCGAAGTGGACGGCCGCTTCTATATCCATGACGAGCACCTGCAACGTTACTGGCAGGCCGATGGCTGGGGCGCGTACCTGGTGCTGGCAGATGGTTTCATCGCCGGTTTCGTGCTGGTCGAACGCAGCGAGCTGCCGGGCATCGACGCGTTCGAACTGGCCGACCTGTTCATCCTGAAAAAGTACCGCCGACAGGGCATCGGCCGGGCGGTGGCATTGCAACTGCTGGGCGGCGAGGGCGACTGGCTGATGCGCTGTTACGCACAGGACATGCCTGCCGTGGCCTTCTGCAATGCCGTGCTGGCCGAGCTGTCGCGCCCGGCGCAGCCCATAGCCCTGGATGACGAACCGGGCTTGCTCAATTTCCTGGTGACGGGCGCCCGCCATTGAGGGTGTGCCAGCCTTCGTTCGCAAATTGAAGGGATCGTGGCTTTTTGTGAGCTACTTCACAAAATCGTCATCGAAGGCATAATGCCACCAATCCTTTTCACGCCTTTCGAAGGCCCAGGTAAAGTTCATGTCGCTAGTCGCAAGCCCCGACATCATGTACCGGCTGTTGATCCAGAGTGTGGTGGACTATGCCTTCTACCTGCTCACCCCCGAAGGTATCGTCGCCAACTGGAACCCCGGCGCCCAACGCGCCAAGGGCTACCTGGCCGAGGAAATCGTCGGCCAGCACTACTCGTTGTTCTACACCGATGCCGAACGCGCCGCCGGGCTGCCCGCGCTCAACCTTGAGCAGGCGCGCAGCACCGGGCGCTTCGAAGAGACCGGTTCGCGCGTGCGCAAGGACGGCACGACCTTCCATGCCCATGTGGTGATCGACGCGGTGTACGACGATGCCGGGCAACTGGTGGGCTTCGCCAAGGTCACCCGCGACATTTCCGAGCACCACCGGCAAGAGCTGGAACTGCTGCAGGCCAAGGAACTGGCAGAGCAGTACAGCCAGGAAATGACCAAACTGTCGCAGTTCCTTGATTCGGTGATTGCCAACATCCCCGCCAGCGTCATTGTCCAGGACCTGGAAAGCCAGCGCATCCTGCTGGCCAACCAGCAGGCCGAACGCCTGTTCGGCGGGCCGCAGCGCAGCATGACCGGGCAGTTGCCCGGCGAATGCCTGGCACCGGGTGTCGCCGGTTACCTGGAACAGCAACTGGCCCGTGGCGCCCGCAGCACCAAGGGCCATGCCGCCGAAACCCGGGTCGACACGGCCTGCGGCCCACGCACCCTGCGCAGCCGCACCTTGCTCAGCCAGAACCGTGAAGGCCAGGCCGACTACGTGCTGTTCGTTGCCGAAGACGCCACCGAAGAGCTGGCCGCCCACGCGCAGATCCACCACATGGCGCACCACGATGCGCTGACCGGGCTGCCCAACCGCACCCTGTTCAACGAACGCCTGCGCCAGGCGCTGGTGCGTGACAGCGAGCACGCCAAGCTGACTGCCGCCCTGTGCCTGGACCTGGACAACTTCAAGAACATCAACGATTCGCTGGGCCACGCCTTTGGCGACAAGCTGCTGCGCGCGCTGGGCAAGCGCCTGCGGCGCGAACTGCGCGAACACGACACCCTGGCCCGCCTGGGCGGCGACGAGTTTGCCGTGGTGCTGACCGGCCTGGAGGGCCGGGAGGCCGCATGCAACACTGCGCAGCGCCTGATCAACGCGATCTGCCCACCGTTCCAGATCGAGGGGCACCAGTTCACGGTGGGGGTGAGCATCGGTATTGCCATTGCGCCTGATGACAGCGACCAGGCCGAGCAACTGCTGGGCTACGCCGACATGGCGCTGTACGAGGCCAAGCGCAATGGCCGCAACCGCTACGAGTGCTTCAACGTCGAACTGGACGTCGCCGCCCGCCAGCGCCGCCTGGTGGAAACCGACCTGCGCACCGCGCTGCACCTGGGCCAGTTGCAGCTGCACTACCAGCCGGTGGTCGACCAGCAGACCAGCAGCGTTACCGGCTATGAGGCGTTGCTGCGCTGGGAGCACCCGACCCGCGGCATGGTCATGCCCATGGACTTCATCCCCATCGCCGAGGAAACCGGGCTGATCCACGAACTGGGCAACCGGGCGCTGAACCTGGCCTGCCAGGAGGCGGCCAGCTGGGACAGTGAGCAGACGGTGTCGGTCAACCTGTCGGCGGTGCAGTTCAAGAATGCCAACCTGGTGCACACCGTGGCCCTGGCGCTGGCCGACTCAGGCCTGCCGCCACAGCGGCTGGAGCTGGAGATCACCGAGTCGGTGCTGCTGGGCAACAGCGAGGAAAACGTGCGTACCCTGCGTGCACTGAAGGACCTGGGCGTGTCCATTTCGCTGGACGATTTCGGCACCGGGTATTCCTCACTGGGCTACCTGCGTTCGTTCCCGTTCGACCGGATCAAGATCGACAAGTCGTTCGTGCATGACATGTGCGACAGCCGCGAGGCGATGTCGATCATCCGAGCCATTACCGACCTGTCCAACAGCCTGATGATCAAGACCACGGCCGAGGGGGTTGAGTCGGAAGAGCAGATGCGCCGGTTGGCGGCGGAGGGTTGCTCGCACTTCCAGGGTTACCTGTACGGGCGACCGGCACCGGCGAACGAGCGGTTGAAGCAGGTCATGACGCCGGCATAGTGCCCTTGCGCGGGCCTGCAGAATCACCGCAGTCGATCGGCCCGGCGCAGTACCTGTGGGAGCGGGTTCACCCGCGAAGCAGGCGACACGGTGGCTGGCACCGGCTGCGCCGGTGTTCGCGGGTGAACCCGCTCCCACATGGGCCGTGCAAGCTTTCAAGGCTTGATCAAGGCTTAGCTGTCCCAGTCCGGCGCAAACGCCGGGCTCACCACCCGCTGGTCCTTCGGCAACCCGGCGATCGCCGCGCGGTCCTCGTCATCCAGTTGCACGTTCGACGCCGCCAGGTTGGCCAGCTGGTTCTCGCGGCTGCCGGCCTTGGGGATCACCGCCACGCCGTCCTGGTCCAGCAACCACTTCAGCGCCACCTGGCTGGGCAGTACGCCATGCTTGCGGGCGATCGTCTGGATCACCGGCTGCGCCGCCGCCTGCCCGCGGGCCAGCGGGGTGTAGGCGGTGAGCAGCAGGTCGTTGCGGCGGGCGTAGTCCAGCAGCGGTTGCTGGCCGAGCAGCACGTGGTATTCCACCTGGATCGCCGATAATGGCGCACCCAGGGTCTCCACCACCTGGCGCAGCAGCCCCAGCGGGAAGTTGGCCACGCCGATGCTGCGCGCCTTGCCCTCGTCACGCAGGGCCACCAGGGTTTCGATGCTGCGGGCCAGGTCCCAGTCCTGGCCGGGCCAGTGGATGTGGAACAGGTCGACCTGCTCGGTACCCAGCGCGCGCAGGCTGTCCTCCAGCGACTGGCGCATGGCCTTGGGCGCCAGGCGATCCCACCATACCTTGGTGGTCAGGTGAATCTGCTCGCGCGGTACATCGCTGTCGCGCAGGGCCTGGCCGACGGCGGCTTCGTTGTCATAGGCAGTGGCGGTGTCGATGTGCCGGTAACCCACTTCAAGCGCCTGGCGCACGGCCTGGGTGCATTCGCTGCCGGTCATTGGCCAGGTGCCCAGGCCGATCGCGGGCAGGTCCAGGCCGTTTCGGGTGGTGAGCCTTTGCATGTAAATTCCTTGTAGGGTGGGCAGGGTTCGCATTCGATGGTCGGCGATCAGCACGCCACGGGCCATGCGCGCGGGGCGGAAAGTGGTCGATCAGCGAACAGAAATTGCAGTCGGCCTTGGCTGGCGGCAATTGAACTTCCTTATTCTTCGGCATCTCTTCTAGAATCCGAGCTGTTGCATCCGCCAGGCAACGCCTGCGCGGCCTTCCCTGGGCGCCGCATCCAGCCGCGCCGTCATCGAGAGTGCCATGAGTTCCAGCACACCGCTGTCCGGAGTCAACCAACCCCTGCGCGGCATCGCCCTGGTGGTGGTGGCGACGTTCCTGTTCGCCAGTCACGATGCCCTGTCCAAGTTCCTCGGCGGCCTGTACCCGATCATCATGGTGGTGTGGGCGCGGTATGTGGTGCACACGCTGTTGATGGCCGGCATCTTCCTGCCCAAGGCCGGCCTCAACGTGCTGCGCACCCGCCGCCCGCTGTTGCAGACGTTACGTGCCCTGAGCCTGTTGAGCACCAGCCTGCTGTTCACCACCGGCCTGCAGTACCTGCCGCTGGCCGAGGCCACGGCGGTCAACTTCCTGGCCCCGGTGCTGGTCACCGCGCTGTCGGCGCCGTTGCTGAAGGAGCGGGTGACGGTGGGGCAGTGGGTGGCGGTGGTGATGGGCTTCATCGGTGTGCTGGTGGTGGTGCACCCGGGCGGGGCGATGTTCACCCCGGCCATCCTGTATCCGTTCGGTTCGGCGCTGGGCTTCTGCTTCTATCAGTTGCTGACGCGCATCCTGGCCGCGCATGACAGCCCGACCACCAGCAACTTCTATGCGGGGTTGTGCAACACCCTGGCGATGAGTGCGCTGGTGCCGTTCTTCTGGGAGATGCCGCGTTGGGACCATGCGCTGCTGATGCTGGCGCTGGGTGGCTTTGGCATGACTGCGCACCTGCTGCTGACCCAGGCCTTTCGCCATGCGGCACCGGCCTTGCTGGCGCCGTTCAGTTATTGCCAGATCGTGTTTGCCGGGTTGCTTGGGTTGGTTGTCTATAGCCAGGTGCCGGATACCCTGAGCCTGGTGGGCATCTCGGTGATTTGCCTCAGTGGGCTGGGGGCGGCGTGGATGCAGCGGGGTAAGTGACAACCTGTAGTGGCCTCTTCGCGGGTAAACCCGCTCCCACAGGTACAGCGCAGTCCGTGGACAGGGCGCTGTACCTGTGGGAGCGGGTTCACCCGCGAAAGGGCCCTCAAACGCGACCCTTCAACAACGCCTGCAACGAATCGTCAAAGTCGCGCAAGGCATCCGCCTGCACCGCCCGTTCATCCTCGGCCACCCGCGCCACATCGCCCAGGCGCTTGCTGGCCCGCCCTTCAGCGCGGCCGATGTAGGTCAGCTGGTCGTCGAAAAAGCGCGCAACCACCCGGCTTTCGATATCCGCGCTGGCCAAACGGCTTTCGGTGTCCAGCAGCACGATCACATCCGGGTGGTCGCCCAGCAGCGTGTCCAGGTCGTCATAGAAGGTCACTTCGGCAAACTGCTGCGCCAGTGACCGCGCCAGCCAGTCATACGCCTGGCTCTCGCTGCCAAGGGTCGCAACAGGGGCACGCTGGCCCTGGGTCGGCGCGGCTGCCTGGGTGCGATGGCTGCCGAGGTATTCGAGGGTTGCTTCGGCGTCACGCCCCAGCAGCACCGCCACCCGTTGGCCGGGGGCCAGGGCGACACTGGAAATGGCCGTGGCCGAATAGAAGTGCCCGTAGGGCTGCGCGTCGGTAGCGGCAGGGCTGGCACAACCGCCAAGGGCGGCCAGCAAGGCGAGCAGGGCAGCGATCATGCCGGTTTTCATGGGAGGCCTCATCAATCAGCGAATGCCGCCATCTTCCGCCCGGGCTGGCCGCAGCGGAACTTGATGGCATTCATGGTGGCTATCGATGAGGTCGATGCATCACTGCGTGGCCATGAACTGCAGGATGAGCTCGCGCAGCCAGCGCTCGGCCGGGTCATTGTCCTGGGCGCCGCTCCAGACCATCGACAGTTCGGCCTCGGTGATGTCGAACGGCGCCGGGTCGGCGCGCAGGCTGCCGTCGTCGGCCAGGGCGCAGGCGGCATAGTCCGGCACCGTGGCGATCAGCTCGGTGTTGCGCAGCAGGGCGCGCAGGCTGCCGAACTGCGGCACCGCCAGCACCACCTTGCGGCAGCGGCCGATGCGCGCCAGGTCGAGGTCGATATTGCCGCTCATGTCGCCGGAGAACGACACCATCACATGCGGGCGGGCGCAGTATTCGTCGAGGGTCAGCGGGCCCGGGCGGTCATCGGCGCGCAGCACTCGCACGCCGATGTTGCGCAGCTTGCGGCGCTTGGCGGTGGCCGGCAGGTCCGTGGTGTAACTCACGCCCACCGAGATCTCACCGCTGGCCAGCAGCCCCGGCATCAGCAGGAAGTTGGCCCGGCGCACCACCACGCTGATGTTCGGGGCCTCTTCGCGAAGGGCCTGCAGCAGGGCCGGGAACAGGCCGAATTCGGCATCGTCCGACAGGCCCAGGCGGAACACGTTGCAGCTGTTGACCGGGTCGAACTCGCGGGCGCGGCTGATGGCGGCGGAAATCACATCCATGGCCGGCCCCAGCTCGGCGAAGATCTGCATGGCCCGTGGCGTGGGCTCCATGGCCCGGCCGTTGCGGATCAGCAGCGGGTCGTCGAACAGCTCGCGCAGGCGGGCGAGGGCGGCGCTGACGGTGGGCTGGGTGATGAACAGCTTTTCGCCGACCCGGGTCAGGTTGCGTTCAATCATCAGGGCTTCGAACAGTACCAGCAGGTTCATGTCGACGCGGCGCAGGTCGTTGCGGTTCATGAGGGGGCGGGTTCCGGAGTAGAGGGGGTGGCGGTGTATTGAAGCATGTGGGTGGCCTGGTTGCCTTGTATGGATGTGCCGGCCTCTTCGCGGGTAAACCCGCTCCCACAGGATCACCACAGGTCTTGAGGGCTGTACCGTACCTGTGGGAGCGGGTTTACCCGCGAAGAGGCCGGCACAGGAAGGCTGACAGAGCCAACCTATCACCCCTCAATAGCCACTCTATTAGAACTCTGTCCAAGCTCGGCTAGTCTTTCCCCTGGCCCCGCGAATTCCGCGAGCGGGCGGCGTGTCAGCACTTGCGTGCAAGACCGCACCAACCCCGTCGTGACAGCTTCGCAAGCCCCGTGTAGACCTGACGAGGGGTAGCACGAGCCCACGCGCTCGGCTGAAAGAACACCTGGCAAAGACCGGAAATCTGGATAACCGACCCAAAGGTACCCGCAGATGTCGAACGAATCGAAATGCCCGTTCCATCAAACCGCAGGTGGCGGCACCACCAACCGTGACTGGTGGCCTGACCAGCTCAACCTGAGAATTCTTCACCAACATTCCTCCAAGTCCGACCCGATGGACCCGGGTTTCGACTATGCCAAGGCGTTCAAGAGCCTCGACTTCCAGGCCCTGAAGAAAGACCTGACCGCCTTGATGACCGACTCCCAGGACTGGTGGCCCGCCGACTTCGGCCACTACGGCCCGCTGTTCATTCGCATGGCCTGGCACAGCGCCGGTACCTACCGCATCGGCGATGGCCGGGGTGGTGCAGGCTCTGGCCAGCAGCGCTTCGCCCCGCTCAACAGTTGGCCGGACAACGTCAGCCTGGACAAGGCCCGGCGCCTGCTGTGGCCGATCAAGCAGAAGTACGGCAACAAGATTTCCTGGGCCGACCTGATCGTGCTCACCGGCAACGTCGCCCTCGAATCCATGGGCTTCAAGACCTTCGGCTTCTCCGGCGGGCGTGCCGACGTGTGGGAGCCGGACGAAGATGTGTACTGGGGTTCGGAAAAGGTCTGGCTGGGCGGAGACATTCGTTATGGCAATGAGCAGGTCAAGGCCCAGTCGCCAGGCCAGGGTGACCTGGTAGCAGAGCCAGCCAAGCACCCAGAGGAGCAAAGCCGGGACCTGTCCGGCGAGCGTAACCTGGAAAACCCCTTGGCTGCTGTGCAGATGGGCCTGATCTACGTGAACCCGGAAGGCCCGGACGGCAACCCCGACCCGGTGGCCTCGGGCAAGGACATCCGTGACACCTTCGGCCGCATGGCCATGAACGATGAAGAAACCGTGGCGCTGATCGCCGGTGGCCACGCCTTCGGCAAGACCCACGGTGCCGGCCCTGCCGACAACGTCGGCCCGGAGCCCGAAGCTGCAGGCCTGGAGCTGCAGGGGTTGGGTTGGGCCAACAAGTTCGGCAGCGGCAAGGGGGGCGATACCATCACCAGCGGCCTGGAAGTGACCTGGACTTCGACCCCCACCCGATGGAGCAACGAGTACCTCAACAACCTGTTCAACTTCGACTGGGAACTGACCAAGAGCCCGGCCGGTGCCCACCAGTGGCGGCCGAAGGAGGGCAAGGGGGCAGGCACCGTGCCGGATGCCCATGACCCGGCCAAGCGCCACGCGCCTTCCATGCTCACCTCCGACCTGGCGCTGCGCTTCGACCCGATCTACGAGCCGATCGCCCGCCGCTTCAAGGACAACCCTGAGCAGCTGGCAGACGCCTTCGCCCGTGCCTGGTACAAGCTGATCCACCGCGACATGGGCCCATTGGCGCGCTACCTGGGCCCGGAAATGCCCAACGAAGAGCTGCTGTGGCAAGACCCGCTGCCAAAAGTCGACCACCCACTGGTAGGTGAGCAGGACATTGCCGCGCTCAAGGCCAAGGTGCTGGCGGCGGGCCTGAGCGTTGGCGAGCTGGTGGCCACAGCTTGGGCGGCGGCGTCGACCTTCCGCGGTTCGGACAAGCGTGGCGGGGCCAATGGCGGCCGCCTGCGCCTGGCGCCGCAGAAGGATTGGCCGGCGAACCAGGGCACAGGCAAGGTGCTGGCGGCGCTGGAGAAGATCCAGGCCGAGTTCAATGCCGGTGGCAAGAAAGTCTCCCTGGCCGACCTGATCGTTCTGGCTGGCGCCGCCGCAGTGGAAAAGGCTGCCAAGGACGCCGGGCACAACGTCAGCGTGGCGTTCCGCCCGGGGCGTACCGATGCCTCCCAGGCGCAGACCGACGTCGAGTCGTTCGCCGTGCTGGAGCCGCTGGCCGATGGCTTCCGCAACTTCACCAAGGCCCGCTACAGCGTCAAGGCCGAGAAGCTGCTGCTGGACAAGGCCCAGTTGTTGACCCTGACCGCGCCGGAAATGACCGTGCTGATCGGCGGCCTGCGCGTGCTCGGCGCCAACCATGGCGGCAGCCAGCAGGGCGTGTTCACCGACAAGGTCGGTACCCTGAGCAACGACTTCTTCCGCAACCTGCTGGACATGGGCGTGGAATGGAAGCCGACCTCGGCGGATAACGAAACCTTCGAAGGGCGCGACCGCAAGACCGGGCAGGTGAAGTGGACCGGTAGCCGGGTTGACCTGGTGTTCGGTTCCCATGCCCAGTTGCGGGCATTGAGCGAGGTGTATGGCAGCAGTGATGGCCGTGACAAGTTCGTGCGGGACTTTGTGGCGGCCTGGGAGAAAGTGATGGAGCTGGATCGCTTTGACCTGAAATAGCTTCGTCAGAAATGGGGGCGCTTTGCGCCCCTATCGCGACACAAGGCCGCTCCTACAAGCCATCGCCGAATCCACATGCGGCGCCGAACCTGTAGGAGCGGCCTTGTGTCGCGACAGGGCTGCAAAGCAGCCCCATGCTCTCCGGGGGCTGGACCATTTCAATCTTCCTGTGCAAGCTGATGCACGACAGTGATTGCACACAGAAGGTGATCGTTCGTGAACCCCGAAACCATGCTGGCGGCATTGCCAGGCTACGCCATGTCGGCCGAGTCGATACAGGTGCTGCCCGATGCCAAGGCCTACCGCGCCTGCCTGCTCGAGCGCATCCGCGCCGCAACCCGGCGTATCGTCATCGTTGCGCTGTACCTGCAGGAAGACGAGGCCGGCCAGGAAGTGCTGGATGCCTTGTACCAGGCCAAGGCCGCGCGGCCGGGGCTGGAAATCACCATCGTGGTCGACTGGTTCCGTGCCCGCCGCGGCCTGCTGGGCGCCGGGCGCCAGCCGGGTAACGCCGCCTGGTACCAGGCCCAGCGCCAGCACCATGGGCTGGACATCGTCATCCATGGCGTACCGGTGCAGACCCGCGAGCTGTTTGGCGTGTTGCACCTGAAGGGCAGCATCATCGACGACTGCGTGATCTACACCGGCGCCAGCCTTAACAACGTGTACCTGCACCGTTTCGACCGTTACCGCCTGGACCGCTACCACCTGTTCCAGTCACCAGAGCTGGCCGACGCGATGGTCGGGCTGGTGCGGCGCCTGCTGCACCACACCGCCACACCGCGCCTCGACCTGCCGGCGCCACCCTCCACCCGCAGCCTGCGCGGCGACATCCGGCGCTTGCGCGCGCGGCTGCGGCGCATGGCCTATGAGGCACCGGCCAGCGCAGCGGGGCAGGGCCTGCGGGTGATCCCGCTGTTGGGTGTGGGCCGTGGCAACCCGCTGAACCGGGCACTGTGCGCCTTGCTGGCGGCGGCGCGCACGCAGGTCATCATCAGCACGCCGTATTTCAACCCGCCCCGGGTGCTGATGCGCGAGCTCGACCATGCCCTGGCGCGTGGCGTGCGGGTGGAGCTGATCGTTGGGGACCGCACGGCCAACGACTTCTATATCGCCCCCGGCGAGCCGTTCAGTGCCAGCGGCGCGTTGCCCTACCTGTACGAAGACAACCTGCGCGCCTTCACCCGACGTCGCCACGCTGCGATTGCCAGCGGCCAGCTGCAGGTGCGGATCTGGAATGACCCCGGGCATACCTTTCATGCCAAGGGCGTGTGGGTAGACCAGCGCTATTCGTTGCTGACCGGTAACAACCTGAACCCGCGCGGCTTCAACCTGGATCTGGAGAACGGCCTGCTGATCGATGACCCGCAAGGGCAATGGCTGGGGCCACGGGAGGCAGAGTTGACCGAGTTGCGCCGGCATGCGCCGAAGATCGGCTCGGCAGAGGAGTTGGGGGTCAAGGCCGAGCACCCCAAGGAAGTGCGCAAGTTCTTGCGGCGGCTGCGCTATAGCCGGCTGGAGCCGCTGATCAAGCGGGTGCTCTGAGGGAATTCAAGCGTTTTTGTGGGAGCGGCCTTGTGTCGCGAAAGGGCCGCAAAGCGGCCCCAGACGTTGGTGTTGCTACCAAGATTGCCGGGGCTGCTCTGCAGCCCTTTCGCGACGCAAGGCCGCTCTCATAGAACTGCACATAACTCATTGAATTAGCAGGGACCCTGTGGGAGCGGCTTTAGCCGCGAACACCGGCGCAGCCGGTGCCATGCACCGCGTTGGATTCTTCGCGGCTAAAGCCGCTCCCACAGGGTACGAGGATCGCTTGCGAATTCAGTTATCTGTGCGACAGCGCAGCCCAAAGGGCTGGGCAATCTCCCACAGTGACCGCAGTCAGGCTGCTGCACCTTTGGCCTCCGCCACCTTTGTTTCCTGTTTGCCCCGCGGCTTGAGCCGCGACACCGCAAACAGCACCACCGCCAACCCGACGACCTGATACAGCGAAATCTCCTCGCTCAGGATCGCCCACGATGCCAGCACCGTCAGCACCGGCCCCAGGTTGCCCACCGCGGCAGTATGGGTCGGCCCCAGGCGCTGTATCGCCAGCGCCACCCAGTAGATCGGCAACACCGTGGAAAACACCGCCATCAACCCGGCATTGGCCCACACTGCGCCTGGCAACTCCCACAACTGCCCGACCGGTGCCACCACCAGGTAATGCGCCAGCACCATCAGCGAGGACGCAGTACCGCACAGCCCGGCCAGGCGCATCGAGCCCATGCGCTTGAGCATCATTCCGGTGCCGGAGTAATACAGCGCGTAGGTCACCGCACTGGCGAACACCCACAGCGAGCCCAGCACCACCTGCTGGCCAGCCCCGGCCACACTGACGTCGTGGACAAAGGCAATGCCCAGCCCCAGGTAGCACAGGCCCATGGCCGACAAGGTGCGCAGGCTTGGCCGCTCACGCAGGGCGATGGCCTGGAACACCAGCACCAGGGTCGGGTAGGTGAACAGGATCAGCCGCTCCAGCCCGGCGCTGATGTACTGCAGGCCATAGAAGTCGAACAGGCTGGCCAGGTAGTAGCCCAGCAGCCCGAGCAACGCGACACGCAGCCCATCGCCCAGGTTGAGCGGTGCGCTGCCCTGACCACGGCTGGCCCATACCAGCCAGGCGAACATCGGCAGCGACAGCCCCATGCGCAATGCCAGCAGGCTGATGGCGTCGACCGGCCCTGCGGCATAGGCGAGCTTGACGAAGATGGCCTTGAAGCTGAAACCCAGGGCCGCCAGCACGGCGTACAGGGCGCCGCTTTGCAGTTGGCGCTGGATCAGGCTGCGTAATGCGATCATGGGGTACCCGCGGCAGAAGAAAGACAGGGTTATTCTGAACTGAAGGCAGCCCTACTAGCAGCGCTTTATCGAGGAATTGGCGATGAACCTGGCCATGCTGCCCGATCAGCCGCCGTGCGCGCCGAGCAGGAGCTGCCGGTGCGTCGGGTGGCCCTGGCGGAAAGCTGGGCCACCCTGGAGCTACGTTTGTGTTTCCGCGACTGGGAGCGCCTGAGCTCACATGGGCGGCAACTGGTGAGCTTTTTGTCCGGGCAACGGCTTACTGCGCCGGGGTAAGGCGAATACCACTCACCTGCACCTGATCACCAGGCTTGAAGCGGGCATTGGGCGAGCGATAGCGCTGGGTACTGCCGTCGCCATGGCGTACCACGTAGGCCGCGTCGCTGTGCCCGCTGCCTTGTTGCACGGCGGCGCCGCCAAATGCACCCAGGGCTGCACCGGCGATGGCGCCGAACGGGCCACCGAGCGCGGCGCCAACCATCAGGCCGCTGACGCCGCCGGCGCCATAGCCCACCGTGTTGTCGGGGCTTTCCGAGAGCACCTCGTCGGCGCAGGCGGGCAGGGCGATGGACAGGGACATCGCCAGAGGGAGGAGGATATTTTTCATGATGGTTATTTCCGCAAGGCAGGTAGTGGCGAAAGAGAATGGTTCAGCTTTCGTGCCAGCTGGGCAGCCCTTGCAGATGGGCGTGTTGCGCTGGTGTGTTGTCATAACGACAGCGGTTTTTGTGGTGCAAATGACAGGCTGATGTCAATATGACATTCACTCGCACGGGTATTGGCCAGGGCTGGGCTATCATTTGCAGGCTGGTGGTGTAAGGCTCCTCTGAAAAGTCATCACGAGCGCATACAATCGGGCCTTTTCCTCGTCAACCAGATAGGCCAAACCGTTCATGGCGCTTGATCCACCCACGATGCTCACTATCTCGATCGCCCTGGCTGCCGCGGCTGCGTTGTACCTGGCGATCGAGTGGCGCAGCGTACGCGAGCCGTCGCTGCTGTTCTGGAGCGCAGGCTTTGCCACCATCACGATTGGTTCCACCCTGGCCTTGCTGCGCGGCATCGGTTTGTTGCTGATCGGTATCTGGTTCGCCAACGGCTTGCTGGTGGTGGCGCACTGGTTCTTCCTGGTGGGGGTGTTGCGCTTCACCCAGGTGCGGCTGTCGCGTATCTGGTTATCGGTCGTGCTGGTGTGGTTCGCCTTGCTGCTGATGCCTGTTGGGCCGCAGTGGTCGAAGGTGATGCTGATGGTCAACTCGTTGCTGGTGGCGCTGTTGACGCTCAAGGCCAGCTGGCTGTTGCGGCCGCATGGCAAGTCGCTGAGTGTTGGCGCGGTGCAGTTGCGCTATGTGTTGCTGGCGCATGGGTTGTTCTATGTGGCCAAGGCGATCATTGCGATCACACCGGGTACGTTGATTGACCTGGCCACCTTCGGCGGGCTGATCATTCAGGTTTCGTTGGTCGAAGGTGCGATGGCGATCATGCTGATAGCCTTGTCGATGACCGGCACCGTGCGTTACCGGCGCGAGGAGCGGATTGCCCGCCTGGCAGCCCGTGACCCGTTGACGGCGCTGTACAACCGACGCGCACTGGAGGTGCGGGCGGGGCCTTTCTTCAAGGCAGTGGATTCGGCGCAGCCCGGGGCCTTGCTACTGATCGACATCGACAACTTCAAGCTGGTCAACGACCTGCACGGGCATGTTGCAGGGGACCGCTTGCTGATTGCCCTGAGCGAGATGATTCGCACGGTGTTGCCCGAGCGCTCGCTGGCGGCGCGGCTGGGCGGTGATGAGTTCGTCATTCTGCTGTGTGGTGCGAGCAGCGAGCGGGTCATGGAGCTGGGTGGACTGCTGCGCGAGCAGTTCCAGCAGTATGCCAGCAAGACGGTACCTACGCCGCAGCCGGTCACCTTGAGCATCGGCGCCAACCTGTTCGACCAACCGCCGACGAGCCTTGCGGCCTTGATCGAGCAGGGGGATGTCGCCTTGTACCAGTCCAAGCGCGGTGGGCGCGACAGCATCCGCTTCGTCGAACGACCGATGGCCGACCTCAGTTAGTAGCAGTTTTGCCTTTGCCTTTGCCTTTGCCTTTGCTTTTGCTTTTGCTTCTAAGCGCGCGATAGTTCAGGCGCCGCCGATTGCGACTTCAGGAGGCCGAGCGAAGGGACTGCGGAGGGAGGTGACGGGCATGGATGCCCGTCAAGCGCTGAGGCCCCATGGATGGGGCCTGCAGCGCGTACTCCCGGGAGCAGGCCCGTAGCGAGGGGACCCCGGAGCGGAGCGTAGGGGCCGGATGATGGGAGCGGACGGTTTTTGGTTCCTTTTTGCCACGACAAAAAGGGACCCGCCGTAAGGGCGGAAAGGTGACTCAGCGCCACCATCGCGAATGAATGCCTACTCGATGCGAATGCCCACATCCAAAAAGCCAAATGGCTGCAGGCCCCATCCATGGGGCCTCAGCAAGTCAGCAAGAATGGCGAATCAGGTCACCACCTGGTAGCACGGTACATACGCCGCGCCGCCAGGCAACTTCATCCGATGCTGGTCGACGAACGCCTGCAACAGCCGGCCCAGTGGGTCCAGCACGGCGCTGTCGCCACGGATCTGATACGGCCCGTGTTCCTCGATCAGGCGGATGCCCTTGTCCTTCACGTTGCCGGCGACGATGCCGGAAAACGCCCGGCGCAGGTTGGCGGCCAGTTCGTGGGCCGGCAGCTCGCGCCGCAGGTCGAGGTCGGCCATGGCCTGGTGGGTCGGGTCGAACGGGCGCTGGAAGCTCTCTTCTATCTTCAGCAGCCAGTTGAAGTGGAAGGCATCGTTGCGCTCGCGGCGGAACTGCTTCACCGCCTTGAGCCCTTCGACCATGTGCCTGGCAACTTCCGCCGGGTCATCGATGATGATCTCGTACAAGCGATGCGCCGCCTCACCCAGGGTAGCGCCGACGAACGCGTGCAACTGTTGCAGGTACGGCTCGGCACTGCGCGGGCCGGTGAGTACCACCGGGAACGGCAGGTTCTGGTTGTCCGGGTGCATGAGGATGCCCAGCAGGTAGAGGAACTCCTCGGCCGTGCCGGCACCGCCCGGGAAGATGATGATGCCGTGGCCGACACGGACGAAGGCTTCCAGGCGCTTCTCGATGTCCGGCAGGATCACCAGTTCGTTGACGATCGGGTTGGGCGCTTCGGCGGCGATGATGCCCGGCTCGGTCAGGCCCAGGTAGCGGCTGCCGTGCATTCGTTGCTTGGCGTGGGCAATGGTGGCGCCCTTCATCGGGCCCTTCATCACACCCGGGCCGCAGCCGGTGCACACATCCAGCTTGCGCAGGCCCAGCTCGTGGCCGACCTTCTTGGTGTACTGGTATTCCTCGCTGCTGATCGAATGGCCACCCCAGCACACCACCATCTTCGGCTCCACGCCCGGGCGCAGGGTGCGAGCGTTGCGCAGCAGGTGGAAGACATAGTCGGTGATGCCCTGGGAGCTTTCCAGGTCGATGCGCTGGCTGGCCAGCTCGCTTTCGGTGTAGACGATGTCGCGCAGGGCGCTGAACAGCATTTCACGGGTGCTGGCGATCATTTCGCCATCGACGAAGGCGTCTGCCGGGGCATTCAGCAGCTCCAGGCGCACGCCGCGGTCCTGTTGATGAATACGCACCTCGAAGTCCTGATAGGCCTCGAGGATGGTCTTGGCATTGTCGACATGGGCGCCGGTGTTGAGGATGGCCAGGGCGCACTGGCGGAACAGGGTGTAAAGGCTACCGGTACCGACTTCACTCAGTTGCTGCACTTCACGTTGTGACAGCGTCTCCAGGCTGCCTTTGGGGCTGACGGATGCATTGATGACATTGCGTTGAGGCATCTAAGTCTTTCCTGTGCGGGTAAAACATCCTTCTTTGACAACACCATACCGAGAAATGTGGACGGCAACGAGGGGGGGCAACAAAAACCTCATCAGACCGAGCCACCTGCTTCGCGGGTAAACCCGCTCCCACAGGTACGGCGCAGGTTCCGAAAGCAGCGCGATACCTGTGGGAGCGGGTTTACCCGCGAAGCAGGCGACTCGGTCTCAAGTCATCCCAACAGCTTCTGCACACCAAGGGTAATCGCCACGCCACCAAACACCAGCCAGAGGTTGAGAATCGCCCCGGTGGCCAGCGCCCGCGGCCCGGCCTGGCGAATCTGGCTGAGGCGCGTCTCCATCCCCAGCGCGGTCATGGCCATGGTCAGGGCGAAGGTATCCAGGCTGTTGACCGCCTGCGTCACGCTGCCTGGCAACACCTGCAGCGAATTCACCAGCACCAGCGCGAGGAAGCCGAAGGCGAACCAGGGCATGGCGATGCGCCCGTTGCCCTGTGCCTGGCCCGGCTGGCGCGCGCGGCTGATCCAAAGGCCCACCACCAGCAGCACCGGTACCAGCAGCATCACCCGGGTCATCTTGACGATGGTGGCGATATGCGTGGCCTCGGGGCTGACGTTGCTGGCCGCCCCGACCACTTGGGCCACCTCGTGAATGGTGCCACCCAGGAACAGCCCGGCGCCCATGGCGTCCAGCTGCAGCCAGCCGGCATTGATCGCCAATGGGTAGAGGAACATCGACAGGGTGCCGAACAGCACCACGCTACCAACCGCCATGGCGCTTTTGTGCGGTGCACTGCGCAGCGCCGACTCGAAGGCCAGAACCGCGGCGGCGCCGCAGATGGCGCTGCCGGCCGCGGTCAGCAAGGCGGTATCGCGGTCCAGCTTGAACAGCTTCATGCCACACCACAGGCCGATCAGCAGGGTGCTGGACACCACCAGCAACGACACGATGAGCCCGGACCAGCCGACTTCGGCAATTTCCTGCAGGCTTACCCGCAGGCCGAAGAAGGCCACGGCAATGCGCAGCAGGCCGCGGGCGGAAAAGTTGATACCCGCCGCCCAGCTTGCTGGTACACCGTCACGCAGTGCATTGCCGTAAAGCGCACCGGCGACGATACCGACGATCAGCGGGCTGATACCCAGGTCGGCGATGGCGGGCAGGGCGGCCAACTGGGTGACCGCAAGTGCGAACAGCGCGACGAACAGGATGCCATTGAGCCGCCCTCGGGTAGAGAGGGTAGGTGCAAAGGCGGGGTTGGACGGAGCCGTGGCCATGTGAGTCCTCCGGAAAGGTGTTTCGACATGGCTTACGTTAATCTGGTTATAAGCTTATAAAAAATCGTAATTTAGGATGGCAAATATCCGTTTAACTGATATTTTTCATTCATGACCCCAGAACAACTGATAACGTTCGCCACCGTCGCCGAGCACGGCAACATCAGCCATGCGGCCCAGGCCCTGCACTTGTCGCAGCCGGCGGTGTCTGGCCAGCTCAAGCTGCTGCAGGAGGCCTTTGGCGAGCCGCTGTATCAGCGCGCCGGCCGTGGTGTGCGGCTGACAGCAGCCGGCGAGCAATTGCTGGCCCATGCCGAGCGCCTGCGCGAAACCTTCCGTCAGGCCCAGGCATTGCGCGAGGCCATGCGCGGGCTGGAGCGCGGTACCTTGCGCATCGGCGCCAGTACCACGCCGGCCAGCTACCTGCTGCCTTACCTGATTGCCGATTTCCATGCCCGCTACCCGGAGGTGCTGGTGAGCACTTCCAACGGCAATACGGCAGAAATCGTCGCTGCGCTGGACAGCGTCGATATCGCCCTGATCGAAGGGCCGCCTGGGCAGGAACTGCCATTGGGCACGGCGGTGACGGCGTGGCGGGAGGACGAGATCGTGGCCATCGTGCCGCGTGGTCATCCGCTGGCTGGCAGTGACCGACAGACGCTGGCGTCGCTGGGGGCTTACCCGTTGGTATTACGCGAGAGTGGCTCGGGTGTGCGGCAGATCGTCGAGCGGGCATTTGCCCGCAGTGGCGTGGCGATGCGCGTGGCGCTGGAGATTGCCGGGGTGGAGGGGGTGAAGGAGGCAGTGCGGGCCGGGATGGGGATTGGTTTTGTGTCGGCGATGTCGATCCGGCATGAGGATGGGGCGTTGCAGCGGTTGCAGGTTGTGCCGCAGGCGTTGGTGCGGCGGTTTTCCATTCTGGTGCCGCATGCAGCCACCCCGTCGCGGGCTGCGGCGCGGTTTCTGGAGTTGTGTGTTGGCCTGCAAGAGGTGGGGTGACTGTGCAGGCCTCTTCGCGGGCTTGCCCGCTCCCACAGGTACTGCACCGCATTCAAGAACCGTGAGAAACCTGTGGGAGCGGGCGAGCCCGCGAAGAGGCCTGCACAGGCAACCTCAATCCACCCGAAAGACATGCTTCAGATAGGCCACGAAGTTCTCATCCCGGCACTGTGTCTTGCCCGGGCTGTCGGAAATCTTGGCCACCGGTGCCCCATTGCAGGCCGTCATCTTGATCACGATGTTCATCGGCTCCACCCCCGGGATATCGCAGGTCAGCCTGGTACCAATTCCAAAGCTCACATTGATCCGCTCATGCAGCGCCCGGTACAGCCCCAGCGCCTTGGCAAGGTCCAGCCCGTCGGAAAAGATCAGGGTCTTGCTCTTCGGGTCGATCCCCAGCCGCTCATAGTGGGCAATGGCCTTTTCCGCCCAGGCCAGCGGATCGCCCGAATCGTGCCGCAGGCCATCGAACAGCTTGGCGAAGTACAGGTCGAAGTCGCCGAGGAACGCGTCCATGGTGATGCAGTCGGTGAGGGCGATGCCCAGCAGCCCCCGGTATTCCCGCACCCAGCATTCCAGCGCGGCAGCCTGGCTGTCGACCAGGCGCGGGCCGAGTTGCTGGTGGGCCATGAACCACTCGTGCGCCATGGTGCCGATCGGCTTGAGCTGGTATTCGCGCGCCAGGTGCACGTTGCTGGTACCGACAAAGCGGCCTGGGAAGTCACGCTTCAGAATGTGCACCACCTCTTCCTGCACCCGGTAGGAGAAGCGCCGCCGGGTGCCGAAGTCGGCCAGTTGGAAACCGGCCAGTTCTTCGGCGCTGGCCTCGGCCTTCAGCCAGTCGAGGTTCTGATACAGGCGCTCGCGGACCTGCTCGATCACCACCTCGCGATAACGGTAGCGGTTGCGTACCTCGCTGATGATCGCCAGCAGCGGGATCTCGTAGAGAATCACGTGCAACCACGGCCCGCGCACGCGAATTGCCAGTTGCCCGGCATCATCCAGGCCTACCTGTACATAGCGCAGGTTGAAGCGGAACAGGCTGAGAAAGCGGATGAAGTCCGGCCTGATGAACGGGATCTTCTCCAGGTAGGCGAGCTGGTCATGCGTGACGCTGACATCGGCCAGTTGCTCGACCTGGTAACGGATCTCCGCCAGGTAAGGTGCGAGGTTCTCGCCGTTACGGCAGCGGAACTCCCACTCCACCTCGGCGTTGGGGTAGTTGTGCAACACCGCCTGCATCATGGTGATCTTGTAGAAGTCGGTGTCCAGCAGGTTCTGGATGATGCGTGGGCCGAAAACGCTATCGCTCATGGGCGGTCTTCCTTGATCAGAGAGAGCTGGTGGTCGAGCGCGGCTTCGTCGCCGCAGAGGATCACGCCGTCGGCGGCCAGGGCGCCACACGCCTCGATGGCGCCTGCCTGGGTGAGGGCGCGGCAGGCCGGCAGGTACAACAGCACCCGGAAGCCGGCCTGGCGCAATTGGCGGGCGGTGGTCCTGACGCAATAGTCCAGGGCCAGGCCGCCGACGATCACCGCGCCCACCTGCTGCACCTTGAGGTACTCGATCACCCCGGTGGAGCGGCGTTCGGCCAGGTCGTGGTAGCAGGCACCGTAGGGGTGCAGGTCAGGCTCGACGCCTTTCCACACGAAATAGTCGTAGTCGATGGGGGCCGGCAGGCCGGGCAGCAACTCGAAGCCGGGTGTGCCGGGGACGCAGTGGCTGACCCAGGTCAGGTCGGCGTTGGCCAGTTGCAGGGGCTGCAGCATGTGCGCGGGGTCGGCGACCACCCAGGCGGCGTTGGCCGGGTGGGCATCCTTGCTGCCCAGGCGCAGGTCGGCGCGCAAGGCCATGGTATTAAGATCAGCCGCGATTTCATCGCCTTCGGGAACCGGCAGCTCTTGCGGCACGTTGCTGGTGAAGCCGTTCTGGGCGTCGACATCGAAACTGGCGATCTTCATGGCGGTTCTCCTCGCTGGAATGGATACATAATTCACTTGGTGTATTAAGTGTGTCAAGCAACTTTTTATACGGGCTTTCTGCTTGCCTTACTTAGATGCTCTGGTAGATTATGATGAGCTTGAACAAGGAGTCGCCCGGTGAATGCAGTCGAAGTCCTGGCCAGCGTCGATATCGTCGCCCTGCGCATGGCCCCCGAAGCTCAACATCTGCAGGTGCTGTTGCACCGTCGTGAGCGTGAACCGCATGCCGGCCAGTGGGCCTTGCCCGGGGTGATCGTCAATGGCCGCACCCCCGACACCAGCCTGGAAGCTGCTGCCGAACGCGCGCTGCGCGAGAAAACCCAGGTCGTACCGTGCTACATGGAACAGGTAGGCACCGAGGGCAATGCTTTCCGCGACCCGCGTGGATGGTCACTCAGCACCTATTACCTGGCATTGCTCGAACCCGGGCAGGTCGTCGAGGGCGAGCAACTGGCGTTTTTCGACTTGGACAGCGTATTGGCGCGCAAGGTGCTGTTGCCCTTTGATCACAACCTGTTGGTGGAGCGCGCCCGTGAGCGGCTGGCGGCGAAGACGGTGTACAGCAGCCTGCCGCTTTACCTGCTGGCGGAGAAGTTCACTGTGCTGGATGCGCTAGGTGCGGTGCAGGCGTGCCTGGGGCAGGCGGTGAACAATACCTCGCTGCGCAAACGCCTGGAGCGCTTGCGCGAGCTGGGGTGGGTGAGGGACACCGGGGAGAAGAACCAGCCCAGGCTGGGCCGGCCGCAGCAGTTGTATCAGTACACACCACAGGGGGAGCGGGCGTTCATGTTTGACCGCAGCCTGCTGCCTGAGGGCGCTTAGTCGCCTGTACCGACCTCATCGCCGGCAAGCCACACGCACAGGTGCAGCGTTGATCTCGAGGTTGTCGCTGTACCTGTGGGAGCGGCCTTGTGTCGCGAAAGGGCCGCAACGCGGCCCCAGGATTGATGCGCACCAGTTGAAATTGCTGGGGCTGCTTTGCAGCCCTTTCGCGACACAAGGCCGCTCCCACAGGGATTGCGCCAACTTTCAGAATTTGAGCAAGACAGTTGCTCCCAGGTAAAGCATCAGGCTCGAGCCCTGTGATTACCCTGTGGGAGCTGGCTTGCCGGCGATGAGGCCCGTTCAGGCAAGCTCATACATCAATGCGCGCAGCGGCTGGTATCGCCTTGTTCCGCTGGTGCCTTGCGCGCCGCCGCCAGGATGGTCGCCAGCACGATCAGCGCAGCGCCAGCGGCCATGCGCAGGCTTGGCTGCTCACCGAACAGCCACCAAGCGCCGATGATCGCGTACACCGGCTCCAGCGCGATGATCATGCCGGCCGTGCGCGCTTCCAGGCCTTCCAGGCTCTTGACGAACAGGAACTGCGACAGCCCCGTGCAGAACACGCCCAACAGCGCCAGGTTGACCCAGTCACTGCCAGCCAGGCTGGTGTTGCCCAGGTGAGTGAAGGCAAACGGCGCCACCAGCGCAGCTACCACCACGTTCTGCCAGAACGCCACCTGCATCGCGTTCATGCTCGAGCCGTTGCGGCGGTTGGCCACCGTCAGCAGGGCGAACGCCAGGCCCGAGCCCAGGCCCCAGAGCAGGCCGACGGTGCCTTTGTCGAGCAGGTCGAAGGTCGGTACCACCAACACCAGACCGGCCGTGACCATCAGCAGCAGCAAACCTTGCACGGCACCGATACGCTGGCCGAACACGCCGCGCTCGATCATGGCGATGAACGCCGGGAAGCTGGCGAAGCCCAGGGTGGCCACGGCCACGCCGCCAACCTTCACGGCGATGAAGAAGGTTACCCAGTGGGCAGCCAGCAGGGCGCCGGTCAGGCCCAGCACCGGCAGGTTGCGCAGGGTGAGGGCGTCGAGCAGGCGCGTGCCCTTGAGCCCGGCGACGAAGCCCAGGGCGATGAAGGCGAAGGTGGCGCGGCCGAAGGTGATGATGCTGGCGTCGGCCTCGATCAGGTGACCGAGGATACCGGTCAGGCCGAACAGCACAGCGGCGATATGGGCAACGCACAGGGCGTTACGGTGGCCGGTGGCAGCACCGGCTACGGGGATTGAAGTCGCGATCATGGCAGTCAAGTCTTCACAATGTGGCGCGCGCAAACACTCCCGGCTGGCGCGGCGCGGGTCTCTGATACTGGGAGTTTTATCGTTATGAGCCCGGACGAACTGCCCGGTGCAAAAAGGCGCCACAGCGTTGGAATTGTGAAGCGAGGCTGTTTTACTCGCGAATACCACACCGATCAGCCCACGGCGCGGGGCTGGTCGATGTGTGTATTATTTTTGTAGACACAGTTCTGGAGCCGATCGCGGGCGACGTGTGCTTGTCTGATCGCGACATCGGTTGTTGCCTTGCTGCGCCGCGTCACTCGTCGCCGTAGTTCATGATCGACAACAGGCGGATGGGCACCTGCACCAGCTGCTCGGGGCCGTGCGGGGTCTCGCCGTCGAAGGTCAGGCTGTCGCCGGCCTGCATGTGATAGAGCTGGTTGCCGTGCCGGTACACCAGTTCACCCTCCAGCAAGTGAAGGAACTCGGTGCCGGGGTGGGCGAAGGTCGGGAACTCTTCGCTGGCGTCGTCCATGGTCACCATGTACGCCTCGAAGTTCTTCTTCGGCCCCCTGGCGTGATTGAGCAAATGGTAGGTGTGGCCTTTCTCGGTACCGCGGCGCACCACCTCCAGCCCTTCACCGGCTTTCACCAGCAAGGCATTGCCGTCGGGCTGGTCATATTGGCTGAACAGCTTGGCCATCGGCATGCCCAGCACGTCGCACAAGCGGCTGAGGGTGTCGAGGCTGGTGGACACCTGGGCGTTCTCGATCTTGCTCAGCATGCCTTGGCTGATGCCGGCGATGCGCGCCACGTCGGCGAGCTTGAGGGACTGGGCCTGGCGCTGGCGCTTGATCTGCAGGCCCAGGTACTGCTCCAGGCGAAGGCGCGGTTCGGTTTCGGTTGGCATCGAATGTCCTGCACGGTTTCAGTTCAAGAATAAAGATTTCGCACTGGGAAAGTGCGAAGTGCAGTTGCGGTGGCTGCATCTTTCCTCGGGTGAAAACAAGTTTCCCATAAATGGAGCATAGAAATCTGCTTGGGTTTTGGGCTGGCCGTACCGGCCTCTTCGCGGGCACGCCCGCTCCCACAGGCCCGCGAAGAGGCCCGAACAGGCAACACAAGGTTGCACCCTGAACAAAGTTGGCAAGCACATTGCATTCCTGTGAGGAAATTAATTTTCCCATGCGGAATCATTGCCCCTTGCCCAGGAGTGTTCAACCCATGTTGCCAGCAGAAACCCAGCGCACCCTCGATCAGCACGGCATCAAGTACGTGCTGGCGCAGTTCGTCGATATCCATGGCTCGGCGAAGACCAAATCGGTGCCGGTCTCGGGCCTGAAGATGGTGGCCGAGGAGGGCGCCGGCTTTGCCGGGTTCGCCATCTGCGGCATGGGCATGGAACCGCACGGCCCCGACTTCATGGCCCGCGGCGACCTTTCCACCTTGATCCCGGTACCGTGGCAGCCGGGTTACGGCCGGGTGGTGTGTGTAGGCCACGTAAACGGCCAACCCTGGCCCTACGACAGCCGCTACGTGTTGCAGCAGCAGGTGCAGCGCCTGGCCGACAAAGGCTGGACCCTGAACACTGGCCTTGAGCCCGAGTTCAGCCTGTTCCGCCGCGACGAGGATGGCAAGCTGCAACTGGTGGACGCCTCCGACAACCTCGACAAGCCGTGCTACGACTACAAGGGCCTGTCGCGTTCGCGGCTGTTCCTCGAACGCCTGACCGAGGCGTTGCAGCCGGTGGGCTTCGACATCTACCAGATCGACCACGAGGACGCCAACGGCCAGTTCGAGATCAACTACACCTACAGCGACGCCATGGAGTCGGCCGACCGCTTTACCTTCTTCCGCATGGCCGCCGGCGAGATCGCCAACGACCTGGGGATGATCTGCTCGTTCATGCCCAAGCCCGACCCCAAGCGCGCCGGCAATGGCATGCACTTCCACCTGTCGCTGGCCAGCAGTACCAACAAGAACCTGTTCCATGACCCGTCCGACAGCAGCGGCATGGGCCTGTCGAAGCTGGCCTACCACTTTGCCGCAGGCCTGTTGGCCCATGGCCCGGCGCTGTGCGCCTTCGCCGCGCCCACGGTCAACTCGTACAAGCGCCTGGTGGTCGGCCGCTCGCTATCCGGCGCCACCTGGGCCCCGGCGTTTGTCGCCTATGGCGCCAACAACCGCTCGGCGATGGTGCGCATCCCCTATGGCCGTCTGGAGTTCCGCCTGCCGGACGCTGGCTGCAACCCGTACCTGGTCACCGCCGCGATCATCGCTGCCGGCCTCGATGGCATCGACCGTCAGCTGGAGCCGGGCGAGATGTGCAACGAGAACCTCTACAACCTGAGCCTGGAAGAGATTGCCGCACGCGGCATCAAGACCTTGCCGCAGTCGTTGAAGGAAGCCGCCGACGCCCTGGAGGCCGACCCGCTGTTCCGCGAAGTGCTGGGCGCCGAGATCGTCGACGAGTTCATCAAGCTCAAGCGCATGGAGTGGGTGGAGTACTGCCGCCATGTCTCCGACTGGGAAATCCAGCGTTACACCGAATTCTTCTGACCGCCCCCCAATCCCTTGGGCGGCCAGCACGAACGCGGTCGCCCACTGCCTAGTAAGGAGCATCACCATGTGTGGAATCGTAGGTCTGTACCTGAAAAAACCCGAGCTGGAAGCCCAGCTCGGCAAGCTCTTCGAACCCATGCTCGAAGCCATGACCGACCGTGGCCCGGACAGCGCCGGCTTTGCCATCTACGGCGACGAAGTGGCCGATGGCTGGGTCAAGCTGACCCTGCAGGCCACTGACATCAACTACCCCTGGGCGGCGCTGATGGGCCAGCTGGAAGGGCGCCTGGGCTGCTCGCTGGACTGGTTCCAGAACGCCAGCGCCGCCGTGCTCAAGGTGCACACCAACGAGGCATCGGCCCGCCAGGCTTTGAGCGAACTGGCCCCTGACGTGCGCATCATGAGCGCCGGGCAGAGCATCGAGGTCCTCAAGGGCATGGGCCTGCCGGCGGAAATTTCCAGCCGCTTCGGCCTGGTCGGCATGAAAGGCAGCCACATCATCGGCCATACCCGCATGGCCACCGAAAGCGCCGTGACCATGGAAGGCAGCCACCCGTTCTCCACCGGCGCCGACCTGTGCCTGGTGCACAACGGCTCGCTGTCCAACCACTTCCGCCTGCGCCAGGAGCTCAAGCGCGAAGGCATCAGCTTCGAGACCGACAACGACACCGAAGTGGCCGCCGGCTACCTGACCTGGCGCCTGCAGCAGGGCGACAGCCTGGCCCAGGCCCTGGATGGCGCCCTGGAAGACCTGGACGGCTTCTTCACCTTCGCCATCGGCACCCGCAACGGCTTTGCCGTGATCCGCGACCCGATCGCCTGCAAGCCCGCCGTGCTGGCCGAGACCGACGACTACGTGGCCATGGCCTCGGAGTACCAGGCGCTGGCCAGCCTGCCGGGCATCGAGAACGCCAAGGTCTGGGAACCGGCCCCGGCCACCCTGTACGTATGGGAACGCGAAAGCGCCTGACCTGCCACCGAACCACTGGAGAACCACATGAAGACGATCGACCTTTCCAGCACCTCGGTGCGTGTCCTCAACCAGTCCTTGCACGGTGAGGTGCAGGACCACGAATGGCGGGTGACCCACCCCGACGGCAAGCACAACCTGGCCGTGGGCATCAGCGCCGCCGTGGCCGTGGATATCGAAGGCCACGCCGGCTACTACTGCGCCGGCATGAACCAGCAGGCCAGCGTCACCGTGCATGGCAACGTCGGTGTCGGCGTGGCCGAAAACATGATGTCCGGCTCGGTGCGGGTCAAGGGCAGCGCCTCCCAGGCCGCCGGCGCCACTGCCCATGGCGGGCTGCTGGTGATCGAGGGCGACGCCGGCGCGCGTTGCGGTATTTCCATGAAGGGCGTGGATATCGTCGTCGGCGGCAGCATCGGCCACATGAGCTGCTTCATGGGCCAGGCCGGGCGTTTGGTGGTGTGTGGCGATGCCGGCGATGCGCTGGGCGATTCGCTGTACGAGGTGCGCATCTACGTCAAGGGTGCGGTGCAGTCGCTGGGCTCGGACTGCATCGAGAAAGAGATGCGCGCCGAGCACCTGCAAGAGCTGCAGGAACTGCTGAACAAGGCCGGCCTGGACCACAAGGCTGCCGATTTCAAACGCTACGGCTCGGCTCGCCAGCTGTACAACTTCAAAGTCGACAACGCCAGCGCGTACTGATCCAGGAGCATTCCCATGAGCGAGCAATTCCCCCCGGTACTGCGTGAGTCGGCCACCTTCGACCGCCTGACCATCCAGGAAATCCAGCGTGCCGCCGAAACCGGCATCTACGACATCCGCGGCGGCGGCACCAAGCGCCGCGTGCCGCACTTCGACGACCTGCTGCTGCTGGGTGCCAGCGTGTCGCGCTACCCGCTGGAAGGCTACCGCGAAAAATGCGGCACCGATGTGCTGCTGGGCACCCGCTTCGCCAAGAAGCCGATCCACCTGAAAATTCCGGTGACCATCGCCGGCATGAGTTTCGGCGCGTTGTCGGCCAACGCCAAAGAGGCGCTGGGCCGTGGTGCGACCATCGCCGGCACCAGCACCACCACGGGCGACGGCGGCATGACCCCGGAAGAACGCGGCCAGTCGCAGCACCTGGTGTACCAGTACCTGCCGTCGCGCTATGGCATGAACCCCGACGACCTGCGCAAGGCCGATGCCATCGAGATCGTCCTCGGCCAGGGTGCCAAGCCGGGCGGTGGCGGCATGCTGCTGGGCATGAAGGTGACCGAGCGCGTGGCCGGCATGCGCACCTTGCCGATCGGCGTCGACCAGCGCAGCGCCTGCCGCCACCCGGACTGGACCGGCCCGGATGACCTGGCGATCAAGATTGCCGAGATCCGCGAGATCACCGACTGGGAAAAACCCATCTACGTGAAGATCGGCGCCAGCCGCCCGTACTACGACGTAAAGCTGGCGGTGAAGGCCGGTGCCGATGTGATCGTGCTCGACGGCATGCAGGGCGGTACTGCCGCGACTCAGGAAGTGTTCATCGAACACGTTGGCATCCCGATCCTGCCGGCCATTCCGCAGGCAGTGCAGGCGCTGCAGGAAATGGGCATGCACCGCAAGGTGCAGCTGATCGTCTCCGGTGGTATTCGCAATGGTGCCGACGTGGCCAAGGCCATGGCCCTCGGGGCTGATGCGGTGGCCATTGGCACTGCGGCGCTGATCGCGCTGGGTGACAACCACCCGCGGCTGGATGCCGAACTGAAGAAGATCGGCTCGGCGGCCGGTTTCTATGACGACTGGCAGAACGGCCGCGACCCGGCCGGCATTACCACCCAGGACCCGGAACTGGCCAGGCGCCTGAACCCGGAGGAGGCCGGGCGCCGCCTGGCCAACTACCTGCGGGTGCTGGTGCTGGAGGCGCAGACCATGGCGCGGGCGTGTGGCAAGTCGCACTTGCACAACCTCGACCCGGAGGACCTGGTGGCGTTGACCGTGGAGGCTGCGGCGATGGCGCGAGTGCCGTTGGCGGGAACCGCCTGGGTGCCGGGGCAGGCGCAGTACTGAGTTATCGGTAATTTGGGCCGCTTTGCGGCCCTTTCGCGACACAAGGCCGCTCCTACAGGGACCGCGTATCTGAGCCTTGCGCGGTCCCCTGTAGGAGCGGCCTTGTGTCGCGATGGGCTGCAAGGCAGCCCCAGGGCACCCCCACCATTCACACAGGAGTGACTCCATGAGCACCTCACCCTCGCTGTAATCCGGCCTCTTCGCGAGCTTGCCCGCTCCACCGGGACACCACAGCCTTCGAGGCCGGTGACATCCTGTGGGAGCGGGCAAGCCCGCGAAGAGGCGGCACTGGTTGAATCAGTGCCCCATGGCCACCTTGGCACTCATCTGCCGGCGACGGTAGGCGCTGTCACGGCTGGCCAGCCACCAGTACAGCGGCGAAGTAACCGCCAGCCCCACCAGCCACGACAGGTCCGCTCCGTTGATATGCTCGGAAATCGGCCCGACATACAGTGGCGTGTTCATGAACGGGATCTGCACCGCGATGCCCACAGCATACGCAATCAGCGCCTGCGGGTTGTAGCGCCCGTAGATGCCGCCATCGACCTGGAAGATCGACTGGATATCGTAGTCACCCTTGTGGATGGCATAGAAGTCGATCAGGTTGATCGCTGTCCACGGCACCAGCACCACCAGCAGCACCAGCACCATGTCGACGAAGTGGCCGATGAAGTCCGCCGAGGCGAACACTGCCACCACGCAGCAGGCCGTCAGCACTACCAGCGACAGCACGGCGCGGCTCTTGGCGGTGGGGATCCAGCGGTGGGCGAAGGTTTGCACCAGGGTGATGATCGACAGCACTGCGCCATACAGGTTGAGGGCGTTGTGGCTGATCACGCTGAGCAGGAACAGCACCAGCATGATCGGGCCGAGGGTACCGGTGGCCAGCTTGACCGCGTCCATGGTGTCCATGCCGGCCGGGATCGCCAGCACCGCCACGGCGCCGAAGATGAACGACAGGCTCGAACCCAGGGCCGAACCCAGGTAGGTAGTCCAGAACGTCGAGCTGACCTTCACGTCCGCCGGCAGGTAGCGCGAGTAGTCCGACACATAGGGTGCAAAGGCGATCTGCCACAGTGCCGCCAGCGACACGGTAGCCAGCCAGCCGGCCAAGTTGAAGCCGCCGCGGGTGAGGAAGTCGTCGCTTTGCACGTGGCTGAAGATGTAGCCGAAGCCGACCACGATGCCGATACCCAGCACCCAGGTGCCGATGCGGTTGAGCACGTGGATGAAGCGGTAGCCGATGATGCCGATGATGCCCGAGCCCAGCGCACCGATGACGATGCCCACCGGTACCGGCACTGTATCGACCACGCCGTGCAGCGACTTGCCGGCGAGAACGATGTTGGAGGCGAAGAAGCCGATGTACATGACCCCGGCGATCACCACCACCAGCAGCGCGCCGAGCGAGCCGAACTGGGCGCGGCTCTGGATCATCTGCGGGATGCCCATCTGCGGACCCTGGGCCGAGTGCAGCGCCATCAGTACGCCACCGACCAGGTGGCCGACCAGGATGGCGACGATGCCCCATACCAGGTTCAGGTGGAACAGTTGCACGCCCAGCGCGCCGGTGACGATGGGCAGTGGCGCGATGTTGCCGCCGAACCACAGTGTGAACAGATCCCTTACCTTTCCATGGCGGTCTTGCGGGGGCACGTAGCCGATCGTGTGTTTTTCTATGAGGGGTGCCGAATTGGCTGCACTGGTCATGACTGACTCCAAGGCAAGGTAGGGCATCGGGAGCTGCCCGGGGGCGTGCCGGCGAAGGGCGACGCGTTCTTGTTGGAGCGATGATGCGGGGCGCGGGGATAACGAGAAATTAGTAAATATGTGCCCATAAACCTTAAAAAACCTAAGGCTGACAAAAGGTTAAGCGGGGGACGGTAGCAAGGAGGGTGCCAGGGGGCGGGAGGGCTTGGGCTAGAGGGGTTTGGGCCTTGTGGAGGCTAGAAGCGGTGTGCTTTGGTGGGGCGCCGTGCGCGTTTGCAGGGCAGATAAAAGATCGCCTGTGCCGGCCCTTTCGCGGGTGAACCCGCTCCCACAGGTCTGCGCATGGCTTGAAATCAATGCGGTCGAGGTGGGAGCGGGCGAGCCCGCGAAAGGGCCGGCACAGGCAACAACGCTACATCGGCAACAACCGATCCTGAATCACCTCTTTCATCACCAGGGTCGAACTCAACCGCTTCACATTGGGAATGCTGGTCAGCTGCTCGTCATACAGCTTCTGGAACGCCGGCAAATCCTTGGCCACCACATGCAGCAGGTAATCCGGGTCGCCAAACAGCCGCTGCGCCTCGACGATCTGCGGGATTTCGGCCAGCGCCGCTTCAAAGTCCGCTACCGGCTGGCGAGTGACTTCGCGCAGGGTCACGAACACCAGCGCGGCAAAGTTCAGCCCCAGTGCGCTCGGCGCCAGGCGCGCGTGATAGCCAAGAATCGCCCCTGATTCCTCCAGCGCCTTCAAGCGCCGATGGCAGGGCGACAGGCTGAGCCCCACACGGTCTGCCAACTCGGTCACCGATAGCCGACCGTCTTTTTGCAGTTCGGCAAGGATTTTTCGATCAGTCCTGTCCATCGAGAAGGATCTTCCAGTAATTGAGGGCTGTTGGGGAATATACGAAAGAAAATCCCTCGACGGAATCCGTAATCTTTCGTCATCCCAAAGCAGTGGAAAAAGGAAGATTCAAGTGGCTCTCAGTGTTCTGACGGCGTTCTGGGCCGTGTCGATGCTGTTCGTGATTACCCCGGGCGCGGACTGGGCCTATGCCATTTCGGCCGGCATGCGCGGGCGCTGGGTGATGCCCGCGGTGGCGGGGATGTTGTCGGGGCATTTCCTTGCGACCCTGGTGGTGGCGGCCGGGGTCGGCAGCCTGCTGGCCGGCCACCCGCTGGCGCTGACCTTGCTGACCCTGGCGGGGTGCAGCTACCTGCTGTGGCTGGGTGGCAACCTGCTGCTGAGCCCGGCATTGCCGGCGGCCGGGCAGGATGGTGCGGGGGAGTCGGGGTCCCGCTGGGCATTGAAAGGGTTTTGCGTCAGTGGCCTGAACCCGAAAGTGTTTTTGCTGTTCCTGGCGTTGTTGCCGCAGTTCACCGACCCGCAGTCGAGCTGGCCGGTGCCGTTGCAGATCTTGCTGCTGGGCCTGGTGCACCTGTGCAGCTCGCTGGTGATCTACTCGCTGGTCGGTTATGGCGCCAAAGCCGTGCTGAGCACCCGGCCGGGGGCGGCGAAGCTGGTCGGCCGGGTGTCGGGGGTGGCGATGATCACGGTGGCCCTGGGCTTGATAGTGGGTCAAATAAGTTGAATTCACTGGCCTCATCGCCGGCAAGCCAGCTCCCACCGGTTCAATGCCGGGCCTGAGCCATGCGGGGTACTTGTGGGAGCTGGCTTGCCGGCGATGAGGCCAGTACAGACGATAGACAAAGCCTCGGATAAACTCGCAGCACTTCAACGCACAACCAGGATGTGCCCCATGCCCGAAACCACGCAACTGCTCACTTTCGCCCTGATCTGCCTCGGCATGGTCCTGACCCCAGGGCCGAACATGATCTACCTGATCTCCCGCTCGATCTGCCAGGGCCGCAAGGCCGGGCTGATTTCGCTGGGTGGTGTGGCCCTGGGCTTCGTCATCTACATGTTCTGCGCCGCGCTGGGCATCACCGCCCTGGTGATGGCCGTGCCTTTTGCCTACGACGCGCTGCGCATCGGTGGCGCGCTGTACCTGTTGTACCTGGCCTGGCAGGCGCTGCGCCCTGGTGGCCGCTCGCCGTTCCAGGTTCGCGACCTGCCTGCCGACAGCCCGCGGCGGCTGTTCACCATGGGCTTTGCCACCAGCCTGCTCAACCCCAAGATCGCCGTCATGTACCTGTCGTTGATGCCGCAGTTCATCGAGCCGGGGCATGGCAGCGTGCTGCTGCAGTCGCTGGTGCTGGGGTCGACGCAGATCGCCATCAGCGTTTCGGTCAATGCACTGATCGCGATCATGGCCGGGTCGATCGCCGTATTCCTCGCCGGTCGCCCGCTGTGGCAGCAGGTTCAGCGCTGGCTGATGGGGACGGTGCTGGCGGGCCTGGCCGTGCGCATGCTGGCCGAAGGGCGGCGCTGACCGCTAGGCCTCAGGCGGTGGCTCCTGGGGCAGGTACAAGGTAAAGGTGGTGCCCTGGCCCGGGACACTGTTCACTTGCACATCGCCCCCGGACTGCTTGGCAAAACCGAACACCTGCGACAGCCCGAGCCCGGTGCCTTCACCCGGTGCCTTGGTGGTGAAGAACGGGTCGAAGATGCGCTCCAGCAGTTCGGCGGCAATGCCGACACCGCTGTCGCTCACCGAAATCGCCGCGAACTGGCCCGGCTGTGGCGCCTGGCCGCGCAGGGCGGGCAGGCGCTGGTCGGCCTGCAGGCGCAGCTGCAAGGTGCCTTCGCCGGCCATGGCATCGCGGCCGTTGAGCATCAGGTTGATTACCGCGGTTTCCAGCTGGTTGAGGTCGGCGCGGATATGGCAAGGCGCCTGCGGTAACTGCAGCTCGACCTGGATCCGCGCACCGGTGGCCGTGTCGAGCATGTCGGCCATGGCCTCCAGCCGGGGCCCGGCCTCGAACACTTGCGGGCTCAGGGCCTGGCGGCGGGCGAAGGCCAGCAACTGGCCGGTCAGCCTGGTACCGCGGTCGACGGTGTCGGACATGGTCTTGAGGTAGCGCTCGCGGCGCTGTGCGTCGAGGTTGGGGCGCTGCAGAAAATGCAGTGACGAGCGAATGATGGTCAGCAGGTTGTTGAAGTCATGGGCCACGCCGCCGGTCAGCTGGCCAATGGCTTCGAGCTTCTGGGTCTGGCGCAGCACGGCTTCGGTATGCAGCAGCTGGGTGGTGCGTTCGTCGACGCGCTGTTCGAGGGTGGCATTCAGCGCCTCCAGTGCCGCCATGGCCTCGCGCACTTCGGTGTGGGCCTGCACCCGCTGGACATGCGCCCAGGAGCGCTCGGTGACTTCGCTGATCAGCATCTGTTCATAGTGGGTCCATTCCCGTCGCGCCTTGTCGTGGATGGCCATCAGCGCGGTCAGCCGGCCGCCTTTGATCAGGGGCATGCAAATGGTCGCGGTAATGCCGATGGCCTGGAAGGTGGCAGCTTCCTCGGGGGACAGCTCGCTCAGGTTGTCCTGGATGACCAACGGCAAGCCACTGCGCAGGCGGCCGAGCGCCAGCTTGCCGAAATCCTGCAAGCGATAGCGGCCCAACAGATGCGGCGAGCCGGGCGCCACGGCGTCACCGCAGATGGTGAAACCGTCTTCGTCGGGCTCCATCACCGCATAGGCGCAACTCGACAGTTGCAGGTGCTCGACCAGCATGCGCGTGGTAGTGGCAAGGATCTGGTCCGGGTCGGTGGCGTCGGCCACGGCACGGCCCAGGTCGTCGAGGAATTTCAGGCGCTGGTTGGCGAGCACGCTGGCGGTGGTTTCGGTGACTGTATCGAGCATGCCCAGCACCTTGCCGTCGTGGTCGCGGATGGGGCTGTAGCAGAAGGTGAAATAGGCCCGTTCGGGGCCGCCGTTGCGGTCGATGACGAGCGGGAAGTCTTCGATGTACACCGCCTCGCCGGCCAGGGCGCGGTTGGCCATGTGGCCGATGTCGGCCCAGGCTTCCTGCCACACGGCGCGGAAGGGGATGCCCAATGCCGAGGGCTTTTGCCCGAGTATCTGCGAGAAGGCGTCGTTGTGCAGGGTGAGCAGGTCAGGGCCCCAGAGCACGGCTTGCGGGAAGCGCGAGGCCAGGCACAGGGCCAGGCTGGTTTTCAGCGAGTCGGGCCAGTGCTGCAGCGGGCCCAGTGTGGTGGCGGCCCAATCGTGGTTGCGGATGCGCTCGGCCATTAGCCCGCCGCCGTCTAGCCATTTTGCCATGTGCTCTGCCGGTCCTTTTGCGTAAGGCCTTAAGGGTGCATCCAGAATAGACGTTTGGCGAGAATTTTTGGTGGCTGTACCGGCCTCTTCGCGGGCTTGCCCGCTCCCACAGGGATAGCACATCGCTCAAGCTTTGCGCCGTACAGGTGGGAGCGGGCAGGCCCGCGAAGAGGCCGGCCCAGGCTAGCGAATGAAGTGCACCTTGCCTGTGTCGTCATTGCCCATGTAGATGCCATAAACCCCGGCCTGCCGCTCGAGGATATAGCGCTCGAGAATCTGCCGGATTGCCGGGTAGTAGATCTCGTCCCACGGGATCTCGTCCGGCTCGAAGAACCTGTACGCCAGCGTTTCCGCCCCGTACTGCCCGGTTTCCTCGGTGGCGATGGCGCGGAAGATGATGTAGACCTCGCTGATCCTCGGGACGCTGAAGATCGAGTACGGCGAGACGATTTCGGCGCGTACGCCGCTTTCTTCCCAGACCTCGCGCAGGGCCGCCTGCTCGGTGGTTTCGCCGGCCTCCATGAACCCGGCCGGCAAGGTCCAGGTGCCGGGGCGTGGCGGGATGGCGCGCTGGCACAGCAGGTACTTGCCATCACGCTCGATGATGCAGCCGGCGATGATCTTCGGGTTGATGTAGTGGATGTAGCCGCAACCGGTGCAGTGCAGGCGTTCGTGGGTGTCGCCTGTGGGAACGCCCCGGGCCAGTTCCGTGGTGCAGTGCGGGCAGTAGCGCGGGGCGTTGGGCATGATCGGTGGCCTGTGGGTGGCTTATATGCGTGGGTCCTTCAAGGCCAGGGGCTCGACCATCTCGCGCACCTTGACGTTGTCATCCTGCTTCTGGCGCAGGTAGTCCAAGGCCACCTTGGCGGCGGCGCGGACGTGGTCGACCGAGGCCTGGTGGGCAACCAGCGGGTCACCGCTCTTGATCGCCTCGACGATCTTTTCCATTTCGCGGTTGCTGGCGCCGCGGCGGTTCTCCTGCGACACCGAGGTGGCGCGCAGGTAGCTGATGCGCGCCTGCAACTGGCGCAGCTGCTGGGCCGCCACCTGGTTGCCGGAGCCTTCCAGCAGCACATCGTAGAAGCCTTGTACCGAGTCCAGCACCTGTTGCAGTTCGCCTTCCTCGAGGGCTTCGCGGTTGACCTCCAGCGCGCGTTCCAGGGCGCGGATGTCCTTGGCCTTGGCGTTGAGGGTGAACAGCTGCACGATCAGGCCTTCGAGCACGCAGCGCAGCTCGTAGATGTCGCGGGCGTCTTCCAGGGTGATGATGGCCACGCGCGGGCCCTTGGCGTCGGCGAATTCCACCAGGCCTTCGGACTCCAGGTGGCGCAGGGCTTCACGCACCGAGGTGCGGCTGACCCCGAGGCGGTCGCAGAGGTCGCGCTCGACCAGGCGGTCGCCTGGCAGCAGGTGGAAGTTCATGATCGCGGCGCGCAGCTTGTCGAGCACGATTTCGCGCAGGGTAACGGGGTTGCGGTTGACCTTGAAGCTGTCGTCGAGTGGCTGGCGTTTCATCAAGTGCGCTCTTAAAGAGGCTGCCCGGCCGCAACCGCAACAGCACCACGAACCTTGGGTGCTCCTTGCGTGGGTTCGAACAGCCCGGTGTTAACGGGTTGACTCCGCATCGGCTTCAGCGAACGCTTCGCGGGCCAGGCGGAAACTGTCCACCGCCGCGGGCACGCCGCAATAAATGCCGACCTGGAGCAGGATCTCGCGAATCTGTTCACGGCTCAGGCCATTACGCAAGGCGCCGCGAATGTGCAGCTTGAGCTCGTGGGGCCGGTTGAGCGCGGAAATCATGGCCAAGTTTATCATGCTGCGCTCTTTGAGCGACAAGCCTTCGCGGCCCCAGACGTGGCCCCAGCAGTATTCGGTGACCAGCTCCTGCAACGGCTTGGTGAAGTCGTCGGCGTTCTGGATCGAGCGGTTGACGTAGTCCTCGCCCAGTACCTGGGTGCGGATCTGCAGGCCTTTTTCGTACTTTTCATTGCTCATGTGCAGTACTCCGGAATAAAACAGGGGACGCAACCGAGGGTGAGACGATAACGCGGCCCCTAAAAAAGGGTGAAACAGGGGCCGCTGTGCGGCCCATCGCCGGCAAGCCAGCTCCCACAGATACAGCGAAGGGCCACAGGCCTGTGGAATCCCTGTGGGAGCTGGCTTGCCGGCGATGGGCTGCACGGCAGCCCCGGCGATCTCAAGGTCAGCCCAGGGGCGGCAGGGCGCCCAGCTTGCCCTTGTGGTAGACCATCGGGGTCACCGGCTCGGCCGGCAGCACCAGGTTCTTCACCGCGCCGACGATGATCGCGTGGTCACCGCCGTCGTACTCGCGCCACAGTTCGCACTCGATGATCGCCGTGGCCTTGGCCAGCAGCGGGTTGCCCAGCTCGCTCAGGTGCCAGTCGATGCCTTTGGCCTTGTCTTTGCCCTTGCCGGCGAAAGCATAGGCCTCGGCGGTCTGGTCGGCGGACAGCAGGTGAATCGCGAACTGCTTGCTGTCACGCAGGATGGGGTAGGTGTCGGAGGCGTAGTTGGGGCAGAACAGCACCAGCGCCGGGTCGATCGACAGCGCGCTGAACGCGCTGGCGGTTATGCCGACGATGCCACCGTCGGCGTCGAGGGTGGTGACCACCGTGACGCCGGACGGGAAGGAGCCCATCACGTCTTTGTAGATGCCTGGTTCGATCATCTTGTGCTACCTCTTAGCGCATCACAAACGGGTCGGGCATCGGCGCGGTGGACAGGTTGATCCACACCGTCTTCAGCTCGGTATAGGCCAGCACCGAATCGATGCCGCTCTCACGGCCGTAGCCGCTGTTCTTGAAGCCACCGATCGGCGCCATGGCCGACACGGCACGGTAGGTGTTGACCCAGATGATCCCCGAACGCACGTCGCGGGCCAGGCGGTGGGCACGGCCCAGGTCGCGGGTCCAGATGCCGGCGGCCAGGCCGAACTGCGAGTCGTTGGCGATGGCCAGGGCCTCTTCCTCGGTCTTGAAGCGGATTACCGCGGCAACCGGGCCGAACACCTCTTCCTGCATGATGGTCATCGAGTTGCTGTCGCACTCGAACAGGGTCGGCTCGTAGAACCAGCCGTCACCCTCGACTTCGGCACGCTTGCCGCCCATGTGCAGCTTGGCGCCTTCGGCCTTGGCCGCGGCCACCAGGCCTTCGACCACGGCCAACTGTTGCGCGGTGGCCATGGGGCCCATTTCGCTGGCATCGTCCTGCGGGTTGCCGATGCGTATGCGCTTGGCGCGGGCGATCAGGCGTTCGACGAACTCGTCGAAGATCTCGTCTTGCACCAGCAGGCGCGAGCCGGCCACGCAGCTTTGCCCGGAGGCGGCATAGATGCCGGCCACGGCGCCGTTGATGGCGCTGTCCAGGTCGGCATCGGCGAAGATGATGTTCGGCGACTTGCCGCCCAGCTCCAGCGACAGCTTGGCGAAGTTCTCGGCGCTGCTGCGCACCACGTGGCGGGCGGTGGCGGCGCCGCCAGTGAAGGCGATCTTGCGCACCAGCGGGTGGCGGGTCAGCGCCGCGCCGGTGCTGGGGCCGTAGCCGGTGACCACGTTGACCACACCGGCCGGGAAGCCGGCCTCGAGGGCCAGGCGGGCCAGCTCGAGGATGGTCGCCGAGGCGTGCTCGGACGGCTTGAGCACGATGGTGTTGCCGGCGGCCAGGGCTGGGGCCAGCTTGATTGCGGTGAGGTACAGCGGGCTGTTCCACGGGATGATCCCGGCCACCACGCCGATCGGCTCGTGCACGGTGTAGGCGAACAGGTCGGGCTTGTCCAGCGGCAGAGTGCCGCCTTCAAGCTTGTCGGCAAGGCCTGCGGTGTAGTGGAAGAACTCCGGCAGGTAGCCGACCTGGCCGCGGGTTTCGCGGATCAGCTTGCCGTTGTCACGGCTTTCCAGCTGGGCCAGGTGTTCCTTGTTTTCGGCAATCAGGTCACCCAGGCGACGCAGCAGCTTGCCGCGCGCGGTGGCGGTGATGCTGCGCCACTCCTTGCTGTCGAAGGCACGCTGGGCGGCCTGCACGGCCAGCTCCACATCGGCCTCGTCGGCGTCGGGCAGTTGCGCCCAGGGCTGGGCGGTGGCCGGGTTGAGGCTGTCGAAGGTCTTGCCGCTCTGGGCATCGCGCCATTGGCCGTCGATGCACATCTGGAAACGAACGAGGGTCATGCAACAATCCCCTTGGCGGATTCGGTGAGGGTGCGGGCTTGCGCGAGGAAGTCCAGCAGCATCTTGTTGACTTCACGCGGTGCTTCCACCGGCATCATATGCCGTTGCTCGGCGAGGACCACGCTGTGCGCGCCAGGAATGCTGGCGGCGAGCTGGCGGGTCATGGCCGGGGTGGAGCCCGAGTCGAGTTCGCCGGTGGCGATCAGCGTCGGCACCTGGATACTGGCCAGGTCGGCGGCGCGGTACATGTCCTGGGTGGCGAACAGCGAATAAGTGGTGTGGTAGCCCTGCGGGTCGTTGCTCGCCAGCACCTGGCGAATGGCGGCGACCTGCGCCGGGTTGGCAGCCTTGTATTCACGGCTGAACCAGCGGTCGAGCGCGGCGTCGACGTTGGCGTCGGGGCCCAGCTGCGCAGCCTGGGCGGCGCGGGCGATAACGCCGGCACTCTGCTCGGGGGTGCGGTTGAACACGCTGTTGAGCACTACCAGTGCAGCCAGGCGCTGCGGGTAGCCGAGGGCAAACGCCCGGGCGACCAGGCCGCCCATGGAGAAGCCGATCACGGTGGCTTGCGCGATCTGCAGGTGGTCGAGCAGTTCGGCGAGCTGGGCGGCATAGCCTTCCAGGCCGATGTCGGCGGCCGGCAGTGCGCTCTGGCCGTGGCCGAGCATGTCGTAGGCGATGACGCGGTAGTCGTTGGCCAGGCCAACGAACTGACCGCCCCACATTTCCTTGTTCAGGCCCACGCCGTGGATCAGTACCACGGGTTGGCCCTGGCCGACGGACAGGTAGCTGGTGCCGGCGGGTGTGCGTTCAGCGACAGGCTGAATCATGGAGGGCGCTCCTTGAAGGTCGGGCGCGGCGGGTAAGCACGCCACGCCCCGGCCCGTCTTGGTTGTTGTTATTGAGCGTTGGCTTTTTCGGCAGCCAGTTCTTCCAGGTCGATGTAGCGGTTGCCGATGCGCGGGTGCAGGCGGCCGCCGTCGGAAGCGCCCAGGACCACGACGATTTCATCGGCGCGCGGGGCATCTTCGATCTGCATTTCCAGGGTGATGTAGTGCGAGCGCAGGCCTTCGTCGTCCTTCTGCATCATCGGGATCTGGATCGAGGTACCCGGGCCGCCGCGCTTGTTGGTGAAGCTCAGGTAGCTCTTGGCCTGTACCGCTTCGCGGTAGTGGTTGCCGAAGCGCAGGGTGTGGATCACCGCCGAGGCGTGTTCGATTTCGCCGTCGGCGCCGACGACTGCGGCCTTGCCGTAGGCTTCGATCTTGTCGGCGCCGCCGATGGCTGCAGTCAGGCGCTCGACCATCAGGGCACCCAGGTCCGAGCAGTTGGCACGGATTTCCGGCTTCAGATCTTCAACGAAACCGCGACCGGCCCATGGGTTCTTGATCACGACGGCCAGGCCGACCATGGTCACCGGCTTGTCGGTGGCCTTGCCGCCTTCGATGCGGGTCTCTTCGGAGTAGGTGACGATCTTGCGGATTTCGAAACTCATGGGTGGCTCCTGGTGAGGGTTATCAGCTCTTGTTGTCTGATGGTATACCATAATATTTGTTGTGCAAGAGGTGGCTGGAAATTTCTCTTGCGAGGGGACGAAAGGCGCTGTGTATCGGGGTTTTTGTGGCGTTCTGTACCGGCCTCTTCGCGGGTGAACCCGCTCCCACAGGTATGACGCAGACCATGAACCCTGTGGGGTACCTGTGGGAGCGGGTTCACCCGCGAAGAGGCCAGTACAGGCAACGGATCAATCCCCAAAAAAAAGCCCGCTCACGCGGGCCACAGGGCCCACGGGAGCGGGCGCGTCCCGCAATGTTTCAGGTAATGGGAAATCAGGCGAACGCCGGCACCACTTCCTTGATGAACAGTTCCAGCGATTTCTTCTTCTCGGCGTGGGGCAGGCTGTTGTCGCACCAGAAGCTGAACTCGTCGACGCCGAGTTCCTGGTAGTACTTGATACGCGCGATGATCTCTTCCGGCGTGCCGATCATGGTGTTCTTGCGGATGTTCTCCAGCTCGAACGCCGGCACTTCGGCGAACTTCGATTCCGGGCTCGGCTCGAGGAAGCCGTTGACCGGGGTGGTCTTGTTGCCGAACCAGGCATCGAAGGTGCGGTAAAAGCGCGAGATGGCCTGGGCGCCGACCTTCCAGCCTTCCGGCTCGGCCGGGCTGTGCACGTGGGTGTGGCGCAGCACCATCAGTTGCGGGCGCGGCACCCCCGGGTTGTTGTCCAGGGCAGCCTGGAACTTGTTCTTCAGGTCCAGCACTTCCTCGTCACCCTTCATCAGCGGGGTGACCATGACGTTGCAGCCATTGGCCACGGCGAAGTTGTGCGAGTCCGGGTCGCGGGCGGCGATCCACATCGGTGGGGTGGCGTTGAACGGCTTCGGCACGCTGGTGGAGGTGGGGAACTTGTAGACTTCGCCGTCATGGGCGTAGTCGCCTTCCCACAGCTTGCGCACCACCGGCACCATTTCGCGCAGGGCCTTGCCGCCGTCGGTGGCCGGCATGCCGCCTGCCATGCGGTCGAATTCGAACTGGTAGGCGCCACGCGCCAGGCCCACTTCCATGCGGCCATTGCTGATCACGTCGAGCAGGGCGCATTCGCCCGCCACGCGGATCGGGTTCCAGAACGGCGCGATGATGGTGCCGGCGCCCAGGCGGATCTTGTCGGTGCGCGCAGCCAGGTAGGCCAGCAGCGGCATCGGGCTTGGCGAAATGGTGTATTCCATGGCGTGGTGTTCGCCGATCCACACGGTGCTGAAACCGCCGTTCTCGGCCATCAGGGTCAGTTCGGTCAGGTCTTCGAACAGCTGGCGGTGGCTGACCTGTTCATCCCAACGTTCCATGTGCACGAACAACGAAAATTTCATGGGGCTTTCCTCAACGCTTGAAAGGGGCTGGCGCCTGGCAGGGTTGGCGCCAGCGGTCTCGATTCAGAATAGGCTTCAGGCAAAGGCCGGCAGGCTGGCCATCTTGCCGCGGCAGTACACCATCGGCCGTGGCGCCTCTTCAGGGACGATCAGGTTGTGCACCTTGCCGACCATGATGGCGTGGTCGCCACCTTCATATTCGCGCCACAGTTCGCATTCGATGACCGCGGTGGCACCGGCCAGGATCGGGTTGCCCAGTTCGCTCAGGGACCACTCGATACCACTGGCCTTGTCCTTGCCCTTCTTGGCGAACGCATAGGCTTCGGCCTGCTGTTCACCGGACAACAGATGAATGGCGAAGCGCTTCTGCCGGATCAGCACGGGGTAGGAGTCGGAGGTGTAGTTGGGGCAGAACAGCACCAGCGGCGGGTCCATCGACAGGGAGGAGAAGGCGCTGGCGGTCAGGCCGACGACCGAACCATCGTCGTCCAGGGTGGTGATGACGGTAACGCCGGACGGGAAGGAGCCCAGGACATGCTTGTAGACGGTTGCGTCGATCATCTGGTGTACCTCTATAGGGCTGCGGTGGTCCGCGGTTTTTATCGTTGATGTGTCTGATGGTATACCGTAATACCTATTTTGCAAGCGGAATTTTCAAGCGAGGGTATTGCGCGATGAACGGCTCAAGCCCGCGTATACCGTGGCTTTGAGCGGTGAGGCGGTTTGCCGCAGGGATTGCGCGAGCGGATCAGTGGGCGTTTTTTCCTACGGATCAGTGTTGTCAAAAGTTTGGAATACCATAATATGGTCCGCAGCTGAGAGGCCGCCTAGATGCGGTTTCCTTACAAAGATAAAAACGACCTTTCGAGCTGAATCCTATGTCCCAACCGTCGTCGCAACACCAGTTTGTCGAGAATCACACGGTCGATTACGTTCCACCTGCCGAGCGCCACGGGAAGGCGCGCGACCTGTTCACCCTCTGGTTCAGTACCAACATCGCGCCACTGCCCATCGTCACCGGCGCCATGGTGGTCCAGGTGTTCCACCTGAACCTGTTGTGGGGCCTGGTCGCCATCGTGCTGGGCCATCTGGTCGGGGGCGTGGTCATTGCCCTTGCTTCTGCGCAGGGACCGCAGCTGGGCATTCCGCAAATGGTGCAGAGCCGTGGCCAGTTCGGCCGCTACGGCGCCTTGCTGATCGTGTTCTTCACCGCGCTGATCTATGTCGGTTTCTTCATTTCCAACATCGTCTTGGCGGGCAAGACCATCCACGGCATCACCCCGAGCGTGCCGATGCCGGGCGCGATCGTGATCGGTGCGCTGAGTGCCACCGCCATTGGCGTGATCGGTTACCGCTTCATCCACATCCTCAACCGCATCGGTACCTGGGTGATGGGGTCGGCGTTGCTGGCCGGTTTCATCATGATGTTCGCCCAGGAACTGCCGGCCGACTTCTTCAGCCGTGGCGCGTTCAACCTGTCGGGCTTCATCGCCACCGTGTCGCTGGGCACCATCTGGCAGATCAGCTTCTCGCCGTATACCTCCGACTACTCGCGCTACCTGCCGCGTGAAGTGGGCATTGCCAAGCCGTTCTGGGCCACCTACTTCGGCGCTACCCTGGGCACCATCCTGTGCTTCAGCTTTGGTGCGGTGGCGGTGCTGTGTGTGCCGGAAGGCACTGATGCGATGGACGCGGTCAAGCAGGCCACCGGCTGGCTGGGCCCGATCCTGATGGTGCTGTTCCTGCTCAACATCATCAGCCACAACGCCCTCAACCTGTATGGCGCGGTGCTGTCGATCGTGACCGCGATCCAGACCTTCATTGCCGAGTGGACGCCGAGCATCAAGGTGCGGGTGGTGCTGGCTGCGGTGATTCTGGTGGGCTGCGGCATGGTCGCGCTGAATGCCTCGGCGGACTTCATCGGCCAGTTCATCGGCCTGATCCTGGCACTGCTGCTGGTGCTGGTGCCGTGGGCATCGATCAACCTGATCGACTTCTACCTGATCAAGAAGGGCCAGTACGACATCGCCTCGATCTTCAGTGCCGACGGCGGCATCTATGGCCGCTTCAACCACCACGCGATCATTGCCTATGCCTGCGGCATCCTGGTGCAGTTGCCGTTTGCCAATACGTCGCTGTATGTGGGGCCGTATTCCAATATCGTCGAAGGGGCTGACCTGTCGTGGCTGTTCGGCCTGCTGGTGACGGTGCCGCTGTATTACTGCCTGGCGACCCGGGGCAAGGCTGCCGAGAAGGCGGGGCGGGTTGTGAGTGTCAATGACTGATAGAGAGTAGTTGCAGGTATTGGGGCCGTGTTGCGCCCCTTCGCGGGCACGCCCGCTCCCACAGGCTTCATGTTGCCCTTGCAGGCAGCACTATCCCTGTGGGAGCGGGCGTGCCCGCGAAGGGCCGCAACGCGGCCCCGGTTATTTCAGCTTGCACCTCGCTGCGGTCAGACGATCGCGATCAGCGGGTCGGCAGCGGCCAGTGCCAAGGCGCGATCAGCCGCTGGCGGGTAGATCCACACCGAGTTGATCTGGCGCTTGAGGTCTTTGCCTTCCTGGCCGTGCAGCTTCAGTTCGCGCTCCCAACCCTCGCTGAACGTCGCGCCCCATTCGCCCAGGTCCAGGCAGGTGACGTACTTGGGCTGGCGGTACACCACCGGCTGCAGGCCGAGCAGGTCGGCCGCGGCGTTGTTGCCGGAGTGGCGGCCCATGGGGATGGCGTGCTGGCAGGTCATCAGGGCGTGGTTGCCCAGCTCGTCCACAGCGGCCCAGGCAGTATCACCCGTGGCGTACACATGGTCCTGGCCCAGCACCTTCAGGTGGCCGTCCACTTTCAGCCGGCCGAAGTTGTCGCGCTCGCCGGCAACCTGCGCGGTCAACGGGCTGGCCTTCACGCCAACGGTCCAGATCACGGTGTTGCTGGCGATATGGTCGCCGTTGTCCAGGGTAACGCCACCGGCATCGACAGCCACCACCGAAGCCCCGGCCTTCCACTCGACCCCGGCCTGTTCGCAGGCGGCGATGATCGACGGCGTGATACCCGCGCCCAGCGCCGCACCAACTTGCGCACCGCGGTCGACCACCACCACCCGCACCGCTGCGCTGGCACCGAGGATGGCACGCAGGCGGGCAGTCATTTCCGTGGCGGTTTCAATACCCGTGAAGCCACCGCCACAGACCACCACGGTGTTGCGTGCAGGCGAAGCGGGTTGGGCGGCCAGGCCGACCAGGTGCTGTTCCAGGCGCATGGCCGATTCCATCTGGTCGACATCGAATGCATGTTCGGCCAGGCCAGGCACTGCCGGGCGTGCGACCTGGCTGCCGGCGGCAAGGATCAGGCGGTCGTAGGCGATCTGTTGCCGGTGCCCCTGGGCGTCGGTGTAGCTGACGCTGCGCCCTTCGGTATCGATGCTGTCGGCGTTGCCCGGGATGAAGTGAATGCCCACGGCTTCGAACAGCTCGCCCAGCGGGGCCTTCATGCCGTGCACGTCGGCCTCGTAGAAGCGCGGGCGGATGCGCAGTTCAGGCTGCGGAGCTAGGACGCTGATGTTGATGTCGGCACGCTGGGCCTGATCGAGTAGGCGCGCAGCGCTCAGGGCGCTCCATACACCGGCAAAGCCGGCACCGATGATGAGGATGTTCGATTTCATGAAGGTGCTCCGCAAGGTTCGAAAGGGGCTTCGAGGGCGGGTTGTGTGCCTCTCGAATAACTACGACTGTATTGATCGTAGTTTGTGCGTGCAAGTCTTTTTTTCCGCATGCCGACACTCCGCATCACCATTTCGCAGCTCGAATAGCTGTATTTACTGGGCTTAAGGGAAAAACAAGGCCGACCGGCGGCAGCTTTGCGCTTTGCGGTGCGGATGCTATCGGCGTATTATTTGCGACAAGATTGGTCGGAGATAGATATGTCGCTCTACAGTGCTGGCGTCGAATACGGTATCCATTGCCTGCTGTTCCTGGTGGACGAGCGGGGCGACTCGCGCGAGTCCAGCGTGCGCGACCTGGCGGAGTTGCAGGGTGTACCCCAGGAGTACCTGGCCAAGGTCTTTACCAAGCTGGCCCGTGCCGGGCTGGTGGCCGCCACCGAGGGCGTGCGTGGCGGCTTCCGGCTGGCGCGGCCGTCGGATGAAATCACCGTGCTGGATATCGTCAATGCCATCGATGGGCCAAAGAAGATCTTCGACTGCCGCGAAGTTCGTGAGCGTTGCAGCCTGTTCGAGGGTTCGCCGCCGGGTTGGGCGACCGAGGGCACCTGCGCGATCCATGCGGTGATGCTGGGTGCGCAGAAGCGCATGGAAGAGGCCTTGGCGCAGCAGACCATCCTTGATCTGGCGCGGCGGTTCGGGCGCAAGGCGCCGGCTGAGTTCGGGCAGAAGGTCAATGCCTGGATGGGTGAGCGGCGGGAGGGCAAAGGGGCAGGGGATATTCCGGTCAGTCAGGTCTGAATCTGTTGCCAGTGCCGGCCTCTTCGCGGGTAAACCCGCTCCCACAGGTACCCCACAAGTTCCAGAGATTGTGATATCCCTGTGGGAGCGGGTTCACCCGCGAAGAGGCCAGTGCAGGCTAACGCCCCTCATGCTGCCGCCGATACGCCCCCGGCTGCACCCCCACCGCCTTGGCGAACGCCCGGGTAAATGCCGCCACCGACTGATACCCCACCTGCGCCCCCACCTGCTCCACGGTATGCCCCGCCCGCAGCAACTGGCTGGCATGGCGCATGCGCAACGCCAGCAGTACTTGCCCCGGCGACTGTCCCGCCAGTTCATTGAAACGCTTGAAAAACGCCGACCGCGACAACCCGGTGCAGGCGGCCATGCTTTCCAGCGTCCACGCTTGCCCCGGTTGCTCGATCAGCTGCTCCAGCAACCCGGCAAACGCCGGTTGCCGGGCGAGGGCGACCAGCCCGCCCAGCGATTGCCCGGCATGCACCTGCTGGCGCAGCACATACAGGAACAACAAGTGCGTCAGCCGCTCCAGCAACGCCTGTGACGGCCCGGCGGCGCGCCGGCATTCCTCCAGGATCAGCTCGAACAACGCCCGCGCCGCATGCCCGGCCGGTTCATCGGCGCGCAGCAATATCCAGTCGGCCAGGCCGTCGACGATCAGCGCCGACAAGCCCGGCTTGAAGTGGAAGAAACCACATACCAGCCCCACGCCATCGACCGCATCGGCGTCCATGGGCTGCATGTGCTGGCGTGGCTGGGCGCAGGCACTGGCCGGGTCCTGGTCGCTGGCCAGGCGATAGCCGAGGTCGCGCAGCAGGAACACCGCATCGCCGGCCTCCAGGCGCAGTGCCTCGGGCTGGCCGTCGATGTGCAGCCAGCAATGCCCTTGCACCACCAGGTGGAAGCTGGCCCGGCCCATGCCTTGGGTGCTGGCGTGCCAGCCGCCGCAGTAGCGGCCCACATGGAACAGGCTGGCATCGAGCTCCAGGCCCTCTAATAACCAATCGACAAGGTGGCTGGACGAAATCATCTAATGCAAAGACTCAAGAGCAAGGAAAGGCGACTGATGAATATGGAGGGTAGTTCTTATAACCAACAGACTGTAGTGACACCCATCAAAGGAGACCACTCCATGTCCTCGCGCATTACTTTACACACGCTGCAGAGCGCCCCGGAAGCGGCCCGTCCGTTCCTCGAGAACGCCCAGAAGAATTCCGGCTTCATCCCCAACCTGCTGGGCGTGCTGGCCAATGCCCCGGCGGCGCTGGAAACCTACGTGACCGTTTCGGCACTCAACGGCAAATCCGAACTGAGCCTGGCCGAGCGTGAAGTGGTGCAGCTGATTGCCGCCACCCAGCATGGCTGTGACTTCTGCGTGGCCGGCCACACGGCCGTGGCCCTGAACAAGGCCAAGCTGCCGCAGGAGGTGGTCGATGCCCTGCGTGCCCGTGGCGAGCTGCCCGATGCCCGGTATGAAACCCTGGCCGCGTTCGCCCGCGAAGTCATCGCCACCCGTGGCAATGTCAGCGAGGCCACTTACCAGGCCTTCCGCGCAGCCGGTTTTAGCGAAGGCAACGCCCTGGAGGTGATTCTGGGCGTGAGCCTCGCAACCCTGTGCAACTTTGCTAATGTGTTCGCCCAGACGCCGCTCAATGACGAGCTCGGCAAGTACCGCTGGCAACCTTCTGCATGATCCGCGCGTGATACCGGTCGTTCCGCGATCGTTGTAGGAGCGGCCTTGTGCCGCGAATGGGCCGCCAAGCGGCCCCGGCGTTTTCAAAGGAGCAAGACCATGCAAGATTGTGCATTTCGACACTGGCTGGATGCCAATGCCGAGGCCATTGACCGCGGCCAGTGCGAGCCGCAGCTGGTGCTGGCGCAAATCGCCGAATCGCAGCTGCTGCGGGTCGGTGTCGACCCGGCCCTGGGCGGCACGGGCGGGCAGGTGACCGACGCGGTCGAGGCCATCGCCGCGATCGCCAGCCGCTCGCTGGCAGCGGCGTTCGTCTGCTGGGGCCAGCGCGCCTTCATCGAATACCTGTTGCACAGCCCCAACCAGCCCCTGCGCGAGCACCTGTTGCCGCGCCTGCTGACTGGCGAACTGGCCGGCGCCACCGGGCTGTCCAATGCCATGAAGTTCCTGTCCGGCATCGAAGCGCTGCAGGTGCGCGGGCGCCCGCAAGCCGATGGCTGGCAGCTGGAAGGGCGCCTGCACTGGGTGACCAACCTGCGCAAAAGCGGCTTCGTGGTGGCTGCGGCTATCGAAGACGAAGCCGGCGGCGCACCGTTCGTGCTGGCCATTCCGTCCGAAGCGCAGGGCCTGGAGCGCTCCGACGACCTGCAACTGATGGGCCTGCAGTCGAGCAACACCGCGGCACTGGCCTTCCACCAGGTGCAATTGCAGCGTGGCTGGTTGTTGCACGAAAATGCCCGTGAGTTCCTGCCCCGGGTACGCCCGGCGTTCCTGGCGCTGCAGTGCGGCATGGCCATTGGCCTGGCGCGGCGGGCGCTGGCGGAAGTGCAGGCACACCTGCATGGCCGTGCCTCGTTCCTCGACGAAGCACGCCAGGTGCTCGGCGAGCGCCTGGAAAACACCGTGAGCGAGCTCAAGCAGGGCCAGCTCGATGGCCGCTTCCAGCAGCAGCCGGCAGCCTTGTTCAAGCTGCGCATAACCCTGGCCGAAAGCGCTGCTGACGCCGTGCAACTGGAGTTGCAGGCCAGTGGTGGCAAGGCCTACCTCAGCGAGTATGGCGAAGGCTTTGCCCGCCGCTGGCGCGAGTCGGCCTTCGTGCCGATCGTCACGCCCAGCCTGGTGCAACTGCGCGCCGAACTGCAACGCCAGGCGGGCGCGGCATGAGCCAAGTGTTGCTCGAAGCCCGCGACATCAGCCTGGGCTACCCGCGCGAGGGTGGCTGGCAGGCGGTGCTGGCGCAGTTCGACCTGCAGCTGGCCCCCGGCGAAGTGGTGACCATCCTCGGCCCCAGCGGGGTCGGCAAGTCCAGCCTGCTGCGGGTACTGGCCGGCCTGCAGCAGCCCCGCGGTGGCAGCGTGACCCTGCACGGCCAGCCGCTGCAGGGCCCGCACCCACGCCTGGCGGTGGCCTTCCAGGACCCGAGCCTGTTGCCCTGGCTGAGCCTGGAGAAGAACGTCGCCTTCGGCCTGGACTTCGCCCGCCAGCCAAAACTTGCCGCCGCCGAACGGCGCGCACGCATCGACCATGCGATTGCTGCCGTGGGCCTGGCCCATGCTCGCGGCCAGTACCCGGCGCAGTTGTCCGGCGGCATGGCCCAGCGCACCGCGCTGGCCCGCTGCCTGGCCCGCCAGCCCGAAGTGCTGTTGCTCGACGAGCCGTTCGGCGCGTTGGATGAAGTGACCCGGGCCGACATGCAGCAACTGCTGCTGCAACTGATCGCCACCCACAACACGGCGGCGGTGCTGATCACCCACGATATCGACGAAGCCCTGCTGCTGTCTGACCGGGTCCTGCTACTGGGCAACCACCCAGCGCATACCCTCGGCCAGTGGCGCATCGACCTGCCGCAACCACGGACGCAGCGGGTCGAGGAACTGGGCGCCTTGCGCATCGAAATCCTCAAAACCCTTCGGCGGGCAAGCCGCACAGTCGAACCTACCCCAACCCCGTTGCCCTCGGAGGCTGTCCATGTGCATGGATGACTGCTGTTCCTCTTCTTCGCGTCGCGATTTCCTCAAGCTCGGCGCCATGCTCACGGCCGCCGGTGCACTGCCGTTGCTGTCGAGCCTGCAGGCCCGTGCCGCCGCCGAGCCGGACGCGCCAGTGCGTATCGGCTACCTGCCGATCACTGACGCCACGCCACTGCTGGTGGCGCACAACAACGGCCTGTTCGAGGCCGAAGGCATCAAGGCCGAGCGCCCGGTGCTGCTGCGCAGCTGGGCGCAGGTGATCGAGGCGTTCATCTCCGGCCAGGTCAACGTCATCCACCTGCTGTCGCCGATGACCGTATGGGCCCGCTACGGCAGCAAGGTGCCGGCCAAGGTGGTGGCCTGGAACCACGTGGGCGGTTCAGGCCTGACCGTGGCCCCGGACATCAGCGACATGAAACAGCTGGGCGGCAAGACCGTGGCCATCCCGTTCTGGTACTCGATCCACAACGTGGTGCTGCAACAGATGCTCAACGACAACGGCCTGACCCCGGTGTCGAAGCCGGCCAATGCGCCACTGGCCGGCAACGAAGTCAACCTGCTGGTATTGCCGCCGTCCGACATGCCGCCGGCGCTGGCCAGCAAACGCATCGCTGGCTATATCGTCGCCGAGCCATTCAACGCCCTGGCCGAGAACCTCAAGGTTGGCCGCGTGCAGCGCTTCACCGGCGATGTGTGGCGCAACCACGCCTGCTGCGTGGTGTTCATGCACGAGCACGACCTGAACAACCGCCCGGAGTGGTCGCAGAAGGTGGTCAACGCCATCGTCAAGGCCCAGCACTGGACCCGTGACCACCGCGCCGAGGCCGCTGCATTGTTGTCCAAGGCCGGCCCCAACAAGTACACCCCGCATGAACCAGCGGTGCTCGGCAAAGTGCTGGCCCCGGCCGCCGAGGACCGTGCCGGTTACATTGCCAGTGGCGCCATTCGCCACCAGCAGTGGGACGAAAAGCGCATCGATTTCCAGCCTTACCCGTTCCCCAGCTACACTGAAGAGCTGGTCAAGCGCCTGAAAACCACCCTGATCGAGGGCGACAGCGCGTTCCTGGCCGGCCTGGACCCGGCACAGACCGCCCGCGACCTGGTCGACGACCGCTTCGTGCGCAACGCCATCGCCAGCGTTGGCGGGCCGTCGGTGTTCGGCATTGCCGATAACTTCGAGCGTAGCGAGGAGTTCGCGGTCTGATGCGCACGCATGTCGTTCATGCCGGCCTGGGGCTGGCCGGGTTGCTGGGTTTGTTGCTGTTGTGGTGGGCCGGTGTCGCGCTGTTCGGCCAGGCCGATGGCCTGTCGGCGCGCTTTTCGCCGGCAGCGACCCTGGCCAGCCTGGTCGAGTTGCTGGGGCAGGGCGAGGTGTACGGGCATATCTGGGTCAGCCTCAAGCGTATCCTGGTCGGGCTGCTGCTGGCGCTGCTGATCGGCGTGCCGCTGGGCTTGCTGGTGGGCAGCTACCGGCACCTGGAGGCTGCGACCACACCGGCGTTCCAGTTCCTGCGCATGATCTCGCCGCTGTCGTGGATGCCGGTGGTGGTGATGCTGATGGGCGTGGGGGACCAGCCTATCTACTTTCTGCTGGCGTTTGCCGCGTTGTGGCCGATCTTGCTGAACACGGCGGCCGGGGTAAGGCAGCTGGACCCGCGCTGGTTGCAGTTGAGCCGCAGTTTGAGTGCCACGCGCCGGGAGACCTTGTGCAAGGTGATCGTGCCCGGGGTGATCGGCCATGTGCTGACCGGCGTGCGCCTGGCCATCGGCATCCTGTGGATCGTGCTGGTGCCGTGCGAAATGCTCGGGGTGAGTGCGGGGCTGGGGTACTTCATTCTCGATACCCGCGACCGGCTGGCGTATTCCGAGCTGATGGCGATGGTGCTGCTGATCGGGGTGCTGGGGTTTGTGCTGGATGCCCTGGCGCGTGGGCTGCACCGGCGTTGGGTGCATGGCTGAGGGGCCAGTGGGGCTTCTTCGCGGCTAAACCCGCTCCCATGGAACTGCACATAACTCATTGAATTAGCAGGGACCCTGTGGGAGCGGCTTTAGCCGCGAACACCGGCGCAGCCGGTGCCATGCACCGCGTTGGATTCTTCGCGGCTAAAGCCGCTCCCACAGGGTACGAGGATCGCTTGCAAATTCAGTTATCTGTGCGACAGCACAACCCAAAGGGCTGGGCAATCTCCCACAGGCCCTTGGGTCAATGCACGGTCTTGCGCTGCCGTACACACTCCTGGGCCTGAGCGGTCAGTTCGTCCAGCCGCTCATCCCGCATCTGTTCCGCTTCGATCATCGCATCCTCACCCTGCTGGTTGAGCAGGTAGGTATGGATCTGCATCACTTCCGCCGTCTGGTAGATCGGCGCAATATCCAGCCGTCCGATCAGCGCGCCGCTAGCCCGCCCGGTACTGCTCATCAGTACCTGCGGCCCGTTGGCGGCCACCACCTGCATGCCCATCGCCTCGAACCACGGTACCTGGCTGGCAAAGGCATTCAGCTCGACGCAGGCGTGGCGTGCCTGCAGGTCGCCCAGCAGGGCGCGGGCGATGCCCTGGCGACGATGGCTGGCGCGCACGGCCAGGAACGCCAGGGCGCACGCCTGTTCGTCGTCCTCGGCCGGCAGCGACAGGGCAAACCCCAGCAATTGGTCCGGTGCCTCTGCATCCAGCGCCAGGGTCAGCGTCACGGCCAGGCCGCGGGTGCCGTCCAGTGCTTGCAGGTACTGATGCACCTCCATGCCGACGCCGTACTGGTACAGCGGGTACAGCGGGTTGTCGGCACTGATAGCGACACTGCTCAGTTCGCCGACGTGGTGGATCACCAGTTCGCGGATCTGGTTCTGGAAAGATTCAGGCGGCACGCTGTCGAGGCGGCTCAGGATGAACATCGGGGGGCGGGCTCCGGCGGGTAGATGGACGGCCCGCGCCATGCGGGCGCGGGCTGTACAGTCTAACCGGTTTTGCCGATCAGCCTTGTACCTGCAATGCACCGAGCATCAGGTCGAGGTTTTGCACCGCCGCACCGGAGGCACCTTTGCCGAGGTTGTCGAACACTGCGGTCAGCAGCACCTGGCCATGCTCAGGGTTGGCGTAAAGCGCCAGGCGCAGGTCGTTGCTGTCGTTCAACGCCTCGGGGTCGAGGTTCGGCGCTGCGCCTTGCTGGTGCAGGGGCATCAGTTGGACGTGGCGGGCACCCTGGTAGTGCTGCTGCAGGCAGGCCTGCAGCTGTTCGGCACTGACCTGGCCGGGCAGCAGGCGCAACTGCAGCGGGATGCTCAGCACGATGCCTTGGCGGTAGGCACCGTAGCCGGGCATGAACATCGGCCGCGCCGACAGCCCGGCGTGCTGCTGGATTTCCGGCACGTGCTTGTGCGCCAGTTCCAGGCCGTACAGTTGCAGGGCCGGGGTTTTGCCGGCGGCGGGCTGTTCATGCCGTTCGACCGCGGCGCGGCCACCACCGGAATAGCCGGAGATGGCGTGGATGTTCAGCGGGTAATCCGCTGGCAGCAGGCCGGCCTTGACCAGTGGGCGCAACAGGGCGATGGCGCCGGTGGGGTAGCAGCCGGGGTTGCTGACGCGCTTGCTGTGCGCGATGCGCTCGGCTTGCTGCTCGTCGAGCTCCGGCAGGCCATAGACCCAGCCTGGGCTGGTGCGGTGCGCGGAGCTTGCGTCGATCACCCGCACCTGCGGGTTGTGGATCGCCGCCACGGCCTCGCGGGCGGCATCGTCGGGCAGGCACAGCAGGGCGATGTCGGCGCTGTTGATTGCCTCGCGGCGCCGTTGCGGGTCTTTGCGCTCGGCTTCGGGCAGGGTCAGCAGGCGCAGATCGCTGCGGCCTTGCAGGCGGGCATGGATCTGCAGGCCGGTGGTGCCTTGGTCACCGTCGATGAAGACAACAGGGGTGTGCATGGTCAAAGTCCGGTCGGGGAGGGATGGCCTATGCTCGCTTGTGGCTTTGGTAAAGAAAATTTGAATATGATGATCGATATGTTCATCTTTTCTGAATGAGTTTGGCCCATGCGCGAAATCAGCCTCGATCGCCTCCGCACCCTGGTGGTCATCTCCGACCTGGGCTCCTTTGCCGAAGCCGCCCGCCAGCTCAACCTGGCACCGCCCACCATCAGCCTGCACGTGGCCGAGCTGGAGGCGCGCATCGGCGCCCCGTTGCTAACCCGCACCCGCGGCCAGGTGCGGCCCACGGTCATCGGCGAAACCCTGCTGGCCCGTGCCCGCCGCCTGCTGGCCGACGCCGACCTGGCGCTGGATGAAGTGCGCCGGCAGGTAGAGGGCCTTACCGGCCGGGTGCGCCTGGGCGCTTCCACCGGTGCCATCGCCCACCTGCTGCCGCAGGCGCTGGAGCACTTGCGTACGGTGCACCCGGGGATCGATGTGCAGGTACAGGTGCTGACCTCCCAGGCCTCGTTGGCGCGCTTGCGCGAGGGCACGCTGGATATCGGCCTGGTGGCCTTGCCACAGGTGGCCGACAAAGGGCTTGCGGTTACGCCCTGGCGGCGCGACCCGATCCTGGCCTACGTGCCGGCCGACTGGCAGCCACCGGCCAAGGTCACGCCGGCCTGGCTGGCGCAGCGGGCGTTGATCCTCAACGACAGCAGCACCCAGCTTTCGCGGGTGACCGGCGAGTGGTTCGCGGCAGCGGGGTTGTACCCCGAGCCGCGAATCGAGCTGAACTACAACGATGCGATCAAGAGCCTGGTCGGGGCCGGGTATGGGGCGACATTGTTGCCGCAGGAGGGGGAGTCGGCCGAGCTGGACCGGCGCATCGCCCGCCGGCCGCTGCGGCCGGGGTTGTGGCGGCAACTGGGCATTGCCTGCCGGGAAGGGCAGGTGGAGCGGGCCACGGGGTATGTGTTGCAGGCGTTGGAGCGGTTGCGCCAGTGAGGCCCTGGGGCTGCTTTGCAGCCCTTTCGCGACACAAGGCCGCTCCTACAAGGGAACGCGACCTCTTGTAGGAGCGGCCTTGTGTCGCGAAAGGGCCGCACAGCGGCCCCAGGCTTCAACCCCGCTCTCGGGCCCGCACCGCAGTCACTGTCTCCCCGCCAACCCCCCAGTTATCGGTCGGCACCTCCTCGATCACCACAAAGGTACTGGCCGGCGGCTTGCCCAGCACCTGCTGCAGCATGCGGGTCGTCTGTTCGATCAACTGGCGCTTGTGCTCAGCGCTCACGCCTTCATCGGTTACGCGAATATGGACATAGGGCATGGTTCTCGCTCCTCTGTCAGTGCCAGGTGCCAGCGGTGCTACCGCCATCCACCGGCAGGATCACGCCGCTGACGAAGCGTGAGTCGGCCAGGTACAACACTGCATCCACGACATCCTGTGGCAAGCCGGTGCGGCCACTGGGTGACAGCGCGCCCATGCCTTGTGTATTGCCGCCATGCAGCGGTGTTTCGATGATCCCCGGCGCCACCGCATTCACCTGCACGCCGCTGGCTGCCAGTTCCAGCGCCAGGCCTTTCACCGCCTGGTTCAGGCCGCCCTTGACCAGTACCGGTAGCAGGGCCGGCACGCGGGTGTCCGGTTGCAAGGCGATGGAGGCGGTGATGGCGATGATCTGCCCATGCCCTTGCCTGGTCATGACCCGCGCCGCTTCCTGGGCCGGGTAGAAGAACCCCTTGAGGTTGGTACCGACCAGGGCGTCGACATCCGCTTCGCTGTACTCGGCAAATGGCTTGGCAATGAAGATGCCGGCGTTGTTGATCAGCAGGTCGACCCCGCCAAAGGCTTGCTCGGCGCTGGCGAACAGGCGCTGCGCCGTGCCCGGTTCGGCGATGTCGCCAGCCACGCCGATGAAGCGCGATGGGTTGCCGAGGCGAGCGGCGGCTTGCTCAAGGCGGGCCTGGCTGCGGGCATTGCCGACCACGTTGTCGCCGCGTTCGAGGAAGGCCTCGGCCAGGGCGAAACCCAGGCCGCTCGAGGCCCCGGTAATGATGACGGTGCGTGGCGTGTTCATGTGCATGATCTCCAGTGAAGTGAGCCATGGGCTCGGTGTGAAGCCACTGTAGGTTGCAATCAGCACTTGAAAAATGAGGCGTGGGGCATTTCAATCGATACATCATGTAATCAATCGAGCCGTCATGACCCGCCATTTCGACGATCTGCAACTGGGCAGCCTGGAATTGTTCTGCCTGGCCGCCGACAGCGGCAGCTTCACTGCTGCGGCCACGGAGGCCGGCGTTACGCCGGCGGCGGTCAGCCGCAGCGTGGCGCGCCTCGAAGAGCGCCTGGGCGTACGCCTGTTCGTCCGCACCACCCGGCAGATGCGCCTGTCCGCAGCCGGCCAGGCCTATTACCAGCAATGTCGGCAGGCACTGGGGCAGCTGGTCGAGGCCGAGCGCCAGGTCACGGGCGGGCAGGTCGAGCCGAGCGGCCGTCTGCGTATCAGTGCACCCACGCCCTATGCCCATCACCGGCTGTTGCCGCTGCTGCCGCGGTTTCGCCAGCGCTACCCAAAGGTGCAGGTGGATGTGCATGTCAGCAACCGCAACGTCGACTTTGCCGAGGAGCCGTTCGACCTGGCCATTCGTGGTCGCGAGCCGGCCGATTCGCGGCTGGTGGCGCGTCGCCTGGAAGATGCCGAACTGGTGGTGGTGGCCACGCCGGGCTACCTGGCCCGTGCCGGCACGCCACGAACACCGCACGACTTGCTGCAACATGAGTGCATCCAGTTCGAACTGCCCAGCAGTGGCCGCCGCCCGCCGTGGAGCTTCCTTCAGGATGGCCAGCAGGTGGAGATCGAAACCCAGGGTGGGTTCACCTGCCTGGGCGACTTCCTCGCCACCGCCACGCTGGTGCGCCACGGCGGCGGGTTGATGCAGGCTTATCGCTTTACCGTGCAGGACGCGCTGGCCAGTGGCGAACTGGTGGAAGTGCTCGCCGAGTTTGGCGGCACTTCGCGGCCGTTCATGCTGATCTACCCCCAGGCCCGGCACATGCCGCTGCGGGTGCGGGTGTTCATCGATTTCCTGTTTGCCGAGGGGGCATAGCCCCCGGGTTGAGCCGAGGCGCCGGGGCGTATGGCCGACTATGCTGTTTGCTGCGTCGAGCCAATGTCATCTCGACGACCCTTCAGGTTTTCCAGGAGAACGCTCCATGAAATCCACGAAATGCATACCCTTGCTGGTGATTGCCTCGGTCCTCAGTTTTGCCGCACACGCAGACCCGGCGAGCAACTGTGCGGCCAAGATCAAGGAGCTTGAAGACATTCAGAAGACTGATGGCCAGGCACTGCACGGTGGCATGGCGCATGACTACCACGAGCTGTTGAAGCAGGCCAAGGAAGGGCAGGCTGCGGGTGACATGATCAAGTGCCAGGCCTCCGCCGACCGGGCCAAGACCATCTACAACAAGGCGCGCGGGAAGTAGCTGCAGGCCTGCACTGGCCTCTTCGCGGGCTTGCCCGCTCCCACAGGATTTCCAACAGGCTCAAGGCCTGTGCAGTACCTGTGGGAGCGGGCGAGCCCGCGAACAGGCCAGTGCAGGAAAGCCCAGTCAGAACCAGCGATCATTCTTCCTGCGCCCACGGGTCAGCGCCGGCAGGATCAGCCCCGCCAGCAAGCCCGCGCCGGCAATGCTGCCGCCATACACCATGTAGCGCATCATCACCTGCTTGTTCTCGTCCCCCAGGCGGGCCTGGGTATCGCGCAGCTGCGACTGGCTCTGGTCGAGCTGTTCATTCAGCGCCTTGTTGCGCGCCTCCAGTTCGTCGATCAGCTTCTTGCGTGAATCCAGGGTTTCCTGCATGCCCTGCACGCGGCTCTTCCAGCTGTCGTCGATGTTCTTCAACTGCCCGGTCAGGTCCGCGACCTGGGCATCGAGCTGCGGCAGGCGCTCGCTCTGGCCTGGCACCGACTGCAGGTCGTTGCTGAGGATCCACACCAAATCGCCGTTCTGCCCGCGCACCTGGCTGTAGTTGCCCTGGCTGCCGATCAGGGTCAGCTTCTGCCCGGACTTGAGCGTACCGACAATGCGGTGGCCATCGGTGGGGCCGCTGCGCACGTAGGTGCTCAGGCTGTCGCTGACCCAGCGTGCATCGCTGGCAGGCTCTTCGGCGTGCACCGGTGCGGCAAGGGCCACCAGGGTGGCGATCAGGCCGCCGCGCAGGGCAGTGAGGGCGGAAGCAGTTGGGCGGGAATCGGGCATGTTGGGTCTTCGCTGAAACAGGACAAAAGTAGGCCCGGTGACTGGGCCGATGAACCGGTCGGTGAGTTGACCGTCAGCCAAAGACCGTTTTTTTGTAGGCGGGTTCACTACCTGACGTCGGAAATGTCTGCAGGATGTTGCAGGGCCCGGCTTGGCTTTGCTGCATTGCCAATGAGGCAAATGTCGTGGAGTACCCCTTGTCGATCCTGTGAATTCACCCTGCTTGCCGGGGCTAGACTCAGGAGTTCACATTCATTCATGGAGCAAGACCATGACTGCCAGGAACACCATCTGCCTCTGGTACGACAATGATGCCGAGGAGGCAGCCAACTTCTATGCCAGCGTCTTCCCCGACAGCAAGGTAATCGCGCTGCACAAGGCGCCGAGTGATTACCCGTCGGGCAAGGAGGGCGACGTGATCACGGTCGAATTCACCGTCATGGGCATTCCCTGCGTGGGGCTCAATGGAGGCAAGGCCTTCACGCACTGCGAGGCTTTTTCATTTCAGGTCAGCACCGAGGACCAGGCCGAGACCGACCGCTTGTGGGATGCCATTGTCAACAATGGCGGCCAGGCCAGCGTCTGCGGCTGGTGCAAGGACAAATGGGGGATTTCGTGGCAGATCACCCCGCGCATCCTCATCGAAGCCATCGGGCACCCTGACCGGGCAGCGGCCAAGCGGGCGTTCGAGGCCATGATGCAGATGGGCAAGATCGATGTGGCCAGGATAGAGGCGGCGTTGAAGGGCTGATTACGGCAGTGAAGTACCCGAGTATTCGTTACCCGGAAGACCTCGAGTCCTATGGCTACGAAGGCGAACTGCAGCCGGGCATGGCCTTGTGCGTGGAGGCCTATGTGGGCGAAGTGGGTGGGCGTGACGGGATCAAGCTGGAGAACCAGTTGCTGGTGACCGAGGACGGGTATGAGCTGTTGACCCATTACCCGTTCGAGGAAAGCTTCCTGCGCGATTGATTGGGCACCTGAAACCTGCGCCGTACCTGTGTAGGAGCGGCTTTAGCCGCGAACACCGGCAAAGCCGGTGCCATCCACCGCGCCGCCTGCTTCGCGGGTAAACCCGCTCCCACAAGGTACGGCGCAGGCTCCGGCTCACGCGGTCCCTGTGTGCGGGCTTGCCCGATCAGTTGCCGGTCACTTCGGCCTCTGCCGACGCCGGCTTGGCCGAAGTCTTCTTCTCCTGCACCACGATGTAGAACTCTTCGCCATGCTTCACCGCGCCATACAGCACGGCCTTCTCGATCAGTTCGTTGCCGCGCAGGTGGCGCAGCATCATCGGGTCCTTGCGCAGGTCGCGGTACAGCGCCAGGCACAGCAGCACCATCACCACCACGAACGGCAGGGCCACGACGATGGTCAGGTTCTGCAGGCCGGTCAGCGCCTCGCCGGGGTCGCGCGGGTCACCGATTGCCAGCATGATCGCCGCCACCGTACCGGTCAGCGCACCCCAGAAAATCACCGTACGTCGCGATGGCGTGGTGGTGCCGTGTTCCGACAGCGTGCCCATCACCAGCGAGGCCGCATCGGCACCGGAAACGAAGAAGATACCCACCAGAACCATCACCAGCACCGATGTCGCCGAAGCCAGCGGGTAGCTGTCCAGCAACTGGTACAGCGCGTGGTTGCTGTTGACCGCACCATTGGCCAGCTGGAAGGCGCCCTCGCGCAGGGCGTCGATACTCGCGCCGCCAAAGATGGTGAACCACACCAGGCTGACCAGGCTCGGTACCAGCAGCACCCCGGTAACGAACTGGCGGATGGTGCGGCCGCGGCTGATGCGGGCAATGAACATGCCCACGAACGGCGTCCAGGAAATCCACCAGGCCCAGTAGAACACGGTCCAGCCGGCCAGCCAGCTGTTCATCTGCTCACCGCCGCTGGCGTTGGTGCGGGCCATCATTTCCGGCAGCATCTTGACGTAGATGCCGATCGAGGTTGGCAGCAGGTTGAGCATCAGCAGGGTCGGGCCGACCATGAACACGAACAGTGCCAGCACCAGTGCCAGCACCATGTTGGTGTTGGACAGCCACTGGATGCCCTTGCCGATGCCCGACACCGCCGAGGTGACGAAGGCGATGGTCAGCAGGGTGATGATCGAGATGTAGAACAGCTTTCCGGGGCTTTCGATCCAGCCGTTGTACTCCAGGCCTCCGGCGATCTGCAGCGCGCCCAGGCCCAGCGAGGCCGCCGAGCCGAACAGCGTGGCGAAGATCGCCATCATGTCGATCAGGCGGCCGAGCGGGCCGTTGGCATGCTTGCCGATCAACGGCCGGAAGGCGGCGGAAATCAGCTGCGAGCGGCCGCGGCGGAAGGTGCCATAGGCAATCACCAGGCCGACGATGGCGTACATGGCCCAGGGGTGCAGGGTCCAGTGGAACAGCGTGGTGGCCATGGCCACCTGCATCGCTTCGCTGGACTGCCCGGCGGCTGTCCCAGGCGGTGGCGACACATAGTGCGACAGCGGTTCGGCAACCCCGAAGAACATCAGGCCGATGCCCATGCCGGCGCTGAACATCATCGCCACCCACGACACCGTACGGAATTCTGGCTGTTCGCCATCACGGCCCAGCGGGACCCGGCCGTAACGGCTGGCCGCCAGCCACAGCACGAACACCACGAACAGGGTGGAGGTGAGCACGAAGAACCAGCCGAAGTTGAGAATGACCCAGGATTGCGCGCTGGAGGCGCTGCTGGCGAGGCTGGCCTGGTTGAGGAAGCCCCAGAGGACGAAAGCGATTGCCAGGAGGCTGGTGAAACCAAAGACGATCCAGTCGAGCTTGCCCTCGAAACGCCGGTCCTGGCGCGCTTCCGCGGTTTTCGAGGGGTCCGTCACGCCAAGGTCGAGCGTTTCGGTGATGTGTTCCTTTGCCATGAATGATGAGGCCCCTTTCTGGCTTACCTGCAGGTGCAGGCTTGTTGTTGTGTGGGCTACCGAGTTCGATGACTGCCTCGGCCGGGAGATTGCTGGCGGGATTATCCTGTGCACGAAACGGCGGCTCCTGTCCCGATAACGCCCCGGGGCGTCCATTACGCGACCTGCCAAATACTTTTAGTTCTGGGGGCGATGGCCCTTTCTGCTTCGCGTTCTGGTAACCTGATGGGCATTCCCCGGGCCTGCACATCCGAGCACCGTAGAAGCGCTGCTGCTTGTGGGCCTGGCCGTATCAGGAAACGGAGATTCGTCCAAATGGCCACTGACCGTGTGAGCCTGATTCATTTCGATAAATTGAGCATGAGCCCTGCCGCTGCCGATCGGTTCCAGAAAGCCCTCGACGCGCTGGAAGCGCTCAAGCTGCAGGACCGTTACGTGTATCTCATCGCTCCTTATCTGGGTGATGTCGCTGACGCCTCCGACCGCGAGCAACTGGCCACCGCCCTGGAACAGGGCTTGCGCGTGGTCGACGAGCTGCTGGCTGCCAGGTCGGTCAGCAAGGTCAAGGCCGAGGAAGTGCGCCAGGTGTTCCACGGCGCCGCCGAGCGTGCGCGGGCAGAAATGTCCGGCTGAGTGGCGGCATGGCCAAAGACATCGACAACCCTTGCGTCTCGCTGTGCCAGCTCAATAGCGAGTTGTGCGTGAGTTGTGGTCGCACCCGTGACGAAATCCGCAAATGGCGGGGCATGAAGCGCCCCGAGAAGATGGCCACCGTGCAGCGGGCGGCAACGCGGATGAAGGCTATCGCCAAGAAGGCGGCCAAGCGGCAGAATGCCGACTGAACCTGCGTACCCTGTGCGCGGCCTTTCCTGATTGTCTGACGAGCCTGAAAATGGATTCTCACTCGCTGTTTGCCTTTACCCTGGTCGCTGCCATCGCGATCGCCAGCCCCGGCCCTGCCACCCTGATGGCCATCAACAACAGCCTGGCCCATGGCCAGCGCAGCGCGATCTGGTCGTCGCTGGGCAATGGTTCGGGCCTGTTCTGCCTTTCTGCTGCAGCCATGCTGGGCTTGGGCGCGCTGCTGGCCAGTTCCGAAATGCTGTTCAAAGCCGTGAAGATCCTGGGGGCGGGCTACCTGTTCTACCTGGGGGCGCGGCAATTGCTGAAAAAGAGCCCGATGCTGGCGCAGGGCGCCGCAGAGGGTGTGGCCAAGGTCCGGCCCACGCCGCTGAAACTCTACAAGTCGGCCTTCCTCACGGCAGTGACCAACCCCAAGGCGACCATGTTCTTCACCGCACTGTTCCCGCAGTTCATCGACCAGGGAGCGGCGCTGCTGCCGCAGTTCCTGATCCTGACCGGGATATTCGTGGCGTTGTCGCTGGTTTCGCTGAGCCTGTATGCCGCGCTGGCGGCGCGGGCCAAGGGCGTGCTGACCCGGCCGTCGCTGTCGCGCTGGGTGAGCCGGGTGGTGGGCACCACCTTCATCGGTTTTGGCGCGGCGATCCTGGCGATGCGCCGGCAGGGGGCCTGAAGTACGAGGGCCGCTCCTTCTGGCCGATAAAAGGCCAACCTGATGGCCAGACATGGTCCAGACTGTCTACAGCACGCACAGATGGGTGCTGCAGTCGACCACAGGATGTGGCAGCCTTTGGCCACCGCTCCGGGTCTGCGGATGTCACATGTGCCGAGGGTTGTCGATGATCGAGCGCTGCTTTCGCCACGCCTTGTTGCTGCTGCCGTGCCTGCTGCTGCCGCTGGCGGCGTTAGCGCATGAGGAATGCCGGCGGCTGACTGCCACCGGCAACCCGGAATACCCCCCCTACCTGTGGCGCGACCCGCAGAACCCCCAGCAACTGATCGGTGCCAATGCCGACCTGCTCAAGTACCTGGGCAAGCAGCTGGGGCTGGAAATCGAGGTGGTCTACGGCGGGCCGTGGTCGCGCGCCCAGGAAGAAGTGCGCACGGGCCGGATCGATCTGATGGCTGGGTATTTCCTGACCGAGGCCCGCCGGCAACAGATGGACTTCATTGCCCCGGCATTCCTGCATACTCCAAGTGTTGTCTGGGTGCGCCAGGACAATACCTTTGCCTACCGGCAATGGGCCGACCTGAAGGGGCGCAAAGGCGGCACGCTGGTCAACAACAGCCACGGCCAGCAGTTCGACGACTACGCCAGGACCAACCTCACCCTCGAAGCGGTACCCGGTGCCAGGCAGGCATTCGAGAAGTTGATGCACAAGCGCAGCGATTATGTGGTGTACGAGCAGTATCCCGGCTTGGCGCTGGCGCGCACATTGGGGATTGCCGACACTTTGCAGGTGCTGGAGCCACCGATATCCAGCGAAGGGCTGTACCTGGCGCTGTCGCATGACTCGCCCTGCAACCAGCCGAAGCTGCGTGAGGCGCTGGCGAGGGAGATGGAAAAGATCGTTGCCGGGGCGTTGCCGGAGCAACTGCTGCAGCAAAACCTGGAGCGTTGGCAATAAATAGCAGCCTGGTATGCGGTCCTTGTAGGAGCGGCCTTGTGTCGCGATGGGGCGCGCAGCGGCCCCTGTTTTCAGCTTCGCCGCAGATATCGCCGGGGCCGCTTCGCGCCCCATCGCGACACAAGGCCGCTCCTACAGGGATGGTGCCAACCGCTCGGCTTCCTTGGCCCGGGTCACGCTGACTGCGCCGGGCAGGGTGACATCGTTCTTCGCCGCGAGGATCTCGGCCATGACGCTGACGGCAATCTCGGCTGGGGTCTTGCTACCGATATAAATGCCGATAGGGCCGTGCAGGCGCTGCAACGACGCTTCGCTTTCGCCAAAGTGTTCGATCAGCCGCTCGCGGCGCAGCTGGCTGTTGCGCCGTGAGCCGATGGCACCGATATAGAACGCCGGGCTGTGCAGGGCTTCGAGCAGGGCCAGGTCGTCCAGCTTGGGGTCGTGGCTGACGGCGACGATGGCGCTGCGCAGGTCTGGGGCGAAGGCGCGGACCACGTCGTCCGGCATGCCGGCCAGGTGGTTGACGCCGGCAACGTTCCAGCCGGCCGTGTACTCGGGGCGCGGGTCGCACAGTGAAACGCTGAAGCCATTGAACAGGGCCATGGTCGCCAGGTATTCGGCCAGCGCGCCGGCACCGATCAGCAGCAGGCGGTAGCCGGGGCCGAGGGTGCTGAGCATGTGCTGGCCATCGAAGCTGAACAGTTCGGGCGTGGTGGTGGCGGTGAGGCTGGCCTCGCCGCTGCGCAGGTCAAGCCCACGGCGTACCAGATTGCCGCCGTCGAGGCCGGCGAGCAGTTGTTCGAGGTGTGGCAGCGACGGAGCGAACTCCAGCACCAGTTCGAGGGTGCCGCCACAGGGCAGGCCGAAGCGGTGGGCCTCGTCGGCGCTGACGCCATAGCGCACCACCTGGGGCAGGCCGCCGGGCATGCCGGGGCCGCCGTAGGCACTGGTGTAGCGGTGAATGAGGTCGTCCTCGATGCAGCCGCCAGAGACACTGCCGACCACACGGCCGTCGCTGCGCAGGGCCATCATCGAGCCCACCGGGCGGGGGGAGGAGCCCCAGGTGCGGGCGACCGTGGCGAGCAGGGTGCGGTGGCCGGCGGCGAGCCAGTCTCGGGTGGTGCGCAGGACCAGCAGGTCGATGCTTTCCATGGGTACTCCGGTAAAGCCTGGTGTTCAAGGGTGGCTGTACCGGCCTCTTCGCGGGTGAACCCGCTCCCACAGGTACTGCACAGGTCTTAGGGGTGGTGCAAATCCTGTGGGAGCGGGTTCACCCGCGAAGAGGCCGGTACAGCCACCAAATTCATCGCATATGCAAAATGATCGGGCTACTGCTGGCCGGGTCGGTATGCCCACGCAACTTGCCCACCGCCTGCGCATTCACCGCGCCACCATTGTTCCCCCAGGCACTGCGCACGAAACCCAGCACATCAGCAATTTCCTGGTCACTCAATTGCTCACGGAAGGCCGGCATGCGATAGGCATCGGGCAACCCGGCCGTCACCACCCGCTGCGAACCATTGAGGGTGATATTGATCGCCGAGGCGTCTTCCTTGGCCAGTGCCGAGGTAGCGCCGGCCAAAGGTGGCATCCACTCGGCCTGGCCCTTGCCGTCCAGGCCGTGGCACGACGCACAGCGGGTTACATAGGTATGCGCCCCAGGGCTGTCGAGCCGCGCCGCCGTCGTTTCGGCCTGGTACTGCCACGGCTCACCGTCGCGTTGCGGGTCGCCGGGCAGCGACTTCAGGTAGCGGGCGATGGCGGCCAGGTCGTCGTCACTCATGAACTGCGTGGAGTTGTTGAATGCCTCGGTCATCGAGCCGAATACCACCGCGTGCCGGTTGCGCCCGGTCTTGAGGAATTGCGCGATCTCGGCCTCGCTCCAGCGCCCCAGCCCGGTGTTGGGATCGGCACGCAGGCTCGGTGCATACCAGCCATCGAGCAGGGCACCAGCGAGGAACGGTTTGCCACTGTCATCCAGGGCCTTTTCGTTGAAGGCCAGGCCGCGCGGCGTATGGCAGCTGCCACAGTGGCCGGGGCCCTGGACGATGTAGGCGCCGCGGTTCCACTGGGCATCCTGCCCGGCCTGGTCGGCGTATGGCGTGGTGGCGGCGAACAGGCCGTTCCACATGGCAATGGGCCAGCGCCAGTTCAGCGGCCAGGGAATGTCGCTGGCAAGGTTGGCCTGTTGCACGGGTTGCACGCCGTGCATGAAGAAGGCGTACAGCGCCTTTACATCGTCATCGCTGAGCTTGGCGTAGGACGGGTAGGGCATGGCCGGGTACAGCCGCCGGCCACCGGGTGCGACGCCCTGGCGCACGGCACGGTCGAAGTCGGCCAGGCTGTAGCCACCGATGCCGGTGTCGCGGTCGGGGGTGATGTTGGTGGCGTGGATCGCCCCCAGCGGGGTGGCCATTTCCAGCCCGCCGGCGAACGGTTTGCCGTCCGGCAGGCTGTGGCAGGCCACGCAGTCGCTGAGGCGGGCCACGTACTCGCCACGGCTGACCAGCGCCGGGTCGGCAGTGGTGGCCTGCGCATCGGCAAATGGCGAGGCGGGCTCGCGGGTGACGTACCAGGCCAGCAGGCCTGCCGCGACCAGGCACGGCAGCGCCAGCCAGCCAGCGGTTCTTGCGAAACGGTGGGTCATGGGGCGTCCTTGTGTGCTCAGCTGAAGGTATGGCGGCTCAATGGCAGGCTGCGCACGCGCTGGCCGGTCAACTGTGCGACTGCGTTGGCCACCGCCGGTGCCACTGCGGGCAACGGTGGCTCGCCGATGCCGCCCATCTTCGCCCCGCTTTCGACAATACGCACATGCACCCTGGCCATGCGCGACGGCGGCAGGATCGGGTACAGGTCGTAGTTGCGCGCGCGCGGCTTGCCATCCACGTACACCGCTTCTTCCAGCAGTGTCTGCGACAGGCCCAGGGCGACGGCGCCGTTGACCTGGTGCTCGATGATCGCCGGGTTGACGATGCTGCCCGGGTCGATGGCCTGCCAGATGTCGTGCACCTTGACCTGGCCATTCTCGATCGACACCTCGGCAATGACCGCTGCCTCCGAGCCGAACGGCGAGGCCATGGCCACGCCGCGCGCTCGTTTGCTGCCATCCTCGGCGGTGAACGGCCCACGTTTCCAGCCGCCGGAAAGCTCGGCGACGGCCTGCAACAGGTTGGTCAGGCGCTGGTTGTCGCGCAGCAGGTGCAGGCGCAGTTCGAACGGGTCCTTGCCGCCTTTGTCGGCCAGCTCGTCGAGGAACGATTCGTAGAAGAAGTCGTTCAGCGAGTTGCCCACCGAGCGCCAGTAGCCGAGCATGGCCGGGCCTTTCACGTAGATCTGCGCGATGCGCTTGTTGGCGATGGCGTAGGACTTGCCCGACAGCCCTTCGAGCGCGGTCGGGTCGAGCTTTTCGCCTTGCTTGCCAGCGATGGCTTCGGTCGGGCCTTCGGTGGCGCTCACGGCTTCGAGGGCCACCGGCAGGCCGTCGGCATCCAGCCCGGCGCGGAACTTCACCACGGCGACCGGGCGCAGCACATCGCGGAGGAATTCCTCTTCGCGGCTCCAGATGAGTTTTACCGGCCGGCCGACCGCCTTGGCCAAGGCAATGGCCTGTGGGTAGGGGTTGGCCGAGTCGTACAGGAAGTGGCGGCCAAAGAAACCGCCCAGCAACGGCGAATGCAGGGTGATCTGCGCCGGGGCCAGGCCGGTGCGCTTGGCAATGTCGTCACGGAACATGTCCGGTGCCTGGTTGGGCAGCCACACTTCCAGGCTGCCGTCCGGGTTGAAGCGCGCCAGTGCCGACGGCGGCTCCAGCTGGGCGTGGTTGAGGTACTGGTTGTGGTAGGTTGCCTCGACCCGGGTCTTGGCACTGGCCAGCATGCCGGCCACATCGCCCTGGTTTTCGTCGTCGCGCGCCGGGCCCGTGACCGTGGCCAGGTGCTCGCGCCAGCCATCGCTGGAGAAGTCGGCCGGCATTGGCCGTACCGGGCTGTCGGCCGCGGGCTCCTTCCAGTCCACCTGAATGGCTTCGACCGCGCGCTTGGCGTGCCACCAGCGTTCGGCAACCACGGCCACGGCACCCGGCAGCTGATGCACCGAATGCACGCCCTTCATGGCCTTTACCTGGTCTTCGTTGCGCAGGCTGCCGACGGTCATGCCCAGGCGTGGCGCGTGCTGCACGGCAGCGTGGAGCATGCCGTCGACCTTGATGTCGATGCTGTACACAGCCTTGCCGGTGGACTTGTCGTAGGCATCCAGGCGACGTACCGGCTTGCCGATCCAGCGAAACTGGCTGGGGTCGCGCAGCTTGACGCTGGCCGGGTCCGGCACCGGCAGGTCCATGGCCCGTCCGGCCAGTTCACCGTAGGGGATGGAACGACCAGTCGTGGTATGTACCACGTGACCCGGCGTGGTGGAGAGTTCTTCGACCGGCACGCCCAGCTGCTCGGCGCCCGCCTGCAGCAGCATGGCCCGGGCGAGGGCGCCCAGGCGGCGCATGGTCGGGTAGCTCATGCGCACCGACATGCTGCCGCCAGTGATGCGCATGCCATTTTCCATCACTACATAGGCTTCGCCGGGCGGCGCGCTGTCGACCACGAAATTGGCCGGGTCGACGTCCAGCTCTTCACCAACGATCTGCGCCATGGCGGTGAAGGGGCCTTGGCCACCTTCCATGAACGGGCTGAGCAGGCGTACTTTGCCGTCCGGGCGGATCTCCAGAAACGCCGGCACCTGGGTACCGCGCTCCGGGGTTGCTGCGGCGGCTGCCTGTACACGGGCCGACCCCATGGGCAGGCCGAAGCCCAGCACCAGGGCACCGACAGCCGTGCCGGCAAGAAAGCGCCGACGCGACAGGTTGACCGTTTCGCCCAGTTGCAGCTTGAGCAGTTCGGCGGGGGTATCGACTGGTGTGTTCATCAGGCCTTCTCCCCTTGGGCCAGCTCATGCACGGCGGCATGGATGGCGTTGTAGGTGCCGCAGCGGCACAGGTTGACCATGGCTGCCTCGATCTGCGCGTCACTGGGCTTGGGTGTGTGCTTGAGCAGCGCCGTGGCCGCCATTACCTGGCCGGACTGGCAGTAGCCGCACTGGGCCACCTGGTGCTCGACCCAGGCCGCGACCACCCGTTTGCCGACGGCATCGGCCTCGATCGCCTCGATGGTGGTCACTTCGCGCCCGACCACGCCGGCCACCGGAGTGACGCAGGCGCGCACCACGTTGCCGTCCACCAGCACCGAACAGGCGCCGCACTGGGCCAGGCCGCAGCCATACTTGGTGCCGGTCAGCCCCAGGTCATCGCGGATCACCCACAGCAGGGGCGTGTCGGCGTCTGCCTCGACCTGATAGGTCTTCTGGTTGATGCGTAGTTCCATGGTTCACCTGCCCGTCAACGGTTGCTGTCGCGTGGTTTCTTCTGATCGGGGAATACGGTGCTCCCCAGTGCAGAAACGCTAGCACAGCGGGGTGACCGCTGGTCTGCTGGCAGGGGCAGGTTCAGAGGATCAGGCAAGCAATTCGGTGAAATGCGCAAGCGGCGATGTGCGCTATCGCCTGTAGGAGCGGCCTTGTGTCGCGATGGGGCGCGCAGCGGCCCCACGATCTTGGCAGCATGCAGTACTGTAAGGGGCCGCTTTGCGGCCCATCGCGACACAAGGCCGCTCCTACAGAAAAGCGCATTTGGAGGTGAGGAGGACTTCCGCAGCGAAAACCCGGATAATGCCGGCCAATTTCGTTTTGCACGCTTAAATCACGGTAATCCCGCATGGAAATCAAGGTCAATTTTCTCGACAATCTCCGTCTCGAAGCCAAGTTCGACGACTTCACGGTGATCGCCGACCAACCGATCCGCTACAAGGGTGATGGCTCGGCCCCGGGGCCGTTCGACTATTTCCTGGCGTCTTCGGCCTTGTGCGCGGCTTACTTCGTCAAGCTGTACTGCCAGACCCGCGACATCCCTACCGAAAACATTCGCCTGTCGCAGAACAACATCGTCGACCCGGAAAACCGCTACAACCAGGTCTTCAAGATCCAGGTCGAACTGCCCGAGGACATTTCCGAGAAGGACCGCCAAGGCATCCTGCGCTCCATCGACCGCTGCACGGTGAAGAAGGTGGTGCAGACCGGCCCCGAGTTCGTGATCGAAGTGGTCGACAACCTCGATGCCGATGCCCAGGGCTTGCTGATGCCGGTGGCGGACACCAGCACCTACATCCCCGGCAAGGACCTGCCGCTGGAGCAGACCATCGCCAACATGTCGGGCATCCTCGCCGGGCTGGGGATGAAGATCGAGATCGCCTCGTGGCGCAACATCGTGCCTAACGTGTGGTCGCTGCATGTGCGCGACGCCCAGTCGCCGATGTGCTTCACCAACGGCAAGGGCGCGACCAAGGAGGCCGCGCTGGCCTCGGCGCTGGGCGAGTTCATCGAGCGGCTGAACTGCAACTTCTTTTATAACGACCAGTTCTGGGGCGAGGAGCTGGCCAACGCGTCGTTCGTGCACTACCCGAACGAGCAGTGGTTCAAACCCGGCCCGCGCGATGCGCTGCCGGCCGAGATCCTCGATGAGCACTGCCTGGCAATCTACAACCCGGACGGCGAGCTGCGTGGCTCGCACCTGTACGACACCAACTCGGGCAACACCGCGCGCGGCATCTGCTCGTTGCCGTTCGTGCGCCAGTCCGACCAGCAGGTGGTGTACTTCCCGTCCAACCTGATCGAGAACCTGTTTCTCAGCAACGGCATGAGCGCCGGCAACACCCTGGCCGAGGCGCAGGTGCAGTGCCTGTCGGAAATCTTCGAGCGTGCCGTGAAGCGTGAAATCCTCGAAGGCGAGCTGTGCCTGCCGGATGTGCCGCAGGAAGTGCTGGCCAAGTACCCGGCCATCGTCGCCGGCATCCAGGGCCTGGAAGAGCAGGGCTTCCCGGTGCTGGTCAAGGATGCGTCGCTGGGTGGCGAGTTCCCGGTGATGTGCGTGACCTTGATGAACCCGCGCACCGGCGGCGTGTTCGCTTCGTTCGGCGCCCACCCGAGCCTGGAAGTGGCGCTGGAGCGCAGCCTCACCGAACTGCTGCAGGGCCGCAGCTTCGAAGGCTTGAACGACCTGCCGCAACCGACCTTCGAAAGCCACGCGCTGACTGAGCCGAACAACTTCGTCGAGCACTTCATCGACTCAAGTGGCGTGGTGTCGTGGCGCTTCTTCAGTGCCAAGGCCGACTTCGAGTTTGTCGAGTGGGACTTCTCCGGCCACGGCGAGGACTCCAACGTGCAGGAAGCCGCGACCCTGTTCGGCATCCTCGAGGACCTGGGCAAGGAAGTGTACATGGCGGTGTACGACAACCTTGGCGCCACCGCCTGCCGCATCCTGGTGCCGGGTTACTCTGAGATCTACCCGGTCGAGGACCTGATCTGGGACAACACCAACCGCGCCCTGTCGTTCCGCGCCGACATCCTCAACCTGCACAGCCTGGACAACCGTTCCCTCAAGCTGCTGCTCAAGCGCCTGGACAACTGCGATGTGGATGACTACACCACCATCACCACGCTCATCGGCGTGGAGTTCGACGAGAACACGGTGTGGGGCCAGCTGACGATTCTCGAGTTGAAGCTGCTGATCTGCCTGGCGGTACAGCGCTTCGAGGACGCCAAGGAACTGGTCGAGGCGTTCCTGCAGTTCAACGACAACACCGTCGAGCGCGGCCTGTTCTACCAGGCGCTGAACGTGGTGCTGGAAGTGCAGCTGGACGACGAACTGGAAATGGACGACTACGAAGCCAACTTCCGCCGCATGTTCGGTAACCCGCGCATGGACGCGGTGCTGGGTTCGGTGGACGGCAGCGTGCGCTTCCATGGCCTGACCCCGACCAGCATGAAGCTCGAAGGCCTCGATCGCCACCTGCGCCTGATCGAAAGCTACAAGAAGCTGCACGCGGCCCGGGCCAAACTGGCCTGACCACGCGTTACTCCTGTAGGAGCGGCCTTGTGTCGCGATGGGCCGCAAAGCGGCCCCCGTTTTGGCATTGAAGCTGATATTGCCGGGGCCGCTTTGCGGCCCATCGCGACACAAGGCCGCTCCTACAACGACGTCGATCGCCTTCATATATCGGTTTCAAATAACCACTATCCCCAATCTGTCTTGCCGCTTCGCCTGCCAGGCGCGTAGCGTTTTGCTCCCATCCCCTCGATCCATGGCGCGTTGACCGCCAGAAGGACCTCGGCCGCGCACAACAAGAAGGCGCAGACCATGAGCACCCCTTTGGATACCAATGCCCTCAAAGCCCGTCAGCAAGCCGCGTGGGCCAGTGGCGACTACGCGGTAATCGGCACCACCCTGCAACTGGTTGGCGAGCGCCTGGCCGAAGCCTGTGACCTGCGCTGGGACGAGCAGGTGCTGGATGTCGCCGCCGGCAACGGCAATGCCACCCTGGCTGCTGCCCGGCGCGGCTGCCGTGTCACCTCCACCGACTATGTGCCCGAGCTGCTCAAGCGCGGTGAAGAACGTGCGCGGGCCGAGCACCTCAATGTGGTGTTCCAGACTGCCGATGCCGAAGCGCTGCCGTTTGCCGATGGAACATTCGATGCGGTGCTGTCCACCTTCGGCGTGATGTTCGCGCCCGAACAGGCCCAGGCCGCGCGTGAACTGGGCCGGGTGTGCCGGCCCGGTGGCCGGATCGGCCTGGCCAACTGGACCCCGCAAGGGTTCGTCGGGCAGATGTTCAAGACCCTCGGGCGGCATGTACCGCCACCAGCCGGGGCTCTGCCGCCTTCACGCTGGGGTGATGAAGAACAGTTGCGCGTGATGTTCGAGGGGGCGCTGGGCGAATTGAAGGTCAGCCGCCAGCACTTCAACTTCCGCTATCGCTCGGCGGCGCATTTCATCGAGGTGTTCCGCACCTGGTACGGGCCGGTGCACAAGGCGTTTGCCTCGCTGGAGCCGGAGGCGGCCGGGGCGCTGGAGCGGGATCTGGCGCAATTGCTGAATGAAAGCAATGTGGGCGGCGCGTCGTCGTTGGTGGTGCCGAGTGAGTACCTTGAAGTGGTGATCATTCGAGGTTGAGCCCACGGGCCAAGCGCTCAGTTCTTGCACTTGGCCATCACCACCTGGCAAGTCTTCGGTGTGCCCCCTGACCGGCTTGCATAACGCACGCAGTTGTTCAGCGATTTCTGCCGGGCAATGCTCAGCGTATTGCCCCACGCGAGGCCGCCTTCGCCGGTGGTGGGCACAGCTTTGGCGAAGCAGTTGGAGCCCGTTGCGGGCGTCGCGTACCTGGCCTTGCTGGCTTTGCTGGAGCAGCCGGCGGTGAGTGCCAAGCTGAAGGCGAGCAGGGTGGTCAGCGCCCAGGACGTGTAGGGGCGAATCGGTTTACTGCTCATATGCTCTCCTTACCGAGGCGCAGGACTCCCCGCCGCGAACACCGGCAAGGCCGGTGCCATACACTGCACAGGATATTGCATTCAAGCGAAGCGGTGAACGCTTGCGTTGCACCAGATGCAGCGCAAGGCCTTGCACCATGGCAAGGCCTTGCGCCTGGGGCAACGATCAGAAGCGGTAGTTGAAGCTGGCTTCCAGCGTACGCGGTGCACCCGGGGTGATCAGGTCCACCGAACCGTGCGCGGAGGCATAGTAGTCACGGTCGAACACGTTCTTCAGGCGCAGTGCGGCGTCCCACTGCGGCACGCTGTACAGCAGCGCGGCGTCGAAGGTGGTGTAGCCCGGCATCACCACCACGTTGTCGAGTGCGGTGTAGCGCTCGTCGACGTAGTTGGCGCCGGCGGCCACGCGCCATTCCGGGGTCAGGGTGCGCACCAGCCAGACGTTGGCGCTGTTACGTGGCGTCAGGGTAGGGGTCTGGCCTTCGTTGGCAACGCCGTTGGTCTTGCTGTTGGACTTGGTGATCTCGGCATCCAGGTAGGCGTAGCCTGCGTAGATCTGCCACTTGTCCGTGAGCTGCCCGCTGACGGTGGCTTCGAAGCCGTCGGTACGCTGCTCGCCGGCCAGCACGGTCAGGTTGGGGTTGGCCGGGTCGGCGGTCTTCATGTTGGTGCGCTCGAGGCGGAATACCGCTGCGGTCAGCGACAGGCGGCTGTCGAGCAGGTCCCACTTGGCGCCGATTTCGTAGTTGGTGGTTTCTTCCGGCTCCAGGTGCTGGTTGGTCGGGCTGACCGCGAACACTTCGCCCGAAGGCTGGTAGCTGCGGCTGACCGACACATAGTAGGACTGGATGTTATCCGGCTGGTAGACCAGGCCGGCACGTGGGCTCCAGGTCTTGTCGGTACGGTCGAGGTCTACGTTCTGCGCGCGGTCGTCGTCGTACTCCTGGCCAAAGATGTCATAACGCACGCCGACCAGGGCCTTCCAGTGCTCGTTCAGCTCCATCATGTCCTGCACGTACAGGCCGGTGGTCTGCTGGAAGTTGGTGCCCTTGGACGAAAGGTTGGCGGCGTGCTCCGGCACCGGCACCAGGGCGTCGCGATACACCGGCACCTGGGCCACGTTGTTCTGGCTCAGCACCCGCTGGTGCTTGTCCTGGAAGCCCACTTCCACGCCATACAGCAGGTTGTGCTGCATGCCGGCAAGCTGCGCCTGTTGCTTGAGTTCGGTCTGGTTGAACATGCCGTACTCGTCGCGGGCGACGTTGCCACGGTTGAGCTTGACCAGCAGTTCGCCGTCAGGCGCGGTGACGAAGCGCGTCGGGCTGCTGTCGGCCAAGGTGTTGTTGCGGTCCAGGTCGTAGCGGTAGTACCGGCTGGTGTTGGTCAGGGTGAAGTCGTCGTTGATGCGGTAGTCCAGGCTGGCAGTCAGCGAGAACACCTCGCTGCGGGCGTAGTCCTGGTCGGCATCGCCGGAGCCGAAGCGCTTGTCGCGGTCCACATCTACCGGGCGGTTGCCCAGCGCCGGGATGCCGAAGTCGATCAGGCGCTTGTCGTACAGGTAGGTGGCGCCCAGGTTCAGTTCCAGGTCGTCGGAGAGGCGGAAGTAGGCCGACGGCGCGATGGCCTTGCGGTCGATGTAGCCATCGTCGCGGAAGGTGTCGCTGTCTTCGAAGGCGCCGGTCACGCGGTAGGCCTGGTTGCTTTGCGGGTCGGCCCAGCCGGTGTCGAACTGGGTGCGGCGCTTGCCTTCGCTGTCGAAGCTCATGCCGACTTCGCGCTTGGGCGTGAAGCTCGGCTTCTTGCTGATGCTGTTGATCAGGCCGCCCGAAGAGCCACGGCCATACAGCACGGCGGCAGGGCCCTTGATCACCTCGACCCGCTCGATGTTGGACAGGTCACGGAAGTACAGGGCGTCGTCGCGCACGCCGTCGATGTACATGTCACCAATGGCGCTGAAGCCACGAATGGTCACCTGGTCACGCTGGCCGTCGCCGTTGGACAGGCCGACGCCGGGCACGTTCTTCAGCACGTCTTCCATGGACTGCGCACCCTGGTCCTTGATCACGCTTTCGGGCACGACGTTGACGGTTTGCGGGATGTCGCGCAGCGGGGCGTCGATCTTCATGGCGCTGCGGCTTTCGCTGGCCTTGTAGCTTTGCTGCTCGTAGGCGCTGGTGACGGCAGTGGCGGGTAAGGCGAGGGAGCCCTGCGATTCAGGTTGGACAGCCGCGTGAACCGCAGGCACAACCAGCAGGCCCAGCATGGAAATGGATGCTGGGGCAACAGACTTTTTTGCCATTACAGGTGACTCTTTGTTGTATTTGGAGGTCACGAATAGTAATGATTTGTAAATGTAAAGCAAGTGTAAAGAGTTCGCATTTGCTATTGCAATGGCGCAGGTGGCGAAAAAACGACAAAACGCGTCGCAAGGGGGAGGGCCGGCAATGTGCCAGGCAAGGGCTATGCTTGTTGGCGCGTGAGCATTTCACGCCCCCATCCGGTCTTGATCACATGGAAGCAGGCCTATGAATCCAATTCGCTCTCTCGCTCGTGCTGTTGCCCTTGCCACCCTGGCGTCCGCCGCCAGCTTCACGGTGCAGGCTGCCGGTATTCCCATTGGTAGCGAGGCGCTGGAAAGCCACGTCACCACGCAGGTCACGGCCATCGACCTGGCCAGCCGCCAGGTCACGGTGAAAGGCCCCGACGACAAGAAGGATGTGACCTTCCAGCTCACGGAAAAGGCCAAGGCGCTGCCCAACCTCAAGGTGGGTGACCAGGTCGACATCTACGTGACCCGTGCTGTGGCCTATGTGCTCAATCCCGAGGTAGGCGGTGCACCGAAGGCGACTGAAGAGTCCGGTACCATTCGCGCCACGGCGGACAACCCCAACCCGGGCGGCGAGGCGTTCCGCCAGGTCAAGGTGACCTCGCAGATCAAGAAGATCGACCTCAAGAAGCATGAGGTGAGCCTGTTGCCGCCGGAGGGCAAGCTGCAGGTGGTCAAGGTCGAGAACCCTGACCTGCAGGCACGCATGAAGAACCTCAAGGTCGGCCAGACGGTCGACGCGATCTACACCGAAGTGCTGCGCGTCGAAACCTCGCGCTGACCCTTCATTGGGGCAGGCTACGGGTTGCCTGCCTATGGGATCGCCTTGCATTGATGCCCTTTCAGCTAATCGATTAGGGCCGCTGTGCGGCCCATCGTCGGCGAGCCAGCTCCCATGGAACTGCACATAACTCATTGAATTAGCGGGGAATCTGTGGGAGCGGCTTTAGCCGCGAACACCGGCGCAGCCGGTGCCATGCACCGCGTTGGATTCTTCGCGGCTAAAGCCGCTCCCACAGGGTACGCGTACCGCTTGCGAATTCAGTTCTTTACACGACAGCGCAGCCCAAAGGACTGGGCGATCTCCCACAGAGATCGCGCTAACTTTTAGAATTTGAGCAAGACAGTTGCGCCCATAGGTACGGCGCAGGCTTCAGAACTGCGCGGAACCTGTGGGCGCTGGCTTGCCGGTAATGAGCTGCGTGATCGTGTATCCATGTGGTGAATAAAGTACGTGCACACTTTCGATTTCCATGGATAAAGGGAATTTTCCGATCATCGCCTGAACATCTGTCACGAATGAGGACTGCCATGTTCAGCAAGACCTTGTGCCTTCTGGTGCTTCCCTTTGCCCTGGCGTTGCTTGCCGGTGCCGTGCTGCCGTTCCAGGCTGCGGGTAATGCCGCCGTCGGCCGGGCGCTGGGGCACTGGTTGTGGGGTGCGTTCACGTCATTGACGGTAAGTTCGCTGGTAGTGATCGCCGCGCTGCTGATCCTCAGGGTGCCGGCGCCGGACATGGGCAAGGCCTTGCAGGGGCCCTGGTGGCTGTGGGTTGGCGGTGTGCTCGGGGCGTTGTACGTGGCCGGTGCCGCGGCGCTCACCCCCAGGCTGGGCGCCGCGGGTTTCCTGGTGCTGGTGGTGGCGGGGCAGATCATCACGGCGGTGGTCGCAGACCACTTCGGGGTGATGGGGTTGGGGGGCAAGCCGCTCAACCTGGCCAGGTTGGCGGGTGTGGTGCTGATCCTCTGCGGCGTGCTGCTGGTGCAGGGCACTTGGGCAGCAGGCACGCCGGCCAGTGCCACTGCCGTGGTGAAACAGCCGGAAGGCTGATCAGCGCCCCGGCTGGCTGCACGCCCACACGGTCTCCCGCAGCCAGCGATGCCCGGGGTCGTCGTCCTTGCGGCTGTGCCAGGCTTGCTGGTAATCGAACGAAGGAATCGCCAGTGGCGGCTCGAACTGGCGCAATGTCCTGTGCTGGTGCAGCGAGCCCACCGCGCGGCTGGCCACGGTCAGGATCAGGTCGGTGCCGGCCAGCACCTCGACCGCCGCACTCCAGTGCGGCAAGGCCAGGGCAATCCGCCGACGCAGGCCTTGCGCGGCCAGGGCGCGTTCGATTTCATCGAAGGCATCCGGGTGCATGGCCATCAGCACATGCGGGCGGGCCAGCCAGTCGGCCAGGGCCAGGCCGCCGCTGGCCGGCAGCACTTGGCGGTCGGCAACGCTGATGAAGCTGTCGGTGAACAGCGGCGGCGCGGTGATGGCCTGGGGCAGGTCCGGGAAGATGCCCAGGGCCAGGTCCAGTTCACCATCGAGCAACTGGGCCAGCATGGTTTCGCGGCTGGCCTGGCTGATGGCCAGGTCCACCCCGGGCGCGACATGGCGCAGGTGGCGCAGCAGGGGTGGCAGGATGATCCGCGAGGAATAGTCGGACAGCGAGAGCCTGAAGCGACGCTGGGCCTTGGCCGGTTCGAACTGTGGGGCGGCCAGCAGGCCGTTGAGGTTGCCCAGGGCGTCGTGCAGCGGTTTGGCCAGCGATTGGGCGCGGGCGGTCAAGGCCATGCGGCCGTTCTGGCGCACCAGCAAGGGGTCGTCGAAGTGCTTGCGCAACTGCGCCAGGGCGTGGCTTACCGCCGGTTGGCTGCGGTGCAGGCGCAGGGCGGCGCGGGTCACGTGCTTTTCGCTCAGCAGGGCGTGCAGGGCGAGCAGCAGGTTGAGGTCGATCTTGCGTAGTTCATCCATGGTGCGAATGGGCTTGGTTGTGTCTGGCAGTTTTCATCAGCTTAACAAATGCCCAAGGCTGTCGAGGCCCCAGGATTTCGGCATCATGGCTGACATTGTCGGGGCCGCGTTGCGGCCCATCGCGACACTTTGCCGGCGAGCGTCGGCCTGTAGCGCTGACCGGGTGCTGAGGCACTGAGCGAATTGCTGCAAGGGGTGCAGAAATCATCTGCATCCCGCCTGATTGTTCAACTTTCCCCGCCTGATTAGCCTGACTCGAACACCCATCCAACAGGATTCGATCATGGCTACCCGTATCGTTCTCAACAGCACCGGCACTGCCGATGTCATGCAGCTTGAACACTTGCAAGCACAAGCCCCAGGGCCCGGCCAGGTCTGGCTGGAACAGACGGCCATGGGTGTCAACCCGCTCGACCTGCTGCAGCGCAAGGGCGGTGCCCCACTGGACTTGCCTTCCGGGCTTGGGCTGGAAGGGGCTGGGCGGGTCGCTGCCATCGGCGAAGGGGTACATGACGTGCAGGTGGGCGACCGGGTCGCCTATGCCATGGGCCCGGTTGGCGGTTACGCCAGCGGCCGCCTGTACCCGGCCGAGCGCCTGGTCAAGCTGCCACCGCAGCTGGATGACCAGGCCGCTGCCGCCGTGCTGTTCAAGGGCATCACGGCGCAGTACTTGCTGAAGACCACCTATGCCGTGGGCCCGGGTAGCCAGGTGCTGTTGTACGGTGCCGCCGGTGCCTTGGGCCAGCTGATGGCGCCCTGGGCGCGGCACCTGGGGGCGACGGTGATCGGCGTGGTATCACGCCCGCAGAGCGTGGCAAGGGCGCAGGCAGCGGGTTGCCACCATGTGCTGGTGTTCGACGCGGCAACCTTGGCCGGCCAGGTCCGCGAGCTGACCCAGGGCCAGGGCGTGGACGTGGCCTATGACTGTGTCGGCAAGGTGTCGCTGCAAGCCTCGCTGGACAGCCTGCGGGTGCGTGGCTTGCTGGTGTCGTTCGGCGGCACCTCTGGCGCGCCGGCGGCCATCGAGGTTGCCACGCTCAACGCCAAGGGCTCGCTGTACCTGACCCGGCCCTCGCTGGCAGCGCACACCCGCACGGTCGATGAGTACCAGCAGCGCGCCGCCGATGTGCTGGCGGCGGTCGCCGAGGGTATCATCCAGCCTCGGGTCTGGCGTGCCTACCCGCTGGCCGACGCGGCCAGGGCCCACGGGGACCTGGAGCAAGGGCAGTCGGAGGGCGCGCTGGTCCTAACTGCCTGATACCCGAATTCCACCCCTACTGCCTTGTGCCGAGCCTTGCCATGGATGCCTTCGACAGCCGCCGCGCCGATGAACTTGCCACCTTGCTGGCGCTGCACGAGCAGGGCTCGTTTGCCGCTGCCGGGCGGCAGTTGGAGCGCCACCCCACGGTGCTGTCGAAGCGCCTGAGTGCACTGGAGGTGCGCCTGGGCATTCGCCTGGTGGAGCGCAGCACGCGGCAACTGCGCTTTACCGATGAAGGCGAGCGGCTGGTGGCCAAGGTGCGCGAGGCCAACCGGCTGATCGCCGAGGCCGAACAGGAAGCGGCCGAAGGGGCGGCGACAGTACGTGGACGCCTGCGCCTGGCATTGCCGGCAGCCATGGGCCGGCGCTGGTTGAGCGGGATGCTGGCCGATTTCGTGCTGGCCTACCCGCAGGTGATGGTGGAGGCCGAGTATGCCGATCGTTTCGTCGACCTGATCGGCGAGGGTTTCGACGCCGCCATCCGCATTGGCGAGCTGGCTGACAACCGCCTGGTGGCCAGGAAGCTTTGTGATCACCTGCGCATCCTGTGTGCGTCGCCCGAGTACCTGGCCCGGCATGGCGCACCCGTGCAGCCGGAGGATCTTGCCGGGCATGACTGCTTGGGTTTCAGCGGTTTGCGAAGCTTCCCCGAATGGCGGCTGATGAGTGGCGGGCAGCAGGTGAGTGTCAAGGTTGCCGGCAGCCTGCGCAGCAATGACAACGAAGCCCTGCTGGAGGCGGCGCGGCGTGGCGTTGGCATCCTGGCGGGAGGGGACTGGCTGATGGGCGAGGACCTCGCCGCCGGGCGCTTGGTGCGGGTGCTGCCGCAATGGCAGCTGGATGTGGCGGCAGGCATTTACCTGGTAAGGCCGACCGCGCGCCTCAACACTGCCGCCCTGGTGGCTTTCAAGGCGTGGCTGGAAGCACGCTTCGAGGCCGGCGCACCGTGGCGGCTATAGAATTGCACATAACTAATTGAATTAGCAGGGACCCTGTGGGAGCGGCTTTAGCCGCGAACACCGGCGTAGCCGGTGCCATGCACCGCGTTGGCTTCTTCGCGGCTAAAGCCGCTCCCACAGGGTACGCGGGCAATCGTTATCGCCGCGCTACAGCATGCTGCACGCACTGCTCGTAATAGGTCTGCTTGATCGCTGCAGGCTTGAGCCGCGAGCGGCTGTTGTAGGTTTGTTCGGTAATGCCGAAGGCGGTCATGCGCATCCACGGTTTGGGGAATTTGCGCGCCTGCAGCTTCTTGCGCGTGGCATACAGGGTTACCCCGGAAAGCTTGGCCTGCTGCGCCTCGGCGGCTATCTGCGCGCCCCAGCCGCAAGTGTGGCGATCGTTCTGGCTCAGCGCCCGTGCCTGGGCGCCGAAAGCGAGCGTGGCCAGCAGGCAGCCGGCCATCGTTGCTAGAAGTACTCGCATGTTGCTGTCCTAAGCATCTGAAGGAAAACGAAGTTTGCCTTCACAAGCAGGCACTGGGGGCCAGCAATTTGCCGTCAGACCATGGTCGCTCGCGATCGACTGGTGGCGTGCAAGCCAGCGAATAAATACCGCACTGCGTGTATGTGATCGTACAACCGCTTGCGCTATGATGAGCGCTGTCTTTCAAGGTGAAATACAGGGCAATGACAGAGCAGCAGGTACAGGCAAAGACCCGGCGCAAGCCGCGCAGTCTGGCCCAGGAACTGGTCACGGTGCTGACCGAGCGCATTCGCAGCGGCCAGCTCAAGCGCGGCGACAAGCTGCCGACCGAATCGCAGATCATGGCCGAAGAGGGTGTCAGCCGCACGGTGGTGCGTGAAGCGATCTCGCGGCTGCAGGCCGCCGGGCAGGTCGAGACCCGCCACGGCATTGGCACCTTCGTGCTGGACGCGCCAGCCACGGGTGGTTTCCGTATCGACCCGGCGACCGTGGTCACCCTGCGCGAAGTATTGGCGGTGCTGGAGTTGCGCATTGCCCTGGAGATCGAATCGGCGGGCCTGGCGGCGCAGCGGCGCAGCGATGAAGAGCTGACCGGCATGCGTGCGGCGCTGGACGAACTCAATGAAGGGGCTGCCCACGCCACGGATGCGGTGTCGGCGGATTTCCAGTTCCACCTGCGCATTGCCCAGGCCAGCGGCAACCACTACTTCGCCGACATCATCAACCACCTGGGCACCAGTATCATCCCGCGTACCCGGTTGAATTCGGCGCGGCTGGCCCACGATGACCAGGCGCACTACATGAGCCGGTTGATGCATGAGCACGAGGCGATCTACGAAGCCATCGCCCGGCGTGATAGCGAAGGGGCGAAGATGGCCATGCGCATGCACCTGAGTAACAGCCGCGAGCGCTTGCGCCAGGCGCATGCAGAGGCCGAGGCGCAGGGGGCCTGAGGCTTCTCTGTTGCCTGACCTGGCCTCTTCGCGGGTAAACCCGCTCCCACAAGGTTATCCATTACCTGTAAGTACGGCGCGGTCCCTGTAGGAGCGGGTTTACCCGCGAAGAGGCCGGTACAGCCAAAAGAAAAGCCCCGCCATGCGCGGGGCTTTCTGGTTTCAAGGGGCGATCAGATCGCGCCCTCATTCCACTGGCCATTCACCAGCCGGCGCAGCCCAAGCGGGTTGCCGTCGCGCAGTGCCTCAGGCAACAGCGCCTGCGGGTAGTTCTGGTAGCACACCGGGCGCAGGAAGCGGTCGATGGCCAGGGTGCCGACCGACGTGCCGCGCGCATCCGACGTGGCCGGGTAAGGCCCGCCGTGCACCATCGCATCACACACCTCGACACCGGTCGGGTAGCCGTTGACCAGGATCCGCCCGACTTTCTCCTCCAGTAGCGGCACCAGCCAGGCGAAGGCCTGCAGGTCTTCCGGCTCGCCGATCAGGGTCGCGGTCAGCTGGCCGCGCAGGCCGAGCAGGGCGGCGCGCAACTGGTCGTTGTCCTGCACTTCCACGGCAACGGTGGTCGGGCCGAACACTTCTTCCTGCAGCAGCGGGTCAGATTCCACCAGCAGGCGGGCATCGGCCTTGAACAGCTGGGCGCGCGCCTGGCTGCCTGCCTGCGCCTGGCCGGCCAGGTGCTCGATACCGGCATGGGCGTGCAGGTGCTCCAGGCCACCGACGTAGCTGCGCAGGCCACCGGCGTTGAGCATGGTCTGGCCGGCCTGCTGGCTCAGGTGCTGGCCAAGCTCTGCCAGCAGTTGGCTGTACTGCGGCGACTGCAGGCCGATCACCAGGCCCGGGTTGGTGCAGAACTGGCCTGCGCCCAGGCACACCGAACCGGCCAGCTCTCGGGCGATGGCTTCGCCACGCTTGGCCAGGGCGCCCGGCAGGATGATGACCGGGTTGATGCTGGACATCTCGGCGAACACCGGGATCGGCTGCGGGCGCTCGGCGGCCATGCGGCACAGGGCGTCACCGCCTTTCAGCGAGCCGGTGAAGCCGACGGCCTGGATGGCCGGGTGCTTGACCAGCCACTCGCCGACGCCGCCACCGAACACCATGTTGAACACGCCCTTGGGCATGCCGGTGCGCTCGGCGGCGCGCTGGATGGCGCAGCCGACCAGGTCGGCGGTGGCCATGTGGCCGCTGTGGGCCTTGAACACCACGGGGCAACCGGCGGCCAGGGCCGCGGCGGTATCGCCACCGGCGGTGGAGAAGGCCAGCGGGAAGTTGCTGGCGCCAAACACGGCGACCGGGCCGACGCCGATGCGCATCTGGCGCAGGTCCACGCGTGGCAGGGGCTGGCGCTCGGGCAGGGCCAGGTCGATGCGCGCACCGAGGAAGTCACCACGGCGCAGCACCTGGGCGAACAGGCGCATCTGGCCGCTGGTGCGGCCGCGCTCGCCCTGGATACGGGCGGGGGGCAGGGCGGTTTCACGGCAGACGATGGCGACGAAGGCGTCGTCCAGTTCGTCCAGCTCGGCGGCGATGGCGTCGAGGAATTCGGCGCGCCGCGCCGGGGCCAGCTGGCGGAATTCGGCGAAGGCGGCGGCCGCGGCCTTGGCGGCCTGGTCCACTTCACTTTCGGTGGCCTGGGCGAAGCTGTAGGGCAGGGCCTCGCCGGTGCTGGCGTCCAGGCTCTGCAGGCGCTGCTGGCCAGCGGCGCTGCGCTGGCCGGCGATGAAGTTGTGGCCGAGGATTTCAGGCATGGGGTGCTCCTGTAGAGAGTAGTGAAGGAAGAGAACGTGCTTGAGGCGTTTGCTCGGACCCTGTGGGAGCGGGTTCACCCGCGAAGCAGGCAACTCGGTGCATGGCACCGGCTTTGCCGGTGTTCGCGGGTGAACCCGCTCCCACAGGGACCGCGTTGCAATATTGAGTCGGGCAAGCCCTTGGCATCAGGTAATCGGTGCCGGGTTGAACAGGGTGATGTCGTTGTGCAGGCGATGCTGTTCGGCCCAGGTCTGCTTGCGGCCGCTGGCCACGTCCAGGTAGTAGTAGAACAGCTCCCAGCCCAGCTCCTCGATGGTCGAGCGGCCGCTGGCGATGCGCCCGGCGTCGATGTCGATCAGGTCGGGCCAGCGCTGGGCCAGCTCGCTGCGGGTGCATACCTTGACCACTGGCGCCATGGCCAGGCCGTACGGGGTGCCGCGGCCGGTCGTGAACACATGCAGGTTCATGCCGGCAGCCAGTTGCAGGGTGCCGCAGACAAAGTCGCTGGCCGGGGTGGCGCAGAAGATCAGGCCTTTGCGGTTGACCCGCTCGCCCGGGCCGAGCACGCCCTGGATGGCGCCGCTACCGGACTTGACGATCGACCCCAGGGACTTCTCGACGATATTCGACAAGCCACCTTTCTTGTTGCCCGGCGTGGTGTTGGCGCTGCGGTCGGCGGCGCCTTGCTGCAGGTAGCGGTCGTACCAGTCCATTTCGCGCACCAGGGCGTCTGCGACCTCCTGGTTTTCCGCCCGCGAGGTGAGCATGTAGATGGCGTCGCGCACTTCGGTCACTTCCGAGAACAGCACGGTGGCGCCGGCGCGTACCAGCAGGTCGGCGGCGTAGCCCAGCGCCGGGTTGGCGGTGATGCCCGAGAAGGCATCGCTGCCCCCGCACTGCATGCCCAGGATCAGTTCGCTGGCCGGCACGCTTTCGCGGCGGCGCTGGTCGAGTTTCTTCAGGCGGGTCTCGGCCAGTTCCATGATCTGTTCGATCATTTCCACAAAGCCCAGGCTGGCGTCCTGCAGGCGGTACAGCCATGGGTCGCTGAGGTCCACCGACGGGTCGTTGTCGTGCATCACCTGGCCGGCCTGCAGCTTTTCGCAGCCCAGGCTGATGACCAGGGCCTCACCGCCCAGGTTGGGGTTGCGCGCCAGGTTGCGCACCGTGCGGATCGGGATGTAGGCATCGCGCGCGTTGATCGCCACGCCGCAACCATAGCTGTGGGTGATGGCCACCACATCATCGACATTGGGGTACTTGGGCAGCAACTCGCTGCGAATGCGCTTTACCGCATGCTCCAGCACGCCGGCCACGCACTGCACGGTGGTGGTGATGCCGAGGATGTTGCGGGTGCCGACGGTGCCGTCGGCGTTGCGGTAGCCTTCGAAGGTGAAGCCTTCGAGCGGCGGCAGCGGCTGCGGGACGGCGTCGCAGCGTGGCAGGCTGTCCAGCTCCGGCGCGGCCGGCATGGCCAGCTGGCTCTCCTGCACCCAGCTGCCCTGGCGCAGGTCTTCCAGCGCGTAGCCTATGATCTGCCCGTAGCGGCGCACCGCTTCGCCCTTGGCGATGGCTACGGTGGCCACCTTGTGGCTCTGTGGCACGCCTTCGACCAGGGTCAGGCCGTCGGCGAAGCGGGCGCCTTCGCCCAGGCCGCCATCGTTGACCACCACCACGACATTGTCGTCGTCGTGCAGGCGGACGTAACGGGGCGAGTCGGAATGTTCGATCAACTGCATGTTCGGGCCCTACTTGTCAGGTTCTCAGGCTTTTGTACATCCGCCCGCGGCGGGGGTGGCCGACGCGGGCGTGTTCACTCAGTGGCGCGAGCCGGCCAGTTCGCTGCCGGTCGCTGGCTCGGCGTCAGGCTTTGGGCTTTCACGCAGCTCGATGCGCTTGATCGGGCCGACGATCACCAGGTAGCTGAACACCGCCACCAGGGCGTTGGCGCCGACATACACCAGGGCCCACTTGAACGAGCCAGTGGCGCTGATGATGTAGCCGATCACGATTGGCGTGGTGATCGAGGCGATGTTGCCGAAGGTGTTGAATAGCCCGCCCGACAGCCCGGCGATCTGTTTCGGCGAGGTGTCGGCGACTACCGCCCAGCCCAGCGCGCCGATGCCTTTGCCGAAGAACGCCAGGGTCATGAAGCCGACCACCATCCACTCGGCGTCGACGTAGTTGCAGAACACCATGGTGGTCGACAGCAGCAGGCCGCAGACGATCGGCAGCTTGCGCGAGAAGGTCAGCGAGTTGCCGCGACGCAGCAGCCAGTCAGAGATCACCCCGCCCAGCACACCACCGATGAAGCCGCAGACCGCCGGCAGCGAGGCGATGAAGCCGGCCTTGAGGATGGTCATGCCGCGCTCCTGCACCAGGTACACCGGGAACCAGGTGAGGAAGAAGTAGGTGATGGCGTTGATGCAGTACTGGCCCAGGTACACGCCCAGCAGCATGCGGCTGGTCAGCAGTTGCTTGATGTAGCCCCATTTCGGGCCGTCGTTGCCGCGCTTCTGGTCCATGTCCACCAGGCCGCCGTTCTGCTCGATGTGCTCGAGTTCACCCGGGCTGATGCGTGGGTGTTGGCGCGGGTTGTAGATGGTCTTCAGCCATACCATGGAGAACACGATGCCCAGTGCACCCATGACCACGAACACGTGCTCCCAGCCGAAGCTGAACACGATCCAGCCCATGATCGGTGCGAACAGTGCGGTGGCGAAGTACTGCGCCGAGTTGAAGATGGCCGAGGCGGTGCCGCGTTCCTGGGTCGGGAACCAGGCCGCGACGATGCGCGCATTGCCCGGGAACGACGGGGCTTCGGCAAAACCGACCAGAAAGCGCAGGGTGAACAGTGTCACCACCGCCCAGGCCACCGGCAGGCCACCGACAAAGCCCTGCAGCAGGGTGAACAGCGACCAGGTGAAGATGCTGAAGGCGTAGACGTTCTTGGAACCGAAGCGGTCGAGCAGCCAGCCACCAGGAATCTGGCCAGCCACGTATGCCCATCCGAAGGCGGAGAAGATGTAGCCGAGGGTCACGGCATCGATGCCGAGGTCTTTCTGCAGGCTGGAGCCCGCGATTGCAATGGTGGCGCGGTCAGCGTAGTTGATCGTGGTCACCAGGAACAGCATGAACAGGATCAGGTAGCGCACATGCGTCTTCTTCGTCGCTTGCATGCTGGTAGTACTCCCACTAGTTATTTTTGTGCGGGCTCACGAATTGTAACCGGAGTGGGGTTGGCCCACTCCGGGCGCGGCATCTGGCAGGCCGCGGGCGGCGCTTATTGCGGGCCCATCTTGTCCATCAGCGCGGCGAGTTTTTCGTACTCGTCGGCGGTGAGGTCGGTAAGCGGCGTACGCACCGGGCCGGCGTCGTAACCGGCGATCCTGGCGCCGGCCTTGACGATGCTCACGGCGTAGCCGGCCTTGCGGTTGCGGATGTCCAGGTACGGCAGGAAGAAGTCGTCGATCAGCTTGGCCACGGTGGCGTGGTCGTCACGGGCGATGGCGTTGTAGAAGTCCATGGCGGTCTTCGGCACGAAGTTGAACACGGCGGAGGAGTACACCGGCACGCCCAGGGCCTTGTAGGCAGCAGCATACACCTCGGCGGTCGGCAGGCCACCCAGGTAGCTGAAGCGGTCGCCCAGGCGGCGACGGATCGACACCATCAGCTCGATGTCACCCAGGCCGTCCTTGTAGCCGATCAGGTTCGGGCAGCGCTCGGCCAGTTTTTCCAGCAGGTCGGCGTTCAGGCGGCAGACGTTGCGGTTGTAGACGACTACGCCGATGTTTACCGATTTGCACACTGCTTCGACGTGGGCGGCGACACCTTCCTGGCTGGCTTCGGTCAGGTAGTGCGGCAGCAGCAGCAGGCCCTTGGCACCCAGGCGCTCGGCTTCTTGCGCGTATTCGATGGCCTGGCGGGTAGAGCCACCGACGCCGGCGAGGATAGGTACCGACTTGGCGCAGGTGTCGACGGCGGTCTTGATCACCTGGCTGTATTCGCTGGCAGCCAGGGAGAAGAACTCACCGGTGCCGCCGGCGGCGAACAGGGCGCTGGCGCCGTACGGGGCCAGCCATTCCAGGCGCTTGACGTAGCCAGCCGGGTTGAAGTCGCCCTGGGCGTTGAAGTCGGTGACCGGGAAAGACAGCAGGCCGTGGGAGAGGATGGATTTGAGTTCTTGTGGAGTCATTGTTGTAGGCATCCTGTGGCGCTTGGGTGAAGGGTGTTGTTTTGCGCTGGAGGTAAGTTATCGTACAACTTGTACGATGACTAGTCCCTTTGAGAGATTTTTTTGTGGGGGGCGGAAGGAATGTTATTGCCTGTGCCGGCCTCTTCGCGGGTAAACCCGCTCCCACAGGGACCGCGCCGCGCTTGAAATTTGCGGAGATCCCTGTGGGAGCGGGTTTACCCGCGAAGAGGCCAGAACAGGCGACAACAACAGATGCACGAGACACAGATGGCAGACTAATCGCGATCAGTCATCGTATCTCTTGAGGGGCAGGAAAAAAGATCGCGGAGACAGGCACAAGCCCGCCGCCCGTTTCCACGGGAAGTGTTCTGGGACCAGCAGAGGGTGACCGGGGAAAACGGGGGCGGCCTTGCGCCGCCCCGCGATCAAAGCAGAGGAAACTGGGTCAGGCAGCTTGCTGGCGCTTGATCTGCGCCTTGCGTACCTGGGCCCGGCAAGCGTCGCCGAAAGCCTGGAAGATCTTGATCGAATCCGGGTTCTTCGCCGCTTGCCACTCCGGGTGCCACTGCACGGCGAACAGGAACGGCGAGATGCTCGGGGCATGGATCGCCTCGACCAGGCCGTCTTCGGCGTGGGCGATGGCCTCGATGCCGGCGCCGAGCTTGTGCAGGCCTTGGCCATGCAGCGAGTTGACGCGAATCTCGTCGGTACCCAGGGTGTCACGCAGCCAGCTGTCCGGCTTGATCTTCACGCCGTGCACCTGGGCGTATTGCACCTCGACCGGGTCTTCCGGGTTTTCCCGGTGGTCGTTGAAGCCAGGCTCGGCGTACACCTTCTGGTAGATGTCGCCACCCAGGGCCACGTTGATTTCCTGCATGCCACGGCAGATGCCGAAGATCGGCAGGCCACGCTTGATCGCGGCCTTGACCAGCGGGATGTCGAACAGGTCGCGGTTCTGGTCCTGGCCTTTGCCGGGGGTCTCGTTCTCCTGGCCGTACAGGGCCGGGTCGATGTTGCTGCCGGCGCCGGTCAGGTACACGCCGTCGGCCATGTCCAGATAGGTCTCGAGGTCTTCGATGCCGCAGCAGGTGGGCACCAGCACCGGGACGCAATCGGAAAACTCGACCAGCGGGGTGATGTATTTGTGGGTCATGACCTGGTAGTCATGGCCTTTGCGCTCTTGGCTGCCCATGGTCATCAGGACGACGGGTTTGCGCAGGGAGGGTTGCTTGTTGCCAATGTTGCTGTTGGACATATGTCACCTTGGGACAGGTTCGGCCTGTCGTTGTTGTGCAGGTGCACGGCGCGGGGCCATGGGTGCAACCTGTAGCCCCGAGCACTGCCGGCTCGTCGGAGGCGACGATTCCGGTCGGGGCTTGTAGATAGCTTGCCAGAGCCGTTCGATATGTCAAACGACGGAGCAGGGCTTGATGGCCGGGAATGCGCCGGTTTTTGGGGGCTGAAACCGATGCGGGCCTGTGGTGGCGTGGGTTTGGCGGGGGTTAAGGTCAATAATATTTAACGATGCAGTTGGGTCTTTGCAGCGGTGCAATGAAGGGCCGGCAGAGTCGCTCACTCCTTCGGCTGACGCGGAACCTGTAGGAGCGGCCTTGTGTCGCGAAAGGGCTGCAAAGCAGCCCCGGCAATTTGTGCACCTGCGCTGAAACCATGGGGCTGCTGCGCAGCCCTTTCGCGACACAAGGCCGCTCCTACACAGATATCGCGCCAGCTTTCATCATTTTCAATCAGTGCAGTATCTGCGCCAGGAACCCCTTGGCCCGCTCGGTACGCGGCTGGTTGAAGAACACCTGCGGCGGGCTGTCTTCGATGATCTGCCCACCCTCGAGGAACAGCACCCGCTCGGCCACCTGGCGGGCAAAGCCCATTTCATGGGTGACGCAAAGCATGGTCATGCCGGTGCCGGCCAGTTGCACCAGCACATCCAGCACCTCGGCGACCATCTCCGGGTCCAGCGCCGAGGTGGGCTCGTCGAACAGCATGATTCGCGGCTTCATGCACAGCGCCCGGGCAATCGCCACGCGCTGCTGCTGGCCGCCGGACAGCTGGCTGGGGTACTTGTGCGCCTGGCTTTCGATGCCGACCTTGCTCAGGTACATGCGTGCCCGCTCCTCGGCGTCCTTGCGCGACAACCCGCGCACGCTGGTGGGGGCCAGCAGGCAGTTGTCGAGCACGCTCATGTGCGGGAACAGGTTGAAGTGCTGGAACACCATGCCGATGTCGCTGCGCACCTGCGCCGCTTCGCGGGTGGTGGATGCCAGGTCGATGCCATCCACCTTGATGCTGCCCTGCTGGGCCACTTCCAGGCGGTTGATGCAGCGGATCAGGGTCGACTTGCCCGAGCCGGACGGCCCGCACAGCACGATGCGTTCGCCTTCGCGCACCTGCAGGTCGATGTCGCGCAGCACGTGGAACGCGCCGTAGTGCTTGTTCAGCCCTTCGATGCGGATCAGCACCGGGCGTGGGTCGGGTTCGGGGGCAAGGGTGGCAAGGCTCAGTGGTGCGGTCATTTTGTTGTTCTCCCGCAGGGGTTCAGTCGAAACGAGTCGCGCTGTAGGGCGCGGGGTCGGTGAAGGGGCGTTCGCCGGTGACCAGTTCGGCCACCAGCCGGCCGCTGACCGGGCCCAGGGTGAGGCCGTGGTGGGCGTGGCCGAAGTTGAACCACAGCCCCGGGTGGCGCGGCGCCGGGCCGATCACCGGGCGCATGTCGGGCAGGCATGGGCGGCGGCCCAGCCAGGGGGTGTCGTCCAGGCGCTCGCCCAGGGCCGGGAACAGCTTGCGCGCCAGGGCCTCGCAGCGGCCCAGCTGGATCTGGTTGCCCGGCGCGCTGCTGGCGTCGAACTCGATGCCGGTGGTCAGGCGCACGCCGCGGGCCATTGGCGCCAGCACGTAGCCGCCCTGGGTGTCGCAGATGGAATGCTCCAGTTGCGCGCCGTCACGGGTGCTGTAGTGCATGTGGTAGCCACGCTTGATCGCCAGCGGGATCTGGTAGCCCAGGCCGCTGAACAGGTCGGCCGACTGCGGGCCGAGGCAGGCCACTACCTCGTTGGCGGTGATCGGGCCGCGGCGGCTGTCGACCCGCCATTGGCCGTCGACCTGGCGCAGGCTGCGCGCATCGCCATGCAGGAACTGCCCGCCGCGCTGCGTGAACAGGGTGGCGTAGCCGCGGGTGAGGGCGCCGGGGTTGTTCACGGTCTTGGGGTCGAGCCAGTGGATGCCGCCGACCACGCTGGCGTCCAGCTGGTGCTCGCGGGCCTGCAACTGCCCGCATTCGAGGATTTCGAACTGCAGGCCATAACGGCTCAGGCCCTTGGCGTCGACCTTGGCCTGCTCGAACAGCGCCGGGTCACGGAACACTTCGATCCAGCCTTTGGCCTGCACCAGCCCTTCCAGGCCCGCGGCAGCGATCAGTGCGTCGTGCTCCTCGACGCAGCGCTGCACCAGCGGCAGCATGTCGGCGGCGGCCCCGGCCAGGCGCCCGGGGGCCGACTGGCGCCAGTAGCGCCACAGCCAGGGGGCGGCCTTGGGCAGGTGCAGCAGGCTGTAGCGCACATCGGGCTGGCGGTTCAGGCCGTAGCGCAGCAGCGCGCCCAGTTGCCGCGGGAAGGCATAGGGGATCACGCTGGAGCGCTCGATCAGCCCGGCGTTGCCGTGGCTGGTGCCGCTGCCCGGTTCGTCGCGGTCGATCAGGATCACCTGGCGCCCGCGGGCCTGCAAGTGCAGGGCGGTGCTGACGCCGACGATGCCGGCGCCGAGGACAAGGGTCTGGCAATGCATGGAACGTATCCTTCGGTCAGTTCAGGTGGCGGCCCAGGCGGGCTTCCAGGTGTTTCAGCAGGCGCCGCACCAGTTCGACGATCAGCAGGTAGAGCACGGCGGCCCACAGGTAGATCTGGAAGTCGAAACTGCGCGAGAAGGCCAGTTTGGTCACGCCCATCAGGTCGTAGATGGTCACCAGCGAGGCGATCGCGCTGGCCTTGATCATCAGGATCAGTTCGTTGCCCAGCGGGCCGATGGCCACCAGCAGCGACTGCGGCAGGATCACCTTGAAGAAGGTGGTCGAGCGCTTCAGGTTCAGCGCCCGCGCCGCCTCATGCTGGCCGGGGGCGACGGCCATCAGGCTGCCGCGGAAGATTTCGGCCTGGTAGGCGGCGGTGTTCAGGGTGAACGCCAGCAGCGTGCAGAACCACGCCTCGCGGAAGAACCACCACAAGCCGACGTCCTGCCAGAAGCCCTTGAGCGAGCCCAGGCCGTAATACAGCAGGAACAGCTGGGCCAGCAGCGGCGAGCCGCGGAAGAAGTACACGTAGCCGGCGGCCATGCGCTGCAGCAGCAGGCTGCGCGACATGCGCGCCAAGGCCAGCAACAGACCGAGCACGGCACCCAGGCTGAAGGAAATCGCCACCAGCTTGGCCGTTACCAGCAGGCCGTCGAGGAAGCGCGGGCCGTAGCGGTCCAGCAGGTCGGGGTCGAGGACCAGCGCCAGCAGTTGTTCGAAGCTCATGCGCGTGCTCCTTGCAGATGGCGGTTGCTGCGCCGTTCGATGAAGGCGAACACGCGCCCGGAAATGGCGGCGAACAGCAGGTAGCCCAGGCAGGCCACGCCATAGAAGAACATCGGCTCCTTGGTCACGCTGACAGCCAGGTTGGTCTGGCGCATCAGGTCGACCAGCGAGATGGTCGAGACCAGCGAGGTGTCCTTGAGCAGCGACAGCCAGTTGTTGGACAGGCCGGGCAGGGCGATGCGGGTCAGTTGTGGCAGCAGCACCTTGAAGAAACCGGTGCGCTTGCTCAGGCCCAGCGCCGAGCAGGCTTCCAGCTGGCCCTTGGGCAGGGTCTTGAAGGCTGCCAGCCAGATCTCGCTGGAAAACGCGGCGAACACCAGGCTGAAGGCGATCATCGCGGCGAGGAAGGTATTGATCAGGAACTCACCCTGGTAGCCCATGGCTGCGAGGATCTTCTGTGCGGCGATCTGGCAGCCGTAATAGATGATCAGCAGCGTCAGCAGTTCGGGCAGGCCACGGAACACGGTGGAGAAGGTGGTGGCCCAGGCGCGCGGCAAGCGCTTGCGCGAGCGTGCTGCAAGGGCGACCACCAGGCCCAGCGGCAGGCCGATGGGCAGGCAGGCCAGGGCCAGGGAAACGGTGACCAGCGCGCCGGCCAGCAGCGCCTGGCCCCAGCCTCCACTGGCGAAGGACAGCAAGGACAATTGATCGAGCATGACAAACCCCTTGGGCGGGTAGGTGCGATCTCTGTGGGAGCGGCCTTGCGTCGCGAAAGGGCTGCGTAGCGGCCCCAGGATTCATGCAACGGCACAGATTGCCGGGGCCGCTGCGCGACCCTTTCGCGACGCAAGGCCGCTCCCACAGGGGATGCGCAAAACTTCCTGAAGATCAGTTGTAGATATCGAAAGCGAAGTACTTGCTGGCGATCTTCTGGTAGGTGCCGTTGGCGACGATCTGCTGCAGCGCGGTGTTCAGGCGCTGGCGCAGGGCTTCGTCATCCTTGCGCACGGCAATGGCGGCATCGGCCTTGGTGTCGGCCACGTCACCGAGGATCTTGCAGCAGTCCCCGCCGTTCTTGGTCATCCACTCGTGCAGCGGGAATTTGTCGGCAATCACCCCGTCCAGGCGGCCGGCGGCCAGGTCGGCGTTGGCTTCGTCCATGGTCGGGTACAGTTTCACGTCGGCACCGGCCTTGGCGTAGACGTCTTCGGCGTAGATGGCCTGGGTGGACGACGACTGGGCGCCAACGGTGTAGCCGTCGAAGGTGGTCTGGGCGTCGCTGATCTTGCTGTCCTTGGCCACGGCGACGGTCAGCGGGGTGCGGTAGTAGTGGTCGGTGAAGGCGATCTTCTTGCGCCGTTCTTCGGTGTTGATCATCGACGCGACCACCGCGTCGTATTTGCGTGCCATCAGCGCCGGGATGATGCCTTCCCAGTCCTGGGCCACCAGCGTGCACTCGACTTTCATCTGCTCGCACAGGGCGTGGGTGATGTCGACGTCGAAGCCGTGCAACTGGTTATTGGCGTCGACATAGTTGAAGGGCGGGTAGGCGCCCTCGGTGGCGAAGCGCAGGGTTTCGGCACTGGCGGCACCCGACAGCAGCAGGGCGCACGCACCCACCAAGGCCATGGTCTTGTTCATCTCGCACCTCATTGCACTCTTGCTATTGTTGTTTTCCCGTCGACCACGAGGTGTAGCCGACGAATTCGTTATGTAGAGCGGCAGTTGCTTCCAAGCGTTTTTCAACATCCGGCCCGAGCTTCTTGCAGACCTCGTTGACCATCAGGTGCACCCACGACAGCATGGTCGAGGTGGACTCCCAGAACAGGTTGAACTCGGTGGGAATGCGGAACACCTCGTCGGCGTTGGCATCAGCCCAGTCACAGAAGGGGTCGGTCACCAGGGTGACCGCAATGCCAGCCTCGCGTGCCTTCTGGCACAACAGCAGGGCATGGCGGGAATAACGGCGGGCTTCGAACACCACCAGGGCGCTGTCTTCCGCACGGCCCAGCAATACTTCGCCAAAGTGCCCGGCACTCATATCCACCAGCTGCACGCCATCGCGCAGGTACTGCAGCAGGTGGCTCATGCACATGGCGATGCCGCGCTCGGTCTGGAAGCCGGCGATGAACACCCGCTGCTTGCTTGCCAGGCGCTGGGCGACGCTGTGCCAGGCGCTGCTCTGGCGATACTCGTGCACGCGCACCAGGGCGGCGATTTCCAGCTCCAGGCTGCCGGCGTTGTCGCTGGCGTCCTGGTTCTGGCGGTAATCTTGCAGGCGGTCGCCCACCAGCCACGGGCCATCGCCCAGGTCGTTCTGCAGGTCTTGCTTCAACGCCTTGAGATGGGCATAACCCAATGAGCGGCAGAAACGGCCAACGCTGGATTCGCTGACGCCCAGCTTGACGGCAATGCTGGCCGAGGTCTGGAACGGCAGTTCATGCAGGTTGGCGAGCATGTAGCTGGCGATCTTGCGGCCCGAAGCAGCGGCCCCTTCGAGGCTGTTTTCCAGGCGTTGCTTGATCGGTTGGCTCATGCTGCGGCTCCAGGGGTAAGGCTTGCGAAAGAAAATGGCTGTTTTCTGTCATCAAGTCAACATTTGACAGATAGCTGTCACATGCAGGAAAGTTTTTGTCGTTGCAACGCTGTAGCCATTCCAATTCCAACAAGGAGCTTCAGATGTCCGCACCTTCCACCAGCACTGTCGTGCGTGTGCCTTTTACCGAGCTGCAGGGCCTGTTGCAGAGCATCTTCCAGCGCCATGGCTGCAGCGAAAGCGTGGCCCGGGTGCTGGCCTACAACTGCGCCAGCGCCCAGCGCGATGGTGCCCATAGCCATGGGGTGTTCCGCATGCCTGGCTATGTTTCGACATTGGCCAGCGGCTGGGTCGATGGCCAGGCCACGCCGAAGGTCAGCGACGTGGCGCCCGGTTATGTTCGCGTCGATGCCGCAGGCGGCTTCGCCCAGCCGGCGCTGGCGGCGGCCCGAGAACTTCTGGTGGCGAAGGCGCGAAACGCTGGTATCGCCGTGCTGGCGATCCACAACTCGCACCACTTCGCCGCGCTGTGGCCGGATGTGGAGCCATTCGCCGACGAAGGCCTGGTAGCCCTGAGCGTGGTCAACAGCATGACCTGCGTGGTGCCGCACGGCGCCCGCAAGCCGCTGTTCGGCACCAACCCCATCGCCTTTGCCGCACCTTGCGCCGAACATGACCCGATCGTCTTCGACATGGCCACTAGCGCCATGGCCCATGGCGACGTGCAGATTGCCGCGCGCGCTGGCCAGCAATTGCCGCAGGGCATGGGGGTGGATGCCAATGGTGAGCCGACCACCGACCCCAAGGCGATTCTGGAAGGCGGCGCCTTGCTGCCATTTGGCGGGCACAAGGGCTCGGCCTTGTCGATGATGGTCGAGTTGCTGGCGGCGGCGCTGACCGGCGGGCATTTTTCCTGGGAGTTCGACTGGTCGGGGCACCCGGGGGCGAAGACGCCGTGGACCGGGCAGCTGATCATTGTCATCGACCCGAACAAGGCCGAGGGCGAGCGGTTTGCCCTGCGCAGCCGCGAACTGGTCGAGCAGATGCAGGCGGTAGGGCTGACGCGCATGCCGGGCGAGCGGCGTTACCGCGAGCGCGAGGTGGCCGAGGAGGAGGGGGTGGCGGTGACCGAGCAGGAGTTGCAAGGCCTGAAAGAACTGCTTGGCTGACACGGCCCTATCGCCGGCAAGCCAGCTCCCACAGGTACACCACAAACCTCAAGGCCTGTGGTGTACCTGTGGGAGCTGGCTTGCCGGCGATGAGGCCCTCACTGCCTGCGCCAATCCTCAGCCATGCAATGTTGCATAGACAACCTTGCACAATAGTTGATGTTCCTGAGCCCGCACTACGGGTATGCTCAGGGCTGCCTTTTCGAACTGTCCTGATCCAAGGAGCTGCACGCTGTGTTCAAACATGTCGATGCCTATGCCGGCGACCCGATCCTCTCGTTGATGGAAACCTTCAAGGCCGACCCGCGCGCCGACAAGGTCAACCTGAGTATCGGCCTGTACTACGATGAGGCCGGCGTGGTGCCGCAACTGGCGGCTGTGGATGCGGTGGAAAAACGCATCGCAGGCCAGGACCACGAAGCCTCGCTGTACCTGCCGATGGAAGGCCTGGCCAGCTACCGCCAGGCGATCCAGGCACTGCTGTTCGGTGCCGATCACCCAGCCGTGACCGGCGGGCGCGTGGCCACCGTGCAGACCGTGGGCGGTTCTGGCGCCCTCAAGGTCGGTGCCGACTTCCTCAAGCGCTACTTCCCGCAGTCCGAAGTCTGGGTCAGCAACCCGACCTGGGACAACCACCGCGCCATCTTCGAAGGTGCCGGCTTCAAGGTGCACACCTACCCGTACTTCGACCAGGCCACCCGTGGCGTGGACTTCGACGGTATGCTGGCCACTCTGCAGACCCTGCCGGCCAACAGCGTGGTGCTGCTGCACCCGTGCTGCCACAACCCCACCGGCGCCGACCTGGAACAGCACCAGTGGCAACAGGTGGTTGAAGTGGTCAAGGCACGCCAGCTGATCCCGTTCCTCGACATCGCCTACCAGGGCTTCGCCGAAGGCCTGGTGGAAGACGCCTACGCCATCCGTGAAATGGCCCGCGCCGGCGTGCCGTGCCTGGTCAGCAACTCGTTCTCGAAGATCTTCTCGCTGTACGGCGAGCGTGTCGGCGGCCTGTCGGTGGTCTGCGACGATGACGCCACTGCCCAGAGCGTGCTTGGCCAGCTCAAGGCTACCGTGCGCCGCAACTACTCCAGCCCGCCCAACTTCGGCGCCCAGCTGGTTGCTGGCGTGCTCAGCGATGCCGCCCTCAATGCCCAGTGGGCCGAGGAAGTCGAAGTGATGCGCAAACGTATCCTCGACATGCGCCAGGCGCTGGTCGATGCCCTGGCCGTGCTGCTGCCAGGCCAGGACTTCCAGTTCTTCCTGCGCCAACGCGGCATGTTCAGCTACACCGGCCTCAGCGTCGAGCAGGTGCGCCGCCTGCGTGACGAGTTCGGCGTGTACCTGATCGACAGCGGTCGCGTATGCATGTCCGGCCTGCGCCCGGCCAACCTGCAACGGGTTGCCGAAGCCTTCGCCGCCGTCCAGAAGTAACACCGCACGGGGCCGCTTTGCGGCCCTTTCGCCGGCAAGCCGGCTCCCACAGAGATAGCGCAAGGCTCAAGCACTGCGCGGTCGGTGTGGGAGCCGGCTTGCCGGCGATCAGGCTGCAGCAGCCTCTGGTTGCAATTCGCTTGTAAAGACAAGTGCAACCGCTCCTCGGAAAAGGGCTTCGCAAGTGCAACCTTTCCGTGCACAATCGCGCTCCCTTTTTCGGTTGAGTTGGGCGAAACGTCTATTTCGCCATTCTCAGCCTGTTGCAGTCTTGCGAGTGGAGCTTCACCCGGAATGAATGAGCAGGCCCCAAGCGTTGAACAACGCTTTGCAGAATCGACCCCCGCCACCCTCGGCAGCTGGTCGCGTCACGACACCACCTGGATGCTGGGCCTGTTCGGCACAGCGATCGGCGCCGGAACCCTGTTCCTGCCAATCAACGCCGGCCTTGGCGGCTTCTGGCCGTTGCTGATCCTGGCCATACTGGCCTTCCCGATGACCTATTTCGCTCACCGCGGGCTGACCCGTTTCGTCCTTTCCGGGCGCAATGACGGCGATATCACCGAAGTGGTCAAGGAACACTTCGGCATTACCGCCGGCGCCTCGATCACCGTGCTGTACTTCTTCGCGATCTTCCCGATCCTGCTTATCTATAGCGTGGCGCTGACCAACACCGTGTCCAGCTTCATGGAGCACCAGCTGCACATGCAGCCGCCGCCACGGGCCATCCTGTCGTTCGTGCTGATCCTCGGCCTGCTGGCCATCGTGCGCTGCGGGGAGCAGGCCACGGTCAAGGTCATGAGCCTGCTGGTCTACCCGTTCATCGTCGCCCTGGCGTTGCTGGGCCTGTACCTGGTGCCGCACTGGACCGGTGGCATTCTCGACAGCGCCACCCAGGTGCCACCGGCCTCGGCCTTCCTGCACACCCTGTGGCTGGCGATTCCGGTGATGGTGTTCTCGTTCAACCACTCGCCGATCATCTCCGCCTTTGCCGTCGACCAGAAGCGCCGCTACGGCGAGCATGCCGATGAGCGTAGCGGCCAGATCCTGCGCCGTGCCCACCTGCTGATGGTGGTGATGGTGCTGTTCTTCGTGTTCAGCTGCGTGCTCACCCTGAGCAGCGCCCAGCTGGCCGAGGCCAAGGCGCAGAACCTGTCGATCCTGTCGTACCTGGCCAACCACTTCAGCAACCCGACCATCGCGTTCGCCGCACCGCTGATCGCCTTCGTGGCCATCGCCAAGTCGTTCCTCGGCCACTACATCGGCGCCAGCGAAGGCCTGAAGGGCATCATCACCAAGGCCGGTGCTCGCCCGAGCGCCAAGGCCCTGGACCGCGTGGTCGCCGCGCTGATGCTGGTGGTGTGCTGGATCGTCGCCACCCTCAACCCAAGCATCCTCGGCATGATCGAGTCGCTCGGTGGCCCGATCCTCGCGGTGCTGCTGTTCCTGATGCCGATGTACGCCATTCGCCGCGTGCCATCCATGCGCAAGTACAGCGGTGCTGCCTCCAACGTGTTCGTGGTGGTAGTCGGCCTGGTTGCGCTGACCTCTGTGGTATACGGCCTGCTGGGCTGATACGCCATCTGCAACAGTAATGCCCGGGTCGCTTGTTGCCACCCGGGCATTTTTTTGTCCACAAGAATTGTCCGGCAACAGAACAATTTCACCTGCCCCCATAGGCACCCGGCCGCCTTCATGCTTAACTCAGTGTCCTTTTCAAACCCCGCATAAGGATTTCGTCATGGCTCAAGTGACTCTCAAAGGCAACCCGGTTCAGGTCAACGGCGAACTGCCGAAAACCGGCGCCCAGGCTCCGGCTTTCTCCCTGGTAGGTGAAGGCCTGGCTGACAAGTCGCTGAAAGACTACGCCGGCAAGCGCAAGGTGCTGAACATCTTCCCGAGCGTCGACACCCCGACCTGCGCTACCTCCGTGCGCAAGTTCAACGCCCAGGCCAACGATGTGGCCAACACCGTGGTGCTGTGCATCTCTGCCGACCTGCCGTTCGCCCAGGCACGCTTCTGCGGCGCCGAAGGCCTGGACAACGTGAAGAACCTGTCGACCCTGCGTGGCCGCGAGTTCCTGGAAAACTACGGCGTGGCCATCGCCGATGGCCCGCTGGCCGGCCTGGCTGCCCGTGCCGTGGTGGTGCTGGACGAAAACGACAAGGTGCTGCACAGCGAGCTGGTTGGCGAAATCGCTGATGAGCCGAACTACGATGCAGCGCTGGCTGTGCTGAAGTAAGGGTTGTGGGGTAGGTCGGCTGAGTCCTGTACCGGCCTCTTCGCGGGTGAACCCGCTCCCACAGGTACGGCACAGGTTTCAAAAGCTGTGATATCCCTGTGGGAGCGGGTTTACCCGCGAAGGGGCCGGCACAGGCAACCGAAACCTTTCAGCCCGCCACCGCTCCAAGCAACACCCTGTAAACGGCCCGGAACGCGTTCCGGGCCGTTTTCATTTAAAGTTCAACCCCTTGGCAACGTCAGGCAAAGGTAAACCTCTGGTAAAGGCGCTTTGCTAAAACGATGCCAGTGCTTATCGTTCATCCTCCCCAAGTCGTCATTCCGAACAAGGTTCGTTCAACCCATGCAAGCGTCCAATTCCCGTTCCCCTCGTCGCTGGCTCGTAGGCCTGCTGATCCTGCTGCTGGTGGCTGCACTGGCCTGGTGGCTGTGGCCCGCAGCGGCGCCTGCGCCTAAAGAAGCCGGTGGCGGGCGCGGTGGCAAGGGCATGGGCATGATGGGCGGTCGCCCGGGCTTCGGCGGCTCCAGCGACCCGGTGCCGGTGCGCGTCGAGCCGGTGCGGGTGGGTGACTTCCCGCTGTACTACAAGGCCCTGGGCACCGTCACCGCGACCAACACCGTCAACGTGCGCAGCCGCGTGGCTGGCGAGCTGGTCAAGATCCACTTCAAGGAAGGCCAGCAGGTCAAGGCCGGCGACCTGCTCGCCGAGATCGACCCGCGCTCGTACCGCATCGCCCTGCAACAGGCCGAAGGCACCCTGGCGCAGAACCAGGCGCAGCTGAAGAACGCCCAGGTCGACCTGGCCCGCTATAAAGGCCTGTACGCCGAAGACAGCATCGCCAAGCAAACCCTCGACACCGCCGAAGCGCAGGTGGCGCAGTTCCAGGGGCTGGTGAAGACCAACCAGGCGCAGGTCAACGACGCCCGCCTGAACCTCGATTTCACCCAGATCCGCGCGCCGATCAACGGCCGCGTGGGCCTGCGCCAGCTCGACCTGGGCAACTTGGTGGCGGCCAACGACACCACCGCGCTGGTGGTGATCACCCAGACCGAGCCGATCAGCGTTGCCTTCACCCTGCCGGAAACCGAGTTGAGCACCGTGCTGGAACGCTACCGCAGCGGCGCCAGCCTGCCGGTCGAGGCCTGGGACCGCAGTGACAGCAAGCTGCAGTCCACCGGCGTGCTGGGCAGCATCGACAACCAGATCGACACCACCACCGGCACCCTCAAGTTCAAGGGCCGCTTCGAGAACAAGGACCTGGCCCTGTTCCCCAACCAGTTCGTCAACGTGCGCCTGCTGGCCGACACCCTCAAGCAGGTGACCATGGCCCCGGCGGCGGCCATCCAGTTCGGCAACGACGGCACCTTCGCCTATGTGGTCAACGCCGAGAGCAAGGTGAATGTGCGCAAGCTCAAGGTGGGCGCCAGCGACGGCGAGAACAGCGTCATTCTCGAGGGCCTGAAGGCCGGCGACCGCCTGGTGCTGGAAGGCACCGACCGCCTGCGCGAAGGCACCAAGGTGGAAGTGGTCGAAGACAGCTCGCAAGTGCCGACCACCCCGGGCCAGCACCTGCAAGGCCAGGAGGCCAAGGGTTCGGCAAGCACTGGTGATGTGCAGCCCGGTAAAGCACAGCCTGGTAGCGCAGCAGGCAAGGCGGGCGCATGAACCTCTCGCGTCTGTTCATCCTGCGGCCGGTTGCCACCACGCTGAGCATGCTGGCCATCGTCCTGGCCGGCCTGATCGCCTACAAGCTGCTGCCGGTTTCCGCCTTGCCGCAGGTGGATTACCCGACCATCCGGGTCATGACCCTGTACCCCGGTGCCAGCCCGCAGGTCATGACCAGCGCCGTTACCGCGCCGCTGGAACGCCAGTTCGGGCAGATGCCGGGCCTGGAGCAGATGGCTTCGACCAGCTCCGGCGGCGCCTCGGTGCTGACCCTGCGCTTCAACCTCGACATGAACATGGACGTTGCCGAGCAACAGGTGCAAGCCGCGATCAACGCCGCCAGCAACCTGCTGCCCAGCGACCTGCCGGCGCCGCCGGTGTACAACAAGGTCAACCCGGCCGACACCCCGGTGCTGACCCTGGCCATCTCCAGCAAGACCATGCCGCTACCCAAGCTCAACGACCTGGTCGATACCCGCGTGGCCCAGAAGCTCGCGCAGATCAGCGGTGTGGGCATGGTCAGCATCGCCGGCGGCCAGCGCCAGGCGGTGCGGATCAAGGTCAACGTCGATGCCCTGGCCGCCAACGGCCTGAACCTGGAGGACGTACGCACTCTGATCGGCGCCTCCAACGTCAACCAGCCCAAGGGCAACTTCGATGGCCCGACCCGGGTGTCGATGCTCGATGCCAACGACCAGCTGCGCTCCCCTGAGGAGTACGCCAACCTGATCCTGGCCTACAACAACGGTGCACCATTGCGTCTCAAGGACGTGGCCGAAATCGTCGACGGCGCGGAGAACGAGCGCCTGGCTGCCTGGGCCAATGAAAACCATGCGGTGCTGCTGAACATCCAGCGCCAGCCGGGCGCCAACGTCATCGAAGTGGTCGACCGCATCAAGGCCCTGCTGCCGTCGATCACCGACAACCTGCCGGCCGGCCTCGATGTTTCGGTGCTCACCGACCGCACCCAGACCATCCGCGCCGCGGTCAAGGACGTGCAGCACGAATTGCTGATCGCCATCGCCCTGGTGGTAATGGTCACGTTCGTCTTCCTGCGCCGTTTCAGTGCCACCCTCATTCCGTCGATCGCCGTGCCGTTGTCGCTGATCGGCACCTTCGGCGTGATGTACCTGGCCGGCTTCTCGGTCAACAACCTGACGCTGATGGCCCTGACCATCGCTACCGGTTTCGTGGTCGACGACGCCATCGTCATGCTGGAGAACATCTCCCGGCACATCGAGGAGGGCGAAACGCCCATGCAGGCTGCGCTCAAGGGCGCCCGGCAAATCGGCTTCACCCTGATTTCGCTGACCTTCTCGCTGATTGCGGTACTGATCCCGCTGCTGTTCATGGCCGATGTCGTCGGCCGCCTGTTCCGCGAGTTCGCCATTACCCTGGCGGTGGCCATCCTGATTTCCCTGGTGGTATCGCTGACCCTGACGCCGATGATGTGCGCGCGCCTGCTCAAGCGCGAGCCCAAGGAAGAGGAACAGGGCCGGTTCTACCGCGCCAGTGGCGCCTGGATCGACTGGCTGATCAGGCACTACGGCAGCGCCCTGCAGTGGGTGCTCAAGCGCCAGCCGCTGACGCTGCTGGTGGCCGTGGCCAGCCTGGCGCTCACCGTATTCCTGTACATGGTGGTGCCCAAGGGCTTCTTCCCGGTGCAGGACACCGGGGTGATCCAGGGCATTTCCGAAGCGCCGCAGTCCACCTCGTTCGCCGCCATGAGCGAACGCCAGCAGGCCCTGAGCAAAGTGATCCTGCAGGACCCTGCAGTGCAGAGCCTGTCTTCCTACATCGGTGTCGATGGCGACAACGCCACGCTCAACAGCGGCCGCCTGCTGATCAACCTAAAGCCCCATGGCGAGCGTGATGTCACGGCCAGCGAAGTGATCAACCGCCTGCAGCCGCAAGTCGATCGGCTGGTGGGTATCCGCCTGTTCATGCAGCCGGTGCAGGACCTGAGTATCGAAGACCGGGTCAGCCGTACCCAGTACCAGTTCAGCCTGTCGTCGCCGGATGCCGACCTGCTGGCACAGTGGAGCGGCAAGCTGGTGCAGGCGCTGCAGCAGCGCCCGGAGCTGGCCGACGTGGCCAGCGACCTGCAGGACAAGGGCCTGCAGGTGTACCTGGTGATCGACCGCGACATGGCCAGCCGCCTGGGCATCAGCGTGTCGCAGATCACCAACGCCCTGTACGACGCCTTCGGCCAGCGCCAGATCTCGACCATCTACACCCAGGCCAGCCAGTACCGCGTGGTGCTGCAGTCGCAGGATGCGGCGGTGATCGGCCCGCAGGCGCTGGAGTCGATCCACGTCAAGGCCACCGATGGCGGCCAGGTGCGCCTGTCGGCGCTGGCGCGCATCGAGCAGCGCCAGGCCCAGCTGGCCATTTCCCACATCGGCCAGTTCCCGGCGGTGACCCTGTCGTTCAACCTGGCCCACGGCGCTTCGCTGGGCGAGGCGGTGCAGGTGATCGAGCAGGTGCAGAAGGACATCGGCATGCCGCTGGGCGTGCAGACCCGCTTCCAGGGCGCGGCGGAGGCCTTCCAGGCATCGCTGTCGAGCACCTTGCTGTTGATCCTGGCGGCGGTGGTGACCATGTACATCGTGCTGGGCGTGCTGTACGAGAGCTACATCCACCCGGTGACCATTCTTTCGACCCTGCCGTCGGCGGCGGTCGGCGCCTTGCTGGCCTTGCTCATCAGCGGCAACGACCTGGGCATGATCGCCATCATCGGCATCATCCTGCTGATCGGCATCGTCAAGAAGAACGCGATCATGATGATCGACTTCGCCCTCGAGGCCGAGCGCCAGCAGGGCATGAGCCCGCGCGATGCCATCTACCAGGCGGCGCTGCTGCGCTTCCGGCCGATCCTGATGACCACCCTGGCCGCGCTGTTCGGCGCCGTGCCGCTGATGCTCGCCACCGGTTCCGGCGCCGAGCTGCGCCAGCCGCTGGGCCTGGTGATGGTCGGCGGGTTGCTGGTCAGTCAGGTGCTGACGCTGTTCACCACCCCGGTCATCTACCTGTACTTCGACCGCCTGGCCCGCCGCTGGCGCCCGGCCACTGACGTGAAGCAGGCCGAGGCATGAACCTGTCCGGTCCTTTCATCCGTCGCCCGGTGGCGACCATGCTGTTGAGCCTGGCGATCATGCTGCTGGGCGGGGTCAGCTTCGGCCTGCTGCCGGTGGCGCCGCTGCCACAGATGGACTTCCCGGTGATCGTGGTGTCGGCCAACCTGTCCGGCGCCAGCCCGGAAGTGATGGCCTCCACCGTGGCCACGCCGCTGGAGCGCAAGCTGGGCAGCATTGCCGGCGTGACCACCCTGACCAGCAGCTCCAACCAGGGCTCCACACGGGTGATCATCGGCTTCGAGATGGGCCGCGACATCGATGGTGCGGCGCGCGAGGTGCAGGCGGCGATCAACGCCACCCGCAACCTGCTGCCCAGCGGTATGCGCAGCATGCCCACCTACAAGAAGATCAACCCGTCGCAGGCACCGATCATGGTGCTGTCGCTGACCTCGGACGTGCTGCAGAAGGGCCAGCTGTACGACCTGGCCGACACCATCCTGTCGCAGAGCCTGGCCCAGGTGCCTGGGGTAGGGGAGGTGCAGATCGGCGGCAGTTCGCTGCCGGCGGTGCGCATTGCCGTGGAGCCGCAATTGCTCAACCAGTACGGCCTGTCGCTGGATGAAGTGCGCACTGCGGTGTCCAACGCCAACCAGCGCCGGCCGATGGGCTTTGTCGAGGACGCCGAGCGCAACTGGCAGGTGCGTGCCAATGACCAGCTGGAAAGCGCCAAGGACTACGAGCCCGTGGTGATCCGCCAGCAGAACGGCACCATCCTGCGCCTGTCCGACGTGGCGACCATCACCGACGGTGTCGAGAACCGCTACAACAGCGGCTTCTTCAATGACCAGAGCGCGGTGCTGCTGGTGGTCAACCGCCAGACCGGCGCCAACATCATCGAAACGGTCGACCAGATCAAGGCGCAGCTGCCGGCCCTGCAGTCGCTGCTGCCGGCCAGCGTGCAACTGAACGTGGCCATGGACCGCTCGCCAGTGATCAAGGCAACCCTCAAGGAAGCCGAGCACACCCTGCTGATCGCCGTGGTGCTGGTGATCCTGGTGGTCTACCTGTTCCTCGGCAGCCTGCGGGCCTCGCTGATCCCCAGCCTGGCGGTGCCGGTGTCACTGGTGGGCACCTTCGCGGTCATGTACCTGTGCGGGTTCTCGCTCAACAACCTGTCGCTGATGGCGCTGATCCTCGCCACCGGCCTGGTGGTGGACGACGCCATCGTGGTACTGGAGAACATCTCCCGGCACATCGAGGACGGCCAGCCGCCGATGAAGGCGGCCTTCCTGGGTGCCAAGGAAGTGGGTTTCACCTTGCTGTCGATGAACGTGTCGCTGGTGGCGGTGTTCGTCTCCATCCTGTTCATGGGCGGCATCGTGCGCAACCTGTTCCAGGAGTTCTCCATCACCCTGGCGGCGGCGATCATCGTGTCGCTGGTGGTGTCGCTGACCCTCACGCCGATGCTGTGCGCCCGCTGGCTCAAGCCGCACCAGGCCGAGCAGAACCGCCTGCAGCGCTGGAGCGACCAGTTGCACCAGCGCATGGTCGATGCCTATGACCGCAGCCTGGGCTGGGCCTTGCGCCACAAGCGCCTGACGCTGATCAGCCTGCTGGCCACCATCGGGATCAACATCGCCCTGTACGTGGTGGTGCCCAAGACGCTGATGCCGCAGCAGGACACTGGCCAGCTGATGGGCTTCATCCGTGGCGACGACGGCCTGTCGTTCAGCGTGATGCAGCCGAAAATGGAAATCTACCGCCGCGCCTTGCTGGCCGACCCGGCGGTGCAGAGCGTTGCCGGCTTCATCGGCGGCAACAGCGGCACCAACAACGCCATGGTGCTGGTGCGCCTGAAACCGATCAACGAGCGCAAGATCGACGCGCAGAAGGTGATCGAGCGCCTGCGCAAGGAAATGCCCAAGGTGCCCGGCGGGCGCCTGTTCCTGATGGCCGACCAGGACCTGCAACTGGGCGGCGGGGGCCGTGACCAGACCTCTTCGCAGTACCTGTACTCCCTGCAGAGCGGTGACCTGACGGCCCTGCGCGAATGGTTCCCGAAAGTGGTGGCGGCGCTGCGTGCACTGCCGCAACTGACGGCCATCGACGCCCGCGACGGTGCCGGCACCCAGCAGGTGACCCTGGTGGTCGACCGCGACCAGGCCAAGCGCCTGGGCATTGACATGGACATGGTCACCACGGTGCTGAACAACGCCTACAGCCAGCGCCAGATCTCCACCATCTACGACAGCCTCAACCAGTACCAGGTAGTGCTGGAGATCAACCCGAAGTACGCCTGGGACCCGAGCACCCTCGAGCAGGTACAGGTGATTACCGCCGACGGTGCCCGTGTACCGCTGTCGACCATCGCCCACTACGAGAACAGCCTGGCCAACGACCGGGTCAGCCACGAAGGCCAGTTCGCCGCCGAAAGCATCGCCTTCGACGTCGCCGAAGGCTACAGCCCCGACCAGGCCATGGCGGCGCTGGAGCGTGCGGTGGCCAAGCTGGGCTTGCCCGAGGAAGTGATCGCCAAGCTTGGTGGTACCGCCGATGCCTTCGCCAAGACCCAGGAAGGCCAGCCGCTGATGATCCTTGGCGCGCTGGTGCTGGTCTACCTGGTGCTGGGCATCCTCTACGAAAGCTACATTCACCCGCTGACCATCCTCTCGACACTGCCCTCGGCCGGCGTCGGTGCCTTGCTGGCGCTGTACGTCACCGGCGGCGAGTTCAGCCTGATCTCGCTGCTGGGGCTGTTCCTGCTGATCGGCGTGGTGAAGAAGAACGCCATCCTGATGATCGACCTGGCCTTGCAGCTGGAGCGCCACCAGGGCCTGACACCGGAAGAGTCGATCCGCCGGGCCTGCCTGCTGCGCCTGCGGCCGATCCTGATGACTACCCTGGCGGCCATCCTCGGTGCCTTGCCGCTGCTGCTGAGCCGCGCCGAAGGTGCGGAAATGCGCCAGCCACTGGGCCTGACCATCATTGGCGGCCTGGTGTTCAGCCAGATCCTCACCCTTTACACGACACCGGTGGTCTACCTGTACCTGGACCGCCTGCGTCACCGATTCAACCGTTGGCGTGGTGTGCGCACCGACGCCGCCCTGGAAACCCCGCTATGACTTTTGCCCAGACCCCACTTCACCGCGCCCTGCAGACGCTGACCCGTGGGCGTGGCTCGCGCCTGCTCGGCGCCGGGTTGTGCGTCGCCTTGCTCAGCGCCTGCACCCTGAGCCCGGACTACCAGCGCCCGGAGCTGAGCAGCACGGCGCAGTTCAAGCATGCCGAAGGCTGGACCCAGGCCACGCCGTCCGATGCCATCGCCCGCGGCGCCTGGTGGGAAATCTACGGCGATGCCGGGCTCAATGCGCTGGTCGAAGAGCTCAACCGCAGCAACCAGACCGTGGCGCAATCGGAAGCCCAGTACCGCCAGGCCCAGGCGCTGGTGCGCAGTAGCCGTGCGGCATTGTTCCCCAGCCTGGACCTGAGCGTCGGCAAGAACCGCTCGGCGCAGGGCACCGGTAGCTCCAGCTCGAGCCTGTCCAACAACAGCAGCGGCATTCGCAACACCTACAACGCCCAGCTTGGCGTCAGCTGGGAAATCGACCTGTGGGGCAAGCTGCGCGAAACCCTCAATGCCAACGAAGCCAGTGCCGAAGCCAGCCTGGCCGACCTGGCCTCGATCCGCCTCAGCCAGCAGTCGGAACTGGTGCAGAACTACCTGCAGTTGCGGGTGATCGACGAGCAGAAGCGCCTGCTGGAAGCCACCGTGGCAGCTTATGAACGTTCCCTGCGGATGAACGAAAACCAGTACCGCGCCGGCGTCGCCGGCCCGGATGCGGTGGCCCAGGCGCGTACCCAGCTCAAGAGCACCCAGGCCGACCTGATCGACCTGATCTGGCAGCGCGCGCAGTTCGAGAACGCCATTGCCGTGTTGCTGGGCAAGGCCCCGGCGGACTTCGCCCTGGCCGACAGCAAGGCCATTCCGGCGCTGCCGCAAATTCCGGTGGCCTTGCCTTCGCAGTTGCTGGAGCGACGCCCGGACATCGCTGCGGCCGAGCGCAACGTGATGGCTGCCAACGCCAACATCGGCGTGTCGCGGGCGGCGTATTTCCCGGACCTGAGCCTGAGCATGAGTGGCGGTTACTCCAGCAGCAGCTTCAGCAACTGGATCGAACTGCCCAACCGCTACTGGTCCGTAGGCCCGCAGCTGGCGCTGACCTTGTTCGACGCCGGCAAGCGCAGTGCCGAGGTGGACCGCACGGTGGCGGTGTATGACCAGACCGTGGCGCAGTACCGCCAGACCGTGCTCGACGGCTTCAAGGAAGTGGAAAACCTGCTGGTGCAGTTGAAGGTGTATGGCGATGAGGCGGTGGTGCGCCAGGAGGCACTGGATGCCGCTCGCGAGTCGCTGCGCCTGACCGAGAACCAGTACCGCGCCGGGCTGATCGGCTACCTGGATGTGGTCAACGTGCAGACCACGGCGCTGAGCAACGAGCGCAGTGTGTTGAACCTGCTGCAGGGGCGGCTGGTGGCCAGCGTGCAGCTGGTTGCCGCGCTGGGTGGTGGTTGGGATGCCGGGCAAGCGTTCGCTGAGCAGGATTGAAGCGACCCGCAGACGCGTACCCCTGTAGGAGCGGCCTTGTGTCGCGATCGGGCCGCAGAGCGGCCCCAGAACTTTGTGTACAAGCACAGATCGCTGGGGCCGCTCTGCGGCCCGATCGCGACACAAGGCCGCTCCTACAGCTACCGCGCATCCGTCCAGGCCCTCGCAGTCTTTGGATCCATTCCCATTCGCAAAAACCCCGTGCGTTTCGCCTAAGCTTGAGTACAATCGTCAGCTTTTTCCGGGCCTCCCGTCCCGTCGCTGGAACTCCCAATGCTGACCGGTAGCTACTCCTCTTCGCTGGTGTTGATTTCGCTGTGCGTGGCGATCCTGGCGTCCTATACCGCCCTTGACCTGACCGGCCGCATCGCCACGGCCAAAGGCCGGGCTGCCTGCCTGTGGATGGGGGGTGGCGCGCTGGCCATGGGCATCGGCGTGTGGTCGATGCACTTCATCGGCATGCTCGCCTTCAGCCTGCCCATCGACCTGGGCTACGACCTTGCCCTGACCGCGTTCTCGCTGCTGATTGCCGTGTTGTCCTCGGGCTTTGCCTTGTGGCTGGTCAGCCAGCCGAGCCTGCCGTGGCAGCAGCTGGCGTTTGGCGCGCTGATCATGGGCGCCGGCATCGCCTGCATGCACTACACCGGCATGGCCGCGCTGCGCATGCTGCCGGGCATCGACTATGACCCGACGCTGTTCGGGGCCTCGCTGCTGATTGCCGTGGGCGCCTCGGCAGCGGCCTTGTGGATCGCCTTCCGTCTGCGCGCGCACACCCCTTATGTGCGGCAGATTCGCGGCCTGGCGGCGGTGGTGATGGGCTTTGCCATCGTCGGCATGCACTACACCGGCATGGCCGCGGCGAATTTCCCCGAAGGCAGCTTCTGCGGTGCGCTGGCCGGGGGAGGCCTGCAAGGCGACGGCCTGGTCTACCTGGTGCTGATCACCACCCTGGCGGTACTGGCGGTGGCCTTGCTCACCTCGGTGCTGGACGCCCGCCTGGAGGCGCGCACCGCCGAGCTGGCCCGTTCGCTGACCCTGGCCAACCAGGAACTGACCCAGCTGGCCCTGCACGACACCCTCACCGACCTGCCCAACCGTACTTTGCTGGCCGACCGCATCGAGCAGGCCATCGCCAAGGTAGCGGAGCAGGGCGGCTGCTTTGCCCTGATGTTCATCGACCTGGACGGCTTCAAGCCCGTCAACGATGCCTTCGGCCACCACGTCGGCGACTTGCTGCTCAAGGCGGTGGCGACACGCCTGCGCGGGCACCTGCACAGCCAGGACACGCTGGCGCGCATCGGCGGCGACGAATTCGTGCTGCTGGTGCAGCTGCGCGAGCCGAACGATGCCATGGATGTGGCGGTCAAGCAGGTCAACCTGGTATCTCGGCCGTTCCGCGTGGCCGAGCATGACCTGCAGCTGACGGCGAGCCTGGGCATCGTCCTGTACCCGGGCAATGGCCAGGACCAGCACGAGCTGCTGCGCAATGCCGACGCCGCCATGTACCACGCCAAGAGCGCCGGCAAGAATGGCTACAGCTTCTTCGACGTGTCGATGAACAGCAACGCCCGCCAGCAATTGCAGTTATTGCAGGACCTGCGCCAGGCCCTGGAGCAGCGTCAGTTCCGCCTGCACTACCAGCCCAAGTTCGACGCCCAAAATTGCCAGCCGATCGGTGCCGAGGCCTTGCTGCGCTGGGAGCACCCGCAGCAGGGCCTGTTGCTGCCCGACCGTTTCATCGGCCTGGCGGAAAAGACCGGCCTGATCATTCCCATTGGCGAATGGGTGCTCATCGAGGCCTGCCGGCAGATGCGCCAGTGGCTGGACCAGGGGCACCACGGCTGGCGCATGGCGGTGAACCTGTCTGCCATCCAGTTCTGCCATGCCGGGCTGGTCGAGAGCGTGGCCCGGGCCCTGCAGCAGAACAGCCTGCCGGCCAACTGCCTGACCCTGGAAATTACCGAAACCACCGCCATGCACGACGCCGATGCCAGCCTGACGGTGCTGCAGCGGCTGTCCGACATGGGTGTGGACCTGTCCATCGATGACTTTGGCACCGGTTATTCCAGCCTGATGTACCTCAAGCGCCTGCCGGCCAACGAGCTGAAGATCGACCGCGGTTTCGTGCGCGACCTGGAGCACGACAGCGACGATGCGGCGATCGTTTCGGCAATCGTGGCGCTGGGCCAGGCGCTGGGCCTGCGCATCGTCGCTGAAGGGGTGGAGACAGACAGGCAGCAGGACTTCCTGACCCGCCTGGGCTGCGATTCGCTGCAAGGCTACCTGTTGGGCCAGCCGGTGCCGGCCGAGCAGTTCATGGGCAAGTTGCAGGCCATGCGCCAGGAAAGTACCGCAGCGGGCTAGACCGCGTCGCGCAAGGTGAAGGCGGGCATGAAGGTATCCATCTCCGCCTCGACGGCCTCGATGATGCGCTCTACATCGGCGGCGGCCATGATCGCCGAGCAGGGGATGCCGGCAATCGCCAGCAGGGTTTCGCCGGTGGCGCGGTCAAACAGCCGCGCGACCATGCTGCGCGGCGCATCCATGCTGGCTTCGAAGCCCAGCGGGTGGAAATGCCAGCGCATCACCTGGCAGGCGTTGGGGAACGTCATCTTGTTCATGCCAGCCTCCTTGTCCGTACCTGGACGTGGTGAGCGGGTGGCCACATCGATGCGGCCGCCGGGAAAGTAACCATAGCACCTGCCACGGAGTGTTCTCGGCTGCAAATACGACAAATGTGCTAATGCATGACAGCGGTCACATCCTTGTCATGGAGGGCATTTGGCGCAGGCCCGCAAGGCAAACGTTTTCCCGGCACGTTGACGGCAGATAACCCGCCAGGTTCTGCCACTTTGATCGACATCCCCGCACTATCTTTTCGGACGAGCGGTGCAATCAGCCGAGCAGCCCGGCAGCGATGTTGATGGTGAACCCCAGGATCGCCGTATTGAAAACGAACCCCACCAGCGAATGCGCCAGCACCACCCGCCGCAGGTCCCGCCCGGCGACGCCCACATCGGAGGTTTGCACGGCCATGCTGATGGTGAACGAGAAGTAGTGAAAGTCCCAGTAATCGGGGTTGCGTTCGCCATCGGTGAAGCGCAGCGACGGTTCGTGGTTTTGTCCGGTATAGAACAGCCGTGCGTAGTGCAGGCTGAAAATGCAGCCGATCAGCAGCCAGGAGCCGGCCACGGTCAGGCCGGTATAGAGGTAGTGCAGGGCCAGCGCCGTGCCTTGCAGGCCACGGCTGGATACCAGTTGCAAGGTGACGGCGGCGAGGCTGGCGATGGCGGCGATGCACACGGTAAGCAGGACCAGGCCGGCGTTTTCGTCTTCGACGCGGGCGATCTTGCGTACCTTTTCCGCATTGGCGCTCCAGCTCAAGTAGAGCACCAGCAGCAGGTATAGCCACACGCCAAGGTTCCAGCCGGCGAGGAAGTGCTGAACGCTGTCGCCGGCAGGGATCAGCCAGGCGCCGAGCAGGCCGACCACAGTGGCGATGCTCAGGCGCGGGTGGGTGTGGGTCAGGCGGTGGAAAGCCATGGGGCCTCTTTTGCAGGGTGCATGGCTTCTACTCTAGACCGTCATGAGGCAGATGAGCGGTATGCGCTGGCCCATGTAGGAGCGGCCTTGTGTCGCGAAAGGGCCGCAAAGCGGCCCCGACAATTCCTGGAGGTGCGAAGATCCTGGGGGCGCTTCGCACCCCTATCGCGACACAAGGCCGCTCCTACAAAAAAGCGGGCTGCGTGGCCTGATGTTTCTTTGCTGCCGCCCATCGCGCGGCAAAGCAACTCTCAGTAAACTGCACGCTCCAACACCAACATCCGTTGAACTCGAGGTTTCTGCATGACGCTCAGTCCTTTGGCAGGCAAGCCGGCTCCGGCCAGCGTGCTGGTCGATATTCCCCGACTGCTCACCGCCTACTACACCGGCCGCCCCGACGCTGCCGTGGCGGCCCAGCGGGTGGCCTTCGGCACCTCGGGGCACCGTGGCACTTCGCTTGAATTGAGCTTCAACGAGTACCACGTCCTGGCCATTACCCAGGCCATCTGCCTGTATCGCCAGGAGAAGGGCATCGATGGCCCGCTGTTCATCGGCGCCGACACCCATGCACTGTCGGCACCGGCTACCGCCAGCGCCCTGGAAGTGCTAGCGGCCAATGGCGTGCAGGTAATGCTGTCCAAGGACGACGAATACACGCCGACACCGGCCGTTTCCCACGCCATCCTCTGCCACAACCGTGGCCGCGAGCAGGGCCTGGCCGACGGCATCGTCATCACCCCGTCGCACAACCCGCCGCAGAGTGGTGGCTTCAAGTACAACCCGCCCAATGGCGGCCCGGCCGACAGCGACGTGACCAAGTGGATCGAGGCCAAGGCCAACGAACTGCTGGCCGCTGACCTGGCGGGCGTCAAGCGCATGGACCATGCCCAGGCGCTGCAGGCATCCACCACCCAGCGCCACGATTACGTGAGCAACTACGTGGCCGACCTGGAAAACGTCATCGACTTCGACGTCATCCGCGGCGCCAAGCTGCGCCTGGGCGTCGACCCGCTGGGCGGGGCAGGGGTGCGCTACTGGTCGGCGATTGCCGAGCACTACCAGCTGGACCTGGAGGTGGTGAACACCGAGGTCGACCCGACCTTCCGCTTCATGACCGTCGACTGGGACGGCCAGATCCGCATGGACCCATCCTCGCCCTATGCCATGCAGGGCCTGATCGGCCTGCGCGAACGCTTCGACGTGGCCTTCGCCTGCGACCCGGACCACGACCGCCATGGCATCGTCACCCCCGATGGCCTGCTGCAGCCGAACAACTACCTGGCCGTGGCCATCGACTACCTGTACCGCCACCGCCCGCAATGGCGCAGCGATGCCGCCGTCGGCAAGACCGTGGTCTCCAGCGGCCTGATCGACCGCGTCACCCAGCGCCTGGGCCGCGAGCTGTACGAAGTGCCGGTGGGCTTCAAGTTCTTCGCCCAGGGCCTGTTCGACGGCACGTTGGGCTTTGGTGGCGAGGAAAGCGCGGGGGCTTCGTTCCTGCGCCGCGATGGCTCGGTCTGGGCCACCGACAAGGACGGCCTGATCCCGGCCTTGCTGGCGGCCGAGATGACTGCCCGCACCGGGCGCAACCCGAGCCAGGCCTACGCCGACCTGACCGAGGCGCTGGGCAAGCCGTTCGCCACCCGTGTCGAAGCCAAGGCCGATGCCCGGCAAAAGGCTTTGCTGAGCAAGCTGGCGCCGGAGCAGGTGAAGTCGACCGAGCTGGCGGGTGAGCCGATCGTGCAGATTCTCAGCCATGCACCGGGCAACGGCCAGGCGATTGGCGGGCTGAAGGTGATGACTGCCAATGGCTGGTTCGCCGCGCGCCCTTCGGGCACCGAGGATATCTACAAGATCTACGCCGAAAGCTTCATCGACGAGGCGCACCTGCAGCGCCTGGTGCAGGAAGCGCAGGTGCTGGTGGATGCGGCGATTGCCTGACAGGTAACAAACCGCTTGGTTCTGCGGCCACCGCAGGGCCTTCCTGCTGTCGGCGACAGTGGGTTTCTAGCCCATTTCAAAAGCTGGCGCGCTCCCTGTAGGAGCGGCCTTGTGTCGCGAAAGGGCCGCAACGCGGCCCCAGCAATTTCAACTGTTGCGCATCAATCCTGGGGCCGCGTTGCGGCCCTTTCGCGACACAAGGCCGCTCCTACAGGTTGAACCTATCGGTCAGACCGAATCAGGCACCACGGCGATCACATCGATCTCCATCAGCCACTCGGCCTGGGCCAACCCGGCCACCACCAGCCCGGTGGAAATCGGGAACACGCCCTTGAGCCACTTGCCTACCTCCTTGTACACCGGCTCGCGGAAGCGCGGGTCGGTGATGTAGGTGGTGGTCTTGACGATGTGCGACAGGTCCGAGCCGGCTTCTTCGAGCAGTTGCTTGACGTTCTTCATCGCCTGCTCGGCCTGCGCCCGTGGGTCACCCAGGCCCACCAGGTTGCCTTCGAAGTCGGTGCCGACCTGGCCGCGCACGTAGATGGTGTTGCCGGCGCGTACCGCCTGGCACAGGTCGTTGTCCAAGGTCTGGTTGGGGTAGGTGACCTTGGTGTTGAACATGCGGATGCGGGTATGGGTAGGCATCAGTGGGCTCCGAGGGTGCTGACGTTGCTGATCTTGGGTTGTTGCTGCTCATCCGCTGCGCGTTGTTCGCGGTCGCGGTAGGCGGTATAGGTGCGTTGCGTGGCGATGTGGCCGGCGACGTGCTTGGCGTCGTGCCACACGCCCCAGATGAACGACGAGCCACGGCGCGACAGCCACGGCAGGCCAAGGAAGTACACGCCCGGCTCGCGGGCCACGCCGCGTTGGTGCTGGGGCTTGCCGTTGGCGTCGAAGGTGTCTACCTGCAGCCAGCTGAAGTCGACACCGTAACCGGTAGCCCAGATGATGCTGGTAACGCCGGCCTTGGCCAGGTCCAGTTGCTGCAGCGGGTTGCGCATGCACTCCGGGTCGGCCAGGCGTTTGCGGGCTTCGGGCTCTTCCGGCAGGTCCAGGCCGTTGCGTTCGATGTAGGCATCGGCGGCATCCAGCAGGGCCAGGTAGTTTTCGTCGCCGCGGTTGATGTTCTCGACCAGGTTGTCCTGGAAGCGCGCCACGCCGTTCTCGAACGACTGGGTCAGGCCGACCAGGGTCATGCCCTGGTGGGCGAGGGCGCGGAAGTCCACGGTGTGGCCGCCACGGGCGCCACTGACGGCAATGGTCACGTGCTCGCGGCCAGGCTTGGCGATTTCCGCATCCCATTCACCCAGCACGCCCAGCCACCAGCAGAAGTCGCGGTTGCGGTAAGCGCGTGGCGGGCGATCGTGGGCGCCGACCGAGAGGTACACCTGGCGCCCGGCACGCATCAGTTCTTCGGCGATCTGCACGCCCGAGGAACCGGCGCCGACCACCAGCACAGCGCCTTCTGGCAACTGCTCGGGGTTGTAGTAGGCAGCGGAGTGGATCTGGTGCAGGTTGCTGTCTTTCGGCGCGATGGCCGGGATCACCGGCTTCTGGAACGGGCCGGTGGCGGCGACCACGCGGTTGGCGCGAATCACGCCTTCATTGGTTTCGATGGTAAAACCGGGGCGGTCGCTGTTGCGCAGCACTTTCTTCACTTCGATGCCGGTGCGTACGGGCAGGTTGTACTTGCGTACGTACTGCTCGAAGTAGTCGGCCACCTGGTCCTTGCCGGCGAAGGCGTCGGCGTCGAGGTTGAATTCCAGCCCCGGGAAGCGGTCGTGCCAGACCGGGCCGTTGGCCACCAGCGAGTCCCAGCGGCCGGTGCGCCAGGCCTCGGCGATACGCTTGCGCTCCAGCACCAGGTGCGGCACGCCAAGCTTGCTCAGGTGTTCGCTCATGGCCACGCCGGCCTGGCCGGCGCCGACGACGAGGGTGTCGATTTCGAGGTTGTTCAGTGTCATGTCCGAGCCCTTGTTCAGGCGGTTTTTGTCAGGTCGGTTTGGAGGACCGCCGTTGCCTGGGGCCAGACTAGGGATGCCGTGGAAATGGCGAAAATAGTATTTAGCTGGGGCTTGCCGATAAAACGGCGAAGGCCTTGATTCCTACCGCCTGCAGCGGCTCCCGCAGCAGCTTTGCCGGGGTTTTTCCGGAACGTTTCGTGGTCATAGTTTTTTCCTCTGCAAACCCTCGGAAAAAGGTCGTTTCGCCGGCCGAAAGGTTCAACCCAGAATGCCGTGTATCGCACAGCACAACAGGAACCATGACATGACTTTTTCCATCATCGGTCGTTGCCAGGAAACCGGCCAGGTCGGTATCGCCATCAGCTCTTCGAGCATCGCCGTGGGCGCCCGCTGCCCCTGGGTGCGTGCCGGTGTGGGTGCGGTCGCCACCCAGAACATCACCTTGCCGGCGCTGGGCCCGCAGATTCTCGATGCCCTGGAACAGGGCCAGTTGCCGCCTGCCGCTGCGCTGGACCGGGTGCTGAGCGCCAATGGCTGGAGCGAGTACCGCCAGCTCACGGTGATCGACAGCCATGGCCAGGTGGCGCTGTTCACTGGCAAGGAAGCCCTGGGCACACACCACGCCGTGGCCGGTGAGCAATGTGCGGCGGCAGGCAACCTGTTGGCCTCGACCCAGGTGATCGAGGCGATGGTGCAGGCCTTTGAACAAGCCGGCGGGCATCTGGCCGACCGCCTGCTGGCGGCCATGCACGCGGCGATGGCCGCAGGCGGCGAGGCGGGGCCTGTGCACTCGGCGGCGTTGAAAATTGCCGGCGAGCTGACCTGGCCGCTGGTGGACCTGCGCGTGGACTGGGCCGAGGCCGACCCGATCGGCGTGCTCGATGGCCTGTGGCAGGCGTATCGGCCGCAGATGCAGGACTACGTCACCCGCGCCCTCAACCCGACTGCCGCGCCAAGCTACGGGGTGCCGGGCGATGAGTGAATTTGCCAGTCGCGCGCTGCTGGCCAGGCTGATCGGCTTTGCCACGGTCAGCCGGGATTCCAACCTCGAACTGATCAGCTTCATCCGCGACTACCTGGCCGAGCTGGGGGTTGAAAGCGAACTGTTCCATAACCCGGAAGGCACCAAGGCCAACCTGTTCACCACCATCGGCCCCCGGGACGTTGGCGGCGTGGTGCTGTCCGGGCATACCGATGTGGTGCCGATGGACGGCCAGGCCTGGACAGTCGAGCCGTTTGCCCTGAGTGAGCGCGACGGGCGCCTGTATGGGCGCGGCACGGCCGACATGAAGGGCTTCATCGCTTCGGTGCTGGCGGCTGTACCGGCGTTTCTCGCCCAGCCGTTGCGCATGCCGGTGCACCTGGCGTTCTCCTACGACGAGGAAGTCGGCTGCCTGGGGGTGCGCTCGATGCTGGCTGCGCTGGAGCAGCGCCCGCACAAGCCACGGCTGTGCCTGATTGGCGAACCCACCGAACTCAAGCCGGTGCTGGGGCACAAGGGCAAGCTGGCGATGCGTTGCCAGGTGCATGGCGCGGCCTGCCACTCGGCGTACGCACCGTATGGGGTGAATGCCATCGAGTATGCGGCGAAGCTGATCGGCAAGCTGGGTGATATCGGTGATGCCCTGGCGCTGCCGGAGCATCACGACGAGCGCTTCGACCCACCGTTCTCCACTGTGCAGACCGGTGTGATCAAAGGGGGCAGGGCGTTGAACATCGTGCCGGCGGAATGCGAATTCGATTTCGAAGTGCGGGCCTTGCCGGGGTTCGAGGCGCAGGCAGTGGCCGACCAGTTGCAAACCTATGCCGAGGCCGAATTGCTGCCGCGCATGCGCAAGGTCAATGCGGCCAGCGCCATTCGCCTGCAGCCGTTGAGTGCGTATCCGGGGCTGGCCACGCCAGCGGATAGCGAGGCGGCTGGCCTGGTGGCGTTGCTCAGTGGTTCGGATGAGTTCGGTACGGTGGCGTTTGGTACCGAAGGAGGGCTGTTCGACCAGGCGGGCATCCCGACTGTGGTGTGTGGGCCCGGGAGCATGGACCAGGGGCACAAGCCGGATGAGTTCGTCAGCGTCGAGCAGTTGCGGGGGTGTGATGCCATGTTGCTGAGGCTGGTGGATTACCTCAGGCAGGGTTGATTGCGCTGGCTTCTTCGCGGGCACGCCCGCTCCCACAGGATCTCGTCAGTCTCAAGGGCTGTGCAGTACCTGTGGGAGCGGGCGTGCCCGCGAAGGGCTGCAAAGCAGCCCCAATCAAGGTATCAGAAGGTAGCCTTGACCTGCAGGCCAACCACCAGCGCGTTGTCGATGTCCTTCCCGGAGAACGCGCCCGGCTCGATGATGTACTGCACATCCGGGCGCAGGTTCAGCCACGGCGTGGCCTGGTAGCCATAGCTCAGCTCGACCAGTTGCTCGGCGCTGTCGATATCGGGGAACTGCTGCCCGGCATTGAACGCGGCATCTTCCAGCACGTCGCGGCTACGCGGGTTGGGCACGGCACGGCCATAACCCAGCGCCACGGTATCCTTCGGGCGGCCTGCGAACGGCTTGTACAGCACCACGCCGGCGCCATACCACTTGGTGAATGGCGAGGCAGCCTTGCTCGACGCCGAGTACTGGCCGAAGGCATGCAGGCTGCGGCCCGCCAAGCCCTGGTCGTTCCACACGGCCTGGTCGACCAGCAGATAGTGGCCGCCACGGCCGGACACTTCCTCGTCGCTGCCGATGCGCTTCACATCGGAGCTGTCGTAGTAGTAGCCCAGTTTGTACTCGCCAGGCAGCTCGCCCTGCAGCTTGTACACCAGCTCTACCGGTACCACGGTGCCGGTGGTGTGTTTGGGGCCCAGGTGCCAGGCGCGGCTGGAGTTGCCGTTGCTTTCCGGGTCGACGTTGAACGCCGCCACACGCAACTGCCAGGACGGCGACAGGTCGTACTTCACCCGCACGCCCAGGTGGGCATTGGGGTAATTGGTCCAGCCACTGCCGCCAGACATGTTAAGCGGGTGGCCGCAGAAGCCGGCGTTCATGAAGTTGCACAGGATGCCACTGTCCAGGCCGCCCAGGTCGTTGCCCATGGCCATGTAGCCGAGCTTGACGTTGAGTGCCGGGGTGAACAGGGTGCGCTCGTAGCTCAGTTCGGTCAGGCGGGTGTACAGGCCGCCGAAGTTTTCCTGGATCGGCAGGCGGTTGCCTACCAGGTCTTCCGAGGCGCTGTTGCCGCGGCGGTCGTTGATGGTCAGCTGGACCTTGCCGCCGTTGTCCAGGCCATACAGTTTCGACAGGTCGAACTGCACGCCCAGTTTCAGGTTTTGCGAGTAGCGCGCCGAGCGGTGCAGGCCACCGTGGGCGTTGTAGGCGGTTTCGCCGCTGTAGTCGCCGGTGAACTTGACGCCGTCTTCTTCCAGTTGGTGACGCAGGCCGCCCCAGTCACCGGTCAGGGTGCTGCGGGTCATCAGGTCGCCGTCGGCCAGGGCGGTGCTGCTGGCCAGGGCCAGCAGCAGGGTGGGGGTGATGCGAATTGCGGATGGCATTGCTGAATCTCGGGTTGTCTTCTAAGGCCTCTTCGCGGGTGAACCCGCTCCCACAGGATTTTCACTGCCCTTGCAAACTGTGCAGTTCCTGTGGGAGCGGGTTTACCCGCGAAGGGGGCGACGCGGTGTTACGGCAAGGCGTAAGAAATCACGTAGTCGCCACGGTCAGTCGACTGGCGCGCCCCGCCAGCCGTGATCACCACGTACTGCTTGCCGGTCTTCGGCGAGACGTAGGTCATCGGGCCGCCCTGGCTGCCCACTGGCAGGCGAGCCTTCCAGATTTCGTTGCCGTTGCTGCTGTCGTAGGCGCGCAGGTAGAAGTCCTGGGTGCCGGCGATGAACACCAGGCCACCCTGGGTCGACAGGGTGCCGCCCAGGGTCGGCAGGCCGATCTTGATCGGCAGGTGCATGCGGATGCCCAGCGGGCCGGTGTCCTCGACGGTACCCACCGGTACCTGCCACGCCACTTGGCGGGTCTTCATGTCGATGGCGGTCAGGGTGCCGAATGGCGGCGCCTGGCACGGGATGCCGGCCACCGACAGGAAGCGGTTCTTGTTCACCGCATACGGGGTGCCCTTGAGCGGTACTGCGCCCATGCCGGTGTTCAGCGCTTCGCCACCGGAAGCGGCGCCGCCCTTGTTCTGCGACGGGATCATCTGGATCCACAGGCCCAGGCGCATGTCGTTGACGAAGATGAAACCATGTACCGGGTCGGTGGAAATGCTGCCCCAGTTCATGCCACCCAGCGAACCCGGGAAGCTCAGCGACAGGTCGGTGCCCGGCGCGGTGTACAGGCCGTCGTAGCGCATTTTCTTGAAGTCGATGCGGCACAGCAGCTGGTCGTACGGGGTTGCGCCCCACATGTCCGATTCGGTCAGGGTCTGCGCGCCGATCTGCGGCATGCCCACCGACTTCGGCTGGGTTGGCGAGTACGGCTCGTTGGGGATGTTGCTTGGCTTGACCGGTACTTCGTCGACCTGGGTCAGCGGCTTGCCGGTGGCGCGGTCGAGCACGTAGATCTGCCCGGCCTTGGTGCCGATTACCACTGCAGGTACCGACTGGCCGTCGTCCTTGGTGAAATCGATCAGGCTTGGCTGCATCGGCAGGTCGAAGTCCCACAGGTCGTTGTGCACGGTCTGGAACACCCACTTCTGGTTGCCGGTGGTGGCGTCCAGGGCCAGTACCGAAGCGCCATAGGTGTGGTCCAGCTTGCTGCGTTCGACACCGTAGATGTCGGTGGACGACGAGCCCATCGGCAGGAACACGGTATTCATCGCCGGGTCGTAGGACATCGGGGCCCAGCTGTTGGGGGTGCTGCGCACATAGGTGCTGTCGCCCTGCGGCGCCTGGCGATCTTCCGGGTTGCCGGGGTCGAAGGCCCAGCGCATTTCACCCGTGATCACGTCGAAACCACGGATCACGCCGCCTGGCATGTCGGTCTGGACGTTGTCGGCGACGCGGCCGCCGACCACCACGGTGGTACCGGCCATCAGTGGGGCCGAGGACAGCTGGTAGTAGGAGTCCGGCACATCGCCCAGGCCGGCCTTGAGATCGACCTGGCCGTTGTTGCCGAAGCCCTGGCAGAACTCGCCGGTGTCGGCGTCGACGGCAATCAGGCGGCCATCGATGGTGTTGGTCAGCAGGCGACGCTGGCAGTTGGCACCGGCCGGTACGCTGGCCGCAGTGATTGGCGAGCTGTTCGGCTGGGTTGGCTGGGCGATGGCGGCAGTGGCGTCGAAGTAGGCCATGCCACGGCAACGCTGCCAGACCTTGGACTGGGCGTTGATCGCGTTCTTCCACAGCTCTTTGCCGGTGTCGGCATCGAGGGCGATCAGGTTGTTGTGCGGGGTGCAGATGAACACCTTGTTGCCGACCTGCAGCGGGGTCAGCTGGTCTTCGGCACCGTTGCCGTCGCTGAGCGCCACGTCACCGGTGTGGTAGGTCCAGGCCACTTTCAGCTTGTTGACGTTGTCGCGGTTGATCTGGTCCAGCGCGGCGAAGCGGCTGCCACCTTCGGTGTTGCCGTAGTGGGCCCAGTCCTTCTGCGCCTTGTCGGCCTCGACCGGGGTCATGCCCGGGCCTTTGCCGGTGGGGGCGACGCTTGGGTGGGCGACGAACATGTTGCCGGCGGCGATCACCAGCAGCACGGCCATCACCCCGGCAACGCCATAGGCACCGCGGCCGGCGCTGGTGCCATTGGCACGGGCCAGCAGTGGGTAGACCAGCGCCACCACCATGCCGATTGCGCCGAACATGAACAGGCGCGAGAACAGCGGCCAGAACACCAGGCCAGCGTCGATCAGCGCCCAGATGGCAGTGCCGACCAGGAACGCCGCGTACAGCCAGGCGCCAGCCGGTTTGCGGCGAGCGATGAGGACGCCGGCGATGGCCATGGCCAGGCCGCCGACCAGGAAGTACCAGGAACCGCCCAGGCCGGCCAGCTTGACGCCGCCCGCAGCCAGGAGGAGGCCGAGCAGGGCGATGATCACGCCCAGGCCGATCAGGATGATGTTTGTGGCGCCAGAGGCGCGCGGTGTTTCTTTCATGCCAGGGATCTCAGCAGGTGGAATGCGCGCAGTGTAATCTCTTAGCTTGCTAATTAACAAGTTGGTACATAATTTTGTGGGGCGGATTGTCGCAGGGCTGAACTCTGCAAGGTGTGGCTAAAAGTCTAGATCATGCGCTTAAAATTGCAGTAAACAGGGTGTTCATGTCGGCTGGGTAGCCCACGTTCGATTTTCGATTAGCGGATTCACGCCGGCCACGGGGTGCCGCTGCTGTAGAACACCGCGAGCCAGATGGTGGCAATGCCGGGGGCGGTCCATTCCACGCGGTGGCGGTAATGCGGCGGGATATCCAGGCAATCGCCCGGCGCCAGCAGGCGGGTGTGGTTCTCGTGCTCGAAGCGCAGGCCGGCGGCGCCACTGAGCAGCACGATCCATTCGCCTTCGGCCTGGTCGTACCAGAAACCGGGTGGGCTGGCCTGGCCGCTGGAGACGATACGTTCCACGCGCACGCCCGGGCGGCTGAGCAGTTGGTCGACCCATTCGGCGCTGGTTGGGTCGCAAGGGGGCAGGGCGGTCAGCAGGTTGGTCGGGATCATGGAAAACCTCGTCTGGAAGGGGGTGGTTCCACTATGGACGCAATTGCCATGCGCCGCGCTTCTTGACCGGCCCGGCTGTTTGTAAGAACTTTCCGGGATTTGGAAGACGGGCAACAAATGGACAAACTCCTGGCGATGAAGATGTTCGTGGCCACCGTCGATGCCCAGGGCTTTTCTGCCGCCGCACGCCGGCTCGGGCTGGCGACATCGTCGGTGACGCGCTTGGTCGATGCCCTGGAAGCGGCGCTGGGCGCTACCTTGCTCAATCGCTCCACCCGCCAGGTCAGCCTGACCGAGGCCGGCGCCCGTTATTACGAGCGCGCGCGGGGTATTTTCGAGGCCCTGGACGAGGCCGATGCCAGTGTCGCCGATCGGGGCGAGGAGCCTGTCGGTGTGCTGCGCCTGTGCTTGCCGGTGGAGTTCGGCAGGCGGGTGATCGCCCCGCACCTGGGGCCGTTTTTGGCGCAACATCCGGCTCTGGAGCTGGACATCGACCTCAGCGACCGCCTGGATGACCTGCTTGACGGGCGCTATGACCTGTCGATCCGCCTGGGCGACCCCTCGCCCAATGACGAGCTGGTATGCCGCCAGCTGGGTCGCTTCCAGCGTTGGCTGGTGGCCAGCCCGGGCTACCTGGCCGGGCATGACGCGCTGGAGCATCCGCGGCAGTTGCTCGAGCACGCCTGCCTGCGCTTTCGCTATGGGCAGAAAGGGCGCCCCTGGCGCCTGGCCCGTGGGCAGGACAGTCTGGAACTGGACGTGAGCGGGCCGTTGCGCAGTGCCAATGCCGACATGCTGCGCGAAACCGCACTGGCGGGCAGCGGTATCGCATTGTTGGCCGACTGGCTGGTACGTGAGGATGTGGCGGCCGGGCGCCTGCAACGCCTGTTCCCCGATTGGCAGGCCAGCCCCGGCGCGGCCAATGACAGCATCAACGCCCTGTACCTGCCCAACCATCGTGGTTCGCGGCGGGTGAACGCCTTTATCGACTTTTGCGAAAACTTGCTGCAGCGCAGCACCTAGTGTTGCGCAGTGCGCAAAGCCCTGTTGCGCCAGCGCTGGATTCTCGCCAGGAGTGCGTCTGGGTAAGGTGGCCGGCATATTCCAGCCATTGTCGAGGACACTCGCATGAATCCCTCCCTTGCCGCCGCGCAGCCTGCAGTCACCGGCCTCAGCCGGGCCCTGGTCGCCCTGCTGGCGTTCTGCTGCGGCGCGATCGTCGCCAATATCTACTACGCCCAACCCATCGTCGGCCTGATCGCCCCGGACCTGGGGCTGTCCACCGAGCATGCCAGCCTGATCGTTTCGCTCACGCAGCTGGGCTATGCGTTGGGCCTGCTGTTGCTGGTACCGCTGGCCGACCTGTTGGAAAACCGCCGCTTGATGGTGGCGACTGCCGTGCTGGCCTGCGTCAGCCTGCTGCTGGCGGGCACCAGCAGCAGCGGCCAGGGCCAGCTGTTTCTCGGCTATGCACTGCTGATCGGTTTCAGTTCCGTGGCGGTGCAGATGCTCATCCCGCTGGCGGCGCACCTGGCGCCGGAGCAGCAGCGTGGGCGGGTGGTCGGCAACATCATGGGCGGCCTGCTGCTGGGTATCCTGCTGGCGCGGCCGTTGTCCAGCCTGGTGGCCGACTACTTCGGCTGGCGTGCGGTGTTCATTGGCGCTGCCGGGGTGATGCTGGCGATCATCCTGCTGCTGGCCCTGACCTTGCCGCGGCGGGTGCCCGAGCACAAGGCCAGCTATGCCGGGCTGATGCTGTCGCTGCTCACGCTGCTGCGCCGTTATCCCTTGCTGCGCCAGCGCTCGCTGTACCAGGCGTTGATGTTCGCGGCGTTCAGCCTTTACTGGACGGCGGTGCCGATGGCCCTGGCAACCGAGCATGGTCTGTCGCAGAGCCAGATCGCGGTATTCGCCCTGGTGGGCGCGGTGGGCGCCGTTGCCGCACCCATGGCCGGCCGCCTGGCCGATGCCGGGCATGCCCGGGCCGGTTCACTGTTGGCGTTGTTGCTGGCGCCGGCGGCACTGTTGCTGGGGCTGACGGTGCCGGGCTACAGCGTGATCGGCCTGGGCCTGACCGGCGTGCTGCTGGATTTTGCGGTGCAGATGAACATGGTCATCGGCCAGCGTGAAGTGTACGCGCTGGACCCGGCCAGCCGCGGGCGGCTGAACGCGGTGTACATGACCAGCATCTTCCTGGGTGGGGCGCTGGGTTCGGCGGTGGCCAGTGCGGTGTTCAGCCAGTTTGGCTGGCAGGGTGTGGCGCTGGTGGGGGCGGGGTTGCCGGGTGTGGCCTTGCTGATATTCCTTGTAAAGGCGCGCCGGGGTTGAACGGTAGCGCGGTCACCTGTGGGAGCGGCCTTATGTCGCGAAAGGGCCGCAAAGCGGCCCCGGCAATTCTGAAGTGATGCGTAGATCGTGGGGGCGCTTCGCACCCCTTTCGCGACGCAAGGCCGCTCCCACAAAAAGAACGGCACACGCCTGTATCAGACGCTACCGCCCAAGCGGCAACGCCACACCAATCAAGGCAAACAGGCTGCCGCAGCAGCGATTGAAGCCTTTACCGCCCTTGGCCAGCCATGGCCGGATGCGAAACGCCAGGCGTGCCAACAGGTATTCGACCAGGAACTCGACGCTGGCAAAGGTTGCCGCCATCACCACGAACTGCAGCAGCAACCCGCGCTGCGGGTCGATGAACTGCGGCAGGAAAGCGCCGTAGAACAGCAGCACCTTGGGGTTGGCCATGGCCGACAGCAGGCCTTGGCGGAACAGGCCGGCATTGCCCAGCCGCGCGCTTTGCGCGGTCAGTTCCAGCTGCAGGCCCGAACTGCGCCACAGCTGGATACCCAGCCAGATCAGATAGGCGCCACCCACCCACTTGAGCACGCTCAGCACCGAGGCCGAGGCCTGCAGCAATGCGCTGAGGCCAAACATGGCCAAGGCGATCAGGGCGCTGAAGCCAAACACCCCGCCGACGATGGTGAACAACGTCCGGCGTGCGCCATACAGGGCGCCGTGGGTCAGGGCCAGCAGGCTGTTGGGGCCCGGGGTCAGCGACAGGCCGATGCTGGCCAGCAGGTAGATGAGCCAGGTGTCCAGTGCCATGGTGGGGAATGCCTTGTTGATGGGGAGGGCGTCAGTCTATGGCGCCGACCTTGGCTGGCAAGGGTATGATCCGGACATTGAATGGTCGTTTCTGGACGCGATGCCAATGCTGCCCGATATCCGCTTGCTGATCTTGCCGTTACCGGATTTTGCCCTGCTGCCGTTCGGCGCCTTTCTCGACAAGTTGCGTTTCAGCGCCGACGACGAGGACTACAGCCAGCAGCGCTACTGCAGCTGGACCGTGGCAGGGCTGACCCTCGACCCGGTGCCGTCGAGCAGCGGCGCGGTGGTGCAGGTCGAGGCCGTCGCTGGCCAGCTCGAGCTGGCCAGTTTCGACTACCTGGTGGTGTTCGGCGGGCGCAATGCCATGGCCACTGCCGCGCTGGCGCCTCGCTACCGGGCCTTGCTCAGGCAGGCCGGCAAGGCTGGCGTCAAGCTGGTGGGGGTCGACAACGGTGCTTTCCTGTTCGCCGCCTGCGGTTTGCTGCAGGGGCACAAGGTAGTGGTGCATTGGCGCCACGAAGCCGAATTTCGTGCGGCCTTCCCGCATTTGCAGGTGCTGAGTGAGCAGCTGTATTGCATCGACGGTAGCCGCATCACCTGCGCCGGCGGCACCGCGGCCATCGACCTGGCCGTCGCGCTGTTGTCACGCGCCTGCGGGCGGGCCCGAGCGCTCAAGGGCCTGGCCGACATGCTGGTGGATGAAACCCGCGATAGCCGCCATGCCTTGCGCTCGCTGGAGCTGGGGGCGGGGCAGGGGCGGCAGGTGCAGCGCGCGCAGGCGTTGATGCGTCATCACCTGGGAACGCCGTTGGCGGTGGAGCAGTTGGCGGCGGAGTTGGGCATCAGCCGGCGCCAGCTGGACCGGCAGTTTCACGCCAGCCACGGCATGAGCGCCAAGGCCTGGTGGCTGGAGATGCGCCTGCAACAGGCGCGCTGGCGCTTGCTCAATTCCAGCCACAGCCTGGCGCAGATTGCCGATGAGGTGGGCCTGGGCGATGCCAGTTACCTGGGCAAGTGCGTGCGACGACGGTTTGGTTGCACGGCCCTGGAACTGCGCTGTCACGTAGAGAACTGAATTCACAAGCGGTCCACGTACCCTGTGGGAGCGGGTTTACCCGCGAAGAAGCCACCGCGGTGCATGGCACCGGCTGCGCCGGTGTTCGCGGCTAAAGCCGCTCCCACAGGGTCCCTGCTGATTCAATGAGTCATGTGCAGCCCTACGAGAGCGGGCCTACTGCGGCGTCCCGAACAACCCCGTCCAGTAAATCCCCGCGTCACTCTTCGGGTCCACTGCATACGCAGCGCCCAGCTCGCGGAAGTCCGGGTTCATCAGCGTCGCGCAATGCCCCGGGCTATCCAGCCAGCCATCGACCACCTTGCGCGCGGTGTCACGCCCGGCGGCGATGTTTTCGCCGATCTGCTGGTACAGGTAGCCGGCCAGCTCTGCCCGGTCACCGGGGGTGCGGCCATCCTTGTCGATGTGGTCGAAGAAGTTCTGGTTGGCCATGGCCCGGGTGTGGTTGGCGGCAACCCCGGCCAGCACTGTGCTCCAGCTCAGCGCGGGGGCGGCGGCGAAGGGCTGGCCACCGCATTGGCGCGGCACCTTGCGCGCGGCGTTGATCTCCTGCAGCACCTTCTGCCCCTCGGCCTGCCAGTCGCCCAGGCGGCCACTGAGCAGCGGCCGGGCCAGCACGATGCGCCAGTCGCGGCCTTCCTGGCTGACACCGATATCGACGAACTGCGGGTCGAGCACCACCTGGCAGAAGCTCTCTTCGATGGCGTGCATGGCAGCGCGCGCATCACGCGGCCCCGACAGGCTGATGGCCTGCACGTTGACCATTGGGTAGGCGGCGCGGGTCATGGCCTGCTGCAGGTCGCGGGTACCCTCTGGCGACAGCGCCAGGCGGGTATCGCTGTTGAGCGGCGGCAGCTCCAACGACGCTTCGCCACCGCAGGGCTGGGCCTTGCTGCGGTAGACATTGATCGAATCGATCAGTTGCGCCTCTTCGCCGGTGGCAGCCAGTGCCCCGGCCGAGACGACCAGGCCCAGCGACAAGGCGGCAACGGATGACAGGACGCGCATGTGGATCTCCCTATGACTGGCAGCGTCGTGGTTTGCGCTGCTCATCCTACACAAGCCCGGGGCTTTTGGCCCGGGATCGTGCAAAGCAATGAAAACGCCGGCATTCGTTGCTGGCGGCAAAAGAGGGAGTAGACCACTGATCATCGGAAAAGTGCGAACAGTTGGTAATCATTCTTATCGAAGCACAGCTGTCAGCCCGTTTGCCGGCGCCCGGCGGGTATCAGCGCGCCACCGCCTGGTTCGGTTTGTAGAACAGAAAATGCCGGGTCTGCGCCGTGCGGCGGTAGGCTTTGGCCCAGTCCGGGCGCACATTGCGGTCATGGAAGTACAAGGCACCCCCGGTGCGGTCTTTCAACTGCTGGTTGAGCGCCTTGCGCGCGATTTCCTTGGCAATGCCGTAGCGTTGCGCTTCTTCGACCTGGTCCGGGCGCCCGTCGCACCACCAGGAGAACTGGCAGGCCTTGCTTTCCACCCCCTGCTTGACCACGCCGCAGATGGTATCCGGGAAGCCATCGTGGCCCAGGCGGTTGAGCACGACGTTGGCCACGGCAGCCATGTCTTCGGCGTCGGCACCCTTGGCCTCCCAGTAGATGGTGCGGGCCAGGCAGGTGATGCTGTCATCCAGCGGCGCCTGGCCGGCCGGGTCCACTGCCTGTGCTTCGCCCGGTGTGAGGGTTTCGGCCTTTTTCGGGGGTGGTGTGTCATTCACCACTTTTTCCTCGAGCACCTCGGCCTTGTCCTCGGCGACGGCAGCCTTGGCCGGGTCGGCCGCGTGCAAGGGGCCTGCGAGCAGGGCCGAAACCAGGCCGATCACCATCCACGAAAGGCGCATGATGCAAGCTCCCGAACTGTAGGCTGGTTCACAGTCTAGCCAAGCGCGAGCATCAGCACCAAAGGCAGGGTGGCGGCGGCCAACACGGTCTGCAGGGCGATGATGGTGGCCATCAACGGTGCGTTACCGCCCATTTGCCGGGCCATTACATAGGAAGATGACGCAGTCGGCAGTGCCTGGAACAGCACCGCCACCACCGCTGCCTGGCCACCCAGGCCAAGCAGGCGGCACAAGCCCCAGGTGGTCAGCGGCATGACCAGGAACTTGAATGCCGACGCCGCCATCAGCGGGCGCACCTGCTGGCCCAGGCGGGCACCACCCAGGGCTGCGCCGACGCACAGCAGGCCCAGCGGCAGGGCGGCCTGGCCCAGGGCCTTGACCGTGGGTTCGATACCCGCTGGCAAGCCCAGCCCGCTGGCGCGCAGCAGCAACCCGCCGGCGCAACCGACGATCAAGGGGTTGGCGAAGATCGCTCGCAGCACCGTGGCCGGTGAGCTATGGCGGGCGCTGAAGCGGGCGAACACCAGCACGCAAAGCAGGTTCACCAGCGGCACGATGGCGGCGTTGGCCACCGCCGCCAGGGCGATGCCGGCGCTGCCGTAGATACCCGCTGCAAGGGTGGCGCCGATGTAGTTGTTGAAGCGGATGCCGCCCTGGAACACCGAGGTGAAGTCGGCACCGTCGTGGTTGATTGCGCCCTGGTACAGCACCAGCAGCACGGCCCCGGCCAGGGTCGAGAGCATCAGCACGCCGACCATGCCCAGCACCGGCACGCCATCGAGGTTGGCGGTGGCCAGGCCATGGAGGAACAGCGACGGCAACAGTACGTAATAGCTCAGGCGCTCGGCGCCGGGCCAGAAGTTATCGGCGAGGAAGCCGCGCAGGCGCAGGAAAGTGCCCAGGGCAATCAGCAGGATGACCGGCAGCAAGGTAGTCAGCAGCAGGTGGAGCATGATCGACGTTCCGTGGTCGGGTACGGGGCACAGACTACTGGTGCGGATCGATCTGTAAAAACGTTGTTTTCTGCACCGACCGTTGAGAAAAAATGCATGTTTGCTCTGGGGGCGCTGTGCGCCCCTTTCGCGACGCAAGGCCGCTCCCACAGGTTTGTCACTGCCTTCAAATGCAACGCGTTCGCTGTGGGAGCGGCCTTGTGTCGCGAAAGGGCCGCGCAGCGGCCCCGGCAATCTCAAGCCTCCAGCGCAGTCTTCACCACCGCACTCAAATGCCGCCGCTGGCTTTTCTCATGCTCCAGCAACACCACGCGCCGGGTCAGCTGCGGGTCGCCAAACGGCAGGCAGGTGGCCGGTGGCAAGCGTTGCAGGTCGTCATCGGCCATGGGGATGATTGCCACGCCCAGGCCCATCACCGCCATGCGCGCCAGCGCTTCCTGGCTGTCCAGCTCCATCTGCTCGCTCACCTGCAGATGCTGTCGGCGCAGCTCCTGCTCGATCTGCCGCCCGGCCCAGGCACGCTTGTCGAAGCGCAGGAACGGCTGGCTGGCCAGCAACTGCGGCACGCTTAACCCGGCCAGGTCGGGGCTGGCGATGGCCCAGAAGCGGTCTTCGAACAACGGCGTGAAGTCCAGGCTTTGCGGGTAGGGGCTGACCGGCTCGGTGGTGATCGCCGCATCGAGTTCGCCGTCTTCCACCCGCCGTGCCAGTTCGGCCGACATGCCGGAGGCCACGCTGACATGCAGCTGCGGATGGTGCGCCTTGATCCACACCAGCGCCTTGGGCAGGCGCCGCGCCAGCACCGTGTGGATCGCCCCCAGGCGCAGGCGGCCGCGCAGGCTCGGGCCGCTGGCCAGGGCGTCGGCCAGTTCGTCATAGCTAGCCAGGATGGTCTCGGCGCGGGCCACCGCCAACTGGCCGGCTTCGGTCAGCGACACCTGCCTGCGGCTGCGGTCGAACAAGGTCACCTGCAGTTCGTCTTCGAGGGTCTTGATGTGCAGGCTCACTGCCGAAGGGGTGAGGCTGAGCAGGTCGGCGGCACGGGCGAAGGTGCCGTGGCGGGCGATGGTCACCAGGGTGCGCAAGGCTTTGAGGGACATGCGGGTGAGGTCCGGTTTCAAGCTGACAGAGCTGCATTGTCAGGCCCGGCCCTATCGCCGGCAAGCCAGCTCCCACAGGTACGGCACCCTGTGGGAGCTGGCTTGCCGGCGATAGGGCCGGGGCAGGCAGCACTGCTCAACGCCCACCACGCCCATAAGCCTGGCTGATCCGGTCGATCACCATGGCCAGGGCGACGATCGCCAGCCCGGCCTCGACGCCTTGGCCGACATTCAGGGTCTGGATCCCCGACAGCACGTCCTCGCCCAGCCCGCGGGCGCCAATCATCGAAGCCACCACCACCATCGACAGGGCCATCATCACCGACTGGTTGAGCCCGGCCATGATGCTCGGCAGCGCCAGCGGCAGGGCGATGCGCCGCAGCCGCTGCCAGCGGCTGGCCCCCAGGCCATGGGCAGCTTGCAGCAGCGAAGGGTCGATCTGGCTCAGGCCCAGTTCGGTCAGCCGCACCAGCGGTGGCAGGGCATAGATCAGCGTGGCGAACACCGCGGGCACCTTGCCCAGGCCGAACAGCATCAGCACCGGGATCAGGTAAACGAAGGCCGGCAAGGTCTGCATCACATCCAGTACCGGCAACAGCAACCGCTTCGCCAGTGGCCGGGCAGCCAGGAGGATGCCCAGCGGCACGCCCACCAGCACGCAGAGGCCGGTACTGACCAGCACCAATGCCATGGTCTGCAGCAGTTTGTCCCACAACCCGAGCATGCCGATCAGGCCCAGCAGCGCCACCAGTACCGCGCTGCGCAGTACGCTGCGGCTGGCATGCCAGGCAAGCAGGCCGATCAGCAACAGCAGCAGCCACCACGGCAGCAGGCGCAGCAGGGTTTCCAGGCCGACCAGCAGTTGCAGCAACTGGTCCGAGACGCTGCGCAGGTGATCGCCGTAATGCAGCACCAGCCAGTCGACCAGGCGGTTGACGCTGTCGGCAAAGGAGAATTGCAGGGCTTCGGGGAAGCCGCCGCTCACAGGCTGCCCTCGACCTTGCTGGCAATGTCCGCAGGCAACCAGGCTTTCCACACCTCGCGGTTATCGCGCAGGAAGGTGAGGGCAGCGTCGCGGGGCGGCGTGCGCTTTTCGCTCATGTCGGCCAGTGCCTTGTTCAGTCGGTCGATGGGCAGGTCGACCCGCTCGAACACGCTCACCAGCTCCGGGTAGCCCTCGCGAAAGGCCTTGGATACGCCAATCGACAACTTGGCCGGCAGCGAGCTGCTGCCCTTGGGCTCGGGGTTGCCGGCATCGGTGAGGGTGGCCCAGGCCTGGGCATCGAACGGCGGCTCTTGCAGGCGTATGAGCTTGTAACGCCCCATCAAAGGGGTCGGGTTCCAGTAGTAGAACAGCACCGGCTGGCCACGGCGGATGGCCGAGCCGATTTCGGCATCCATTGCAGCCCCGGAGCCACTGCGGAAGTTGGTATAGAGATCATTCAGCCCGTAGGCCTTGAGTTTCTGGCTGTTGACGGTTTCGGATGTCCAGCCGCTGGGGCTATTCAGAAAACGCCCTTTGCCGGGTGACTCGGGGTCGCGGAACACCTGCGGGTAACGCTTCAGGTCCTCGACGCTGCGCAATTCCGGCGCCACGGGTTTCAGCTTGCGTGCCGCATCGCCCTCGATCACGTAGGCCGGCACCCACCAGCCTTCTTCGGCGTTCTTGACCGTGTCGCCCAAGGCGAACACCTGGCCGGCCTGTTCTGCCTTGACCCAGGCAGGGCTGCGCCCGGCCCATTCCTCGGCGATCACTTGCAGGTCGTTGCGTGCGAGCGCCACTTCCATGCTGACCGTACTGCCGGGCAGGGTGTCGGTGGGGTAGCCGTAGCCACGCTCCACGATCAGCCGCAGGATCTCGGTGGTGAGGGCACCGCTTTCCCAGCCGATGGCACCAAAGCGGATGGGCGTGGTGCGTTCTGCGGAGGCGGCGCTGTCGGTGCTGGCCAGGCCGACGGCGAGCAGCAGGCCGGCCAGCAACGTCGGAATCTTTTTCATGGGGCCTCTTGGAGTGGCGCTACTGAGTTGCCGCAAGTGTAGACGACCGGCTCCAGGCCCGGCAGGAAGGCCGCTGCACGCGATTGGCAGCGGCCTGCAGGCGGCTCACACGCGGAACTGGTCCATCAGCGCCTGTTGCTGGTTGGCCAGGCTGTTCAGCGACTGGCTTACGCGCGCCGACTCGTTGGCCTGCCCCGACAGCGATTCGGTGACATCACGGATGGTTGCCACGTTGCTGTTGATTTCCTCGGCCACTGCGCTCTGCTCCTCGGCGGCCGAGGCGATCTGCAGGTTCATGTCGGTGATCACCGTCACTGCCTGGCCGATGCGCTGCAGCGCGGTGACGGCCTGGCCAACCTGCTGCACACCGCCCTGGGCCTGGCGGTGGCTGTTGTCCATGGCCCCGACCACTTCGCGGGTGCCGTTCTGCAAAGCTTCGATCACCTGGCGAGTTTCCTCCACCGATTCCTGGGTACGCTGGGCCAGGTTGCGCACCTCGTCCGCGACCACGGCAAAGCCACGGCCGGCTTCACCGGCACGGGCCGCCTCGATGGCGGCATTGAGCGCCAGCAGGTTGGTCTGCTCGGCGATCGAGCGGATCACTTCCAGCACCGAACCGATCTTCTCGCTGTTCTGCGCCAGGCCCTCCACCTCGGCCATGGCGTTGCTCATGTCGGCGGCCAGGGCATCGATGCTGTGGGTGGTGCGGTCGATCACCGCCAGGCCTTCGCGGGTGGCCTGGTCGGCGTCGCGGGCGGCCTGCGCGGCCTGGGCGGCGCTGCGGGCGACGTCCTGGGCAGTGGCACTCATCTCGTGCGAGGCAGTGGCCACCTGGTCGACCTGGCGGTACTGCTGCTCCATGCCGGCGCTGGTCTGGGTGGCAATTGCCGAAGACTGGTCGGCGGTGCCACGGGCGGCCTGCACCGAGCGTTTGACCTCGGCGATGGTCGGCTGCAGCTTGTCGAGGAAGCGGTTGAACCAGCCGGCCAGTTCGCCCAGTTCGTCCTGCTTCTGGTAGGTCAGGCGGCGGGTCAGGTCACCTTCGCCGCTGGCGATGTCCTTGAGCATGCTTGCCACGCCGAGGATCGGCCGGGTAACGCCGCGGGCCATCAGCCACACCATCAGCAGGCCGGCAATCGCCGCCGCCAGGCCCAGGCCAAGTTCCAGCAGGGTGCCGCTGGTGTTCAGCGCGTCCAGTTCCTGTTTCAGCGCTTCGGCCGGCCCGGTCAGGGCGTTTTCCGGCACATCCAGCAGCACGCCCCAGGGCTGGGCATCCGGAATCGGCCGGAACGCGGCCAGCACTTTCAGGCGCTGCTGGTCGTGCACGATGGTCATCTTGCCGTCGGCCAGCTTGCGCACCAGTTCGGCACCTTTGGCGGTGTCGACCTGGTCGAAGCGCTGGGCCAGCTTGCTGGCGTCGGCGCTGTAGCCGGCCAGCAGGCCGACCGGGCTGAGGATGCCGACCGTGGTGCGGCCTTCGTACAGGCTGCGGCTGGCCTCCTGGCTCAGGGCCTGCAGGCTGTTGAGGTTGATGTCGATGGACAGGGTGGCGACCACCTTGCCGTCGACTGCCAGCGGGAAGACGATGCTGGTCATCAGCACCTGCTGGCCATCGATGTCGTAGAAGTAGGGCTCCACCACGCACACCTTGCCGGATGTGCGCGGGCACACCCACCAGGTATTGGCTGGCTGGCCGCTGGGGCCGATCTCGGTGTTGGCCATGTCATGCTCGGGCAGGGCCATGGCCGTCAGCTGGCCGACACGCGGCTGCGACCAGTACAGGGCGAAGCGCCCGGTTTCGTTGCTGCCCAGTTCCGCCTTGCCGGCGAACAGGCTGTCCTTGTTGTCCAGGGCGTTGGGCTCGAACACCAGCGACAGGCCGAGCAGATCAGGGTTGGCCTGCAGGGCGGCGCGCACCTGGCGGGTCATGTCCTCGCGCAGGTCGAAGGCATCGAGAAAGCGCTTTTCCGCCTGCTCGCGCAGGAACAGCACCTGGCGGGCGAAACCGGCGCCGTACTGGTAGGCGTCCATGAACTGGCGGCGGATGTTCAGCGCCTGCACCTCGCCCTGCGACTCGATGCGCGACTGCGCCGACTCGGTCAGCATCTGCATGCTGCTGGCCTTGACCAGGTCCGAGCTGTGGTCCATGCGGTACAGCGACAGGCCGACGAGCAGGGTGACGATGCCGGCCAGGCAGAGACCGGCGAGCAGGGTGATCTTCCACTGGATGGAAAGTTGTCGCAAAGGCATGGGGGTGGGTCCCTTTTTTGGGCAGTAAGGGTTATGGCTTTGGGGCTGGGCGGGGTTGAGAGATGCATGGCTGGAGATGTGTGTCGCCGGTGAGATCGAGCGCCGCCCGCGCGGCGCTTCGCGGGGCAAGCCCGCTCCCACATCTGTTTCGGGCCAATCCCTCCTGTTGCAGAGGCGCGCGCACCCTTGGTGCATGCCTTGAGAAGGATGGGACGACAGTTGCGCACGCCTCGATATCGAGCCCGGCAGACAAGGCGGACAGCGGTGACCTCACAGGCATGACTGGCCAGAAACAAATGTGGGAGCGGGCTTGCCCCGCGAAGCGCCGCGTGGGCGGCGCTCGATGTCACCGGCGACACACATCTCCAGCCAGGCACCCTCAGCCTCCCCACAGCTATTATCGGCCCATCCCATTTTTTCTTTATTCAAACATTCAATTTAAATTTCAGCCCTCTGTGTAATCCGCCGCAACATGGCGCTTTTGACATCTGCTGCCCACTGCTTCAGAGTGCGCGCTTTTTTTCTGTCGCAATGAGGTAAGCCAACCATGAATGCAGTGATCGCCGCGGTCGGCATCATGCTGATACTCAGCCTGTCCCGCGTGCACGTGGTCATCGCCCTGATCATCGGGGCCCTGGCCGGTGGGCTGGTGGGCGGCCTGGGTATCGAGGGTACGCTCAAGGCCTTCAACGGCGGCCTCGGCGGCGGGGCCACGGTGGCCCTGTCCTATGCACTGCTGGGCGCCTTTGCCGTGGCCATCGCCAAGTCCGGCCTGGCCCATGCCCTGGCCGACCGCGCCCTGGCCATGATCGACCGCCAGGGCCACGCCAATGGCGGCAAGGTCAAATGGTTGCTGGTCGGCCTGATGCTGGTGGTGGCGGTGTCGTCGCAGAACATTCTGCCTATCCACATCGCCTTCATCCCTTTGCTGGTGCCGCCGCTGCTGTACGTGCTGACCCGCCTGCGCATCGACCGCCGGCTGATCGCCTGCGTGATCACCTTCGGCCTGATCACCCCGTACATGTTCCTGCCAGTGGGCTTTGGCAACATCTTCCTCAACGAAATCCTGCTGGCCAACGTTGCCCGCGCGGGTGTCGACGTGAGTGGCGTGAATGTCACCCACGCCATGGCCATTCCGGCAGCCGGCATGCTGGCAGGCCTGTTGCTGGCGGTATTCATCAGTTACCGCAAGAAGCGTGACTACGACCTGGCGCGCATCGAGCAGGTGGAGCAGGTGAGCGTGCAGTACAACCCGCTGACCCTGCTGGTGGCCGGGCTGGCGATCGCCTCGGCGTTCATCGTCCAGTTGTGGCTGGACTCGATGATCATCGGCGCCATGGTCGGCTTCCTGATCTTCTCGCTGTCGGGCATCGTGCGCTGGAAGGACACCGACGACCTGTTCACCGAAGGCATGAAGATGATGGCCATGATCGGCTTCATCATGATTGCCGCCTCGGGCTTTGCCGACGTGATGAAGGCCACCGGTGAGGTGAAGAGCCTGGTGGAAACCTCGGCGCAGTGGATCGACCACAGCAAGGGCATCGGTGCCTTGCTGATGCTGCTGGTGGGCCTGCTGGTGACCATGGGCATCGGCTCGTCGTTCTCCACCGTGCCGATCCTGGCCGCGATCTTCGTGCCGCTGTGCGTGCAGTTGGGCTTCGACCCGCTGGCCACCGTGTGCATCGTTGGTACCGCCGGTGCCTTGGGCGACGCCGGCTCGCCTGCCTCGGACTCGACCCTGGGCCCGACCTCGGGCTTGAACGTGGATGGCCAGCACCACCATATCTGGGACACCGTGGTGCCCACCTTCATCCACTACAACCTGCCACTGCTGGCGTTCGGCTGGTTGGCGGCGATGACACTGTAAGACGGGGAGGGCGTCAGCCCTTGTCGGGCGGCGGCGAGATGCGGTTGAGCACGGTGCTGCCGTCCTTGCTGCGGGTCAGGTAGACCGGCAGCACCTTGGGCAGGTTGTTGACCAGGCGCCCCACCTCACGGGTGTTGTAGATGCCACTGATGCGGATGCGGCCGGTGCTGGCGTCGGCCAGCAACAGCGGTGCGTCGAGGTAGCGGTTGATAATCGGCAGGGCCTGTTCCAGGCTCAGGTTGTCGAGCACCAGCTTGCCGTCGCGCCAGGCCAGGCTGTTGCCGTAGTCGTCGCTCTGCTCCAGTTGCGGCTCGAAGTCGCCCTTGTGATAGCTGGCCTGCCTCCCCGGGCCCAGGCGGTAGCCACCGGCGCTGCCGTCGCTGGATACCAGTACCGAACCCTCCACCAGGGTGACCTTGACCTGCTCCTGGTACTTCCACACGTTGAACTGGGTGCCGGTGACGCGGGTCTGGCCGCGACCGGCATGCACGATGAACGGGTGGCTGCTGTCGTGCTGTACCTTGAAGAACGCCTCGCCACGCTTGAGCGTGACCTGGCGTTGGTCCTTGTAGTTGAGGTAGGTGAGCTCGGTGTTGAGGTTGAGCTGCACCGTGCTGCCGTCGCTCAGCTGCACGGTCTGCATGTGCGCGCCGGCTTCGAAGTGCTGGTAGTGGTTGGGCAGCCAGCCTTGCTCCCAGCCCACCCAGCCGGCCAGCGGCAGCACCGCCAGGGCGATCGCGGCAGCGGATGCCAGCGGCCGCCAGTTGCGCGGGCGTGCGGCCTGTTGCACGGGCGGGTTGAAGTCGATGACGGTGGCATTGCGCGGCAGCAGGTCGGCGGTTTGCCAGATTTCCAGCATCGCCTGGTATTCCTCGGCATGCCGCGGGTCGGCCGCCAGCCAGCGGGCGAACGCCTCGCGCTCGCCCGCCGTGCAATCTTCGGCGTGCAGGCGCATGCACCAGTGCGCGGCGGCGTCGGTGATGGCATCGTCTGGGCTGGGGTTGAGGCGGTCGTGGTTCATTGCGGCTCCGGGTTTTGCGCATTCTACCCTTGCTGGAGGGCTCCCGAGAACCGAGGTAATGGCGAATGACTATCAGTTGTGCCGGTTTTCGTCGGATTGGTGGCGGTTTTCCAGCGTTTGAGAACCCTTCGCGCAGGTAAATTCAGGCTGAAATCGTTGGGGCTGCTGCGCAGCCCTTTCGCGACACAAGGCCGCTCCCACAGGTACAGCGCAGCCCGATGGGTTGGTGCGATACCTGTGGGAGCGGCCTTGTGTCGCGAAAGGGGCGCATAGCGCCCCCAGCGGCTCATCAGAACTGCGCCGCCTCCAAACCATAAAGGCTGCCACTACCCGCCCGGATACTGGCCTCCAGCCCCAACCCCCGCGGCAAGACCCGCTGGAAGAAGAACTCCGCACATGCGAGCTTGGCCCCATGAAACGCGGCATCCTCGTCACGCCTGACCAATGCCACCGCCGCCATCCGCGCCCACATGTAGGCATACGCAGTCAGCCCGAACAGCTGCAAATATTCCACCGCCACCGCGCTGACCAGGTTGGCATCCTCGCCGGCCCGCGCCCGCAGCCAGGCGCTGGTGGCCTCCAGCCGCGCCAGGCTCGCTTGCAGGGCTTCACGGTGCAGCGGCGCATCCACGCTGAAGGCCCGCACCTCGGCGGCAAAGCTGGCCAGCGCCTGGCCACCGTCGGCCAGCACCTTGCGCCCGAGCAGGTCGAGGGCCTGGATGCCGTTGGTGCCTTCATAGATCTGCGCAATGCGCACGTCGCGCACCCGCTGCTCCTGGCCCCATTCACGAATGTAGCCATGGCCGCCATACACCTGCTGGCCGAGCACGCAGCTTTCCAGGCCGTTGTCGGTGAAGAACGCCTTGGCCACCGGTGTCAGCAGCGCCACCAGGCGCTGCGCATGCTCGCGCTCGCCGGCGTCTTCGGCGTAGCGCGCCAGGTCCAGCTGCTGGCCGACGTAGGCGGCAAACGCCCGCCCACCTTCGGTGAGGGTGCGCATGGTCAGCAGCATGCGCCGGACATCGCCGTGGTGGATGATCGGGTCGGCAGCCTTGTCTTGTGCCTGCGGGCCACTGGCGGCGCGGCTTTGCAGGCGCTCGTTGGCGTAGCGGGCGGCGCTCTGGTAGGACGCCTCGGCACAGCCGATGCCCTGGATGCCGATGGACAGGCGCTCGTAGTTCATCATGGTGAACATCGCCGCCAGGCCCTTGTTCGGTTCGCCCACCAGGTACCCGACGGCACCATCGAAGTTCATCACGCAGGTGGCCGATGCCTTGATGCCCATCTTGTGTTCGATCGAGCCGCAATGGGCGGCGTTGCGCGCGCCCAGGCGGCCATCGGCCTCGACCAGGTACTTGGGCACCAGGAACAGCGAGATGCCCTTGGCACCGGTGGGTGCATCCGGCAGCTTGGCCAGCACCAGGTGGACGATATTCTCCGTCAGGTCCTGTTCGCCGCCGGTGATGAAGATCTTGCTGCCGCTGATGCGATAGCTGCCGTCGGCCTGGGGCTCGGCGCGGCTGCGGATCAGCCCCAGGTCGGTGCCGGCATGGGGTTCGGTGAGGCACATGGTGCCGGCCCAGCGGCCTTCGTACAGGGGCGGCAGGTAGGTGGCCTTGAGCGTTTCGCTGGCGTGGGCGTCTATCGCCAGGCAGCTGCCGGCGCTCAACGCCGAATACAGGCTGAAGCTGCAATCGGCGGCGTAGAGCATTTCTTCGAACAGCACACCGAGCATTTTCGGCATGCCCATGCCGCCATGTTCGGGGTTACCGCCCAGGCCGACCCAACCGCCTTCGCGGTAGGTGTGCCAGGCCTCGCGGAAGCCGTCAGGGGTAGTGACTTCGCCTGCGGCAAAGCGCACGCCTTGCTCGTCACCGTTGCGGCTGAGCGGGGCAATCAGCTGGCCGGTGACTTTGGCTGCTTCCTCGAGGATGGCATCGGCGGTATCGGCGTCGATGCGCTCGGCCAGGGCAGGCAGGCGGGCCCACAGGGCCGGGGCGTTGAACACATCATGCAGGACGAAGCGCATGTCGCGCAGGGGGGCGGAGTAGGTGGTCATCGGGGGCTCTTGGAATAAGGGAAACATGGGCTGGCCTCTTCGCGGGCACGCCCGCTCCTACAGGTAACGCACAGGGTTCGAGGCCGGTGCGGTCCCTGTGGGAGCGGGCATGCCCGCGAAGAGGCCACCACTGGATCAGAGGGCTTTGGCCCGGTCGCGCAGCACGTACTTCTGGATCTTGCCGGTGGAGGTCTTGGGCAGTTCGCCGAACACCACGGTCTTCGGCACCTTGAACCCGGCCAGGTGCTCGCGGCACCAGCTGGTGATGTCGGCTTCGCGGGTGTCTTCGCGGCCCGGCTTGAGGGCAACGAAGGCGCACGGGGTTTCTCCCCATTTTTCATCCGGGCGCGCTACCACCGCGGCTTCCAGCACCGCCGGATGCCTGTACAGGGCGTCCTCGACCTCGATGGTGGAGATGTTCTCGCCACCGGAAATGATGATGTCCTTGAGCCGGTCCTTGATCTCGACATAGCCGTCCGCGTGCCACACGGCCAGGTCACCGGTGTGGAACCAGCCGCCACGGAAGGCTTCGACGGTGGCCTCGGGGTTCTTCAGGTAGCCCTTCATCACCGTGTTGCCACGCATGAAGATCTCGCCCAGGGTGTCGCCGTCGCGCGGCACCGGCTCGAGGGTTTGCGGGTCGGCGACCATCAGGCCGTCGAGGGTCGGGTAGCGCACGCCCTGGCGGGACTTGATCCGTGCGCGCTCTTCCAGCGACAGTTCATCCCATTCGTCATGCCAGGCACACACGGTCACCGGGCCGTAGACTTCGGTCAGGCCGTAGGTGTGGGTGACCTGTATGCCCATCTCTTCCACGGCGCCGATGACCTTGGCGGGTGGCGCGGCGCCGGCGACCATGGCCTGCACCGGGTGCTCGATGGCCGCCTTGGCCGCCTCGGGCATGTTGACCAGGGCGTTGAGCACGATCGGCGCGCCGCACAGGTGGCTGACCCGGTGCTCGCGGATCAGGGTCAGGATCTTCTGAGGGTCGACCCGGCGCAGGAACACATGGGTGCCGGCCAGCGCGGTGATGGTCCACGGGTAGCACCAGCCGTTGCAGTGGAACATCGGCAGGGTCCACAGGTACACCGGGCGATGGCCCATGCCCCAGACCATCTGGTTGCCCAGGGCGTTCAGGTAAGCGCCACGGTGGTGGTAGACCACGCCCTTGGGGTTGCCGGTGGTGCCGGAGGTGTAGTTGAGCGAGATCGCCTGCCACTCGTCATCGGGCCATTCCCAGGCAAAGTCCGGGTCGCCTTCGGCGAGGAACGCCTCATAATCCAGTTCGCTGACCGCACGGCCTTCGCCGTACTCCGGGTCATCCACATCCACCACCAATGGCGGGTGCTCGAGCAAGGCCAGGGCCGCCTCGATGACGCTGTGGAACTCGCGGTCGGTGATCAGCACCTTGGCCTCGCCATGCTGCAGCATGAAGGCGATGGCCTCGGCGTCCAGGCGTACGTTCAGGGTATTGAGCACGGCGCCGGTCATGGGCACGCCAAAATGGGCTTCGAGCATGGCCGGAATGTTGGGCAACATCACCGCCACAGTGTCGCCACGGCCGATACCCCGGCCCACCAGGGCGCTGGCCAGGCGCCGGCAGCGTTGGTAGGTCTGCTGCCAGTTGCGGCGGATGGCACCGTGGATCACCGCCGGGTAGTTGCCGTATACGGCAGCGGTGCGTTCGATGAAACTCAGCGGGGTGAGGGCGACATGGTTGACGGCAGCGGGCATCAGGCCCTGGGCATAGATCGACATGCGGTAATCCTGTAGGGGAGGCAGGCACAACCTGTGCGCTTGACCCCCGGTGGCTGATTGTTAGCTCTGTTCAGGGTGCAGGGAGGCGAACGGTGGGCCGCTCCCCCTTGTCGCAGTTTTACGCGAGTCGCTATGGTATTAGGAATATCGACTATAGCAATATAGTAAAACTACTATAACAACGAGCCGCCTACCGTGGACAACACTGCCTATCCCTTGCTCGCCAAGGATCCGCAACCCAGCCTGATGCTGGCCGGCGACGCCAGGCCGCTGGCACTCAACCCGGCGCTGCAGGCCTGGGTCGATGAGGGCCCGGCACTGGCCAGCTGGCTGCCGGGCAACTGCGCCGCCCTGGTGCGCGCCTGCCTGCGCCAGCGCCGGGCGATCGCCGATGTCGAGGTGCAGGTCGGCGAACGCATCGTGCTGTGGAGCTTCATCCCTGACGACCAGGGCCAGCAGGTGCTGGCGCGTTGCCGCGACGCCAGCGACGAGCGCCATGGCGCACGCGAGGCCAGCCGCGCCCGGCGCCTGTACCGGCTGATCATCGAGAACACCACCGACCTGATCTCCCGGCACAGCCCCGACGGCCGTTTCCTCGATGCCTCGCCGGCGGCATTCCGCCTGCTTGGCCTGTGGCCTGAGCAACTGCGCGGCATGGCCGTGCATACCTTGCTGCACCCGCGCGAGCGCCGCCAGGTGTTGCGCCAGGCCGCCGCCGCGCTGGACCAGGACGGCTACCACACCATGACCTGCCGGGTGCGCCAGGCCGCAGGCGGCTACCGCTGGTTCGAGATCGCCAGCCGGGCCATCCGCGAAACCTACACCGGCGCGGTGGTAGAGGTGGTCAGCGTGTCCCGCGACATCACCCTGCGCATCGAAGCCCAGGAAAGCCTGGCGCACAGTGCCCGGTTGGCCACCTTGGGCGAGCTGGCTTCGGGCATTGCCCACGAGATCAACCAGCCGTTGGCCGCAGTGGTCAACTATGCCAACGCCAGCCAGCGCTATCTGCAGGGCCTGGAGCGCGACCCGCAGGCCCGCGAGCGGGTGGGGCAGGGCCTGCAGCGCATCAGCGAACAGGCCACCCATGCCGCCGAAGTGATCCGCCGCCTGCGCGCCTTCCTGCGCAAAGGGCCACGCCGCCTGCAGGCGCTGGACGTGGCCGAGGTGGCCGGCGAAGCCATGCGCCTGTGCGCCTGGGAGGCCGCGCGTGACCAGGTGGTGGTCGAGCTGCGCATGAGCGCGCAGCTGCCCTTGGTGTATGCCGACCGGGTACTGCTGGAGCAGGTGCTGTTGAACCTGTTGCGCAACGCCATCGATGCCAACCGCGAGCAGCATGGCGAGCGGCCGTCACGTATCCTGCTCGGCGCCGCGCGCGATGGCGATGGCGTGCTGGTCGAGGTGGCCGACCAGGGCCCGGGCGTGGCGCCCGAGCGCCTGGATGAAATCTTCACGCCGTTCACCACCAGCAAGGCCGACGGCCTGGGCCTTGGTCTGAGCATGAGCCGCAGCCTGATCGAGGGCTTTGGCGGCAGCCTGTGGGCGCGAGCCGGTGACAATGGCGGTCTGGTACTGTGCTGCCGCCTGGCGGTCAGCAGGGGATAAGGGGAGATGGCGGTGCAGGCGAAAGTGTATGTGGTCGATGATGACCAGGGTATGCGCGACTCGACGGTGTGGCTGCTGCAGTCGGTGGGCTTGCAGGCCTTGCCGTTCGCCGGCGGGCAGGCGTTTCTCGACGCCTGCGTCGACGATGGGCCGGCCTGTGTGCTGCTGGATGTGCGCATGCCTGGGCTGGGCGGGTTGGCGGTGCAGCAGGCGATGCGCGAGCGTGGCCTGGGGTTGCCGGTGATCTTTGTCAGCGGCCATGCCGATGTGCCGATCGTGGTGCGGGCATTCAAGGCCGGCGCCTGCGACTTCATCGAAAAGCCCTACAACGACCAGTTGCTGCTCGACAGCGTACAGGCTGCGCTGGAGAGCGCCGGGCGGGCACGCCAGGACGACCAGGCGCTGGCCCGGGTGCAGGCGCGCATCGACGGCCTGACCCCGCGCGAGCGCGACGTGTTCGTGCCGCTGGCCCAAGGGTTGAGCAACCGCGAGATTGCCGAGCGACTGGGCGTCAGCGTGAAGACGGTGGACCTGTACCGGGGGCGGGTGATGAAGCGGTTGCAGGCCGATAGCCTGGCGGAGTTGGTGGGCATGGCCATAGCCTGCGGGGCGGTGGAGGCACTGGGCCTGCGAACACCGTAGCAGGCCTTGACGCATGGCCCTGTAGGAGCGGCCTTGTGTCGCGATGGGGCGCGAAGCGGCCCCAGGTTTTGTGCCCCAGCAGAAATTGCCGGGGCCGCTTTGCGGCCCATCGCGACACAAGGCCGCTCCTACAGGGGGCAGCGCAAGGGGCAGAAATCATGAAATTTTCCATAGCAACCTAATCAAAGCTTTGACATTCACTGCCTAGGCAGTAATATTTTTACACAATTACCCGAGCAGCCTCCGATGGCCCATTTCTCCCCCGAAAACTTCCAGACCTGCGCCATCGGCATGCTGCTTGGCCGCGCGGCGATCCTCAAGGACCGCATTCTCGACTGGCACCTCGAATCCGAAGGCGTCACCGCCGCGCAGTTCAAGGTGCTGATCATCGTCACCCAGTACCAGGTGGACACCCCGGCCGAGCTGTGCCGCTACCTGGGCCTGGACAGCGGGTCGATGACCCGCATGCTCGACCGCCTCGAGCAGAAGGAGCTGATCGTGCGCAACCGCTGCGCCGACGACCGCCGCCAGGTGCGCCTGGCCCTTACCGCCGATGGCCAGCGCCTGGCTGACCGCCTGCCGGAAATCGGCGCGGCGGCCATGAACGAGTTGTGCGGCGCGCTGGCAGCAGAAGAGCTCGAGACCCTGGAAGGCCTGCTGGCCAAGGTCCTGCTCGCTGCCGGCGACCCGTTGACGATCCGCCGCTTCGGCGATCGTTGAACCCTGTCACGAATTATCCAAGGTATTGTCATGGCCACTCCCGCAGACACCCCGACTCCCTCCGCCGCGCCCGAGCCGTCGCGCAAGCGCAAGGCCTGGCTGCTTGGCCTGGTGTTGCTGCTGATCCTTGCCGGCGTCGGTGCCTGGGCCTGGTACAGCCTGGTCGGGCGCTGGCACGAAAGCACCGACGATGCCTACGTCAACGGCAACGTGGTAGAGATCACCCCGCTGGTCACCGGCACCGTCACCAGCATCGGTGCCGATGACGGCGACCTGGTCCACGCCGGCCAGGTATTGCTGCAATTCGACCCGGCCGACAGCCAGGTGGCCTTGCAGTCCGCCGAAGCCAAACTGGCGCGCAGCGTGCGCCAGGTGCGCGGGTTGTACAGCAACGTCGACGCGCTCAAGGCGCAGCTGGAAACCCGCCAGGCCGAGCTGCGCAAGGCCCGCCAGGACTTCAACCGGCGCAAGGTGCTGGCCGACAGCGGTGCGATTGCCGCGGAAGAATTGTCCCATGCCCGCGATGACCTGAGCGTGGCCGAGGCCGCCGTCAACAGTGCGCGCCAGCAGCTCAGCACCAGCAGCGCGCTGGTCGACGACACCGTGGTGTCCTCGCACCCCGAGGTGATGGCCGCCGCCGCCGACCTGCGCCAGGCCTACCTCGACCATGCCCGCACCACCTTGGTGGCACCGGTCACCGGCTACGTCGCCAAGCGTACCGTGCAGCTTGGCCAGCGCCTGCAACCGGGCACCGCGACCATGGCGGTGATCCCGCTGGACCAGGTGTGGATCGACGCCAACTTCAAGGAAACCCAGCTGCGCGACATGCGTATCGGCCAGCCGGTGCAGATCAGCGCCGACCTGTACGGCAGCGAGGTCAGGTACAGCGGCACGGTCGACAGCCTTGGCGCCGGCACCGGCAGCGCCTTCGCCCTGTTGCCGGCGCAGAATGCCACCGGTAACTGGATCAAGATCGTCCAGCGCGTGCCGGTACGCATCCACCTCAGCCCCGACCAGCTCAAGGACCACCCGCTGCGCATCGGCCTGTCCACCGTGGTCGAGGTCGACCTGCACGACCAGAGCGGCCCGGCCTTGGCCCAGCAGCCACCGCAGCAGGCCAGCTACACCACCCAGGTGTATGACCGCCAGCTGGTCGAAGCCGACAACCTTATCGCCCGGCTGATCCACGAAAACAGCGCAACCGGCAAGACGGCCCAGCGATGAGCAACAACGCTGCTGCCCAGTTCACGCCACCGAGCCTGCTGCTGACCACCATCGGCCTGTCGCTGGCGACGTTCATGCAGGTGCTCGACACCACCATCGCCAACGTGGCCTTGCCGACCATTTCCGGCAACCTGGGGGTGAGCTACGAGCAGGGCACCTGGGTCATCACTTCGTTCGCGGTGAGCAACGCCATCGCCTTGCCGCTGACCGGCTGGCTCAGCCGGCGGTTTGGCGAGGTGAAGCTGTTCATCTGGGCCACGCTGCTGTTCGTGCTGGCCTCGTTCCTGTGCGGTATCGCCCAGTCGATGCCGGAACTGGTCGGTTTTCGCGTGTTGCAGGGCGTGGTGGCCGGGCCGCTGTACCCGATGACCCAGACCTTGCTGATCGCCGTCTACCCGCCGGCCAAGCGCGGCATGGCCCTGGCGCTGCTGGCGATGGTCACGGTGGTGGCGCCGATTGCCGGGCCGATTCTCGGGGGCTGGATCACCGACAGCTACAGCTGGCCGTGGATCTTCTTCATCAACGTGCCCATCGGCCTGTTCGCCGCCGCCGTGGTGCGCCAGCAGATGCGCACCCGGCCGGTGGTCACCAGCCGCCAGCCGATGGACTACATCGGCCTGCTGACGCTGGTCATCGGCGTTGGCGCCTTGCAGGTGGTGCTGGACAAAGGCAATGACCTGGACTGGTTCGAGTCGTCGTTCATCATTGTCGGCAGCCTGATCTCGCTGGTGTTCCTGGCGGTGTTCGTGATCTGGGAACTGACCGACCGTCACCCGGTGGTCAACCTGCGCCTGTTCGCGCACCGCAACTTCCGCGTCGGCACCATCGTGCTGGTAGGGGGCTATGCCGGGTTCTTCGGCATCAACCTGATCCTGCCGCAGTGGCTGCAGACGCAGATGGGCTATACCGCTACCTGGGCCGGCCTGGCGGTGGCGCCGATCGGCCTGTTGCCGGTGCTCATGTCGCCGTTCGTGGGCAAGTACGCGCACCGCTTCGACCTGCGTGTGCTGGCCGGGCTGGCGTTCCTGGCGATCGGCAGCAGCTGCTACATGCGTGCCGGGTTCACCAGCGAGGTGGACTTCCAGCATGTGGCGCTGGTGCAGCTGTTCATGGGCATTGGCGTGGCGCTGTTCTTCATGCCGACCTTGAGCATCCTGCTGTCCGACCTGCCACCGCAGCAGATTGCCGATGGCTCGGGCCTGGCGACTTTCCTGCGTACCTTGGGCGGCAGTTTCGCGGCGTCGCTGACCACCTGGATCTGGATTCGCCGGGCGGACCAGCACCATGCCTACCTGAGCGAACACATCAGCCAGTTCGACCCGGCCACGCGGCATACCCTGGAGCAGCTGGGCGGGGCCAGCCCGCAGAGCTATGCGCAGCTGGAGCAGATACTCAACGGGCAGGCGTACATGATGTCGACGGTGGACTACTTCACCCTGATGACCTGGGTGTTTGCCGGGTTGATTCTGCTGGTGTGGTTCGCCAAACCGCCCTTTACCGCCAAGGCGGGGCCGGCGTCGGCAGGGCATTGAGCCGGGCCAGTACAAGGCCCTGGCTCTTGCCCTTGCCAAATGCCATGTCAGGCACTCGCTGCTGCGTACCAGGGCCGCTGCATGCGCAGCACCAACCGGTCGATTTGCGGCACCAGCAGGTTGCCGGCCAGCACGGCGAAGCAGAGGCCATCGGCGTAAAGCCCGAACTCGCGAATCAGCTCGGTCAGCGTGCCGACGGTCACGCCGAAGAGGATGCGACCGGCCCGGGTATCGGGGCTTGTGACCGGATCGGTGGCGATGAAGAAGGCGGTGAAGAGGTAGCCGCCGAGGCTGAGGTTGTACACGGCTTCCTGCAGGCTGTGGCCGGCGGCCATGCACAGCAATACCGTGCTCGCGAGCATCGCCAGCGGAATCTCGATGCGGATCACCCGCAGCAATGCCAGCAGCAAACCGCCGGCAATGTAGCCGTACCCCGACAGGTTGTGGGTGACATGGGTGAACTCGTTCTGCGCCAGTTGCGTGGCGCCGGCGAACGCATCGAGATCCAGGCGTGGCGCCAACTGTAGCTGTTGCAGCAGAACCGCCTTGGCGTCCAGGGCTGCGGTCCAGGGGGCATGGTTCGATGGCGCGGGGTACAACTGCTGGTAGAAGCAGATGGCAACCACCCCCAGGCCAACCATGGCAGGGTTGAGGCGGTTGCGACCAAGGCCTCCACTGGCGTGCTTGCACAGTGCCAGCGCGGCAAAGCTGGCCAGGGCGATCATCCACAACGGCACCATCAGCGGCAATGCCCGAGCCAGTATCAGGCCCAGCACCAGCCAGCTGAGGTCGCTCAAACCCTTGCGTACGTCATGCCCGCGCAGGCGCAGCAGGGCGGCTTCGAAGCCCAGGGCGAACAGCACGCACCAGAACACCTGCAACCAGACCACGACGCCGAATTGCCAGGCATACAGGACGGTGCCCGGCAGCAGGCACAGGACGACCAGCAGCATCACCGTGCGCAGTCGTTGCGGGATGGGGTGGCGTATCAGGCTCATGCGCGGACCTCCGTCTTGCTCTGGCGGAAGCGTTCGCGCAGCGGGATATTGCTCGGGCAGATGCTGCTGCAGCTGCCGCATTCGATGCAGGCGTCCAGGCGCAGCTCTTGCAGGCTGGCCTTGTCCAGGCGTTCGGCGGCAGCGTAGAGGTCCAGCGGCCGCAGCGACATCGGACAGACATCCACGCAGCGCGTGCAGCGAATGCAACTGCTGGCGGGGCGAGCAGCCGGCAGGTAGCGCTCGGCGCCGAATATCAGGCAGCTGCTGGTCTTGCTGACGAAGGCGTTGGCGTCCGGTAGCGGCAGCCCCATCATCGGGCCGCCGACCTGGGTCAACTGCCCAGTGGGGGACGCGCCAGCAATCGCGCGCAGTTCGCTGACCGGGTAACCCACCGGCACCCGCACATTGCCCGGGCGCTCGCAGTCACCGGTCAGTGTCAGCACGCGGCTGGTCAGTGGTTCGCCCTGGAAGACGGCCCGGCCCAGTGCGTAGAGGGTTGCGACATTCAGCGCCAGCACGCCGATATCGGCAGGCCGGCTCCCCGGGGCCAGGTTGCGGCCACTGAGGCTCTTGATCATCAACGGCTGCCCACCTGCCGGGTAACGCTCCGGAAGTGGACAAATCTCGACCCGGGTGCGCGCCTGGCGAGCGGCGGCACGTAATGTGGCCATCGCCTCCGGCTTGTTGGTTTCGATGCCGAAACGGGTGGTCGTTATTCCCAGCAGCGCGGCGACATAGTCGGCGGCCTCGATCAACGCTTCGGCATTCTCACGCATGAGGCGGTCATCGCAGGTGAGGAAGGGCTCGCATTCGGCACCGTTGATCAGCAGCAGATCGGGCTGCTGTGCGCCGGCCAGCTTGAGGGCAGTCGGGAAACCCGCACCACCAAGGCCGACTATGCCCATCTGCAATGCGCGCTCGACCAGCGCCTCTGGCGTTTGCGGCAGGCCAGGCGCCGGGCGTTCGAGCCACTCATCCAGGCCATCTGCGTTCAGGATGACGGCCATGACCGGCTCGGCCGAGTCGGCCGCGAAGACGTGATCGATCCGTTCCACGATGCCGGAGGTACTGGCATGCACCCAAGCGGTGGTGTTGTCGCCAATACCGATCACTTCGCCCTTGCGCACGTACTGCCCCGGCTGCACGCAAGGCTGGACAAACCGCCGACCCCGCCCGAGGGGGATCGCCAGCTGGATTTTTCCGATTGCGACGGGGGCAACCGGGGTGGCGTTGGACAGTTCCTTGTATCCCCTGAGCTCGATCCCTCCATGCCAACTACGCTGAGAGGATGAGGCGATGGCCAGCAGACGGCGCCAGAAAGTTTTCTGTTGCGGCTGACGCTGGGCGCGGATGCGGCTCTGCAGGCGTTCGACGCTCTGCAACGAATGGCTAGACATTTACTGTCCTCCAATTTTTGGGCAAAGAACGCCCCTATGCGCTTATGCACATGATGGTTTTGTAACTTCCGGGACGTTAAGCGGAAAGGGAGGGGGGATGATTGATCACCCGCGCAGATCAGAGTGCTCAATGAGGATTTTGTTCGGTTTTTGACCAGGTTTGCTGATGAACGGTAGGCCAATTGCCATCTCGCAATTCTGGTGAAATAACCTGCGCCGCGAACGGGCGGCCAGAGTCGGCGAGGTGTCGAATGATGCGCGCAAGCCTGCTGGTGATGCTGGTGACATTGCTGTATGGCTGCGGCGAAAGGATCGAACGCTTTGGCGGGCCGACCATGGGCAGCACGTATTCGATCCAGTACGTACCCACCGCGCAGGCGCCCGGCGCGCAGCAGGTAAAGGCCGAAGTCGAGAGGATTCTCGAGGCGCTCGACAAGCAGTTTTCCAACTGGCGCGGCGATTCCGTGGTTGCCCGCTTCAACGCTCTGCCGGCCGGCGCCTGTCAGGCGGTGCCGGAAGAGATGCAGCATTTGCTGGTGTACGGTGTGTCTCTGTTCCGCGAGAGTGGCGGTGCTTTCGACCTGACGGTCTTGCCATTGATGAACCTCTGGGGCTTCGGCCCGCAGTCACGCGGCAGGCAGGTGCCGGACGCCAGCGCACTGGCACGGGAGCAGGCCCGGGTAGGGCTGCAGCACTTGCACCTGGATGGAGAAAAGCTGTGCAAGGATGTGGCGGCGCAGCTGGATTTCGACAGCATGCTCGCCGGTTATGCAGTGGATCGGGTGGGTGACCGGCTTGCGGCCCTGGGCATCCAGGCCTATCTGGTCGAGATCACCGGCGAACTCAAGGGTGTCGGCCGCAAGCCGGATGGTTCGCCCTGGCGCATCGCCCTCGAGGTACCGAGTGGCGGGGGCGAGCAGCAAGTGGAGCGCGCCATCGCCCTGGATGGCTACGGCGTTGCCACCGCCGGCGATTACCGCAACTATTTCGAGGAAGGTGGCCAGCGCTATTCGCACACCTTCGACCCCCGTGTCGGCAGGCCGGTCAAGCACGCGCTGGCGGCAGTGTCGGTGGTCGACCCTTCGGTGCTGCGTGCCGATGCCCTCGATACATTGTTGATGGTGCTCGGCCCGGAGGAAGGCTATGCCTTCGCCGAGCGGCATGAAATCGCTGCCTATTTCATCATGCACCAGGGGCTGGGTTTCGTTGCGCGGGCGACGCCGCGATTCGAGACGTTGTTTCCCCAGCAGGGCACGCCCAGGCAGTAGCAGGAAAGGTCATTCCCACGCGCAGCCTTTTCCCCTATTGTCGATGCTCCCTTTCCAAACGATTGGCAGATCCATGGAGAAAGTCATCGTCATCACCGGTGCCAGCCGCGGCATCGGCGCCGCCACGGCGCTGCTGGCCGCCCGCCAGGGCTACCGCATCTGCATCAACTACCACGCCGACGACCAGGCCGCCGAGGACATCCTCGGCCAGGTCCGCGCCCTGGGCGCCAAGGCCATCACCGTGCGCGCCGACGCCAGTGTCGAGGATGAAGTCATCCAGCTGTTCCAGCGCGTCGACGAAGAACTCGGCCCGGTTACCGCACTGGTCAACAACGCAGGCACCATCGGCCAGCAAAGCCGGGTCGAGGACATGTCCGAATTCCGCCTGCTCAAGGTCATGAAGACCAACGTCGTCGGCCCCATGCTCTGCGCCAAGCACGCACTGAAGCGCATGGCCCGCAGGTACGGCGGGCAGGGCGGGGCCATCGTCAACGTGTCGTCGGTGGCCGCACGCCTGGGCTCGCCCAACGAATACGTGGACTATGCCGCTTCCAAGGGCGCCCTCGACACCTTCACCATTGGCCTGGCAAAGGAAGTGGCAGGCGAGGGCGTGCGAGTCAATGGTGTGCGGCCAGGCTACATCCATACCGGGTTCCACGCGCTGTCGGGCGACCCCGACCGGGTCAGCAAGCTCGAGCCCGGCTTGCCCATGGGCCGCGGCGGGCGCCCCGAGGAAGTGGCCGAGGCCATACTCTGGCTGCTCTCGGACAAAGCCTCGTACTCCACCGGCAGCTTCATCGACCTGGGCGGCGGGCGCTGAGCGCGCCGTTCAATCCTCCAGCAGCGCGCGTACCCGTTCGGCCAGCACTTCCAGCTCGAACGGCTTGGTCAGCACCTGAGTGCCTTGCAGCAACTGGCCGTCACTGAGCGCCGCGCTTTCGTCGTAGCCGGTGATGAACAGCACCCGGAGGTCGGGGTGGCGTTCGCGGCAACGTTCAGCCAACTGGCGGCCATTCAGGCCGCCAGGCAGGCCGATATCGCTCAACAGCAGGTCTGGCCGCTCGCCAGCTTGCAGGTGGGCGAGGGCGGCCGGGCCGTTCTCGAATGCATCGACCCGATAGCCCAGTTCTTCCAGCACCTCGCAGACGACCACGCGCAAGGCGGCCTGGTCTTCGACCAGCAAGATACGCTGCGTGGCGCTGCTGCTTTTTTCCAGCAGTGTGCGCGGTGGCCTGGGTGCCGGGGCTTCGGGGTGCTGGTGGTGGCGGGGAAGCAGCAGCTCGATGCGGGTGCCTTCGCCAAGTGTCGACAACACCCGTAGCTGCCCGCCCGACTGGCGCACGAAACCATAGGTCATCGACAAGCCCAGCCCAGTGCCGTGGCCCATCGGCTTGGTTGTGAAGAACGGGTCGACGGCGCGCTCGGCCACCTCCGCCGACATGCCTTTACCGTTGTCGCTGACGCTCAGCCGCACGTATTCGCCAGCTGTCAGTTCCAGTGCACGGGCTTGCTGGTCGTCGAGCAGCAGGTTGTCACCGAGGATATCGATCACGCCGCCGGCAGGCATGGCATCGCGGGCATTAATGCACACGTTGAGCAGGGCGCTTTCCAGTTGCGGCGGGTCGATGAAGGTCGGCCACAGCTGGCAGGGGAATTGGCTGGTCAGGGTGATGGAGGGGCCGATGGTGCGGCGCAGCAGCTCTTCCATGCCGCCCACCAGCGTGGCCACCTGCGTGGAGCAGGGCTGCAGGGTCTGCTGACGGGAGAATGCCAGCAGCCGGTGTACCAGCGAAGAGGCCCGCTGCGCCGAGTCGCTGGACAGCTTCAGCAACGGCTCCAGGGCGTCGAAACGGGATTGCTCCAGGCGCTGGCGCATCAGCTCCTGGGCACTGAGGATGCCGCCCAGCAAGTTGTTGAAGTCGTGGGCGATGCCGCCACTGAGCTGGCCGACCGCTTCCATCTTCTGTGCCTGGCGCAGGGCTTCCTCGGCCTTGGCCTGTTCTGCCAGTGCCGCATTCACCCGTTGTTCCAGTTCCTCGTTCAGGCGCTGCAGGGCCTGCTCTGCCCGTCGGCGTGCGGTGACGTCCTTGAACAGAACCGCCACCTGACGCTTTTCGGCAGGCTCTACGCGGAAGGTGGTCACCGACAACACATGGCCGGTGGCGACCAGTTCCTGCTCGAAATGCAGCGGCTCGCCCGTGCGCAGCACCGCGCCATAACGAGCGACCCAATCGTCGGCCTCATCGGGCACCATCTCGCGCAGTTTCTGCCCGACCACGTTGGGGATGCCGGCGTGCTTGGCATAGGCCGCATTGGCCAGCACATGCACATAGTCGCTCAGTGGGCCGTGCGGGCCGTCGAAGAACTCGATGATGCAGAAGCCCTCGTCCATGGTGTCGAACAGCGAGCGGTAGAAGTCCTGGTCGTGTTGCTGATGGCTTGCCAGGCGGGCTTCCAGCAGCGCGTTCTGTTGCTGCAGGGCTTCGACTTGTTGGCGCAGTGAAAGCAGGTCGCGGGAGGGCATGCCGACGTCCGACAGTGGATGAAGCCCAGACTTTAGCGTGTTCGGCAACAGGCGAATAGCCAGTCAACGCGGGTGTGGCGCAATGGCCAGCAGCCGCTCGATCCGTTCGCCAAGGGTGCTCAGGTCGAAGGGTTTGTGCAGCAGTTCGGTGCGCCTGTCGGGCCGGGCAAAGTGCACCGTATCGGCAGCGTCGTAGCCGGTAATCAGCAATACCGGGGCATGCTCCACCAGGTTTTGGTAGGCCTCTGCAAGCTGGTAACCATCAACCCGCCCAGGCAGACCGACATCGGTGATCAGCAAGTCCGGTGGTGGCCCTTCCTGCAACGACTCAAGCGCCGAGTGGCCGCCCTCGAAAGCTTGCACCTGGTAGCCCAGCTCCGTCAGCACTTCGACCAGCACCAGGCGCAAGGCCGGTTGGTCCTCCACCAGCATGATCCGGCACCCGCGCGCCTGCAGGGGCGCGGTGGCGGATGTGGCTGGCTCGTCGTTGCAGGTTGCGGGAGCGCTCCGGTCTCGGGGCAGGTACAGGTGAACGCAAGTGCCTTGCCCGGCGACGCTGTCGATCAGCAACTGCCCCCCGGACTGGCGAACAAAGCCATAGACCATGGACAATCCCAGGCCGGTGCCCTGGCTCAGTGGCTTGGTGGTGAAGAAGGGTTCGAGGGCGCGTTGCAGCACTTCACTGGACATGCCCACGCCGGTGTCCTCGACTTGAATGTGCAGGTAGTGGCCCGTCGGCAGGTCCAGGCGCTTGGCTTCGGCCGCTGCGAGATCGGCGTTTTCGCAACCGATGCGCAAGGTGCCACCCAGCGGCATGGCGTCACGGGCGTTGATGCACAGGTTGAGCAGGGCGTTCTCCAGCTGTTGCGGGTCGATGCGGATCGACCATTGCGCAGCAAGCGTGCAGTCCTGGAAGTCAATGTGCCGGCCGGTCGAGCTGCGGATCAGGTCATGCATGTCGGCGACCAGGCGCTGCACATCCACCGCTTGTGGCAGCAGCGTCTGCTGGCGCGAAAAGGCCAGCAACCGCTGCACCAGGGCTGAGGCGCGCAGTGCGTTGCTGCGGCCGAGCTCGAGCATGCGGGCGGTGTCGGCAAAGCGTTGCTGGCCCAGGCGTTGCTCTGCCAGCTCCAGTGCGCCAAGCAGGCTGCCCAGCAAGTTGTTGAAGTCGTGGGCGATGCCACCGGTCAACTGGCCGACCGCCTCCATTTTCTGCGAATGGCGCAGGGCTTCTTCGGCCTGGCGCAGGCGCTCCTGCTCGGCCACGCGCTCGGTGATGTCATAGGCGAACAGGTACCCGCCCTGGACTTGCTGCTGCGCATCGTGCAACGGGTGGTAGCGAATCTCGTAATGGCGCGGGGCGTCAGGCGGGCCGAGGGTGATGGTGTCGATGAAGGCTTCGCCGGCCAGCACGCGTGGCCACACCGGTGCCAGGCGGCCCATGATGTCAGGCTGGTTGAGCAGGAACTGCGGCACGTAATCGCCGATCTGCGGCACGAAGCCACGGTAATGCGCGAAGGTTTCCCGGGCCATGCGGTTGATCGCTATCAGGCGCATGCTGCGGTCGGCAGCAAACACGTTGGCCAGGCTGTTGTCGAGCAATTCGCCCAGTAGCCGGTTGTGGGCCTGTGCAGTGTCGTCGCGCTCGGCCAGGCGAGCTTCCAGTTCTGCGACACGCGCTTGCAGCTGTGCCAGGGACGGGAGCGAATCTGCTTGCATGGCGAGGGCCCGGTGAGCGGATCGGGCAACTATAGTCGCCCACCGGGGTACCAGCCATCAGAACGAGCGGATGATCCGCCCCAGGGTTTCCATGGCCCGTTCGGCATCCTCGTGCCAGGGGCTGCCGTAGTTCAGGCGGATGCAGTTGCCGAAGCGCCGGGTGGGCGAGAAGATCGGCCCGGGGGCGATGCTGATGCCTTGGGCCAGGGCCATGTGGAACAGCTTGAGGGCGTCCATCTGTTCGGGCAGCTCCAGCCACAGGAAGTAGCCGCCGGACGGTTGGCTGACCCGCGTCTGCGCCGGAAAGTGCCGGGCGATGGCCGCCAGCATGTTGGCCTGCTGGCCTTCCAGGGCATAGCGCAGCTTGCGCAGGTGGCGGTCGTAGCCGCCGTGCTGCAGGTAGTCGGCGATGGCCGCCTGGGCCGGCATCGAGGCACACAGCGAGGTCATCAGCTTGAGCCGTTCGATCTTCTGCGCAAAGCGCCCGGCTGCCACCCAGCCGATGCGGTAGCCGGGTGCCAGGCTCTTGGCGAACGAGCCGCAGTGCATCACCAGGCCCTGGGTGTCGAAGGCCTTGGCCGGTTTGGGTGCCTGTTGCGCGTAGTACAGTTCGGCGTACACGTCGTCTTCGATCAATGGCACCTGATGACGCGCCAGCAGCTCCACCAGTGCCTGCTTTTTCGCTTCCGGCATGCTGGCGCCCACCGGGTTCTGGAAGTTGGTCATGCACCACACGGCCTTGACCGGGTGCTTCTCCAGCGTTTGCGCCAGCACGCCCAGGTCCATGCCTTCGCGCGGGTGCACAGGGATTTCCACGGCCTTGAGCTTGAGCCGCTCCAGTACCTGCAGGCAGGCATAGAAGGCGGGCGCTTCGATGGCCACCAGGTCACCGGGCTGGGTGACGGCCTGCAGGCACAGGTTCAGGGCTTCCAGCGCGCCGTTGGTGATCAGCAGCTCCTCCATCGGCAACATCAGCCCGCCAACCATGTAGCGCAGGGCAATCTGCCGGCGCAGTTGCGGGTTGCCGGGTGACAGGTCGGTCACCACCATGCGCGGGTCCATGCTGCGGCTGGCGCTGGCCAGCGAGCGCGACAGGCGTTGCAGCGGAAACAGCTCGGGGCTGGGGAAGGCCGAGCCGAACGGCACGGTGTTGGGGTCCTTGATCGAGTCGAGGATCGAGAACACCAGCGCGCTGACGTCGACGTCGGTGGACTCGCTGACCGGCTGCAATGCCTGCGGCTCGCTGAACTGGCGCGGGGCGTGAGCGTTGACGAAATAGCCCGAGCGCGGCCGGGCGCGGATCAGCCCGCGCCGCTCCAGCAGGTAGTAGGCCTGGAATACGGTGGACGGGCTGACCCCGTGGGTCTGGCTGGCATAGCGCACCGAGGGCACGCGCTGGCCGGGGCCCAGCACCCCGGAGCGGATCAGTTCGGCGATGTCGTCGGCAAAGCGTTCGTAGCGTTTCATTCTGGCCTTCTGTCGAAGCCTGGCAGGCAAGGTGGAGTCAGTGTAAGGGATCAACGGTTCAGCGGTGCGACGAAGCGGCTGTGGGCCACGCTGCGGATGGCAGGGTCGTCGCGCTCGCTGATCTCGAAGCTCAGCGTCTGCGAGCTGCTGGCCGGGCGCTCGGCGAGCATCGCCACCGACACCGGCAGTTCACTCATTTCACCGGCCGGGATCATGAATGAGGTCTTGCCCTGCAGGCTGAAGCCGTCGGCGTCCAGCAGGCGCAGCTGGTAGTGCCGGGTGCTTTCGGTCTTGTTGATGACTTTGAGCAGGTAGATGTTCTCGATCTGGCCCTGGGCATTCTCGCGGAACAGGCCGCGGTCCTTGATCACGTCCAGCGACACCATCGGGCGCAGCTGCAAGGCCACCACCAGTGCCGCAATCATCACCCCCAGCGCGGCGGCGTAGCCCAGCAGGCGCGGGCGCAGCCAATGGGTGGTGCCACCTTGCAGGCTGCGTTCGGACTTGTAGCCGATCAGGCCACGTGCATAGCCCATCTTGTCCATTACCCCGTCACAGGCATCGATGCACGCCGCGCAGCCGATGCACGCCATTTGCAGGCCATCGCGGATATCGATGCCGGTGGGGCACACCTGTACGCACAAGGTGCAGTCGATGCAGTCGCCCAGGCCCTGGGCGCGGAGGTCGCTGCCTTTCTTGCGCGGGCCACGGGCTTCGCCGCGCCGCGGGTCATAGGCGACCGCCAGGGTGTCCTTGTCGAACATCACGCTCTGGAAGCGTGCATAGGGGCACATGTGCAGGCACACCGCTTCGCGCAGCAGGCCGGCATTGATGTAGGTGGCGGCGGTGAAGAACAGCACCCAGAACAGCGCCACGCCGCCCAGTTGCAAGGTGAACAGTTCCGCGGCCAGTGGGCGGATCGGGGTGAAGTAGCCGACGAAGGTCAGCCCGGTGAGCACACCAATGGCCAGCCACAGGCTGTGCTTCAGCGTGCGCCGGGCCAGTTTGTTCAGGCTCCAGGGCGCGGAAGCCAGCTTGATGCGCTGGTTGCGGTCGCCCTCGGTGATCTTTTCGCACCACATGAACAGCCAGGTCCAGGTGCTTTGCGGGCAGCTGTAGCCGCACCACACGCGGCCGGCATACACGGTGATGGCGAACAGGCCGAAGGCGCAGATGATCAGCAGCGCCGACAGCAGGATGAAGTCCTGCGGCCAGAAGGTGGCGCCGAAGATGTGGAATTTGCTGTTGCCCAGGTCCCACAGCACGGCCTGGCGGCCATTCCAGTTCAGCCAGGCGGTGCCGAAGAACAGCACGAACAGGGCGCCGGCGAAGCCGATGCGCAGGTTGCGGTACAGCCCGGTGAAGCTGCGGGTATGGATGCCATTGTCGGCGCGGCGCGGCTGGGGGCTGGCTGGGGCGGTGGCGATCTCTGTGAAAGGGATTCTATCGTTCATGGCTCGGTGCTCATCAGGCCTCGATCAGGCATGAGCACTATGGCCCTGAGGCTGTTATCAGCACAGGCTCAGATTTTGCGATAAAAACCGTATCAGATTTCCGGGCAGGCCCCGCCAGGCCTCAGATTACCGAGCCTGGCGTGCTGGCCTTCAGATGCCTGCGGCTATCCACCGCACCCGCCACGGTCAGTGCATCGGCCTCGGCTTCGGTGATGGGCACACGCTGGCCGGCGAGCAGGGCCACGGACATGCGCAGCTGTTCGTCGGTGACGATTTCGATGGATGGGCCATCACCCTCGAGGCGCAGGTCTTCGGCGATCAGGGTGCAGCGGCGGGTGGTTTCGTCGATTTCAATGGGCATGGAGTGGTCCTCCTGGGGGTTACAGGGGTGGACCACAGGGCGGGGCGGGTTGCTGCATCCGGAAGCTGAGCGGCACTTTGTCATTTGCCCGGAGGTCAACCCTTGCAGATGGCAGGCCCGGCCTCTTCGCGGGTAAACCCGCTCCCACAGGGTTTGCACAGGTTTCAATGCAATGCAGTACCTGTGGGAGCGGGTTTACCCGCGAAGAGGCCGGGCCTGGCAATGCAATACTCAGGCAGGGGAAAAGCAATGGACCTCATCTGGCAAGCAATCCAGGCCGAATTCGCCGATATCACCGACGAGCGCGAGGTCACGCAAATTCTCGTACGCCTGCTGATGGCAGCCCTGCTCGGCGCCGTGCTGGGCTTCGAGCGCGAGCACAAGGGCAAGGCCGCCGGGGTGCGCACGCATATGCTGGTTTCGCTGGGCGCTGCGCTGTTCGTGCTGGCACCGAGCATGGCCGGGGCCGATGAGCAGGCGCTGAGCCGGGTGATCCAGGGCATTGTCGCCGGTATCGGTTTTCTGGGTGCGGGCACCATTCTCAAGGGTAACGGCCAGGACGCCAGCCATGTGAAGGGCCTGACCACTGCCGCCGGGCTGTGGATGACCGCCGCCATCGGTACGGCAGCCGGCATGGGCCGTGAAGCCACGGCGTTGATCAGCACGATACTGGCCCTGCTGGTGCTGGGCACGATGCCGTTGCTGGTGGACAAGCTCGAAGGGCAGGATGAGGGAAAGCAGGAGGAGGAAGAGGGCAGGAAGCACTGAGGGGAGCCGAAGCTCCCCTCAAAGCGTTGTTGCCTGCTCTATTTTTATTATTGGGACCGGCCTGTTGTTGTTTTTGTCAGCCTGTCCTGGTGTTGCGGGCGACCCCCATGCGGGGTCAAGAGCAAACGTATTTTTTTGAGCGCTGACCTGCCTTCATCATTGCTGATCCGAACCTGGCTGCCGCTACCTGGAGGTAGTTTTATTGTTCTGTGCCAGACCGCGGGGCGTACCCCTGAAAAGCGTGTCGACTCCAAAAAAATCTGCTTGCTACGCCTCTGCCGTGTTGTTCTTGTTATGTCAGAGCCGTTACCTGTTGTTTTTATTGGGTGTCACATTCTTTTTGTTGTTGTGCCAGAGATATAGCAGGGTGCGTGCCAACTTTTGCAAACCCTTTAAAATCAAGCACTTGGCGATTTCAGTCGAAATCGAATGGCCTGAAATTCTGCCGATTTGTTTCCCTGTTACCCGATTTTTTGCTGCAAAACGTGGGGGCGGTAACACTTCACCCACACCAATGTGACACCCGTATGACTTATTGCGCGCTGCGCGCCCGCGCTACCCGCGACCCGTTGTCGCGGCCCAGCACGCTGCTGATGCGGCGGCCGGCGGCGATCAGCAGGTCCAGGTCGATGCCGGTTTCAATGCCCAGCCCCTGCAGCAGGTACACCACGTCTTCACTGGCGATATTGCCGGTAGCGCCTTTGGCATAGGGGCAGCCGCCCAGCCCGGCCACCGAGCTGTCGAACACGCTGATGCCTTCGAGCAGGCTGGCATATACGTTGGCCAGGGCCTGGCCATAGGTATCGTGGAAGTGCCCGGCCAGTTGCTCGCGCGGTACCTGTGCCGCGACCACCTCGAACAGGCGCCGGGTTTCGCCGGCGGTGCCGGTGCCGATGGTGTCGCCCAGCGATACCTCGTAGCAGCCCATGTCGTGCAGGGCACGGGCCACCGGGGCGACCTGCTCGGCGCTGACCTTGCCTTCATAGGGGCAGCCGAGCACGCACGACACATAGCCGCGCACGCGCACACCGTGGTTGCGCGCGGCTTCCATGATCGGCTCGAAGCGCTTGAGGCTGGCGCTGATCGAGCAGTTGATGTTGCGTTGCGAGAAGGCTTCGGAGGCGGCCGCGAACACCGCCACTTCCTTCACGCCGGCGGCCAGGGCGTCCTCGAAACCACGCAGGTTGGGGGCCAGCGCCGCATAGGTGACACCCGGGCGCTGCTGGATGCCGGCGAACACTTCGGCGGAGCCGGCCATCTGCGGCACCCACTTGGGCGAGACGAAACTGCCCACTTCGATATAGGCCAGGCCCGCCTCGGTGAGGTCGTCCACCAGGCGCACCTTGTCGGCGACGCTGATGGGCTGGGCTTCGTTCTGCAGTCCGTCGCGGGGGCCTACTTCGACCAGGCGGACGTGTTTGGGCAAGGACATGGCGGGTTTCCTGTGGCGTTCAGCGGTTGTCTTTGTTGTTCAGGGTGGCGGCCAGGGCTTGTTCGCAGCGCTCCTGGGCGGTGTCCAGCTCCAGCTGCATCTGGTGGATGTCGAGCATCTGCTGTTCCAGCTGGGCGCGGCGCTCGGCGATTTTCGCCAGCATGCTGTTGAGCTGCTTGAGGTTGCCGCTGGAGGGATCGTACAGCTCGATCAGCTCGCGGCATTCGGCCAGCGAAAAGCCGATGCGCTTGCCGCGCAGGATGAGCTTCAGGCTGACCTTGTCACGCGCCGAATAGATACGCTCCAGGCCACGGCGCTCGGGGCTCAGCAGGCCCTGTTCCTCATAGAAGCGGATGGCGCGGGTGGTGATGTCCAGTTCGCGGGACAGGTCGGAGATGCTGTAGGTCTGGGTGCTCATGCTGGGGCTCGGCGTGGGGTATGCGGGTATCCTGAGGGCAGGTTGACGTATACGTCAAGCAGGGGCGTGGGATGTGTGTTGCCTGTTCTGGCCTCTTCGCGGGTAAACCCGCTCCCACAGGAAGTGCACAGGCCTTGAGGGCACCGCCGTCCCTGTGGGAGCGGGTTCACCCGCGAAGAGGCCAGAACAGGCAAAAAAGTTACTCAGACAACCCCGACCTGCGATACCCATTCGGTGTCTGCCCACTCAACCGCTTGAACCACCGGGCAAAATAGGTGGGGTCGGTAAAGCCCAGGCTATCCGACAACTGCCCGATGCTCATCCGCGTATAGATCAGGTTGCGCCGCGCCTCCAGCAGCAACCGCTGGTGCACCACCTGCAGCGCGGTCTGCCCACTCAGCGCCCGGCACAGCTGGTTAAGCTGCAAACTCGGAATATTCAGCCGCGCGGCAAAGTCCTCCACCGACAGGTGCTCACGGTAATGCGCCTCGACCAGGCGCAGGTACTGCCCCAGCAACTGGCGGTCGCGTTCATCGCGGTTGCGCGGCGCCTGCCCCAACTGCTGGCGGCGGCTGATCCACACCATCAGCGCCGTCACCAGCGCCTCGAGCAGTGCCGCCCGCGCCGGGGCGTTGCCCTGGTACTCCTGCTGCAGGGTCTCGATCAGGCTGCGCAGGTTCACCCGGTCCCGGCCCAGCGGGTAACACGCCGCCTTCGCCAGCACCGCCAGCGGCGCGCCCAGGCGCTGCTCCAGGTTGGCCACCAGTGCCGTGCCGAAGGTCAGCACATGCCCCTGGATATCGGCGCTGAAGCGAAAGCCGTGCACGGTCATCGGCGGCACCACCTGGATCGCCGCTTCGCTGATGGCGCTGCGCACCCCCTCGACCTCCACCTCGGCCCGGCCGCGTTGCACATACAGCAACTGGAACAGCTCGGCATGCTGGTGCGGCTTGATTTCCCAGTGGTGCAAGCGGCTACGCGCCGGGATCGACTCGCAGTGCAGCAGGTCGGTGCCGGGCCAGGCCTGGTTTTCGCCATAAAGCTTGAACAAGGGGACGCCGGGGAGGGTGGATTTCATGCGTGCAGGCCTGTCCGTTAATCGAACGTTTTTTGTAAAAGTGCAGGTTATGCATGGAATAGCACACTTCAATGGCTGTTTTTGCCAGTAAAAATGCAAGGGCAAACCCTAACAGCAGATGCCGCCCCACTGCCAGTCCAGGGCCGGCATCGTCCGCACAGAGACAACAACAATGAAAACTCAGGTCGCAATTATTGGTGCAGGTCCGTCTGGCCTGCTGCTGGGCCAACTGCTGCACAAGGCCGGTATCGATACGGTCATCGTCGAACGCCAGGCGCCCGAATACGTGCTTGGCCGCATCCGTGCCGGGGTGCTGGAGCAAGGCACGGTCGACCTGCTGCGTGAAGCCGGTGTGGCCGAGCGCATGGACCGTGAAGGCCTGGTACACGAGGGTGTCGAACTGCTGGTCGGCGGGCGCCGCCAACGCCTGGACCTCAAGGCCCTGACCGGTGGCAAGACGGTGATGGTATACGGCCAGACCGAAGTCACCCGTGACCTGATGCAGGCACGTGAAGCCAGCGGCGCGCCGATCATCTATTCGGCAAGCAATGTCCAGCCGCACGAACTCAAGGGCGAACGGCCCTACCTGACCTATGAAAAAGACGGCCAGGTGCACCGGGTGGACTGCGACTACATTGCCGGCTGTGACGGCTTCCACGGTATCTCGCGGCAAAGCATCCCCGAGGGCATCCTCAAGCAGTACGAGCGGGTCTACCCGTTTGGCTGGCTGGGCATGCTGTCAGACACGCCACCGGTCAACCACGAACTGATCTACGCCCACCACGAACGCGGTTTCGTGCTGTGCAGCCAGCGTTCGCACACCCGTAGCCGCTACTACCTGCAGGTACCGCTGGAAGAGCAGGTGGAGGCGTGGTCCGACGAGCGCTTCTGGGAGGAGCTGAAGGCACGCTTGCCCGAAGACGTGGCGGCGCGCCTGGTCACCGGCCCGGCGCTGGAGAAGAGCATCGCGCCGCTGCGCAGCCTGGTGGTCGAGCCGATGCAGTACGGTCATCTGTTCCTGGTCGGGGATGCTGCGCATATCGTCCCGCCGACCGGCGCCAAGGGCCTGAACCTGGCGGCATCGGACGTCAACTACCTGTACCGCATCCTGGTCAAGGTGTACCGCGAAGGGCGTACCGACCTGCTGCAGCAGTATTCGCCGCTGGCCTTGCGCCGGGTGTGGAAAGGCGAGCGTTTCAGCTGGTTCATGACCCAGCTGCTGCATGACTTCGGCAGCCACAAGGATGCCTGGGACCAGAAGATGCAGGAGGCCGACCGCGAGTACTTCCTGACCTCGCCGGCGGGGTTGGTGAACATTGCCGAGAACTATGTAGGGCTGCCGTTCGAAGAAGTCGCCTGACCTGTAGGAGCGGCCTTGTGTCGCGAAGGGGGCGAAGCGCCCCCAGGGTCTTCGCATTCCTGCAAAATTGCCGGGGCCGCTTTACGGCCCTTTCGCGACACAAGGCCGCTCCCACAGGTACAGCAGCGCCTGTGAGGCAAACGATTACATGTGGGAGCGGCCTTGCGTCGCGATTGGGCTGCAAAGCAGCCCCGGCATTCGAAAGCCAGCATTGCCTAGCGGGCCAGTAACGCCTCCATCTCTCGATACCCCCGCTGCCGCGCATGCTCCAGCGCGGTCACCCCATCCTTGTCGGCAATCTGCCGATCCGCCCCGGCCGCCAGTAGCCGGCGCACGATCTCCACATGCCGCGGCCCGCCGTCACCGAGGATCACCGCCTCCAGCAGCGCAGTCCAGTGCAGGCGGTTGAGATGGTTCACGTCCACCCCGGCATCGATCAGCAACTGCACGGTCTCGACATGCCCGCGTTCGGCGGCGGGTATCAGCGCAGTGCCTCCGTACCGGTTGGTGCTCTTGAGGTCGGCACCGTGGTTCAAGGTCAGCCGCAGGATGTCGTTCAGGCCACGTGCCCCGGCATACAGGTACGGGCTGTCGTCGATGTTGTCCTTGGCATTCACATCGGCACCGGCCTCGATCAGCGCTTTCGCGGCCGCAACCTGGTTGCCATGGGTGGCCACCAGCAGGGCAGTGCGCCCTTGCTCGTCACGGCTCTCCAGCTGCGCACCTTGTGCCAGCAGTTGTTGCAGGGTGCGCACATCATCGTGACGGGCAGCATTGTGCAGGCGGTTGTCCATGGCAGTGCTCTCGGCGTGGGCGGCAAGGCTGGTGCACAGGGCGAACAGCATCGCAGCAAGTAGTGAACGCATGGGGCAGGCTCCTCGATGACCTGCCCGCATCCTAGAAAAAACACGCCAGGGCTTGAAGTTAAGTTTGCGCATGACAGACAGTGCCTTGCTGAATAGGTAATGGCGGGAAGTACAACGATGACATTCTCCACCCCCCTGATGGGCGCCTTGTGCCTGGTAGCTGCCAGTGGCTGGGCCTGTGCCGACCAGGTGCTGCCCGCACCACCGGAACTGGCCTCCGGCTACCGCACCGGCCTGCAGCCGGTGCATGCCAGCCGGCACATGGCTGCAGCTGCCAACCCGCTGGCCAGCGAGGCGGGGCGGGCGATGCTGCGGGCCGGTGGCAGCGCCATCGACGCGGCCATCGCCATGCAGATGGTGCTGACCCTGGTCGAACCGCAATCAAGCGGCATTGGCGGCGGGGGGTTCATCCTCTACTGGGATGGGCAGCGCGTACAGGCGTTCGATGGCCGCGAGGCAGCCCCGGCGGCGGTGACGGAAAACCTGTTCCTGCAAGCCGATGGTTCACCGATGCCATTCAGGGCGGCGCAGATCGGCGGGCGTTCGGTGGGCGTACCGGGGGTTCTGCGTGCCCTGAAGCTGGCCCATGAGCAGCACGGCAAGCTGCCCTGGCGCGACCTGTTCGCCCCGGCCATTGCGCTGGCACGTAACGGTTTCGCGGTTTCCGAACGCCTTCACACGCTGGTGGCGGGCGACCCGTTCATTGCCCGTTCACCGGCCATGGCCCGTTACTTCCTGGATGAGCAGGGCAAGCCGCTGGCGGTGGGGGCTACCTTGCGCAACCCCGAGCTTGCGCAAACCTTTGAACTGATTGCCGCGCACGGCCCCGAAGTGTTCTACAGCGGCGAGATCGCCGAAGCCATCGTCGCCAAGGTGCGCAGCCATGCCAATGCCGGCTATCTGTCGTTGCAGGATATGCAGCAATACAGGGCCAAGATGCGCGAGCCGCTGTGCGGCCCCTACAAGGCCTGGCGCATCTGTGGCATGCCGCCGCCGTCGTCGGGCGGGGTGACGGTGCTGCAGACCCTGGGCATCTTGGAGGCACTGCAACGGGCTTCGCCACAGCGCGACCTTGCCGCCATGCGGCCGCTGCGCACTTCGTCGGTTGCCGGGCTGGAAGCCCCGCCGCTGGCCGTGCACCTGGTTGCCGAGGCCGAGCGCCTGGCCTATGCCGACCGCGCCCAGTACCTGGCCGACAGCGATTACGTGCCGGTGCCGCTCAAGGCCCTGACCGACTCCGCATACCTGGCCAGCCGCGCTGCGCAGGTCGGCGAGTACAGCATGAAACGCGCCCGCCCGGGCCAGCCGCAGGGGGCCGATCTGGCCCTGGCGCCTGACCGCTCGCCGCTGCGCATATCCACCTCGCACCTCAGCGCGGTGGACGACCGCGGCCAGGCCCTGGCCATGACCACTTCGGTGGAAGCGGCGTTCGGCTCGCACCTGATGGTCAAGGGCTTTTTGCTCAACAACCACCTGACCGACTTCTCGTTCATCCCCCGGGAACAAGGCAAGCCTGTGGCCAACCGGGTGCAACCGGGCAAACGGCCGCTGTCGGCCATGGCGCCGACCCTGGTGTTCTCGCAAGCCTCCGGCGAGCTGGTGGCCAGCCTGGGTTCGCCCGGCGGCTCGCAGATCATCGGCTACGTGAACAAGGCGCTGATCGGCCTGCTGGATTGGCAGCTCGACCCGCAGCAGGCCGCCGGCCTGCCCAACTTCGGCAGCCGCAATGCCGGCACCGAAGTAGAGGCGGGGTTGGCCAGCCCGGCACTGATCCGCCAGTTGGCAGCCTGGGGGCATGAGGTGACGCCGATGATCATGACCAGTGGCATGCAGATCATCCAACGCAGTGGCGAGGGTTGGTCGGGTGGTGCCGACCCTCGGCGCGAAGGCGTGGCAGTCGGCGACTAGCGGTGCGCGTTGCGGTGCAGCAGGTGGCGTGGTAGAAGTCAGTCTTGCCATTCATAAGTTGAATATCAAGATGTCCATCAGCGTGAAATCGAATAGGGCCCTGTTCGACCTCGACCTGTTGCGTGCCATTGTCGTGGTGGCCGATTGCGGCAGCTTCACCACGGCTGCTGCCCGCCTGCACTCCACCCAATCGACCATCAGCCAGAAGGTGCGCCGCCTGGAGGATATGGTTGGCCACCGTCTGCTGGTGCGTGGCAATCGCGACGTGCTGCCGACCGACGCCGGGCAGACCCTGCTCGGCTATGCCCGGCACATGCTGGCCCTCAACGACCAGATGCTCGAAGCCTTGGCCGGGGCGATGGTTGGCATGACCGTGCGCCTTGGCGTGCCCGAGGACTTCGTGGGCGGGCGTACCACCAATGCATTGTCGGCCTTCAGCCGGCTGCACCCGCAGGTGAAGCTGGAAGTGACCAGCGGCCTGTGCCGCGACCTCAGCCAGGCCTACGACAACGGTGAGCTCGACCTGGTGTTGCTCAAGCAGCGGCGCAACAGCCGCGAAGGCGTGGCCTGCTGGCCCGAACGCCTGCAGTGGATCGACAGCGCGCGCACGCCCGCCTTCGAGCTGGACCCGATCCCGCTGGTGACCTTCCCGCCCCGCGGCCTGTACCGCGACGACATGATCACCGCCATCGAAGGCATGGGCCGGTGTTGGCGCATCAGCTTCACCAGCTCCAGCCTCAGCGGTATCCAGGCAGCGGTCGCCGATGGCATGGGTATCAGCCTGCTGCCGCCACGGGCGGCCACTGGTGAGCACCGGGTGCTGGGGGCAGGGCAAGGGTTGCCGGAAGTCGACAGCTACGAAATCGTCATCGTCCACCGGCCGACGGCGGATGTGATGGTCAAGGCGTTGGCCGAGGTGATGACGCAATTGCTTGCGGGTGGCGGGATCTGACGATCTGTACGGCGATGCAGGATTTTACAATCTGACGCGATCCCTTGTAGGAGCGGCCTTGCGTCGCGAAAGGGCTGCGCAGCAGCCCCAGGTTTCAGCGTCGCTGCAGAGATTGCCGGGGCCGCTGTGCGGCCCTTTCGCGACACAAGGCCGCTCCTACAAGGGCCGCGTCAGCCAGTAAGGTCGTGGGTCAGGCGCAGGCAGCGGTCATTCTTGGCGACAGATGTATCCCGGCAATCATGCAGCGCACCGAGCCTCCTGCCATTTCGATGGTCGGTACATCGAGTGGCACCAGCCGCGCCGAGCGTTCGATGCGCTGGCGCTGCTCGCCGCTCAGGCTGTCGAAGGCCTTGCGTGACAGCGCCAGGATGCGCCCGTCACGCCCGGACAGTTCGATGGCATTGCCGGCGAACTGGCTGATCTGCCGGTTGCTCAGGTCGATCACATCGCGGCCCGACTCAAGCAGGCGCATGCGCACTTCCTCGGCCCGCGCCTTGTTGGTGAAGGTGCCAAAGCCCACCAGCGCAAACTCCGTCGCCACGCACATCAGCACATTGGTGTGGTAGATCGGCGTGCCTTGTTCATCGGCGGTGTCGAACACCATCGGCTCGAAGTTGAAGTGCGTACTGAAGCGCTCCAGGGCAATCGGGTCGGCGCGGTTGGAGCGCGCGGTATAGGCCACCCGCGACAGGTGGTCGAAGACCATGGCGCCGGTCCCTTCAAGGAACAGTTCGTCCTGCTCCAGCCCCGAATAGTCGATCACATCCTGCACCCGGTACTCGTGCTTGAGCATCTCGATCACATCGGCGCGCCGTTCGCGGCGGCGGTTGCGCGAGTACATCGAGTAGATCGCGATGTGCCCCCCAGGGTGGGTGGAGAACCAGTTGTTGGGGAATACCGAGTCGGGGGTGTTGTGCTCGCCGAAGTCGTCGAACAGATGCACCCGCACGCCCTCGGCCTCGAGCCGGCCGGCAGCCTGGGTGACTTCATCGCGTGCCACCTCGGCCAGGGCCTGGGCGGCGATGTCGGGGTTGCTGCGCTGGAACGAGTTGTCGGCTGCGGTTTCCGGGTTGGGGGTGAAGGCATGCGGCCTGACCATGACCACTGCTGCAGGTGCCTGAATGGAACGCGTTGGAAATGCCATGTGAAATACCAGGTTGGGAGCAGGGTTAAGCAACGCGTCGGATGCGGCTTTTGGCAGCGCGACCGCGGGTATGGCTGAACAGGTCCTTGGGGTCATCCTCCACCCAAGGCACCAGGTCGATCTTGCTGCCCATGCCGCGTTTTTCGGCTTTCTGTAGTACGTACCGTAGTACGGTGTAGTCTTCCAGGGCGAAGCCCACCGAGTCGAACACGGTGACCTGGGCGTCACTCTGGCGGCCCTCTGTCTCGCCGCGCAGCACACGCCACAGGTCGACCACCGGGAAGTCCGCCGGCAACTGCTGGATATCACCTTCGATGCGGGTTTGCGGCTCGTATTCGACGAACACCCGGGCGCTGCGCAGCACATCGGCATGCAGTTCGGTCTTGCCCGGGCAGTCGCCACCCACGGCATTCAGGTGCATGCCGGGCTCGAGCATGTCGGGGGTGATGATGGTGGCGTAGGCCTTGTCGGCGGTCACCGTCGTGATGATGTCCACGCCTTTCACAGCTTCTGCCACCGAACCGGCGCGGCGGATGGTCAGGCCGCTGTATTCCTTGAGGTTGGCGATCAGCTTGGCGGTGGCCAGCGGGTCGGTGTCGTAGGCGACGATTTCTTCGATGCCCAGGTGCTTGTGGAAAGCCAGTGCCTGGAATTCGCTTTGCGCACCGTTGCCGATCAGCGCCATCTTGCGCGAGTTCGGCCGGGCCAGCGCCTGCGCTGCCATCAGCGAGGTGGCCGCAGTGCGCAGGGCGGTGGCGATGGTCAGTTCGGACAGCAGCACCGGGTAGCCGGTGTCGACATCGGCCAGCACGCCGAAGGCCATCACCGTATGCAGGTCGCGGGCGGTGTTGGCCGGGTGGCCATTGACGTATTTGAAGGCATAACGGCTGTTGTCGGCGACCGGCATCAGTTCGATCACGCCGACTTCCGAATGGCTGGCAACACGCGCGGATTTATCAAACTCCTGCCAGCGTTTGTAATCTTCGCGAATAGCTGCGGCCAGTTCGCCAATGAACGGCGCTACGCCAATGTCATGTACCAAGTCCGACATGGTTGGAACATCAATGAAATACGTCATGCTCTTGCACCTTATTATTGCGCTTTCACCCCAGTGGCCTGCGGGGTGAACGCTTGAGATTGTTGAAGTGGCGTGAACATTTTGATGAAAGGTTGCGTCAAGATGAAGAGAGCAGGTTGCCAGTTTCATCAACTTTCTAGACAATCTGCCACCCCAAAATAGCAATCTGATTATTTGGCAGGCATCCATGGATACTATCGATCGGGAACTGATTGCGCTGTTGCGGGACAACGCGCGCACCCCCGTGCTGACCCTGGCGAAGAAGCTCAAGGTAGCCAGGGCAACCGTGCAAAACCGCATCACCCGGCTCGAAGAGCAGGGCGTGATCATCGGCTACACGGTACGCCTGCGCTCCGATGCGCTGGAGCAGGGTGTGCGGGCCATCACCAGCATCGGCATCAGCGGCCACCACGCCGCAGAGGTCAAGCACGCGCTGCGTGGGCATCCCAACGTGGTGGCCATCCATACCACCAATGGCCGCTGGGACCTGATGGCAGAGCTGCGTGCCGACACCCTCGAGGCCTTCGACCGGGCGTTGAACACCATCCGCTCGATACCGCACATCGAAAACACCGAGACCAGCATCCTGCTCTCGACCTACAAGATGTGACCGCTGGGTCAGGCCTTGTGGCAGGTGCATTGTGCAAACTGTCACCCAGGCTTTTCACACTGCACAAAATCCCTTTGGCTGTGTGCATTCTGTAGCGTTCCGCTTGACCCGGGCCGCTGGCAGAATGAAACGGCTTTCGCGGGACTGTATCGGGCGCGCCACTCTGGTGCGCTTCAATAGAATAAGTAAGCCCGCTGCGAAGTTGCATCGGGAACTGTTCTTCATCTGTCTCAATACCCACGCTTCGACAGTATTGAATGACTAAAAGCCTGCACTTGAGTACCAACTAACTGGTGCGGCGCGGGGCGCTGAGGTTTTACAAAAAAAGAATAAGAGGTCAACTATGCAGCAAACGTGCAACGCGCAAAGCGCAGTTCCGGAAGATGGCCGCGTGCTCAAGCGCCGGCTGGAAAACCGGCATATCCAGCTTATTTCGATCAGTGGCGCAATTGGTACCGGCCTGTTCATGGGCTCGGGCAAGATCATTGCGCTGTCCGGCACGTCGATCATCCTGGTGTACGCCATCATCGGCTTTTTCGTGTTCTGCGTCATGCGGGCCATGGGCGAGATGCTGCTGGCCAACCTGCAGATGGAATCGTTCGCCGACCTGGTACACAACTACCTGGGGCCAAAGGCCGGTTACATCCTCAGCTGGTCGTACTGGCTGAGTTGGGTGGTCGCGGCGGTGGGCGATGTGGTGGTAGTGGCGGGGTTCGTGCAGTACTGGTACCCGGATGTGCCCACCTGGCTACCGGCATTCGCCACCATGTTCCTGCTGCTGGGGCTGAACATGCTGGCGGTGAAAGCGTTTGGCGAGGTGGAGTTCTGGTTCGGCCTGATCAAGATCGTTGCCATCGTGCTGCTGGTGGTAACCGGCCTGGTGATGGTCGCCACGTCCTACACTTCGCCGGCCGGGGTGACCGCCTCGTTCAGCCACCTGGTGGCCCCGGGCGTGGTCATGCCGCATGGCATCCTCGGCTTTCTCGCCGGGTTCCAGATCGCCATATTCTCCTTCGTCGGTACGGAGCTGATCGGCACCGCAGCCGCGGAGGCCAAGGACCCGGAGCGGACCTTGCCCAAGGCCATCAACACCATCCCGGTGCGTATCCTGCTGTTCTACATCTGCTCGCTGGTGTGCATCATCAGTGTCATCTCCTGGGCCAATGTGCCGGCCAATCGCAGCCCGTTCGTCGAACTGTTCCTGCTGGGTGGGTTGCCCGCTGCCGCTGGCATCATCAACTTCGTGGTGCTGACCTCTGCGGCCTCGTCGGCCAACAGTGGCGTGTACTCCGGCTCGCGGATGCTCTACGGCCTGTCGCACCAGCAGCAGGCGCCGGTGGCGTTCGGGCGGTTGTCGGGCTCGGGTACGCCGGTGCGCGCGCTGGTGTTCTCGGGGGTGTGCATGGCGATTGCACTGACGCTGCTGTTCGTGATCCCCGAGGTGATGACCGTGTTCACCCTGGTGTCGACCATTTCCGCGGTGATGATCATCGTTACCTGGTCGCTGATCCTGCTGTCCTACTTCGCCTATCGCCGGCAGGATCCGCAGGCGCATGAGCAGTCGACGTTCAAGCTGCCTGGTGGCAAGGTCACCGCTGCGCTGTCGCAGCTGTTCCTGATCTTCGTGCTGTGCCTGCTGGCGCTGGAGCCGGACACCCGCACCGCGCTGTACGTGATGCCGCTGTGGTACGCAGGCCTGTTGCTGGCCTATCGGCGCAGGGCCAGGGCTTGCTCCCAGCCGCAGACAGCCACGGCGGCCTGACGCCTCGGCTTGCACCGGCCCTTGTAGGAGCGGCCTTGTGTTGCGACAGGGCTGCAAAGCAGCCCCAGAAATTTGTGCATCTGCGCTGAGCCTTGGGGCTGCCTTGCAGCCCTGTCGCGACACAAGGCCGCTCCTACAGCGTGAACCGATCATGCGGTGGGCAAGTTGTCGCGCAGCCAGTCCACCAGCCGCAGAATGGTCGGGGTAGTGGTGCGCCCGTGAGGCACCACCAGGTAATAGGCCTCACGCGGCCGCACCACCAGGTCGGTCAGGCGCACCAGTTCGCCGGACGCCAGCAGGTGGTCGAGCATGCGCCCCCAGCCCAGTGCCACGCCATGCCCATGCAGTGCGCCCTGGATGGTGTCGGTATACAGCTGGCAGCGCAGGTTGTAGTGCAGCTTCGGCGGGTTGCCGCCCAGTGCGCGGAACCAGGTGGGCCAGGTCATCCAGCCTTCGGTGGTGGCATCGGCGTCCAGCAGGTCGGCCCGGTACAGCGCCTCCAGCGAGTCCGGCAGCGGGTTGTGCGCCAGCCAGGCTGGCGAGCACACCGGGAAGATCTCTTCATCGAACAGGTGCAGGGCAATGCCGTCTGCCCAGCGGCCATTGCCATAGCGCACCAGCAGGTCGACATCGTGGTTGCGCAGGTCGCCGGTGAGCATCTGCGTGGCCAGGCGCAGTCGCACCTGGGGCAGGGCGCTGCGCAGGCTGCCCAGGCGCGGCATCACCCGCAACTGGGAGAAGGTGGCGGTGGAGCTGAGCACCAGTTCCTGTTCGCTGTCGCCTTCACTGAGGCGGTCGAAGACCGAGGCGATCTTCTGCATGGAATCGGAAACCACCGCGTACAGCGCCTGGCCCTCGCTGGTCAGGCGGATGCCGCGGTGCAGGCGCTGGAACAGTTGGCGGCCGAGGTTTTCTTCAAGCTGCCTGACCTGCTTGCTGACCGCGGCCTGGGTGACGCCCAGCTCCTGGGCGGCCAGGGTGAAACTGGTGTGACGGGCTACCGCTTCGAATTCGAGCAGCGCGGTCATCGACGGGATGATGCGCCGGTAGCCTTTATGCGTGTTGTCGTTTTCTTGTGTTTTCATGTGACGTCCTGGCCAGGCGCGGCGCGCTGGTCCGCGCCGCGCGGGCACCGTGGCAGAAAAAGCGCGATGGCGGTAGCCCGGAAGGGCCGTGATGCTGCCGGTGGAAACTGTCTTGCGCAAATCTGAAGGCTTGTGCAAATCCCTGTGGGAGCGGGTTTACCCGCGAACACCGGCGCAGCCGGTGCCATCCACCGCGTTGGATTCTTCGCGGCTGAAGCCGCTCCCACAGGGTGCGCGGACCGCTTGCGAATCAGTTCACTGGCCTTGAGAGCGGCGCGATCGGAGTGGCAGCTCGGCTTGTCGGCGATAGGGCCGTGCAGGCATTTCAAGGCTGGCGCTCGGCCACCGCCCGCAAGGTCCGCAATGTCACCACGGGTGCATCCACCACAAACCGGTTGGCCAGCCACCCCGGCACATCCCCCGCAGGGTCGGCCTGCAGTTGGTAGGTCACTTCGGTCTTGCGCTCACCCAGCGGTTTCATCCGCCACTCGCCGCTGAGGTGCTGCACGCGGATCAGCCCCTTTACCTTGGGGATCCTGCCTGGCTCGGCGCTCAGGTGGCGCAGCAGCGTGCCGTCGTCCAGGCGTTCGGTGGTGACCTTCAGCACGATGTCCCGCGGCATCGTCGGCCACGGCAGGTTGGTGGTCAGGTACACCCAGGTGTTTTCGTCCTGTACATCCAGCAAGCGCATCTCGGCGCAGGCGTACAGCCACTTGCAGGCCACCCGCAGGTTCTCTTGCAGGTCGGTGAGCGTGCGCACGCTGGCTTTCATGGTGCTGACACCACGGAATTGCTGGTAGGGCGAGTCGGGGGCGGCGCTCAGGTAAACGCGGATGCCTTCGCGGTCGTAGGCCAGGTTCCAGTCATCGGCGGCTGGGGCGGGGGTGCAGAGCAGCAGGACGGCGAGCAGCAGGCAGCGGTTCATGGCTGGTACCGCGCGGGAGGTGGGTGTTTCAGTATGCGCGGCAAACAGAAAGCCCGCCAGGTTGGCGGGCTTGCGGGCATCAGCCTGGGCTTAACGCTTAGGGTTGAGCGTCAGGTGCACGTGACGGTTCACGTCCTTGTACAGGAGGTAGCTGAACTTGCCTGGGCCGCCGGCGTAGCAGGCTTGCGGGCAGAAGGCGCGCAGCCACATGAAGTCGCCGGCTTCCACTTCGACCCAGTCCTGGTTCAGGCGGTACACCGCCTTGCCTTCCAGCACGTACAGGCCGTGTTCCATCACGTGGGTCTCGGCGAACGGGATCACGCCGCCCGGCTGGAAGGTGACGATGTTCACATGCATGTCGTGGCGCATGTCGGCCATGTCGACGAAGCGGGTGGTGACCCAGCGGCCTTCGGTGCCCGGCATCTCGATGACGGTGGCGTTGTCACGGTGGGTGACGAACGACTCGGGAACGTCCAGGCCTTCGACCTTCTGGTAGTGCTTGCGCAGCCAGTGGAAGGTGACGTTGGACTTGCTGTTGTTACGCAGGCTCCACTCGGCGCCCGGGGCCAGGAAGGCGTAGCCGCCCGGTACCAGGGTGTGGTGCTTGCCTTCGACGGTGATGTCCAGTTCGCCTTCGACGATGAACACCACGGCTTCGGCGTTCGGGTCCAGCTCAGGGCGCTCGCTGCCGCCTTCCGGGGCCACTTCGACGATGTACTGGGAGAAGGTTTCGGCAAAACCGGTCAGCGGGCGGGCGATGACCCACATGCGCATCTTGTCCCAGAACGGCAGGTGGCTGGTGACGATGTCACGCATCACGCCCTTGGGGATGACGGCATAGGCTTCGGTGAACATGGCACGGTCAGTCAGCAGCTCGGTCTGAGCCGGGTGCCCACCGTGGGGGGCGAAGTACGAATGGTTCGACATGGACGATCTCGACTTGTTGTTCTCTCCCCATGCCGTGAACCGCACCGGCCGGTGCGGCGCAGGGGATGTGGCGACAGAATAGGGTCGAGTGTGTGCCATCCACAAATTAAATGTTGGAATACCCGGTATTTGGCGGCTGAATGCGAACCTGCCGGCCAGCGTGGCCTTCCGGCAAGCGGTCGCCCTGGCCGAACAGCTTGTGGCGCAAGGTGCCTTCGGCATAACTCAGCGGGTAGCGGTCGCGGCGTTGCAACTCCGGCACCAGCAGCTCGACCACATTTGCCAGGTCGTCCGGTTGCACTGCGTAGGTCAGGTTGAAGCCATCGATGCCGGTCTGGTCCAGCCAGCTTTCCAGCTGGTCGGCCACCTCGCTGGCAGTACCCACCAGCACCGGGCCACGGCCGCCCAGGCCAACGAACTCGGCAGCCTCGCGCACGGTCCAGCGGCGGTTCGGGTCGGCGGCGGTGAAGGCGGCCAGGGCCGCGCGGCCGGCATCGTTCTCGACGTATTCGATGGGCGCATCGGGGTCGAGGCCGGCAAAGTCGATGCCGGTCCAGCCCGACAGCAGCGCCAGGGCGGCGTCCAGGTCGACATAACGGCGGTATTCGGCGAAGCGCGCCTCGGCCTCCTCCCGGGTAGGGGCGACGATCAACAGCGCCTGGGCGTAGATCAGCACCTCGTCCCGGCCACGCCCGGCCACCTCGCTGGCCTGGCGGATGCCGTCGGCGTAGCGGCGCAGTACCGTGGGCGTCGGCCCGCTGATGAACACGCATTCGGCGTGCCGCGCCGCGAACTGCTGGCCGCGTGCCGAAGCACCGGCCTGGAACAGCACCGGCGTGCGTTGCGGCGAAGGTTGGCACAGGTGCATGCCCGGCACCTGGAAGTGCTCGCCCACATGGTTGATGGGGTGCACCCGGGCGGGTTCGATATAGCGCCCGCTGTCACGCTCCAGCAGCACCGCATCGTCGTCCCAGCTTTTCTCCCAGAGCTTGTACAGCACCTGCAGGTATTCCTCGGCCAGGTCATAGCGCTGGTCGTGGCCCAGCTGGCGCGCCAGGCCCAGGTTGCGCGCGGCACTGTCGAGGTAGCCGGTGACGATGTTCCAGCCGACCCGGCCATTGCTCAGGTGGTCGAGCGTCGACATGCGCCGGGCGAACGGGTAGGGGTGTTCGTAGGTGAGCGAGAAGGTGACGCCGAAGCCCAGGTGCTCGGTAACCCCGGCCATGGCCGGCACCAGCAGCAGCGGGTCGTTGACCGGCACCTGCACGCCACCGCGCAGGGCGGCTTCGGGGCCGCCCTGGTAGACGTCGTAGATGCCCAGCACATCGGCGATGAACAGGGCATCGAACAGGCCGCGTTCGAGCAGGCGGGCCAGGTCGGTCCAGTAGCCCAGGCGGTTGAAGGCCACGCTGGTGTTGCGCGGGTGGCGCCACAGGCCGGGGGACTGGTGGCTGGCGGCATTCATGCTGAAGGCGTTGAAGCGAATCGGGCGGGGCATGGTGGGCGCGCTCCGCTCAAGGCAATACGGAAGCCGGGTAGACCGCGTCGGCCACCTGCAGCTTGCGTGGAATCAGGCCCAGGCCCTGGAAGGTATCGGCCAGCTTCTGTTGCTCGGCAACGATCTGCGGGGTAATGGCCACGGCGTTGTAGTTGCGCCGCTCGCTGGCCACTTGCAGCACGTTGGCGTTGATCCCCAGTTGCGGGGCCAGCAGCGCGGCAACTTCCGCAGGCTTGGCATTGGCCCACTGGCTGACCTTGCCCAGTTCGGCGAAGAAGGTCTTCAGCAAGGCGCGATGCTGGTCGGCGAAGCTGGCGGTGGACAGGTAGAAGGTGCGGTTGTTGGACAGGCCGCTGCCGTCGCGCAGGTTCTTCAGGCCCGGCTGGCTTTCTGCCGCGGCGAGGAACGGGTCCCACAGGGTCACGGCCTGGACGCTGCCCGATTGCAGGGCAGCCACGGCATCGGCGGCGTTGTTGACGTAGGCCGGGGTGATGTCCTGGTAGCTGAGGCCGGCCTGTTCCAGGGCAACGGCCAGCAGGTACTGGGCGTTCCAGCCGCGGCCGGTGGCCACGCGCTTGCCCTTGAGGTCTTGCACGCTGGCCAGGTGGTCCTGCTCGCGCACCACCAGGCCGATGCCGCGTGGGTAGGGTTGCTCGGCGGCCAGGTACACCACCGGCTTGCCTGCGGCCTGGGCGAACACCGAGGGTGCGTCGGCGGCATGGCCGAGGTCGATGGCGCCGGTGCTCAAGGCTTCGAGCAACTGCGGGCCGGCGGCGAACTCGTGCCAGCTGACTTTCACGCCTTGCGGTGCCAGGGCCTTCTCCAGGGCGCCGCTGCCCTTGAGGATGTTGATGCTGTTGAACTTCTGGTAACCGATGCGCAGGGTGCTGGCCTCGTCGGCCAGGGCTTGGGACCAGGGCAACAGGGTACTGGCGACACTGGCCAGCAAGCCGCCGATCAACAGGCGGCGCAGGGGGGAGAAGGCACGGGCGGGCATGGGCATTGCTCCTTGATCTGGAAGGGAAACGATGTGCCCAGACTAAGGAGGTGGCGTTTGGCTTTCAATTTTTATATTCCTGTTTGTTAGATTGTTTTGTTATTTTTATATCCTTTTGTTTTGTAATGGTTGGTCCATTTCGACATTTTTTTCACATTCGCTTGCTAGGCTCCCCGGCATTCCCGAGGAGCCCTACATGTCGCACATCCTGCGCAAGCGCAGCACCCGCATCGCCTTGGCCGCCACCGCCGGCCTGCTCACGGCCACCCTGGGCTTCTTTGCCTGGCAGAGTTTCTACCCGGTCCAGGCCGCCTCCGGCTGGGGCGTCGAGGTGCTGCACCGTGACGTGACCAAGGCCGCGTCGCTGTTGCCGCAAGCCGATGGCAGCCTGCTGGTCAGCCGCGAACTGGACGATGGCCGTGGCAGCATCCTCAGGATCACCGCCCAGGGTGATCGGGTGGTGGTCATCGACAACCTGTCCAAGCCCGACGGCATGGTGGCGGCGCAGGGAGGCTGGGTGTTCAGCCAGGAAGGCGGGTTTGCCCCGGTCAGCCTGGCCCGCGATGGCCAGGTCACGCGGCTGTTCGATGGCGAGAGCGTGCAGGGCCTGTGGAACGACGGCGAGCACCTGTACGCAATCGAGGACCGCAAGGGCAATGGCCGTTTGATGCGCTATGACTGGCGCAGCGGCCAGCTCGATGTGCTGCGCTCCGGCCTGACCGAAACCGAAGGCCTGACCCGCTGCAGCGACGGGCGTCTGCTGTATACCGAAAAGGCCAACGGCAAGGTCCGCGCCTTGTCCGACGATGGCCGGGACCCGGTGGTGGTCGATGGCCTGCGCAACCCGACGTTCCTGTTCTGCGACCAGCGCGGCCTGTGGATCAGCGAAGACAACACTCACCGGGCCCGGCTGCTGCGCATCGGCGCCGACGGCACGCGGCAGACCGTGCTGTCGTTCCTCAAGGCGCCGCAGTCGATCGTTGCCGATGGCAAGGGCGGCTACCTGCTGGCCGAAGGCGGGCGCAACCGCGTGCTGCACCTGACCCCGCCGCTGGAGCGCAACACCGCCCAGCGCGACTGACCCTGCGCCTGGCTGGGCAGGCGCCGTTTGCGGGTGGGCAGCCGCCGCGGGTGATGGCTACCCGACCAACAGCGCGCTTCCCTGCATGGCCGCGCTCGCGGATAATCCCTCCATTCCAATAAACAGCCTGTGAGTGGGTATGAGTGATTCCGTAGTCAGCCTCGGCCAGCCTGAAACCGAAGGGGGGCGCAAGACGCGCAAGAACAACCCCGAGAAAACGCGCGAGGACATCCTCCAGGCCGCCATCAACGAGTTCGTCCAGCAAGGGCTGGCCGGTGCCCGCGTCGACGCCATCGCCGAGCGCACCGCCACCTCCAAGCGCATGATCTACTACTACTTCGGCAGCAAGGAGCAGCTGTACTGCGAGTGCCTGATCAAGCTGTACGGCGACATCCGCAAGACCGAGCAAAGCCTGGACCTGGAGTCGCTGCCGGCCGAGCAGGCGATTCGCCGGCTGGTGGAGTTCACCTTCGATCACCACGACCGCAACGTCGATTTCGTGCGGATCATCTGCACCGAAAACATCCACTACGGCGAGTACGTCAAGCAGTCGCCGGCGATTCGCGAAATGAGCAGCCTGGTGCTCGAGGCCCTGGGCAGTACCTTGCGCCGTGGGGTGCAGGAAGGTGTGTTCCGCGCCGGCATCGAGGTCATCGACCTGCACATGCTGATGAGCTCGTTCTGCTTCTACCGGGTGTCGAACCGCCACACCTTTGGCGAGATCTTCCAGATCGACCTGTCCGATGAGCAGGTCAAGCTGCGTCACAAGGCCATGATCTGTGATGCGGTGTTGCGGTACATCCAGATCGAGCGCCGCCCCTGAAGGTTTTCCAGTGCCTGGGCCGGCCCCTTCGCGGGCATGCCCGCTCCCACAGGTACTGCATCTGCCTTGAATGTTGTGGTGATCCTGTGGGAGCGGGCGTGCCCGCGAAAAGGCCCGCCCAGGCCATACATCTCTGACATATTTCCCGTGCTCACTCGCCCAACCGCTGCTCACGCGACGGCGGGTAGCCAAAGTAAGCCGCATAGCATTTGCTGAAGTGCGACACCGAAACAAACCCGCAGGCCACTGCCACTTCCATCACCGACAGGTCGGAATACTGCAACAGGCGGCGGCTCTTGGTGATGCGCAGCTCCATGTAGTAACGCCGCGGCGAAGTGCCCAGCTGGGCCTGGAACAGGCGGTCGATCTGCCGGCGCGAGCGCCCGCTGTAGGCGGCCAGCTGGTCGAGGCTGAGGGTTTCCTCGAGGTTGTTCTCCATCAGTTCGACGATGGTGCGCAGGTGCAGGCTCATGGATTTCTTCGCGCCTGGGCCGACCTGGCGGTAGCGGGCACCGGAGAACGACAGGATTTCCTCGACGCCTTCGGCCAGGCCGTCGCCATACAGCCGGCGCACCAGGCCGAGCATCAGCTCCATGGCGCCATTGGGGCTGGCAGCGCTGAGGCGGTCGCGGTCGAGGGTGAAGCTGGCCGGGGTGATCCGCGTCTGCGGGCTGCGCTCGGACAGGCTGGCGCGCTGTTCGGGGTGGATACTGCAGCCATAGTCGTCCAGCACCCCGGCGCGGCCGAGGAACCATGCGCCGTTCCACAACCCGCCCAGGGCCATGCCGTGGGCCGCGCAATCACCCAGCAGGCGGTCGAGCTCGGGGTACTTCAATGGCGTGCGCAGGCCGCCGCAGATCACCAGCAGGTCCAGCTCCTTCAGCGCCTCGGCGGACAACTCGGTGGCCACCAGCTCCAGCCCCAGGTCGCTGAGCACGCGGTCGCCTTCCGGCGACAGCGGGGTGAACTGGAAGCTGTCGGCGCGCAGCAGGTTGGCCGTGACCAGCACGTCCATGGCCACGGTGAAACTGGCCATCGAGAAGTGTTCGAGCAATACGAAATCGACCCGATAGGGCGCCTGGGCATTGGCGCTGGTGGACTTCAGCCGCAGCATGTTGCTGGTACTGGTCTTCTTGCTGAACTGGCGTGGCGTGGGCACTCTGGACTCCGCTTCCTGGCTGGCCTCGAGAGTGTGGCGGGTGGCCGGGGGAAAGACAATCTCCCGGGTGGCCGTGTCGTGTTCGAGGTCGTGTTCAGGCAACCTGTCTGGCTTGGCCCGTTGCCGCTATGCTGATGCTCCCGTCACTGAGGATACCCTTGATGAAGTACGCCGCTGCCCTGTTGCTTTGCCTGATGCCATTGCTGGCCAATGCCCTGGAACCGGGCGACAAGCTCGCGCCGTGGACGCTGCTCGACCAGCACGACCAGGCTTATAGCCTCGGCGCCGGTACGCACATCCTGCTGGTGGCGCGCGACATGGACGGTGCCAAGCTGGTGAAGGCGGCGTTGGCCGAACAGCCCAAGGGTTACCTGGAGGCGCGCGATGCGGTGTTTGTTGCCGATATCCAGCGCATGCCGGCACTGATCAGCAAGCTGTTCGCCATCCCCGCCATGCGCGATTACAACTACCGGGTGCTGCTGGACCGTGACGGGCGGGTGGCCAGCCGTTATCCCGGGCAGGATGGCCAGGTACAGTGGTTGCAACTGGAGCAAGGCAAGCTGGTGAGCCAGCGGGCATTTGCCGATGCGCCGGCGTTGAAGGCGGCGCTGGAGACTGCACCACGGCATTGAGAGCTGTCACTGCACCCTGTAGGAGCGGCCTTGTGTCGCGATGGGCTGCAAAGCAGCCCCCTGCGGTCTTTCGTAGGGCAAAAATCCTGGGGCTGCTGCGCAGCCCATCGCGACACAAGGCCGCTCCTACAACGGGCCGCGGTGCCATGTCGCCAGCCAAATCAATCTGAACCCTCGGCAGCCTCTGCAACCCAACCCATTACATGCCAAATGGGAGAGCGCTATGGAAATCGGAACGATCTGGATCATCGTCGCGGCCTTTGTGATCCTGCTGGAAATCTGGGCCATCTGGCACATCATCGGCAGTGACCGGCGCGCCGAGCGCAAGATGCTGTGGATCGTGTTCGTGGTCTACGCGCCATTCCCTGGTTTGCTGTTCTGGGCCTGGCGCGGGCCTCGGGCGGTGAAGGGCAGGGCGGTACTGCAGGAAAAATGACGGTGCGCGGCATCAGGCGCGGGGGCGCCTGATGCCGTCGCTGTTCATTTGGGCAGGATGTCGAAGCGAATGGCTGCGCCCAGCCCGTCCACCATCAGGCAACCGTAGAACTTCACGGTCGACAGCACACGCAGTTGCTTGAGCGCTTCATGGATGTAGTCGTGAAGCAGCTTTTCGGCTTCGCGCTTGCGCTCTGCAAGTGTGGCGCCTTTGAGTGTGACCATCCCGAGCAGGGTGGTCTCAATGTGCTCGACGGTGTCCAGGCCAATTTTCTCGCGCAGGTGCAGACGGGCCTGCGCCGCATCGGTTTCATCTCGGGCAGGGTTGTTTGGCTTGATGGTGTAGGCCAGTTGGAAATTGTATTTGCTCATCGCTTTATCCTTGTTACGTACAGGCCTCCATGCCGGGCCTCGCAATCTAGCGCCTGACGGCCGCTTCGCATATGAACGCGTGGTTCACGGAAGCTCGTGCGCTGTGCGAAACGTCCTACAGTCGACGCCTGTTTCGCGGGCAAGCCCGCCCCTGAAAACCGCGCTTGACCTCGAGTTGACTCAAGGTTCGATACTCCGTCCCTCTTCCAACTGATCGAGGGTTTACCGTGAGCCATTCAACCGCGTTTCAGCTGAGCAATCCCGAAGGCCTGTACGACCCCAGCGGCAATGCCTATTCCCATGTCGCCGAGGTGTATGCCGACAGCCGCCTGCTGTTCATCGCCGGCCAGGGCGGGGAGGGCCGCAACGGGCAGCTGTCGCCGCTGTTCGCCGAGCAGGCGCGCCAGGCACTGGCCAACCTGGAGGTTGCCCTGGCGTCGAAAGGCGCCAGCCTGGCCCAGGTGTTCAAGCTGACCCTGCTGATCGTCGAGCATTCCGAAACGCGCCTGCGTGAGTGGGTAGCCGAGGCTGACAGGGCCTGGGGCCCTTGCATGAAGCCGACCTGCACGCTGATACCGGTACCCCGGCTGGCGCTGGACGGCATGCTGGTGGAAATCGAGGCGGTGGCAGCGGTATAGGTCCGGGCGATTCGGTGGTGGCGGCAGATAAACACTATGTTGTATATCGGTGCTGGCCCTACCGGCATGGCCGCCATGACAACAATCGATCTCAGAGGTGACCACACCATGAGCAGCGGCACCACCACGCTCACCGACCGCAAGGCCCGGGCCTGGCTCTGGCCCGCACTTTTCAGCCTGGTGGCCTTCGCTGCCAACTCGGTGTTCTGCCGGCTGGCGCTGAAGGACGGGGCCATCGACCCGGCATCCTTCACCGTGGTGCGCCTGGCCAGTGGTGCACTGTTCCTGCTGCTGTTGATTCGCCTGCGCAAGCCCGCGCTTGCCATGGGAGGCACCTGGCGCGGCGGCCTGGCACTGTTCCTGTATGCGTTCCTGTTTTCTGCGGCGTACCTGCAGCTGGGCGCAGGCGCGGGGGCGTTGCTGCTGTTCGGCGCGGTGCAGATCACCATGTTCGGCTTCGCCTGGTACAAAGGCGAACCTATCACCGCGCGGATGCTGCTGGGCATGCTGATCGCCTTCGCCGGCCTGCTGGTGCTGCTGTTGCCCGGTGCCGCGGCGCCACCCTTTGCCAGTGCCTTGCTGATGGCCCTGTCCGGCGTGGCCTGGGGCGTGTACACGCTGCTGGGCAAAGGCTCACCCCGGCCGCTGGCCGACACTGCCGGCAATTTCGCCCGGAGCCTGCCGTGCCTGGTGCTGCTGGTGCCGATGCTGTTGCTGGGCGCTGGCTTGCACCTGAGCCCGCTCGGCTTGCTGTATGCGCTGGGCTCCGGTGTGCTGGCCTCGGGTGCGGGCTATGCCGTGTGGTACGGCGTGGTCAGGCAAGTCAGCGCGCAGCAGGCAGCGACCATGCAGCTCAGCGTCCCGGTGATTGCGGCGTTGGGCGGGGTTGGCCTGATCGGCGAGCCATTGTCGTTGCGCTTGCTGGTGGCGTGCGTGGTGGTGCTGGGCGGTATCGCCCTGGCGCTGGCGCCGCGCCGCTAAAAGGGTGAAGGGCGTGACAGGGCATGGCTGTCGGGGCGTGCAATGCCTGGCTGACTATAATGGAGCAACCTCACCTCGCAGCCCTATCTGTGCAGGTAGCGCTAAGGAACCGCTGGCGAGCCCAATCAGCCTTTGCTCGAACGGTCGGCGTCGGCAGCTTCGGTCACCACAGGCAGGTTGCCGGCACGCTGGATTACCCGCCGTTGCTGCTCGTAGTCGTCCAGCGACAGGCCACGGCGTTGCAAGGCTTCCAGTTGCAGTTGGCGGGTTTCCTCGGCGGTGTAGGGGCGCAGTTCGGGGTGGCTGGCACAGCCGCTGATGATGGCGATGGCAATAACGGCAAGGGTGGCGGACAGCAGGCGGGCCAAGGTGTTCATCAGGTAGCTCCAGGGGCCGGGGTGGTGGGCGGCGAGTCGATGGAGCTAGGTTATTCGGCCATGTCGTTCGGCAGAAATTGCCATTCTCGATAGTGACTATCGATGGTTCCTGGGAGGGTGCGATGGGGCAAGACGAGCAACCGCGTAAATGGGGCGTGCTGGAACCGATCGACCGGATCACCGAGGTCATCTTCGGCCTGTTGATGGCGATGACCTTCATCGGCTCGCTGAGCGTGGCCACCGCAGGGCGCGAAGACGCGCGGCTGATGCTGATTGCCGCGCTCGGCTGCAACCTGGCCTGGGGCCTGGCCGATGCCGTCATCTACCTGCTGCGTACCTGGACCGAACGCACCCGCAGCCGGACCTTGCTGGCCCGCCTGCAAGCCGGTGATATCACCCAGGGGCGCAGGCTGATTGCCGATACGCTGCCAGAGCGCATCGGCCTGGCGCTGGATGAAGACGGGCTGGAGATGCTGCGCGGGCGCATGCTGCGTGATGCTGGCCGCCCGCTGCCGGCACGCCTGGGGCTGGATGATTTCAAGGCTGCCCTGGCCACTTTCCTGCTGGTGGTACTGGCAACCTTCCCGATGGTCATTCCGTTCCTGCTGATCGAGACCACCGGTACGGCCATCCGTGTATCGAACCTGGTCGCCCTGGCCATGCTCTTCCTTGCAGGCTGGCTGCTGGCACGCTATTCCGGTGGCCGCACCCTGTTGACCGGCGTGGTCCTGGCGGTAGTCGGTGCGTCACTGATCCTGGCGATCATCGCCTTGGGCGGCTGAGCACCGCCCGCTCAATATTTTATGTCGCGGGCGCGCTCACGGCCTTGCTGCTTGGTGTGGCGTTTGTCCTGTCGGCAGCCGGCGTTGCTTTGCTGGTCGGCGTGGCGGCAATCCTGTTTGGTCTGCCGCGCGTCCTGGCGGGTTTCCTGCCGCACATCGCGGGCCTCGCGGCGCCGTTCGGCGCGGTCGGTGGCCGCCCAGGCCGAGGTGCAGAGCACGGCCAGCATGATCATGGCGATGAGGCGGGGCGTGTTCATCAGGGTGGGCTCCTTTTTTGGATACGTGCATGCACCGGCCTCTTCGCGGGCACGCCCGCTCTCACAGGTACTCCACAATGTTCGAACCTGTGGTGACCCTGTGGGAGCGGGCGTGCCCGCGAAAGGGCCGGTACAGTCAATTACAGATCTCAGCCCAGCCCTGGTATAGATTCAAAAGCAGCAACCACCCTCACCTTTAGAGCGCGAAAAGTTTGCGCCCGCACATCTGGCCAAAAGCATCGCCATTGCTACCCTTAATCCACGCGGTCTGATCTCATGGAGAGAAGCGATGCGCATCCCACTGTCAGCGGTCCTGTCGGTAATCCTGTATCTGAGCGCCACGCCCGGCCTGGTGCTGGCAGAAGACGTACCTGCCCCCGACCCGGCACCACAAGCCGACACGGTCGCGGCCAAGGACCCGGTGTTCACCCAGGAGCAACTGGACCAGATGCTCGCGCCCATCGCGTTGTACCCCGATGCGCTGCTGGCCCAGGTATTGATGGCCTCCACTTATCCGGGGCAGGTGAGCGAAGCGGTGACCTGGTCCAAGGCCAACCCCAAGGCCACCGGCGACGATGCCGTCAAGAAGGTGGCGAACCAGCCCTGGGACCCAAGCGTACAAGCGCTGGTGGCCTTCCCGCAGGTGCTGGCAACCCTGGGGCAGGACCCGGTCTGGGTGCAGCGCCTGGGCGACGCCTTCCTCGCGCAGCCCGATGATGTCATGGGCGGCGTGCAGCGCCTGCGTCACCAGGCCCAGGCCGCCGGCAACCTGCAGAGCAACCAGTACCAGAACGTGACCGTGCAGACCGCCCCGGCACCGGCCTCCAGCGGTAGCAGCACCCAGGTGGTTACGGCCAGCAGCCCGCCCACCACCATCATCATCGAGCCGTCCGACCCGCAAGTGGTGTACGTGCCCAGCTACAACCCGACCACCACCTACGGCACCTGGGCCTACCCGGCTTCGCCGCCGGCGTACTACCCGCCACCGTCCATGTACTACCCCGGTTCCGCGCTGGTGGCGGGTCTGGCCTTCGGTACCGGCGTGGCAATCGTTGCCTCGCTGTGGGGCGACTGTGACTGGGGCAACAACGACATCGACATCGACGTCAACCGCTACAACAACATCAACGCCAACAACCGCATCACCAACAACCAGAACAAATGGCAGCACAACGCCGCCAACCGCGACGGCGTGCCGTACCGCGACTCCCGCAGCCGCCAGCAGTACGGTCGCCAGCTGGACGGTGCCACCCAGCGTACTGCCTTCCGCGGCGATGACGCCCAGCGCGCCCAGGCGCGGGACAAGGCCAGGGCGTCGATGGACCGGGCCGGCATCGAACGGCCGGCCACCAGCAACCGCCAGGCACGCCAGCAGATGCGCGACGCGCAGGCGGGCAGTTCGGTCGGCAACCGCATGCAGCCTCGTAGCGACAACCCGCGGGCAACCGACCGCCGACAGGAAACCCGCAACACCCAGGCTCGGCAGCAGAACAACCAGGTGAACCAGCGCAGGCAGGGCGAAGGCCAGGGGCGGCAGCTGGCGCAAAACCGGCCTTCCAATACCGCCGGCCGGGCGCGTAACAATGCCTTTGACGGCGTGCGTTCACCCTCGCGCACCAGCGCGCAGGCCAGCCGTGGCCGCACCAGCCAGTCGTTCGCCCAGCGCCCGAGCGCATCGCGTGCCGCCGGGCACCAGATTTCCCGGCCCAGTGCGCCCGCACGCCGCGGGGGAGGTGGCCGTCGATGAACCGCCAATCGATAGCGGCACTGGCAATCGCAGCCGGTATGGCCTGGTCAACCCTGGCCGCTGCGCAGGAAGTCTTCCCGACACCGGAGAAGGCCGTGGAATCCTTTGTCGCGGCGCTGGGCGAGGAGAAACCTGATGAAGCCCGCCTGGCCCGGTTGCTGGGCGATGACTGGCGTACCTACATACCGCGCGGCGGTGTGCAACGCAGTGACGTGGACACGTTCCTGGCGCAGTATCGCGCGCAGCACAGCATCGACATGTCGGGGGCAAACAAGGCCATCCTCGCGGTGGGCAGTGATCACTGGACGTTGCCCATACCGTTGACCAAAGGCAGTCAGGGTTGGCGTTTCGACCTCAAGGCCGGCAGCTCTGAAATCCGCGCCCGGCGTATTGGCCGCAACGAGCTGGGCGCCATGCAGTCGATGCTGGCTTACCACGATGCGCAGATGGACTACGCCAGCCAGGACCACAACGGCAACGGTGCGCTGGAGTACGCGCAGAAGATATTCAGCGAGCCCGGCAAGCATGACGGGCTGTACTGGGACGACGACGGCGATGGCCAGGTCAGCCCGCTGGGCCCGCTGTTCGGCCAGGACATGGTCGGCGACGCCTGGTATGGCTACCACTTCCGCATCCTCGATGCACAGGGCCCATCTGCCCCCGGCGGTGCCTACAGCTACCTGATCGGCAACCAGATGAGCCGTGGCTTTGCCATGGTTGCCTGGCCGGCCAGGTACGATGACACCGGGGTGATGAGCTTCATGATCAGCCATGACGGCGAGGTGTTCGAGAAAGACCTCGGGCCGCACGGCGACAAGCTGGCCAAGGAGATGAAACGCTTCGATCCGGATGACAGTTGGAAGGTGGTGGATTTGCCGGCGGGGGATTGACCCTGCATGCTCAATGCGAAACGCCTTTGGTGCGTCTGCAGTGCACGGCACCGGCTGCGCCGATGTTCGCGGCTAAAGTCGCTCCCACAGGGTCCCATGCCAATTCAATGAGTTATGTGCAGTTCCAGGAGAGGGCATGCCCGCGAGCCAAGCCATATCAGCCTGGCTCGAACGGGTTCTCTCAGGTGAGATCTTTTACGGTTTTCGAAAGGCCGTTGGTTTTCACTGAAGCAATACCGACAGCACGTGCCTGTGTGCTTGCGTACATTTGGCTGGTGCCAATGACTTGGTGATTGGCGGCTTTCAGGTTGAAATAAACTTTCCCGTTAGTAGACTCGCTCTTCATAACGCTCAGCCAGCGGGCTGTTGGCCTGAACGGACGCGATTCCATTATCCGCTGCCTGAAAGATTCCCGGCGTTACCAGGGAGAACGAGGTTCCTTGTCTGACCGCCATATGGTCAGGGCCCGGTCAGTTCCGCCAGCAGGTCGTCCCGCAGCTTTTGCAAACGCGGCGCGTGCCGCTCGCGCGGATGCGGCAGGTCCACGCGCACCTCGAAGCGGATGCGCCCCGGGCGAGGGTCCATGACGATCACCCGGTCGCCGAGGTAAAGCGCCTCTTCTACGTCGTGGGTGACCATAATCATGCTACTGCCCTGTTGCAGCCAGATACGTTGCAACTCGCGTTGCAGGTGAATACGGGTCAGGGCATCCAGAGCGCCGAAGGGCTCGTCGAGCAACAGCAACTTGGGCCGGGTGATCAACGCCCGGGCAATGGCGGCGCGCTGGGCCATGCCCCCGGAGAGTTGGTGTGGGTAGGCATGCTCGAAGCCTTGCAGCCCCACCAGCGTCAAGTGCTCTGCAACCCGCTCGGCTTTTTCGCGCTTGCTCAGGCGCAGGGGCTTGAGTGCCAGGGCTACGTTCTGCTCCACGGTTTTCCAGGGGAACAGGCGATGGTCCTGGAACACAAGGCCCCGCTCCAGGCTGGTGCCTTGCACGCTCTCGCCATCCAGACAGATCTGCCCGTCGTAGTCCTGTTCCAGGCCCACGATCAGCCGTAATAACGAAGACTTGCCGCAGCCACTGGCGCCGACGATGCACACGAACTCGCCGGGTAACACTTGCAGGTCTATGTCCTTGAGTACCTGCAAGGGTTTGCCGTCGATCTGGTAGTGCTTGTTCAGCCCACGGATCTCCAGGGCGCCGGGTTGGCCGAGGGTGTATCCGGGAAGAAGAGAGTTGAACAGTGCGGTCATCGCGGTCACCTATCGACGAAGGGCGCGCCAGCGCAGCAGGTGCCGGCTCAGGCGCGAAAACAGTTGGTTCATGGTGTAGCCGAGCAGGCCGATGCACAGCACGCCGATCACGATGATCTCCATGCGTGAGCCGGTTTCGGCGTTCATCATCAGGTTGCCAAGCCCCATGCCGGTGGAGAGGAACAGCTCACTTCCCACCGAGCTGACCCAGGCGAAAGCCAGCGCATGCAGCACGCCGTTGCACAGGCTCGGTAATGCACCAGGCAGCAGGATCTGCACGAACTGCTGCCAGGGTGACAGGGCATACAGGCGGCCGACTTCGCGGTAGCGTTTTTCCACATGGCTGAAGCCTTCGAAGGCATTGAGCGCCATGGGGTAGAAGGCCGCTAGCGAGACGATCAGCACCTTGGTCACTTCGCCGCTGCCGAACCACAGTGCCAACAATGGGATCAAGCCAAGGATGGGCACCTGGCGCAGGCCGTGAAACAACGGCGCGAGCAGCCGCTCCAGCCAGCGCGAGGAGGCCATGCCAGCGCCCAGGGCGAAACCGCCCAGCACGCCGAACAGCAATCCCAGGCAGGTGCGTTGCAGGCTGGCCTGCACGCTCAGCCACAACTCGCCGCTGGCCAGCAACTCCATCAGGCCTGTGCCGATGCGCTGCAGTGGGACGAAGGCGTAGGCCTGGCTGGCGCCTTGTCGCGAGGCGATCTCCCAGGCAGCGATCAATAACAGCGGCAACACCAACCCGCGGCCATGGCGCAGTAATGCAGTCAGTCGGTTCATAGGGGTTTCCAGCGCAATACGCGCCGCTCCAGCAGACGTAAACCTTGGTCGAGGGTGAAGCCCACAAGTCCGGTCACCAGGACGCCGACCATCACCACATCGATGCGCAGCATCTGCCGGCTCAGCTCGATCATTTGCCCAAGACCACTGTCGGCGGCCAGTAGCTCGGCGGCCACCAGCACCATCCAGGCGCGGCTCAGGCCGATGCGCAGACCGGTGATGATCGGCGGCGCGGCGGCGGGGAAGGCGACCTCGGCGAGCAGCGTCGGCAGCGGCAGGCGGTACACTTGGGCAACATCGAAGTAGCTGCGCGGGATGCCGCGCACGCCTTCGCAGGTGGCCAGGGCCACGGGAAAGAAGCAGGCCTTGGTGACGATCACGATCTTGAAGGTTTCTTCGACACCGAAGAACAGGATGAACATCGGGATCAGGGCAATCGACGGCACCTGGCGCAAGGTGTGAAACAGCGGCCCGCAGTAAGCCTCGACGCTGGGCGACAGGGCCATGGCGGTGCCGAAGGCCAAGCCGCCAAGTGCGCCGAATACAAAGCCCAGGGCCAGGCGCGACAAGCTACTGGCCAGGTGATCGCGCAGTTCGCCACCGGCCAACAGCTCCTCGAAGGTTTGCCAGACCTCCCGCGGTGGCACCAGCAATTGGTGCGGGAAGGCGCCGCTGTCGGCCACCAGTACCCAGGCCGCCAGCAGGGCCAGGGGCGAGATGAGCACCGTGAGGTGGTGCAGGGGAATGTTGCGCATCGGATTATCCCTCCACGCTGAGAACATTGGCAGGGGCGTGCCGCAGGTGGCGCAGCCAGCAGAGCAGGGCTGTGAGCAGAACCAGCGGGATCCACGCCAAGAACAGATTCGCCGTGCCGATCCAATGGCTGATCACACCACCTAGCAAGGCACCGGCGCAGCCGCCGAGCATTCCGGCCAGGTTGAACAGGCCCGAGAGCTTGCTCTTGTCCAGGGCTGATTCCCCCATCTGCGCCATGTTCACCAGGTGCGCCAGGGCACTGGCCAGGCTCAGCAGTACCGCCCCCAGGGCCAGCCAGGCGTAGCCCTGGCCACGGGCGAGTAACAGCAGGCCTGTCACCGCCAGGGCCAGACTGGCGAGGTAGGACGAGCGCCGGCCCGCACGTAGCACCAGATGACCGAGGCCGAAAAGACCTAGCACCGCCGCCACGCCCTGGATCATCACCAGGCTTATAGCGTGCGCCTGGCTGAGCTGGGCACCCTCGATGGCAAGCACGATGACAAAGGTACCGAACAGCGCGCCAGTGGCGCCGGACAGCAATTCGATGACACAGCTTTCGGCCACCTCTGCGTGGCCAAGCAGGGCGCGTGACTGGTCGAAGATGCCACCGCCCACTTTGGCGACGGGCTCGGTTGGATCTTCCTGCTCCCAGAAGCCGAGGCTGTACACGGCCATCATGCCAAAGCACAAGCCGATCACCACGAAGCCCAGGGTGAAGCTTTCGACGCTAAGGGCATTGCCCAGCACCGGGCCGAGCAGTCCCATGCCAAGGGTCAGTGCGCCGCGATACCAACCAGCCTTGTCCTGGCCGATGTGGCGCAACTGGCGCAAGAAGGCGCTGTTCATGGCGACGATACGAAACGGAATGCACAGGCCGATCAGCAAGCGTGCCACGGCCAGCCACACCCAGTTGGCGAACAGTGGGATCGCCAGGTTCAGCAGCAGGGGCCCGAGGCTGGCCAGAAAATACACCCGGCGCGCGCCGAAGCGGGCGATGACGAAGCCAGCCGGCAGAGTCAGCAGCACCATGCCCAGCGACTCCATGGCCGAGATCACCCCCAATTGCAGGGGGCTGGCCCCCAGGTGCAGGGCGTATAGCGTGGTGACGATTTTCGCCATACCAATGGTGGCGCCGCTGAAGGTTGCCAGGGCCATGAAGCTGGCAACGAAGCCTTGCGGCCTAGATGGGGGCATTGACGTTCTCCAGCAGGTGCGCCAGCGGCCGTGGCTCGACCCACTGGCGCACATCGAAGCGGCGTGGGATGAAACCCCAGCGTTCGAGGAAGTCCGTAAGGTCTTGCAAAGCCTCGATGGAGCGCTCGGCCAGGTTGGTGCGCAGGCGCAGGTGGGCGTCCTCGCCATAGGCGGCGGCGACCCAGTATTCGCTGGTGTTCAGTTCGCGGGCGAGAAAGCGGCGGGTGTCTTCGGGGTGGGCCCAGGCCCACTGCTCGGCGCGCAGCACGCTGTCAAGGATCAGCACTGCGGCGTCGTAGTGCTGGTCCAGCAGGTGCTGGTCGACGGTCAGGGTACGTGGGGTACCGATATTGGCACGCACGAATGGGTCGGGGTGCGAGCCAACGTCCACCACCACCCGCAGGCCGAATTCATCGGCCATGTGCAGGCCGTGGGCGCCTTTGAGGAAAATCGCGTCGATGTCGCCACGCAGCAGACCGATCAGTTCGTTGTTGCGCTGGCGCACACGGTTGCCGAGGCTGACCTGGGCGCCGTGCACGTGGCGTACCGGGTCGTCGCTGTAGGTACCGCCATAGGGGTAGTCCACCAATTCCACGTCGTGGGGGCTCAGGCCTTCCAGGCGTAGGGCGTTTTCCAGGCCGCGAATCGCCTGGGCACGGGTGAAGTCGATCTGTACGTTAGCCCACTTGGGCACGCCGAAGCGGCGGTTGCGCAGGTCGCGGATGCCGCGTACCGGGCTGTCGGCGGTGGTGACGATCAGCTGCACTTCGTCGCTCCACGACAGCCCCAGCACGCGGGTATCGCGTCCGCTGGCGCGGGCCCAGATAGCCGGGATATTGCCGCCGTGGCGTACCGAGTTGCGCAGGTGATGGTCGAAGTGCGCCTCGCGAACTTCACGGTCGGAGGATTCGCGCAGGGCCTGGATACGCGTGCCCTGAGGCTGGAAGGCCCGGGCCAGGCGGCCGGATTCGACGGCAATGCCCAGCCCCGTGGGTACCGGGCTGTGGGTGTACCAGAGGGTGTCGAGTGGGTTGTTCATGCATGAGCCTTGTGCGGGTGGGCAGTCGGCCCCAGCCTGCGCCGGGGCCGGGCGACGCTCAGCTGGCGCGTTTGGCGACAGCGCTGCGCAGGGCCTCTAGCGGGCGCGGGTCGATCCAGTCGCGCACATTGAAGCGCTCAGGGATGAAGCGCCAACGGTGCAGGAAGTCGGTGAAATCCTGCAGGGCCGTGGTGGCGCGCTCGTCCAGTTCGGTACGCAAGCGCTGGTGGGCGTCCTCGCCGTAGGCCTGGACCACCCAGTACTCGCTGCTGTTGGACTCGCGGGCGAGGTAGCGGCGGGTGTCTTCCGGATGGGCATGCGCCCATTCCTCGGCGCGCAATACCGCACCGAGGATGCCCACGGCACTGTCCAGATGCTGATCGAGTAGGTGCTGGTCGACGCTCAGGGTACGCGGCGTGCCATTGTTCGAGCGCACCAGCGGCTCGGGGTGGGACCCCGTGTCGATCACCGTGTGCAGGCCGAACTGCAGGGCCAGTTGCACCGCATGGGCACCCTTGAGGAAGATCGCGTCCACCTCGCCGCGCAGCAGCCCGGTGAGTTCCGGATTCTGCCCGCCACGACGGCTGCCGCCGAAGGCGCCGAGGCCAGCGACACGCTGTGGGACTTCGTCACTGAACGTGCCACCCTGGATGAAGTCCACCAGATCCACATCCTTCACTTCCAGGCCTTCCAGGCGCAAGGCGTTCTCCAGGCCGCGGATGGCTTGGGCGCGGGTGAAATCGATCTGCGCGCCGGTCCAGTGTGGCAGGCCGAAGCGCCGGCCCTTGAGGTCCTTGACCGTTCGAATGCCGCTCTCTGGCAGGCTGAGAATCAACTGCACCTCATCGGCCCAGGACAGGCCGATTACCCGGGTTTCACGCCCGCTGGCGCGGGCCCAGATGGCCGGGATGCTGCCGCCGTGACGCACCGAATTCTGAAGGCTGTGGTCGAAATGTGATTCACGCACCGCCTGGCTGGGCGACTCGCGCAGCGACTGGATGCGCGTGCCCTGGGCGCCCAGGGCCTGCTCCAGCCAGCCTTTCTGCAAGGCGATGCCGAGCCCGGTGGGCACGGGGCAACGGGTGTACCAGAGCGTATCGAGCGGTTGAGTCATGATGTGCGGCTCCTTGCAGGGCTCAGGCGCTGGCCTTCAGCGCGGTGGATTGGTTGTCTTGCGGATGGCGGGACTGCACCAGCGGCAGCACTTCCTGGCCGATGCGCAGGGCCTCTTCCAGGTGCGGGTTGCCGGCAAGGATGAAGGTCGAGAAACCGGCGTCACGGTATTCGGCCAGGCGTTCGGCGACATTCTCGTGGCTGCCCACCAGGCCTACGGTCGGCCCTGGCTTGGCCTTGCCAAAACCGGCCCAGAGGTTGGGGCCCAGGATCAGGTCGTCGAAGCGTTCGAGGTGCTGGTGATACGCACTCTGGCGGGCAGCGCCCACCGAGTCGGAGCCGCTGGCGAAGTGCCTGATGGCGGCGCTGGTGCTGGTGTCGATTCGCTCGTACTGCTTGCGCAGTTCGCTCCAGGCGGCCTCTTCGGTTTCGCGGGCGAACAGGTCGATGCGAATGCCGAAGCGCACTTGGCGGCCTTGCTTGTCGGCAAGCTCGCGCACGCGGTCCAGGTGCGGCTTGAGCTTGTCCACGGGCTCTGCCCAGTTCAGGTAGACATCGGCATGGCGTGCGGCGACGTCCAGCGCAGCATCGGAAAAGCCGGAGAAGTAGATGTTCGGCTTGCGCTCATGCCTGAGGCCCGGCGGCAGTGCACCGTTCTCCAACTGGTAGATATCGCCCTGGTAGTTGAACTGCTCGTTGCGCCACAGGCCGTCGATGATGTCGAGGAACTCGCCGGTACGCTGGTAGCGTTTGTCGTGCTCGAGGAAGTCGCCATTGGCGCGCTGGCTGGCCGGGTTGCCGCCGGTGATGATGTTCCACTCCAGGCGGCCATGGCTGAGGTTCTGCAGGATCGCGGCCTGCTGGGCGGCATAGGCCGGCAGGGTCCAGGTGGCCTGGAATGCGACCAGGAACTTGATGCGGCGGGTTTCCCGGGCCAGCGCTGCAGCTGCGATCCACGGCTCTGGCCCGGTAGGCAGCAGGGCGCCTTCGAAGCCGGCGATTTCGGCGGCCTTGGCTACTTGGGCGATGTAGTCGATGTAGGTGAAACCATCCGCTTCACCGTCAGGCAGGCGACCGGGGGCAATATTGCCCGGACGATAGGTGGGGGCGCCGCGGTTGTTCTTGTCGGTGGCCAGGTAAGGGCCGTCGCTACCCAGGGGGAGGCGCCAGAAGAATTCGGTGCTCATGACAATGCTCCAGTGGCTACGTGAAGGAAAGCCCGGGTGCATCCACCGCGGGTTTGCCACGTTATTGAGCAAGGGCTGTGCCGAAAGCCGGGAGGCCTTGTATGGCAAGGGCTGCAGCGGACGTCGAGGCGCGCCTTGATGCTCGATTGCTGGTCCAGCAACACCCGGCCAGCAATTGCTGCTGGCGCGGCAGCAGGCAGGGTCCTCAATCGCGCTTGCACACTTGGTGATGGTGCTCAACTAATTGAAAACTAACGCTTTTCAGGGGTGGCACAACTTCTGCTGATGCAGTGGCAGCCCGGCTTCCGAGGCACTTCAGAGGAGTTGCATCATGTCCCATCGAATCACCCCGGCACTGCTCAGCCAGCTTGATCGCGCACGGCGCGATTTCGCCAAGGCGTTCCAGGTGCTGCGCGATACCCGCACGTTGACTGCCACCAACACCTACCAGGCCTACCTCCGGGTGTCGGACACCGATCTGGTGATTGCCCTGCATGCCCCAAGCCCCTGGGCCGATGACCCGGCGATTCGCGCGGTGGTCGCGAGTCATGCCGGCGAGGTGGTGCTGGACGAGACCGCCGACGGTAACTCGCCCCTGAGCGGGCGCAAGGCCGGGGGCAATGGCCAGCGTTATGCCGAGGTGTTCCAGAGACGCCCGGAGGTGAATGTGGTGATCCACGTACACACTCCGTACCTGGGCGGCTGGGCCAGTGCACACCGGGTGCTGCCGATTCGCTACGCGGCGACGCAGCGGGTGACCCTGGCGCGGGAGCTGCCGATCTACATCGACCGCCGTCAGCCTGAGCAGGCGTTCATCGTCGAGCGCATCGAGGATAACCCGCATACCCCGGCTATTCTCGAAGCCAACGGTGGCGCCACCTTCTGGGGGGGGGAACTGCTGCAGGTATCCAAATTGATTCTGCTGATCGAGGAGGGTGCGTACTTCCAGGGGTTGGCTGAGCTGTTCGGCGGTTCGCAGGAATTCGGCCCAGGGGTGCTGGAGCAGCAGTGGAAAATGACGGGGCTGTGGGCGCAGGGGCAAAAGCTGCTGGAGCCTGCCGCCTGAGGAATGCGGGCCGCTACGCGGCCCATTTCCAGGTAGCCCCACAGGACCCGGCCAAATCAATGATCCATGTGTTGCTCCATGAGTGTGGGCGTGTTCCGCGATTGGCCTGCGTAACAGCCCTGCAATGTCAGGTCAGGGTTGGGTGGTCACCGTCGCCGCAGCCGCTTTCCAATAGTCTTGCAGTTGCAGATTCTGCAAGCCTTGCTGCACGAACCGCGGTTCCAGTAATTCATCCACGTTCACGTCACCACGAATCAACCGGGCCTTGAGGGCATAGGTGATGGCGTCGCTGTAGTGCTGGCGCAAAGCCTGGTCATACAACGGGCTGAAGTGCTGCGCCCACGGCTGCCCCTCGGCCTCGCGCTGCAAAACGCTCAAGGGCTGCCCGGACTGTGCCTGGTAGGTCTGGTAGGCCGCCTGGTTCTGTGGCTGCGATGTCCAGTGAGCAGCGTTGAGGTAGGCGTCGACCACCAGCTGGGTAATTTCCGGCTGCCGGGCAATGAAATCCTTCGCGCCCCAGAGTTCGGCGCGCATCTTCCAGTCGGCCGGTGCGTGCTTGCTCGACCAGATGATCCTCCCGACCTGTTTGTCCTCCAGCAGGTACGCGTCACTCAGTGTAAAGAGCGCATCGACACGCCCTGCGCTAAGGGCAGCGGCACCCGCCTGTGGGTTGAGGTTGAAGATGCGAAAGTCCTCGAAGCCCATCTGGTTGGCCTGCAGCAACTTGGCGAACGACAGCTCCCAAGGCCGACCACGGTGCAGGGCGATGCGCTTGCCCTTGAGGTCGGTGATGGATCTGACCGATGACCCCGGCGGCACCACCAGGTACACGTTGTTGCCACTGCCACCCGGCACGATCAGTTGGGTGGAAACACCCGAGGCATTGGCTATGATCGACGGCAGGTCACCATAGAAGGCGAAGTCGATGCGCCGGTTGGTGAACTCCTCGTTGACGAACGTCCCCACCGAGGCGGTGGCGGCCGGCACCCATTCGAGCTTGATGTTGCGCTTGGCCAGTTGTTGCTCCAGCACTTTGTCGCGATCCATCACGTAGGCCGGGCCGTTGAAGATGATCTTGCCGGCATTGGCGTAGGCCACGGTGGCGATGCGTACGGTCTGGGGGGCGGCCGCCTGGGCCTGGGCCGTGAACAGCGCGAGGGGCAGCAGCAGGCGGCGAAACAGCAGGGACAGGGAAGGGATGGGCATGATGTGTTCCTCAGGCAGGCCCGCGGCAGGCGCCGCGGGCAGTGGGGTCAGAATTCGGTGGTGACGGAGACACCGAAGGTGCGTGGGTCGCCGAACATCACGCCAGCGGTCTGGAAGCCGCCCGGCAGTGTGTGGTTGCGGTACTCCTTGTCGGTCAGGTTGCTGACGTAGGCGCTCACCTGGGTGGTGTCGCCGGGCAGCTCGTAGGTGACCCGAGCGTTGCCCAGGGTGTAGCCGCCGGTACGCATGTTCTGGCTCTGGTCGTTGGAGAAGAAGTACTGGCGGCTGCGGGTGTTCCAGTCGGTAGCCAGCACCAACGCGCCGCCGACTTCCAGCGGGATGCGGTAGTCCGCGCCTATCACCGCCGAGACGTTGGGCGCGCGGACGAACTTGTTGCCCGAGTAGTCGCTGGTGCCAGAGGTGTAGTCGGTGAACTCGGTGTGCAGGAGGCCCAGGGCGAAGTTCAGGTGCAGGTTCTGTACTGGCACCGCTTCGAGTTCGAACTCGGCGCCGTAGGCCTCGCCCTCGGCGCCGTTGGCCAGCCTCGAGACAGTCTGGTTGTTCACCGCGCTGACGATGTTCAACTGGATGTCTTCGTAGTCGTAGTAGAACAGCGCGGCGTTGGCGTTCAGGCGACCGTCCAGCCACTCGGACTTCACGCCCAGCTCGTAGGAAGTCAGATACTCGGGGTTCACCGTGGCCACGGTCGCCTGGCTGGTGGCGCCGGTGTTGTAGCCGCCGGAGCGGAAGCCATAGGCATAGCGCAGATACACCCGGGCATTGTCGGAAATCTGGTATTCAGGCGTGAGGTCGTAGGTCCAGTCGCTCCAGGTGTTTTGCTCGTCCTGCACGGCATTGGCCACCAGCGGGGTGGACACGCTGCTCGGCTTCCACCAGTCGCTGTTGGAGAAGTTCGCCTGGCCCTGGTTCTGCACGCGGCGCAGGTTGATGTCCTTGGTCTCGCGGGTCCAGCGCAGGCCGGCGGTGACGCTGAAATCCTCGGTGAAACTGAATGTGCTACTACCGAAGATCGCGTAGCTCTCGGTGCCTTGGTTGTAGGTGAGGTTGTTGTAGTAACGCGGGATGAAGGGGTTGTCCAGCGCTGCGCTGGCGTTGCGCGAGTCGAGGTCTTCGTTGAAGTAGTGCAATCCCACGACCCAGTTCAGACGGTTCTCGCGCGGCGAGGCCAGGCGCAGCTCCTGGGACCACTGCTGGCTGTCGGCGTAGGCGAAGCTGCGTTGCAGCTCCTGGGGGGTGTTGTCCGAATCGCTGAAACCGTCCCGGGTGAAGTGCTCGAACGCGCTGATGGAGGTAAGTGTCAGGTCGCCCAGCTGCCAGTTGAGGTTGAGGTTGCTGCCCACCTGGTCGATCTGCACTTGGTATTTGGCGTTGTAGTTGACCTTGCCTTGCCTGGGGTCGATCCGGTAGCCGAACTGATTGGTGCCATCCGGGCGCAAGCCATAGCTCACAGTGCTATAGCCCCCGGTGTCGTGGTAGCTACGCGCGTGCACATTGAGGTTGGCCTCCAGGTCGTCGTTGATGTAGGCCAGAAACTGCAGGCGCGCGGCATCATCCTCGAGCGCGCCACGGTCGTTGCTGTCGGCGATGTTTTCGTTATAACCGTCGCGGCCCTGGTGGCGGAACGACAAGCGTGCGGCCAGGCGGTCGGTGACAAGGGCATCGCTGATAGCCCCTTCGAGGACGCGGTCGTCATAGTCGCCGTAGCCGGCCTTGGCATAGCCCGAGCGTTCGAAGGTGGGCTTGCGGGAGATGAAGTTGATTGCACCGGCGGTGGTGTTCTTGCCCCAGAGGGTGCCCTGCGGCCCGCGCAACACCTCGACGCGCTCCTGGTCGAAAAGCGGAAAGCCCGTGGCGCTGATGTTGGCGATGTACACGTCGTCGACGTAGATGCCCACCGGGCTCACGGTGTTGGCGCCCTGGTCACCGGTGCCCAGGCCACGGATCCACCAGCGTGGCCGGCCATGGCCCTCGGTGGTGCCGGCGGAGGCATTGGGGATGAAGCGTGTGACCTCGTTGGCCGATTGCAATGAGCTGTCGCGGATCTTGTCGCCGCTGAGCACGGAAATCGAAGCGGGCACTTCCTGGACGGTCTCTTCGCGCTTTTGCGCGGTGACCACCACTTTGGACAGGGTGGAGCCGGTGTTGTCGAGAGTGGTCGACTTACTGGGCATGAGGCTTTCTTCGGCCAGCGCCGTCAGTGCTGGCAGCCCCCCCAGGGCGACGGCGATGGAAAGTGCGGTGCGTTTGAACATGCTGATCCCCAATGGCGAAACGGACGTCGTGCAGCGGCATTGCGCTGCGTTGTCGTAGTGACGGTGCGTGCGTCCGTTGGCTGGCGCGCATGGCATCCGGCGCGTCCTTTTGTCAGGACGCATCAGGGCATTGGCAACAACTGTACCGATTTTTGTTTTTAAGATTTAACTAATTGATATTTAAGACTTTTATCTTAAAGAGTGGCTGCGCGGGCAGCGCCTGTGGATCTGCGCAGGCAGCAGGGGTTGCTGCTGGTGTGCTGCTGGGGCAGCAGTGGCAATCAGGTTATAAGCAAATGAATAATCATACTTATTTTGTAATAAGAGTTTTCAGGCATTATCGGCCTATTGCATGCCAAAGGACCCTGCCGCCATGTCGATGCTCACCCACCCCCACGCCCGTGAACTGAGCAAATCGGTGCGTGCCACCGTGCTGGTCTTCGAGGACCCACGCTCGCGCGAGCTGCTCAGCCGCATCGAGCGCCTGGCGCCCAGCGAGGCCAATGCGCTGGTCATCGGCGAGACCGGTACCGGCAAGGAGCTGGTGGCCCGCCATATCCACCAACTGAGTCGACGTGCCCGGGCTCCATTCGTGGCGGTGAACTGCGGCGCACTGCCGGAAAGCCTGGTGGAGAGCGAGCTGTTCGGCCATGAGAAGGGCGCCTTCACCGGTGCCACTAGCAGCAAGCCTGGTTGGTTCGAGTCGGCCAACGGCGGCACGCTGTTTCTCGACGAGATCGGTGACCTGCCGCTGAACATGCAGGTGAAGCTGCTACGGGTATTGCAGGAGCGCGAAGTGGTGCGTCTGGGTTCGCGTAGTGCGATCCCCATCGATGTACGACTTGTCGCAGCGACCAACGTCAACCTGGCCGATGCGGTGGTAGCCGGGCACTTTCGCGAGGACTTGTTCTACCGCCTGCACGTGGCGACCATCCGCCTGCCGCCGCTGCGCGAGCGCCCAGGCGATATCCTGCCGCTGGCCCAGTTCTTCGTCGAAGCGCATTGCCAGCGCCTGGGCTATCAGCGCGCCGCCTTGACCCCTGAGGCTGAGCGCAAGTTGCTCGGGCATAGCTGGCCAGGCAACATCCGTGAGCTGGAAAACGCCATCCACCACGCGCTGCTGGTGTGCCGCCAGCAACAGGTGCAGCCGGGCGATCTGAATCTGGCCGACATGCGCACTGCCCCGACCCGCCACGAGCCACTGCCGGCAATGCCCACCGAGGCGAGCCTGGATGCTGCATTGTTGGCCTTGTATGAGCGCAACCTTCCAGACCTTTTCCTGCACATCGAGGAGGCGGTGTTTCGCACGGCCTACCACTACTGCCATGGTAATCAGTTGCAGACCGGGCGCCTGCTGGGCATCAGCCGCAACATCGTGCGCGCGCGCCTGGAACGGATCGGGGAGCTGGAGCCTTCAAGTCGCACATTGAAAGCCAATGACCGGTGGCTGGCGTCGGGGTGAGCCGGGGAGGGACGTGAGTGTAAGCCCATCGCTTTCGGAGCGGGCATGCCCGCGAAGCAGGGAATGCGGTATCTGGTGCCGGCTTCACCGGCTCCTGCTGGGCTTTGCAGCTGCCCCAGAATCATGAAATTGAAAGAAGCCTACTGCCCCAACATCTGCCGCACCAGCCACTGCCCAGCCGGCCCGAGCGCGCGCCGGCTCGACCACGCCACATCCATGTCAACCCGTCGCGGGTACCCGGCCACCTGCAGCTCCACCAGCCCATTGCCAAACCGTGCCACCAGCGCCCTGGGCAGTTCGGCCCAGCCGAACCCGCGCACGGCGAACTCCAGCAGGGTGAGGTAGTCCGGTGCCGACCAGGCCTGGCCACGACCGTGGTGCAAGCTGGGGGCATAGGTCTTGATATACAGCTGCCGGACGTTCTCCAGGTGCTGCGTCTGCACCTGGGGCAAAGCCGCCAACGGATGCCCGCTGGCCACGTACACCCCAAACTCTGCCTGCTCGGGCAAGCGTGCCACGGCAACGTCAGCGGGGTAGCTGGGCTGGGTGGCAAGAATGCCGACATGTGCCAGGCCCTGCTGGATCAGCTCGATCACATCGGCATCTTCCGAGGGGCCGCAGCGCAGCTCGGTATATGGGTAGTGCTGGGCGAAGCGGGCCATCACCGCGCCCTGGAAGGTCACGCTGTAGCTGTCCGACATCACCACCGAGACCAGAGCCTCGACGTTTTCCGCCAACCGCACCGCCAGGGCATCGAGCTGGGCGCTGGCATCGAGAATCGCCTCGACATGGCTCAGCACCTGCCGCCCAGCCTCGTTCAGCGTGGGGTGGCGACCGCCACGCTCGAACAACGGGCAACCCACATCGGCCTCGAAATTGGCGATGGCGATGCTGATGGTGGACTGGCTTTTGCGCAACTTGCGCGCCGCAGCGGAAAACGAACCCAGCGATGCAGCTTCGACAAAGGCGACCAGAGCTTCGGGTGAGTAGCGCATGGTATTGATAAAACCGATGGTGGCTATGTCGCGAGTATCAGTTCTATCAAAGAAAATAGGAAGCACGACTCACGCAATGGATGGAATTTGCAATGAAAAACGTCTCTTTCACCGAACGCCTGGTTCACGCCGTCGGTTATGAAGTGTTCGCCGTGCTGCTGTGTGCGCCGCTGTTGTCCTGGATCATGGGCAAGTCGCTGGCGACGGCGGGGGCGCTGGCGGTGACCCTGTCGGTGATCGCCATGCTGTGGAACATGGTCTACAACGCGCTGGTCGATCGCTACGTGCGGGTCGAGCGCATCCACTGGAAGGCCAGCGCACGCTTTGTGCACGGCCTGGGCTTCGAAGCCGGGCTGGTGGTGTGGTGCCTGCCGGTGGCGGCGTGGATGCTGGAGATTTCGTTGCTGCAGGCGTTCATGGTGGAGTTGGGCTTCTTCGTGATCATCCTGCCCTACACCGTGCTGTACAACTGGGCCTTCGACAAAGCCCGGCACCTGCTGATGCAGCGTCGCCTTGCGTGAGAACTAACTGCCCTGCGCGGCCCTTCGATTTGTGCATTGTGCGGATATCCTGGGGCCGCTTCGCAGCCCTTTCGCGACACAAGGCCGCTCCTACAGGGACGGCGCAGGCTTCAGGCTTGCGCTGTACCTGTGGGAGCGGCTTTAGCCGCGAACACCGGCGCAGCCGGTGCCATCTATAGTTGACCGCGTCAGCCCATAAAAAAACGGGGCATGCCATCGCTGGCATGCCCCGTTTTTCAAACCGTTAAAGCGCCTCAGGCAACCTTGACGATCCAGCCAGCCGGTGCTTCCACGTCACCGCTCTGGATACCGGTCAGCTCGGTGTAGAGCTTCTGGGTAACCGGGCCGACCTTTTCCAGGTCGTGGAACACGTGCAGCTTGCCGTTGTACTCGATGCCGCCGATCGGGGTGATCACCGCAGCGGTACCGCAGGCGCCGGCTTCGATGAAGCGGTCCAGCTTGTTGATTTCCACATCGCCTTCGATCACTTTCAGGCCCAGGCGCGATTGCGCCAGTTCCATCAGCGACAGGCGGGTGATGCCTGGCAGCACCGAAGCCGATTTCGGGGTGACGAACTCGTTGTTGGCGGTGATGCCGAAGAAGTTGGCCGAACCGACTTCCTCGATCTTGGTGTGGGTCAGCGGGTCGAGGTAGATGGCGTCGGCGAAGTTGGCTTTCTTCGCTTCTGCACCCGGCTGCAGGCTGGCGGCGTAGTTGCCACCGACCTTGGCCGCGCCAGTGCCTTGGGGGGCTGCGCGGTCGAAGCTGGAGATCTGGAAGTTGTGCGGCTTCATGCCGCCCTTGAAGTACGAGCCAACCGGGATGGCGAAGATCGAGAAGATGAACTCGGGGGCGGTGCGCACGCCAATGTTGTCACCGGTGCCGATCACGAACGGACGCAGGTAGAGGGCGCCTTTACCATGCGGTGGCACGAACTTCTCGTTGGCCTTGACCACTTGCTTGCACGCCTCGATGAACACATCGGTCGGCACCTGCGGCATCAGCAGGCGGGCGCAGCTGCGCTGCATGCGGGCGGCGTTCTGGTCCGGGCGGAACAGGTTGATCGAACCGTCCTTGCAACGGTAGGCCTTGAGGCCTTCGAAGCACTGCTGGCCGTAGTGCAGGGCCGTGGAGCCTTCACTGATGTGCAGCACGTTGTCTTCGGTCAGGGTGCCTTTGTCCCACTCGCCATTGCGCCATACGGACAGGTAGCGTTTGTCGGTCTTGATGTAGTCGAAACCCAGCTTGTCCCAATTAATGCTTTCGTTGCTCATGACACCCTCATTGTCTTGCAAGTGCCCGATTGCTCGGGCTGCTGTTATATGCGCACCACGCCACCATAATACATCCGTGGCAGATCGGGAACGGCCAGTCACGAATTGATAGCCTGCAATGCATTCATTGCGGCTTCTACAGGTGCAGGTACTCGTCCAGCGCCAGCTGGTCGAGCAGTACCTGGTCGTGGGACGCCACCACCAGCGCCCCGCGAAACTGCCCGAGCATGTGTTCCAGTGCGGCCAGTGACGGCAGGTCCAGGTGGTTGCCGGGTTCGTCCAGCAGCAACAGGTCGAGCGGCCGTTCGCGGTACAGCACGGCGGCCAGTGCCGCCTTCATCCGCTCACCGCCGCTGAGCAGGCCGCTGGGCAGTTCGATGCGGGCGGCATCCAGGCCCAGTTGCGCCAGGCGGCTGCGCAAGTCGCCCTGGGGCAGTGTCGGGTTTGCCTGGCGCAGGTGGTCGAGCACGCTGGTGTGGCCTGGTAGTGTGCTGCAGTGCTGGTCGAGCAGGGCGGTTTCACCACTGAGGCGCAGGCTGTCGGGCGGGGCTGGCAACTCACCGTTCATCAGCCTGAGCAGGGTGGACTTGCCACTGCCATTGGCGCCGACCAGGCCCAGCCGCTGGCCCAGGCACAAGCGCAGGTTCAGTGGTTTGCGCGTGCCGCGGGGCAGGTGCAGCGCCTGCAAGGCCAGCACTTCGCGGCCCGGATGACGCTGCGGCGTGGGTGCATGCAGGGTAATGGCGCTGTCCTGCTCGACTTCGCGGGCGGCGTCACGCACTTTGCCCTGCAGCGCCTGCCGGGCGTCGCGGTGGTCGCGGCGCTGCTTGCCCGCAGTGGCCTGGCTGCGTTCCTGCTGGCGGTCGACCAGGATCTTGGCCTGGTTGGCGTGCCTGGCGTTGCGCCCGGCGCGGGCTTGATGACGTTCCAGGTCTTCGCGCTGGCGCTGCAGTTCGCGGGCCTGGCGTTGCTGCTCCTGTTTCAGCCGGGCAAGTTGCTGTTGGGCCAGCGCCGTCTGGCTGGCTTTCTGGGCCGAATAGAAGCTGTAGTTGCCGCCATAGGCCTGCAAGCCCAGGCTGGACAATTCGACGATGCGCGTCATGTGCGCGAGCAGGCTGCGATCATGGCTGATTACCAGCAAGCCCCGGTCCCAGGCTTCGATCATGCTCAGCAGTTGGGCGCGGGCGTTGCTGTCCAGGTGATTGCTCGGTTCGTCGAGGATCAGGTAGTCCGCTTCGCTGAGCCAGGCGCCGACCAGCGCCACGCGCATGGCCTGGCCACCGCTCAGGCTGTGGGCGGGCTGGTGCCAGTCGAGCTGGCCCAGGCCGTGGCGTTGCAGGTGCCCCTGCAATTGCTCGCGGATATCCCAGCGTTCGCCGACAGTGTCGAAGTCACTGGGTGCGACGCTGCCTTGCTCGATGCGCTCCAGCGCAGCGAGCACCGCGCCCACCTGGGCCAGGTCGGCGACCGTGGCGCTGCGCTCGATCACCTGCTGGTCCAGAAGATGGATGCGCCCAAGGCGCCGACACTGGCCGCTGCTTGGTTCGCGCTGGCCGGCAAGTATCTGCCCGAGCAGGCTCTTGCCCACACCGTTGCGCCCGACCAGGCCGGTGCGGCGTTGGTCGAAGGTTTCGCTGAGGTCGGTAAATAACAGCCTGCCGTCAGGCAAGGCCAAGGAGACGCTGTCCAGCGTCAGGATCGACGTGTTCGTCATGCACAACTCCACAAATGCCGCGACATCTCCGGAGCGAACCGGAGGCTGAAGACTGGCCGTCGAAGGGACGGCGGCATCAATGGCGCATTGGACGAACACCTCGTGACAGGGGAATGCGTAGCCTAACGGATAGAGGCATCGTTGTCGCGGGAAAACAGATTCCGCGAGTGCGCCGCGGCCCCTGTAGGAGCGGGCGTGCCCGCGAACACCGGCGAAGCCGGTGCCCAGTGCAGGCAGGAAGAGCCAGGACCGCGCATGCCCCTGGTTCAGCGCCCCATCAAGCGCTTGCTCCAGTCGCCCCCGTGGCTCTGCCGGCAGGCCTCTTCACTGTCAAACCGCACATGCCAGGCCGGATGATCCAGCTGAATGCCGGCCTGTTCCAAAGCCAGGCCGGTCAGCGCCAGCATGCGTACCTTCGCGTCGCCCGCCACGGCGGCGGCCTTGTCGGCCTCTCGCTCGAACACCCAGGTAATACGCAGGCTGGCCGGAAAATCCTCGGGAGCCAGGCGATGGGTAAGCCAGCTGAAACCGACGATCTCCGCCTTGGCGGTTTCGCAGGCTTCGGTCAGGCAAACCACCAGTTCACGCTCCAGGCGTGCCAAATCGCGCTTGTTCAGGGGTTTCACCGGGGTGCCTCGCTGCTAAAGCCACCACTGTAACGCAGTTGCGCCACTTGTTGTCGGCCAGCCCGACAGCAATGGTTGACCACCCGCCAGCCACTGCGTAGCCTTGCCACTTCGAGGTTCTTCGGCCAGGCCGAAGCTAAGACGGGAACGCGGTACAAGCCGCGGCTGCCCCCGCAACTGTAAGCACCGACAACGGATCGACACAGCCACTGCGCCCGCGCGCGGGAAGGCGTCATCCCGCCAGCCCGCTGCACCAGCGGGCACATGGAACGGTGCGAGCCAGGAGACCTGCCTCGTCACGTTTTCGACTTTCAACCGGGCGGGGTGATCCGGTGGCGAACAAGCCCGGCCGGCCTGGCCCGTGGCTGTCGTCCTGCATGCCCGCGCCAATCTGCCAAGGGCAATGCGACATGAAAACACTGGCCAAGCTCCCCGTCACCATCGTCACCGGCTTCCTCGGCTCGGGCAAGACTACCTTGCTGCGCCACATGCTCGACAACGCCCAGGGCCGCCGCATTGCGGTGATCGTCAACGAGTTCGGCGAACTGGGCATCGACGGCGAAATCCTCAAGCAGTGCAGCATCGGTTGCACCGAGGAAGAAGCCACCGGCCGCGTCTACGAGCTGGCCAACGGCTGCCTGTGCTGCACCGTGCAGGAAGAGTTCTTCCCGGTGATGCGCGAGCTGGTGGCACGCCGTGGCGACCTGGACCATATCCTCATCGAAACCAGCGGCCTGGCCCTGCCCAAACCGCTGGTGCAAGCCTTCCAGTGGCCGGAAATCCGCAATGCCTGCACCGTCGACGCGGTGATCACGGTGGTCGACAGCCCGGCCGTGGCCGCCGGCACCTTCGCCGCCTACCCGGACCAGGTCGATGCCCAGCGCAAGCTCGACCCCAACCTGGACCACGAATCGCCGCTGCACGAACTGTTCGCCGACCAGCTGGCCAGCGCCGACCTGGTGGTGCTGAACAAGGCCGACCTGATCGACGCCGAAGGCCTGGCCAAGGTCCGCGCCGAGGTGGCCGAAGAACTGCCGCCGGCGGTCAAGGTGATCGAGGCCAGCAGCGGCAAGCTGCCGCTGGAGGTGCTGCTGGGCGTGGGCGCCGAGTCCGAGGCGCACATCGATGGCCGCCGTACCCACCATGATTCGCATCATGACGGCGATGACCATGACGATCATGACCACGACGCCTTCGACTCCATCTCCATCGACCTGCCCGAAGCCGACGAAAGCCTGCTGCTCGACGCCCTGACCCAGCTGGTGGTGGAATTCGGCATCCTGCGCGCCAAAGGCTTCGCTGCCATCCCGGGCAAGCCGATGCGCCTGCTGGTACAAGGCGTGGGCACCCGTTTCGACAAGCATTTCGACCGCGCCTGGCGCGCCGACGAGCCGCGCATCACCCGCCTGGTGCTGATCGGCCAGGACCTCGACGCCGCCCAGCTGGAAGCGCGCCTGCGCCAGGCACTGGGCGCCTGACCCATGCACCTGCTGCGGACCCAGCCCGGCGGCTTCGTGCCGGATGACAGCATTGCCGACCTCGGCCAGACGCCCGCCGAGCTGGTGATTCTCTGCAGCGGCGATTCGCACCTGGCATTGCTCGCCGATACCGCCGAGCAATTGCCCGAGGATTACCCCAGCCTGCGCCTGGCCAACCCGATGCAGGTACAGAACCATGCCTCGGTCGACCTGTACGTCGACCAGGTGCTGCGCCATGCCAAAGTCATCCTGGTGTCGCTGCACGGTGGCGTCGGTTACTGGCGCTATGGCGTCGAGCAACTGGTCGAACTGGCCGGCCGTGGCGTGCAACTGATCCTGGTGCCGGGCGACGACCGCCCGGACCCGGAGCTGACCAGCCTGGGCAGTGTCAGCGGCGAGCAGGCCGAACGCCTCTGGCACTACTTGCGCCAGGGCGGCAAGGCCAACGCCATCAACCTGTTCAATTGCCTGGCCAGCCAGTGGCTGGGCCGCGACTATGCCTGGGACGAGCCGCAGCCTTTGCCGCGCACCGCCGTGTATCACCCGGCCAAGGGCAGCGCCACGCTGGAGGACTGGTACCCCCAGTGGCATCCCGAACAGCCGGTGGCGCCACTGCTGTTCTACCGCTCGCACCTGCAGGCGGCCAACACCGCGTTCATCGATGTGTTCTGCCAGCGCCTGCAGGCCGCCGGGCTCAACCCATTGCCGATCGCCGTGGCCAGCCTCAAGGAAAGCGCCTGCCTGGAGCAGGTCGAAGCCTGGCTGGACGAGGTGGGTGCCGAAGTGCTGGTCAACACCACCGGCTTTGCCCTGTCCAGCCCGGAACGGCCCAACCTGCGCCCGTTCCGTCGCGACATCCCGGTGCTGCAGGCCATCTGCGCGCAAGACAACCAGCCCGGCTGGGAAACCAGCGAGCAGGGCCTGGGGGCGCGTGACCTGGCCATGCACATCGCCCTGCCCGAACTGGACGGGCGTATCATCACCCGCCCGGTCAGTTTCAAGGACATGGCCTGGCGCAGCGAGCGCAGCCAGTCCGACGTGGTCTGCTACCGCGCCCACCCCGAGCGCATGGACTTTGTCGCCGAACTGGCCCGCCGCTGGGTCGAACTGGCGCGCCTGCCGAATGCGCAAAAGCGCGTGGCCCTGGTGCTGGCCAACTACCCGACCCGGGATGGTCGCATTGGCAACGGCGTTGGCCTGGACACGCCAGCGGCGGCGCTAAACATCCTCAAGGCCCTGCAGGCCGAAGGCTATCCGCTGGCCGACTTGCCGGGCAGTGGCACGCAACTGATCCACCAGTTGCTCGGAGGCGTGACCAACGACCTCGACCATCTGGACCTGCGCCTCTGTGCGCAGAGCCTGAGCCTGGCCGACTACCAGGCCGCCTTCGAGCGCCTGCCCGAGGCCAACCGCCAGGCCGTGCTGGAACGCTGGGGGCCACCGCAGCAGGACCCGATGTACCGCAGTGGCCGGCTGATGGTGGCCGGCCTGCGCTTTGGCTTGACCTTCGTCGGCATCCAGCCGGCACGGGGCTACCAGGTGGACCCCAGCGCGGTGTACCACGACCCGGACCTGGTGCCGCCGCACGGCTACCTGGCGTTTCACTTCTGGCTGCGCCATGCCTTTGCCGCCGACGCGGTGATCCACGTCGGCAAGCACGGCAACCTCGAATGGCTGCCCGGCAAGGGCGTCGGGTTGTCGGCGCAGTGCTGGCCGGACGCCTTGCTCGGCCCGCTGCCGAACATCTACCCGTTCATCGTCAACGACCCGGGCGAGGGTGCCCAGGCCAAGCGCCGCACCCAGGCGGTGATCATCGACCACCTGATGCCGCCGCTGACCCGTGCCGAAACCTATGGCCCGTTGCGCCACCTGGAGCAATTGGCCGACGAGTTCTACGAAGCGCAGCTGCTCGACCCGCGGCGCGCCCGCGAGTTGCAGCGCGACATTCTCGAACTGGTCAAGGCCAACCACATCGACCGCGAACTGCAACTGGAAGGCCAACTGGACGATGCCGCCGTGTGGCTGCCGCGCCTGGACACCTACCTGTGCGACCTGAAGGAATCGCAGATTCGCGATGGCCTGCATGTGTTCGGCCAGTCCCCGGAAGGCCGGCTGCGCCTGGATACCCTGCTGGCGCTGTTGCGGGTCGAGCGTGGCGACGGTCGCGGCGGCAATGCCAGCCTGCTGCGGGCTTTGGCCAAGGCGCTGGTACCGGGTTTCGACCCGCTCGATTGCGAGCTCGGGCAGCCGTGGCAGGGCGCACGCCCCGAGCAGTTGCAGGCCATGAGCAGCGAGCCCTGGCGCACCTGTGGCGATACCCGCGAACGCCTCGAACTGTTGGCGCTGCAGGTAATCGACCAGGCGCTGGGCGGGACCGCACAGTTACCTGCCCTGAGTGAATGGCAACCGGTGCATGACGTGGTGCAGGCGCTGCGCGAAGCGGTGGCACCCAGCCTGGATGCCTGCGGCAGCGCCGAAATGAATGGCCTGCTGGCGGCGCTGGCCGGGCGTTTCGTGCCCGCTGGCCCCAGCGGTGCGCCCAGCCGTGGGCGCCTGGACGTGCTGCCCACCGGTCGCAACTTCTATACCGTGGATGTGCGCAACCTGCCCACCACCACCGCCTGGCGCCTGGGCTTCGCCTCGGCCAACCTGATCCTCGAGCGCCACCTGCAGGACCACGGCGATCACCTGCGCCAACTCGGCCTTTCGGTGTGGGGCACGGCAACCATGCGTACCGGTGGCGACGACATCGCCCAGGCCATGGCGCTGATGGGCGTGCGACCGGTGTGGGCCACCGGCAGCCAGCGGGTCGACGATTTCGAGATCCTGCCGCTCAGCCTGCTCGACCGCCCGCGGGTGGACGTGACCTTGCGCGTTTCCGGCTTTTTCCGAGATGCCTTCGGCAACCTCATCCGCCTGTTCGATGCCGCAGTGCAGGCGGTGGCCGCGCTGGACGAACCCGACGATCTCAACCCACTGGCCGCCCGCGTGCGTAGCGAGCGCGCCGCGCTGCAGGCGCAGGGCGTGGACGCCGAGCAGGCCGCGCGCCAGGCTGGCTGGCGGGTGTTCGGTGCCAAGCCCGGGGCCTACGGCGCCGGGGTGCAGAACGCCATCGACGGGCGCCTGTGGCACAGCCGCGACGACCTGGCCGAGGTCTACCTCAACCACGGCGGCTATGCCTATGGCGCCAGCGACGACGGTACCCCGGCCCGCGCCCAGTTCGCCCAGCGCCTGGCCAAGGTGCAGGCGGTGCTGCAAAACCAGGACAACCACGAACACGACCTGCTCGATTCCAACGACTACTACCAGTTCCAGGGTGGCATGCTGGCGGCGTCGGAAACCTTGTCCGGTGCGGCAGTGGCCAGTTACCACGGCGACCACAGCCAGGCCGACCGGCCGCGCATCCGTACCCTCAAGGAAGAGCTGAACCGGGTCATCCGCGCCCGGGCGCTGAACCCGAAGTGGATCGACGGGGTCAAGCGCCATGGCTACAAAGGCGCCTTCGAGATGGCGGCGACGGTCGACAACCTGTTCGCCTTCGACGCCACCACGCAGCTGATCGACGACCATCATTACCAGGCGCTGGCCGATGCCTACGTGCTCGACCCGGCGACCCGCGACTTCATGCGCGAGCACAACCCCGAGGCCCTGCGCGACCTTACCGAGCGTTTGCTGGAGGCCCAGCAGCGCGGCCTGTGGCAGGCGCCTGGCGACTACCGCGAAGCCCTCGAGGAACAACTGCTCGACGGCGAGGAACAGGCTTGAAATGAGTGAACCCGTGCAATTTCCACTGGCAGCCGTGGTCGGTGCCGACGACCTGAAACTGGCGCTGTGCCTGACCGCCATCGACCCGAAGATCGGCGGCGTGCTGATCGAGGGGCCGCGTGGCATGGCCAAGAGTACCCTGGCTCGTGGTCTGGCCGACCTGCTCGGCGAGGGCCCGTTCGTCACCCTGCCACTGGGCGCCAGCGAAGAACGGTTGGTCGGCACCCTCGACCTGGATGCCGCGCTGGGGCAGGGCAAGGCGCAGTTTTCCCCGGGGGTGCTGGCCCAGGCCGATGGCGGCGTGCTGTATGTCGATGAGGTCAACCTGCTGCCCGATACCCTGGTCGACCTGCTGCTCGACGTGGCGGCCAGTGGCACCAACCGCATCGAGCGCGACGGCATCTCGCACCGGCACAGTGCCCGCTTCGTACTGATCGGCACCATGAACCCGGAGGAGGGCGAACTGCGCCCGCAGTTGCTTGACCGCTTTGGCCTCAACGTGGCCCTGGAAGGCTTGCCCGAGCCTGAGGCGCGTCAGCAGATCATTCGCCGCCGTCTGGCCTTCGACAGCGACCCGCAGGCTTTCTGCGCGCAATGGGCCGAGGCCCAGGCGCAATTGCGCGAGCGCTGCCAGGCGGCGCGCCAGGCCCTGGCCGGCATTGCCCTGGACGACCAGGCGTTGGCCTGGATCACCGAACGCTGCTACGCCGCCGGGGTCGACGGCCTGCGCGCCGACCTGGTCTGGCTGCGCGCCGCACGCGCCCACTGTGCCTGGCGCGGTGGCGAGGCCATCGAAGAGGCCGATGTCGATGCAGTGGCCGAGTTCGCCTTGCGCCATCGCCGCCGCGTTGCGCCCCAGGCCAACCCCCCTGCAGCACCGCAGCAGCCTGAGCAACAACCCGATCGGCAAGGCGCAGGCAACCCTGGCGAACAGGGCGGGCAGGGCGACTGGGGTGCGATGGCTGCGCAGCCCGTGGCCAGCGGCGCCCGCCGCGAGGTGCCGAACTGGGCAAAAAAGCCCTGAGCATCCCCCAGCCACCTGCCAAAGGGGCGGATGCCAAAGCAGGCGCAGGCAAGCAGTACGGTGCCAACCGAGGCCGGGCGCGCAGTGCCGCGGCCGGTCGGGTGGCCTGGCTGCCGACCCTGCTCAAGGGCCGGCCACGCCAGCGCCAGGACCTGTGCTGGCAACAACGGCAGGGCAGGCCCGCAGAACTGTGGCTGGTAATCGTCGATGCGTCGGCCTCGACCCGCCGCCACCAGGCGCTGGCACAAACCAAAGGGCTGCTGGCGGCGCTGTTCGATCAGGCCTACCGCCAGCGTGCCCGGCTGGCCCTGCTTACCGCCAGCGGGCGCACGCCGCAGTGGCAGCGCCACGGCCTGAAGGCCTCGGCCGCTTTGCAACCCTGGCTGCAAGCCTTGGGTGCCGGTGGCGGCACGCCGTTGATCGCAGCACTGGAACAGGCTCGGCACTGGTTGCAGGCGCGGCAACGGGCCCACCCTGAAGAAGCATTGCGCTGCCTGGTGTTTACCGACGGTCGCCTGCAGCACTGGAATGCCGTGCAACCAATGCCGTGTGCCACTTTGCTGGTGGATATGGAACTGGCGCCGGTGCGCCTGGGCCGTGCGCAGCGTCTGGCGCAACAACTTCAGGCTGATTACCAGCACCTGCAACAGTTCAGGTTGGTGGATTGAAAAAGTATCGATGCGACACTATGTCGCAATAAGAAGAGTTGCCAGAACAGCAACCCGGAAGTTGTACAAGTGCGTGGCGGTGCACGCACTTGGTTTGCCGGCCGATATTACTTCGGCATCGACCACGGTTGCAGGTCGTAACCTTTTTCGCACAGTTCGGCGCGCACTTCCTCGATCAGGCTGGCCCACTGGGCCGGGTCGGAGTAGATACGCGAGGACACTTGCTTGCTGCCGATGCGGGTGCTGGTCCGGTCGATCACTGCCAGGCTCAGTTCACCAGTACCGTTGGGTGCATCCCAGGCTACGCACTGGAAAGGTTCGAAGGCGTGGTCGGCAATCAGCAGTGCTTCGTTGACACGGAGCGGGGCATTCATGGTTCGGTCTCTCTATGGTCCCAAACATCCAGGTAAGTCCGCGTTGCTTCAAAGTCGCCTCGGTTATCGCGAAGTGCAGCGCGGGGTTATGTGTACTGATGCTCGTTGTCCGGGGGCGAGTCACACATTGGTTGTAAAAAATTTGCCAGGTTCGAATCCGTTCTTGCCCATGCCGCCATGTGATGTCGATAAAGTGCGAAAATTCCCGTCACTGATTGTAAAAAAATGATTCGGCAGACAGACGGTACTGGGAACCGTCAACTTCGTTGCTACTGTTAATCGGGCGCCACAACTTACTGTTTTATTTCAAAAAACCGAAAACTGGCGCCAAGGATCGGTCATGCAGCAGCCTGCCGCCCAACGCCGTTTGCTCATCGTCGACCCCTGCGATGACTGCCACCGTTTGTTGCCTGGATTGCGCAGCGCAGGCTGGGATGTGGACAGCTGCATGCTCGGTGCCGCGCTGGATCATCCTTGCGATGTGGGCCTGTTGCGCTTGCAGGCGTCGCACCTCAGGCGCCCGGACGGGGTCAAGGACTTGATCAAGCGCAGCAACACCGAATGGATTGCCGTGCTCAGCGCCGAACAGTTGCGCATGCCGGCCGTCGGCGATTTCGTTTGTGAATGGTTCTTCGACTTCCACACCTTGCCGTTCGACGTTTCCCGCGTGCAGGTCACCCTGGGCCGGGCCTTCGGCATGGCGCGCCTGCGTGGCAAAGGGCTGGCGAGGGTGGATGAAACCAGCCACGAGCTGCTCGGTGACAGCCGCCCGATCCGCGAGTTGCGCAAGCTGCTGGGCAAGCTGGCGCCTACTGAATCGCCGGTGCTGATCCGCGGTGAAAGCGGTACCGGCAAGGAGCTGGTGGCCCGCACCCTGCACCGTCAGTCGCAACGCAGCGAGCAGCCGTTCATTGCCATCAACTGCGGGGCGATCCCCGAGCACCTGATCCAGTCGGAACTGTTCGGCCATGAGAAGGGCGCCTTCACCGGTGCTCATCAGCGCAAGGCCGGGCGCATCGAAGCAGCCCATGGTGGTACGTTGTTCCTCGACGAAATTGGCGACCTGCCGCTGGAGTTGCAGGCCAACTTGCTGCGTTTTCTGCAGGAAAAGCACATTGAACGCGTGGGGGGCAGCCAGCCGATCCCGGTGGATGTGCGGGTGCTGGCGGCTACCCACGTGGACCTGGAAAGGGCCATCGAGCAAGGGCGCTTTCGCGAAGACCTGTATTACCGCCTGAACGTGTTGCAGGTAGTGACTGCGCCTTTGCGCGACCGGCATGGCGACCTGTCGATGCTGGCCAGCCATTTTGCCCATTTCTACAGCCTGGAAACCGGGCGTCGACCGCGTTCGTTCAGCGACCATGCGCTGGCGGCCATGGGCCGGCATGACTGGCCGGGCAATGTTCGCGAGTTGGCCAACCGTGTGCGGCGCGGGTTGGTGCTGGCCGAAGGTCGGCAAATCGAGGCGCAGGACCTGGGATTGCAGACCCTTGACCAGATGCAGCAACCGCTGGGTACGCTTGAGGAGTACAAGCACCGGGCCGAGCGCCAGGCGCTGTGTGATGTACTCAGCCGGCACAGTAACAACCTGAGTGTGGCGGCCAAGGTGCTAGGTATATCGCGGCCGACTTTCTATCGGTTGCTGCACAAGCATCAGATTCGCTGAGCTGCAGCGCAAAAGGTCATGCGGTCCCTGTGGGAGCGGGCATGCCCGCGAAGCAGGCGCCGCGGTGGATGGCACCGGCTACGCCGGTGTTCGCGGGTAAACCCGCTCCCACACTGACCGTGCAGGCTTCAAGGTCTTTGATTCAGGCCATTGCCTGTACAGGCATGGCGCCAGCCCTGCGGCCTTGCGCGATCCCTGTGGGAGCGGGTTCACCCGCGAAGCAGGCGCCGCGGTGGATGGCACCGGCTATGCCGGTGTTCGCGGGCATGCCCGCTCCCACACTGACCGTGCAGGCTTCAAGGTCTTTGATTCAGGCCATTGCCTTTACAGGCATGGCGCCAGCCCTGCGGCCTTGCGCGATCCCTGTGGGAGCGGGTTCACCCGCGAAGCAGGCGCCGCGGTGGATGGCACCGGCTAC